>JBJMGP010000039.1:0-40480 GCA_045807865.1 Pyrinomonadaceae bacterium
GGGGGGGGGGGGCTGTCGGCCCCCCCCGCCCCTCTCCTTGAAAAGTTCGCCGCCCGGCTCAGTCCTTCTTGAAGACAACGACCATCGTGTCGCCGGGCAGGCCGATGCCCTTACTCCCCCTCTTCGCCCCGGGCGTGGGCGGCGTCATAATCTCCCAACCCTGCTTCAGCAGCTCGGCCATGTGCTCTTCCATCCTCTGAGAGCTGAACAACTTTTTCAGGTAGTAGCTGCCGGCCATCTTCTCGTAGGTGAAAGTCTTGATCTCCATCTGTCCTCCTCCGGCGTGAGACAAAGCAGCTGCGAGGGGTTGCGCCGGAAATATATTGAGGCGCAGTCCGGGTGTCAAATATTTTAGCCCGCGTGATCCTCTAACCCTTCCCCTTCCGCGTTAGGGGTTGAAAGGGGAGGTGCGTAGAGCCGGCGAATTTCGACACGGAGACACAGAGACAGGGAGACACGGCTGGAAGAGATAAGTCTTCCAGCCGTGTCTCCGTGTTTAATTCTTCTCTCCCTTCGCGCCCGGTTGAGATAAAAGTCGTGGCAAAACCCCGTCCGAAAACAAACGGGCAACCCCTCACACACGCGGGCCATCAATCGCTGCTGAGCCCGCCGCTCTCCCGCTTGCCAAAGCGCATCTCTCTCTGTTTACATGTGGCGACGCGGTGGAGCCCGCCGCAATCCCGGGAGGAATTATGAAAGTTCTCAGACTCGCACGGCCCCTCGCCGCCCTGGCCCTCGTCTTCGCGCTCGGCGCCGCGGCGGTCGCCGACACCATCCGCATGAAGGACGGCCAGGTCATCCGCGGCCAGATCGTCGCCTTCCGCGACCAGCAGTTCACCGTCCTCATCGGCTCGGCGCGCGGCGGCAACCGCCGCAGCCGGATGACGCTCAACATGGAGGACGTGGAGTCCATCGAGTTCGACTCGGCCGACGGCCCGGACAACTCTTCGGTCGCCGACACGAGCACCTACAATCCTCCGGTCGATAACCCGCGCCCGCAGCCCGCGCCGCAACCGACCCCGCGCCGCGAGGAGCCGCGCCAGACTTCGAACTCCGGGGGTCAGCGCCCGCCCGTCCTCGGCAACGACACGGGCTCGGCTTCCAACACCGGCCGCAACACGCCGACCAACAGCCCGACGACCGCGCCCACGCCCGCGCGCGGCGGCGGCGACTCGCCCTTCTTCCCCGTCCGCGTCCGCGTGGCGGCCGACAACAAGGCCAACGGCTGGACCGACTCGGGGTTGATGGTCAGGAAGGGACAGCGCCTGCGCATCACGGCGACGGGGCGCGTCTCTCTGGGCGAGGGCCGGTTCTCGACGCCGACGGGTCTGCCGCGCGTCGTGGACACGGAGAAGCTGATGCGGAACGAGCCGACCGGCGAGTTGATCGTCGTCATCGGCGACGACAACGACGAGTTCATCGCCGTCGGCGCCAACCGCGAGTTCTATGCGCCGCGCGACGGCCGCCTCTTCCTCGGCGTCAACGAGGGCAAGCTCGAAGACAACACCGGCAGCTACGACGCGCTCATCGAGGTCGAGCCGGTGACGACGAGCGGCGGCGGCAAGTAGCTCCTGCGGGCCGGCGCTACTCGGGAACATAACTTAACCGCCGGAGACAAGGGGGCACGGCTTTTCGTCTGAGAGCCGTGCCCCCTCGTCTCCGGCGGTTAAATCCTTCTCCAACGGGCCGCTTGAGAAACCATTTGCCCGCCGCGCTCATCCAAAAGGCTCTGGCCCTGGTTTTATTTTGACCATCTGTTTTATTTGACCGTGCCCGCGGGCGCGCCTTATAGTTCGGGCGAACCCTACAGGGGACTCGCCCGGCCCTACAATCCGAAAGGTTTTACGGAATATGAACACCCGCTTTACGCGCCGCGCCGCCGCCAGCGCCCTCGCGCTCCTCATCGGTGCGGGGGCCGTCGTCGTCCCCGCCTACGCGCAGTCGCGCCGCACGCCGCCGCAGGCGCCGCAGAAGAAGAACACGCGCCCCGACGAGCAGCAGCCGAACGACCCGACCAAGCCGCAGGAGCCGCAGGAGCCCATCCCGCCCGACACGCTCAAGGAGCAGGAGGTCGTCAAGGTGGCCTCCAACATCGTGCAGGTCGAGGCCGTCGTCTACAGCAAGAAGAACGGCCAGATCGTGATGGGCCTGAAGAAGGAGAACTTCGCCATCTTCGAGGACGGCATCCAGCGCGACGTGACGAACTTCTCCACCCCGGACGCGCCCATCACCGTCGCGGTCGTGATGGAGTACAGCAAGCTCGGGCAGGAGATCGGCTACTACGGCTCGTCGGGGACGGAGGCCGGGCAGCTCGAAGTGCTGCGGCCGATGGCCGCCTTCCTCTCGCAGTTCATCAAGCCGCCCGACGACTACGTCTCGGTCATCGCCTACGACATGCGGCCGACGCCCCTGACCGACTTCACCAACAACCCGGAGCGCATCAATCAGGTCATCACGCTGCTGCTGCGCAATCAGCCGGCCTTCCGCGAGACGAACCTCTTCGACGCGCTCAAGCTGACGCTCGCGGGTGGGCGGGCCGACTCGGTCGTGCTTGAGAACTCCGACAAGCGCTGGCAGGAGTACGGCGGGATGAAGGACATCCAGGGGCGCCGCAAGGCCGTCTTCCTCATTTCGAGCGGCATCGACACCTTCAGCAAGATCAACTACGACGAGGTGCGCAAGATCGCGCAGAACGCGGGCGTGCCCATCTACATCGTCGGGACGGGCGAGCTCTTCCTGAAGAAGTACGACGGCCAGATGGCGGCCGAGGACGGCCTCGGCGGCGCGACCACGCCGGGGCGCATGACCTTCCTCCAGGCGAAGAACACTCTGAAGACGCTGGCCGACGAGACGGGCGGCGCCTACTTCCCCATGACCTTCCCCGGTGAGATACCGACCATCCTGTCGAGCATCAACGCCATGATGCGCAACCAGTACAGCCTCGCCTACAGCGCCGGCGAGCGCCGCGACGGCAAGCGCCACAAGATCATCGTCAAGGTGGACGTTGACGGCGACGGCACCTACGACGACAAGGAGTTCGTCGTCAAAGCCCGCCAGTACTACAACTCGCCGAAGTCGGAGAAGGGCGGGGACAAGTAGTAGGCAGTTGAAGACGGGAAGAGTTCAGACACATCGGTCTTAACAAAGCGGAGGCGGCGAGTTGCTCATCTCGCCGCCTCCGCTTACGACATGCGTGTCGAAGTAGATAACCCTTGATGATTGATGATGCCTCAAACCCCGTAGAGACGGAGGCGGAACTCGTCGTTGACGGCATGCACGTCAGACTTGCGGCCCGAGAAGAGGCGCGACTCGCGCAGGAGCATGGGCAGACCGCCGGGCAGCAGTCGCAGGCCGTAGGCGGGGCTCTGGAAGATGGAGGCCGTCTGCGGGTTGAGCCTCTGCTGGATGCCGTAGCGGATGGCGCGCTGGGCCGCGGGCGCGAAGCCGGCCGTGCGCCGCGGGTTGGTTATCTCGACCGAGTTGTCGAAGACGTTGATGCGCGTCGTCACGCCCGAGAGCGCGAGGTCGCGGTGGACGAGCGCGTTCGCCAGGGCTTCCGTCAGTGCCCCGCGGTGGTAGTTCGCGCGCGGCGCGACGGGCAGGTCTGCCGGCGCTTCGGCGCGCGACCGTGACGGCCGCCTCTCCCAGAGGTCGCAGTAGCGCTCGACAAAACGCACGGCCGACTCGAAGAGCGTGTGGAGGTTCCCCACCAGCTCGACCGACTCGACCTTGGGCGCCTGCGTGTCGGCCCCGGCGTAGCGCGCGCACAGGACGGTCGAGCGCGGCAGGAGTTCGGCCACGCTCTCGTCGCGCCCGAAGAGCAGGAGCCCCGCCACGGTCGGCGCGGTGCGCTCCGTGAGGGACCCGGCGGCGGCCGGCACGGCCAGCAGCAGGTCGCGTTCCAGCACCTCGGCCGTCGGGTAGGCCGCGCCCGCCTTCGAGCCCGTCGAGTACGCGTCCGGCTCGAACTCGCGCACGAAGCTCCAGAGGTGCGCCTCGTCTATGTCGTCAACTTCAGCGCCGAGCGCGGCGACGTTCTCGCATAAGAGCGGCCGCGTCTCGTCCAGGAGCTCCGACAACTCCTCGCGCGTCGCCTCGCGCTTCTCCGCCCCGACGCGCAGGAAGTAGCGCCCGTCGCCCGTGCGGTATGGCCGCCGCTTCCCTTCAATGTCTAAAGCGACGACGCGCAGGCCCGAGTCGAACGAGATGATGTCGATGAAGGGGAAGAGCGCAGGGTGCACGTCCTCGCGGCAGATGCGGACGAGTTCGTCGCGGACGGCGTCGGCGTCGTCCACGCCCTCGACGCGCAGGTTGTCGTTGACGCCGAAGACGATGACGCCGCCGCCCGTGTTGGCGAGCGCGACGATGCCCTGCGCGATGCGCTCCGGGTTCGAGAGTTTTACTTTGAGTTCGAGGAAGGTGTCCTCGCCGCCGCGGACGAGCGCCATCAACTCCGAGCGCGAGGTCTGCGGGGCGGGCGTGGTCAGGTAGTCCTGAAAAGAACGAACCGGTGAGGGCTCGTGGCGTTGGTTCCGGTATTTTCTGCGAGCCATTTGTGTAAGGGCGGGGCTCTCACTCGCCCGCCCGGACGCCCACGGCGGCGTCGCTGGATTAGGACAACTCAACCTATGATCTGTTCGTCCTCGCTGCCGCCGCGGCCTGTGACGGCTTCGAGGATCTCCAGCTCACGCCGCTCAAGCTGTCGCCCCTGAAGCGGGAGCACGAGCGCGTATAAACCGACCGAGAGCAGCGCGAACGCGGCGAGTATAACATACTTAACGGCGAGGCTCGCGGCGAAGTGCGCGGCCGCTACCGAAGCCGCCGGCGGCACGAGCAGCACGAAGAAGATCGGGACCAGCAGCAGCCCTGCCACGCCCGAGCGGTTCATGCGCTTGCCGAACTGCACGCGCTTCGGGAACTGCAAGGAGAGCCAGTTGCCGAAGGGCGCGAAGAGCGCGGCCGTCGTCACGTACGTGAGCAGCGCGAAGAGGAGCACCCGCCCGGTCAGGTCGCCGAGGAAGAACCCTCCGATGCCGACGCCCACCCCGACCAGCAGCAGCGAGATGAGCACCACGGCCGCGTTCTTCGCCAACAGCATCGTCCGACGGCTCACCGGCGAGAGCACCAGGGCGCGCATCCCCGCCCCGTCGTACCCGAACAGATTCGTCGAGACCGGCGAGACGAGCATGAAGATGTAGATGACGCTGAAGACCGCGCCCGCCCCTTCGGCGTACGGCGTGAGGCTGCCCCACATGCGCCCCGTGCGCGCGCCCGCCGGCCCCAGCCTCAGCACGGCCGTCAGCACCACGGCCATCAGAGCGATGACGCGCAGTTGCGCGTTCCTCGACGCGTACCGCACCTCCTTCTCGAAGAGCGCCGAGAACTCCTGCGACACGAACGGCAGATGCCATCCCGCGTAACCTTCCGCGTGCCCCGCGGGCGGCGCCGCGGCGGCCTGCGGCTCCCTGCGCTTCGCCTTCGCCCCGCTCACCCCGAGTGCCGTGCGGCGCGCGACCCTGTAAGCGAGTAGCACGCAGACGAACGCATATGCCCCGAGCGTCAGGGTCGAGACGGCGAGCGCGTTCGCGTCGCCCGCAAAGAGGCCGCGCGCGAGCGCGTCGGCCGCCGCGCCCGGCGGCGTCCAGCGCGTCGCGCCCAGCGAGTCCGCGTGCCGCTCCAGGAAAGGCATCAACTGCCCCATCAGGATGCCCGTCAGCCCGAGCAGCCCGCCGACGACGGCGAGCGCCGTCTCGCCGCGCGTCCGCCTCGAACGCATCAGCGCGCCGACGCCCACCGACAGAAGCTTCGAGAAGGAGAGCCCGAACGCCACCGACACGAACGCGACCAGCAGCCCCGCGGCGAGACTCCCACGCCCGACGCCGACGCCCACACACAGAGCCACGAGCGACGGCACGACGAAGACCGACGTGAAGCTCGTCACGTCACTCAGGAAGTCGAAGGCGAAGAGGCGCCCGAGCGAGACCGGGTAGAGCAGCATCCTCGAAGGCTCGAAGCGGCTCCCGCCGCCGAGCGCGAGCGGCATCAGCGCCCACATCAGGAACATGGTCGTGAAGATGAAGAGCAGCACGGCGAAGCCCGCGCCCAACTGCCGCGCGTCCAGGCTGCCGCGCCCCGCGTGCGCCGAGAGGAAGTAGGCGCCCGCGCCCACGCCGACGGCCGCCGCCAGAGAGAGCCCGAGCCCCGCCAGGACGCCGAGCGCCGCCGCCACGCGCCCCGCCACCGCCCTCCGCGACCGCAGAGAGTTACGCACCAGCGTCCACTTCAACCAGATCAGTGCAAAGAGTTGTGCCATACGTTTCCCGTACCCGCGGCGTTATAATACGTCGCCGCACGCTCTTTGCAGAACAGTCGAACAGGAGATACATATGCCCGACTCGCTCGCCGAACATTATTTGAAGGACGCGGTGCGCGTCTTCCGCGGCCAGAAGAAGCTGGCCGACGGCGCCATCGCGCAGGTCTCGGACGAAGAGTTCTTCCGCACCATCGACGCGGAGTCGAACAGCATCGCCCTCATCATGAAGCACATGGCCGGCAACATGCGCTCGCGCTGGACGGACTTCCTGACGAGCGACGGCGAGAAGCCCGACCGCCACCGCGACTCCGAATTCGTCGTCGAGGGCGAAGACCGCCGGGCGCTTGAAGAGCGCTGGGAGGCCGGCTGGCGCACGGTCTTCGACGCGCTCGAATCCCTCAGGCCCGAGGAGATCGACCGCGCCGTCACCATCCGCGGCGAGCCGCACACGGTCGTCGAGGCCATCAACCGCCAGCTCTCCCACTACGGCCAGCACACCGGCCAGATCGTCTTCCTCGCCAAGCACCTCAAGTCCTCCGACTGGAAGACGCTCAGCATCGCGCGCGGCCAGTCCGAAGACTTCAACAAAGGTTCGGAGGCTTCGACCAGCGGCCATACGAAGGGCGCCATTAAATGACGACCCCGCCGCGGGCCTACGTCGGCATGGGCTCGAACCTCGGCGACCGCGCGGGGAATCTCCTGCTGGCCCTGTGCGGGATGACGAGGGCGGGGCTCTCCGTCGCTCGGCTCTCGTCGGTCTACGAGACGGAGCCGGCCGGCGTCTTCGAAGAGCAACCGGCCTTCCTCAACATGGTGGCCGAACTCGGGGGGAGACTGCCGCCCCCCGGGGAGTTGCTCCGACTCCTGCTCGACATCGAACTCTCCCTCGGCCGCAGGCGTCCGCGCCCCCTCGCGCCGCGCACGCTCGACCTCGACCTGCTGCTTTACGGAGGAGAGGTCGTCGAGACGAAAGCCCTCACGCTCCCCCACCCGCGCCTCCACCGACGCCGATTCGTCCTCGCCCCGCTCGCCGAGTTGCTCGGTGATGCGCAACACCCGACGCTCGGCGCGACCTTCGCCGACCTGCTCGCCACGACCCCCGAACGCCCGTACGTCAGACTGTGGCGGCCGACCTGAAAGGATGAAGGCGATGCGGTCAGCCGTCTCTTCGTCCCTTTCCCCTTGCCCCTCCGGGCGGCGCTGCCTATAATTTGGCGCTCTCAAATTTGCCGACTCAAGTAGCGCGAGCGTACACTATCGCCAACATGCGCCGCCGAACACTTCCGCCGACGACCCGATTCCTCTTCGCACCGGTCTGCTCGGACTGACCCGCCAGAAGGCATAGAGGGAACAATCAGACGATGGTCTATCTCAAACAGCAGCGCCCCGAGAAGGTGACCGTGCCCGCCGTCGGCCAGAGCAAGGAGCGCGGCGAGAAGCTGGTCTGCCTGACGGCCTACGACTACCCGACCGCGCGCATCGTGGACGAGGCCGGCACCGACATCATCCTCGTCGGCGACTCTCTCGGAAACGTCGTGCTCGGCTACGACTCGACGGTGCCCGTCACGCTCGACGACATGCTCCACCACACGCGGGCGGTGCGCCGCGGCGTCGAGCGCGCGCTGCTCGTCGCCGACATGCCCTACGGCACCTACCACACCGGCCCCGAAGACGCCGTGCGCGCCGCGCTCCGGCTCGTCAAGGAGGGCGGCGCCGAGGCCGTCAAACTCGAAGGCGGTCGCAACCGCGTCGAGACCGTCCGCCGCCTCGTCGCCGCGGAGATTCCCGTCATGGGGCACCTGGGCTTAACGCCGCAGTCGCTCAACAAAATAGGCAGCTACCGTCTACAGGCGAAGACGGCCGACGCCGCGCGCGCTCTCGTCGAGGACGCGCTGCTGCTCGAAGAGGCGGGCGCCTTCGCCGTCGTCCTCGAAGTCGTCCCGCGCGAGATCGCGCGCGAGGTGACGGCGGCGCTCCACGTCCCGACCATCGGCATCGGGGCGGGGGCCGACTGCGACGCGCAGATCCTCGTGACGCACGACCTGCTCGGCCTCTCCTTCAGCAAGACGAGCCCGCGCTTCGTGCGCCAGTACGCGAACCTCCGCGACGCCATGAACGAAGCCTTCCAGGCTTACGCCGACGACGTGCGCTCGGGCGCCTTCCCTTCCGAAGAACACTCCTACCCGCTCCCCGCCGACGCGGCTACAGAACTCGGCCTCAAGCGCGACGCGGGCGACGAGGAAAAGAAAATGCCGTGAACCGTCAACCGTGAACCGTGACCAGAAGGAAAGCAGTCCTTTCTGGTCACGGTTCACGGTTGACGGTTCACGGTTCACGAACACATGGAAATCATCAACCGCAGGCAGCGGATGGCGAGCGTCGCGCGCAAGGTACGGCGCGAGGAGGACAAGACCCTCGGCCTCGTGCCGACGATGGGCGCGCTGCACGAGGGGCACCTGTCGCTCGTACGCGAGGCGCGTCGGATGTGCGACGTGGTCATCGTCTCGGTCTTCGTCAACCCGACGCAGTTCGGGCCGGCCGAAGACTTCGCGCGCTACCCGCGCGACCTGACGGGCGACACCACGAAGCTCGCCGACTACAACGTCGATTACATCTTCGCCCCGCCGGTCGAGGAGGTCTACCCGAAGAACTACGCGACCTACGTCACGGTCGAGGGGCTCTCCGAGACGATGGAGGGCGTGGCGCGCCCCGGCCACTTCCGCGGCGTCGCCACGGTGCTCACCGTCCTCTTCAACTCCGTCCGCCCCGACTTCGCCTTCTTCGGCCAGAAGGACGCGCAGCAGACGCTCGTCGTCAAAAGGCTCGTGCGCGACCTCGCCTTCGACATCGAGGTCGTCGTCCTCCCCACCGTGCGCGAGCAGACGGGGCTCGCCCTCTCATCCCGCAACGCGTACCTCTCGGACGAGCAGCGCAAGGCGGCCGCCGTGCTCTACCGGGGCCTGGCACAGGCGCGCGAGGTCTACCTCGAAGGCGAGCGCAACGCCAGGCGGCTGGCCGAAACCGTGCGCGCGCAGGTGGAGGCCGAGCCCCTCGCGCGGCTCGAATACATCGGGGTCGTGGACGCCGAGACGATGGAGAAGTACGACCGGCTCCCCGAGGGCCGCCCCGTCCTCATCGCGCTGGCCGCGCACGTCGGCAAGACCCGCCTCATCGACAATATCGTCATCCAGCCCGCCCGCCCCAAGAACGGCGGGACGGGGAGGCTGACGCTGCCGGGCGCCGAGCCGTAAAGACCGAAAAGACCAAGCGCCGTGAACCGGGAACCATGACAAGAAGAAGCGGTCTATTAGAACTGTCTTTTCCCCGTCGCGGTTCGGGGCTCGGGGTTTACGGTTAACGCCTTTTCCCGGACTTGCGGAGGGGCGGCTTTGCTGTATAATCTGCCGCCGTGACCGAGGCAGGACGAGCGATCCCCGACGCCGTTTGAATTTCAAGCATTCCGTTTACCCGCCCGCGGTAAAAATCTTGAAGCAGTACGCAGACATCGCTCGCCACCGCCGCCTCGTGCGTCGCCCCGGCGCGGACTCGTTTTCGGCCGCATCAGGTTGAGCCCGCTCGCGCCCGTTTCACGCGTTATCAATCGACACCGGAAAGACCGCCGCCGCGCCAGCGCACCGCACGCGGCGTCTGACCGTCCAGAGTTAGACCTGAAGGAGACCATCAATGGAACGCATCGTTCTCAAGCATCTTAGCGGCTCTAAGGCCAATCAGGTGGAAGAGTTCCCGCTCAACCACGTCAAGGAGTTGATCCTCGGGCGTGATCCCTCGTCCACGGTGAAGTACGACCCCGACCGCGACGATCTGGTCGGGCGTCAGCACGCCAAGATCACACAAGACCCGAACGACCCTTCGCAGTTCATCGTCTCTGACCTGAACAGCCGCAACGGGACGTTTGTGAACAGGCAGCGCATCACGGGCACCGTCCGCGTCAACCCGGGCGACGTCGTCCAGCTCGGCCCCGGCGGCCCCGAGTTCATCTTCGAGATCGAGCCGCGCCCCGCCGGCGCGACCAAGGCCACGCGCGTCGTGCAGGGCGGCCCGACCGCCCCGGCCACGCGCGTCCCCGGCGGCCCGCCCCCGACCGGCGCGCCCTTCCCGCCGACCGGCGCCCCTTCGCAGCAGCAGCCGCCTAAGCAGGGCGTCGGCAAGGCGACGGTCGAGCGCATCGTCTCGCAGAACGTGCAGCAGGCCAAGAAGAGCCAGAGCCGCACCTACCTCGCCATCATCGCGGTGGTCGTGGTGCTCCTCGTCGGCGTCGGCGGCGTCGGCGGCTTCCTCCTCTGGCGCTACACGACCTCGAAGAGCGCCTCCGACATCGCAACGCTCAAGAAGGGGCTCGACGAGGCGAAGGCCGCCGACGACGCGAAGGCGACGGAGAGCGCCGCCGCCGCGGCGGTCAAGCCCGCCGACATCGTCAAGAACTACGGCAAGGCCGTCGTCAAGATCGACGTGGCCTGGAAGCTCGTCTCGCAGCAGGGCAACGGGCTCGTCTACCACCAGTACACGGTCTACAATGGCCGCCCCGCCGCGCTCTACGTCAAGGTCGCCGACGGGTCGATTGAGCCGTACCTGACCTACAACTCGAACTCGCTGAACGTCGGCATCGGCGGGCGCCACACCGGCTCGGGCTTCGCGGTCTCCTCGGACGGCTTCATCCTGACGAACCGCCACGTCGCGGCCGCGTGGGCCTCGTCCTACCACTTCCCCGAGTCGGCCGACAACGGCATCCTCGTCGCGCCCGGCCCCGACGGCAAGATGACGCCGGTCGCCGCCGTGCCGCAGGCCCCGGCCAACTGGATTCCGTCGCAGACCAAGCAGGACGGCATCTCTTACGACGGCCGCAACGACCACCTTGAGGTACTCTTCCCGAACTCCGACCGGCAGCTCTCGGCGAAGCTCTCTTCGGTCAGCAAGCGGCACGACGTGGCGCTGATTAAGGTGGACAGCCCCGGCACCGTCCCGGCGGTCGAGATCAACGACAACTACGACACGATCCAGGCGGGCGAGACGGCCGTCGTCCTCGGCTACCCCGCGATCTCGCAGCCGGTCTTCGGCATCGTGAAGTCGCAGGACGCCATCAACAAGGAGACGCAGATCGTCGAGATTCCCGACCCGACCGTCACGGTCGGCAACGTCGGGCGCATCTACCGCAACAACGAGGGCAGCGGCGGCGCGGCGGTGGGCGCCGAGAAGACGACCGTCTCGGTCATCGGCGACTCGTACCAGTTGCAGATCAACACGACCGGCTCGGGCAACTCGGGCGGCCCCGTCTTCGACGACCACGGCCGCGTGGTCGCCATCTTCTACGCCGGCCTCTCCGACGGCCGCACCGCCGTCACCTTCGCCGTGCCGATCCGCTACGGCAAGGAGTTGATGGGGACGAAGTAAGACGGGAAGTCAGGAGTCAGAAGTCAGGGGACAGAAGTCAGACCCGGTTTCGCCCGCGAAGCTGCTATGCTGACTCCTGACTTCTGTCCCCTGACTCCTGACTTCTGACTCCCTTCCGCTATGAGCAGAGCTTTCGACACCAACCAGACGGTCGGCGAGTACCGCGTCGTGGACTTCCTCGGCGTGGGCGGGATGGGCGAGGTCTATCGCGCGGTGCACTCGAAGATCGGGCGCGTCGCGGCCGTCAAGGTGCTGACGCAGGGGACGCAGGGCGCCGGCTTCGTCGAGCGCTTCTTCAACGAGGCGCGCATCCAGGCCAGCCTCCAGCACCCGAACGTCGCGACCCTCTACGACTTCTGCGAGGTCGGGGGGCAGCCCTGCATCATCATGGAGTACGTGGACGGCCAGACCATCGCCGAGCGCATCGCGGCCTACCGCGCGCCGCTCCCGCTCTCCGAGACCGTCCACGTCTTCGAGAAGGTCTGCGAGGCCATCGACTACGTCCACCGCCACGGCGTCATCCACCGCGATATCAAGTCGAACAACATCAAGATCAGCTCCGAGGGCAAGGTCAAGCTCCTCGACTTCGGCATCGCCAAGGAGCAGAACACGCAGCAGCAGCTCACGCAGGTCGGCTCCGTCATCGGCACGCTCCAGTACCTCGCGCCCGAGCTGATCCGCGGCGGCACGGCCGACGCGAGCGGCGATGTCTGGGCCCTGGGCGTCCTGCTCTACGAGATGGTCACGGGGCGCGTGCCCTTCGAGGCGGACACCGTGGGCGACCTCTGCGACCGCATCGGGCGCGTGCAGTACACGCCGCCCGCGCAGCTCAACCCGGGCGTGCCGCGCGAGGTCGCGGCCCTCATCGCGCGCTGCCTGCGCAAGAACCCGACCGACCGCTACCACACGGCCGGGGAGCTGCTCGCCGACGCGCGCAAGCTCTCGGCGACCGTCTCGAAGCCGGGGGTGAGCCCCTCGGTCAGCGAGGTGGCGAGCGTGTACGTCGAGGCGAAGGCGTCGGCCAGACCGTTCGGGCTGCCCCTTGCCCTCGGCGGGGCCGCGGCCCTCGTCCTGCTCGTCCTGTTCGCCGGCGGCGCGCTCATCTACATGAGCGCCTACGGTGACGACGCGCTCGGGGGCGGCGCCGCCGTGACGGCCAACACCTCGAACACGGCGCGCGGGCTGACCGCGGGGCCGGCGGCGAGCCGCGACCCCGCGGAGCGCACCGTCGAGATCAGGACTTCGGAGGGGAAGGCGGATGTCTACGACAAAGCCGACAAGCTCGGCACGACGCCCTATCCCGTGCGCGGCAAGCTCGGCGAGCGCGTCTCGCTCACGCTGCGCCGCGACGGCTACGCCGACGAACCCGTCGAGTTCGTCATCGGCGAGAAGAAGGCTTTAATGTACACGCTGACAAAGAGGTGAGTCGCGCCGCCGTGGGGCGCGCCTTCTAAGGGGCGGCAGACTTTGACACAAGGGGAACTGAAGCATGTTCGGTAAAAAGAGGGCGTCCGACGCGGAGGCCGGGGAGACGCGGCAGCTTGAGGTGCCGCCGTCGTCGGCCTTCGAGATCGACGCCACCGTCCAGACCGACAAGGGCTGCGTGCGCGAGATCAACGAGGACTCCGGCCGGATGGTGCGGCCGGCCGACCCGGCGCTGCTCGCGGCCAAGGGGACACTCGTCGTCGTCGCCGACGGCATGGGCGGCCACTCCGCCGGCGAGGTCGCGAGCCAGATGGCCGCCGACATCGTGAGCCGCGTCTACTACGAGACGCGCGCCGAGCCCGGCGCGGCCCTCAAGCAGGCCGTCGAGGAGGCCAACCGCCAGATACACGAGGAGGCGGCGGCCGACGAGGCGAAGCACGGCATGGGCACGACCTGCACGGCGCTCGCGCTCTGCGGCGGGCGCGCCTACGCCGCGCACGTCGGCGACAGCCGGCTCTACATGCTGCGCGACCGGCAGCTCTACCAGCTCTCGGAAGACCACTCGGCCGTCAACGAGATGGTGAAGCTCGGGATCATCACCAAGGAGCAGGCGCGCACGCACGAGGACAAGAACGTCATCCTGCGCGCGCTCGGCACCGTGCCCGAGGTCGAGGTCGCGGTGCTCGAACCCTTCGCGGTGCGCGAGGGCGACCGCTACCTGCTCTGCTCGGACGGGCTCCACGACCTCGTCCTCGAAGACGAGATCGCGTCCGTCCTCTCGGAGTCGGAGGACATCCACGTCGCGGGCGAACGCCTGATCGCGATGGCGAAGGAGCGCGGCGGGCACGACAACATCACGGTGGGCATCATCGCCATCATGCCCGAGGGCACGGCGGCCGCCGAGGCCGGCAACATGCGCGCGACGCGCGAGCTGGAGGCAATATGATCGGACAAGTATTCGGGAACTATAAGGTCACGCAGAAGCTCGGCGAGGGCGGCATGGGTGAGGTCTTCCGCGGCGTGGACATGATGCTTGAGCGCGAGGTCGCCATCAAGTTCCTCCGGCCGGAGCTGGCCAGCCAGCCCCAGGTCGTCGAGCGCTTCCGCAGTGAGGCCGTCACGCTCGCCAAGCTCCAACACCCGAACATCGCCACGCTCTACAACTTCATGCGGCAGGGCGACAGCTTCGTCATGGTGCTGGAGTTCGTGCGCGGCGTCACGCTCGACCACGTCATCCAGCAGCGCGGCGCCATCCCCGTCGAAAGCGCCATCCCCATCTTCTGCCAGATGCTCGACGGCATCCAGGAGGCGCACTCGGAGGGCATCATCCACCGTGACATCAAGCCGGCGAACATGATGCTCACCGACAAGGGCACGCTCAAGGTGCTCGACTTCGGCATCGCGCGCATCCTCGGCACGGCGCGCATGACCCGCCAGGGGAACATCATCGGCACCATCGAGTACATGTCGCCCGAGCAGGTGCGCGGCTTCGAGACCGACGCCCGCTCCGACATCTACTCCCTGGGGATGCTGCTCTACGAGATGCTGACCGCGCGCTGCCCGTTCGAGATCCAGAACGAATTCGAGCTGATGAAGGCGCAGATCGAGCAGTACCCCGTGCCGCCGCGCCAGCTCAACCCGGCCATCCCCGAGGTCGTCGAGCAGGCCATCTGGAAGTCCATCCATAAAGACCCGGCGCAGCGCTTCCAGAGCGCGGCCGAGTTCCGCGCGTTTCTCTTGAACGCCGGCTTCGCCGCGACGGGGCGCATCGAGCCGCTCGCCGTCGGCGACCCGAACGCCTTCGGCACGCGCCCGACCTCGAACCCGCCTTCGAGCTACCCGCCGTCGCCCTTCGCGACGACGCCGATGCAGCAGTTTGTCCAACAGCAGCCCGGCGCGGCCACGCCCTCGAACCCCGGCGCGACGCCGCCGCCGCAGGGCACGACCGTGCCTTCGCAGCCCGGCCTTCATTCCGCGCCGACGGTGCAAGGGTCGAACCCCGGCCTGGACGCGACGATCATCGACAGGACTCCCGCGGCGAGCCCGGTCAACTCGAAGGAGACGCGCGTCGGCAGCGCGCCGCCCGCGGCGGCGGCAGCCGGGGCCGGCGCGAAGGAGACGCGCATCGGCCCCGCACCCGCCGGCGCGCCGCAGCAGCCTCCCTTCAGGCCGCAGCCTCCACCGCCGGGCTTCAATGCCCAGCAGCATCAGGTGAGGCCGCAGGCCGGCAGCAAGAAGTGGATCTATATCGCGGGCGCGGGCGTCGCGGCCGTCGTCGTCATCGGCCTGCTCGTCGTCGGCGGCGCCTTCTTCATGCTGCGCGGGAACGGCGGGCAGACGCCCGTCAAGCCGGCGTCGCTCGCCGGCAAGCCGGCCGCGCCCGAGCCGCAGCCGACGACCGAACAGCCGCAGCCGGCACCGACCGCCGCGGCCGACGCCAACACCACGAAGCCCGCCGACAGCGGCGGCACGACCGCCGACCTTCCGGCCACGTCCGGCGGCACGCAGGAGGCGCCGCTCGCGCCCCTCGACCCGCCGGCCAACGCGGGCACTTCGACGGCCAGCACCGGCTCGGGCTCGCAGGGCACAAGCCGCACGACTGCGCCCAAGACTGCGCAGCCCAAGCCGCCGCGCACGAACGACGCCGCGGCCGATGCCGCCCGCAAGCGCAAGGCCGCGCTCGACGCGCTCGACCAGTAAGTTGAGGACCGCCTCCGGCAGCGCAGCGGTTCTCAACTGAATGACATCGCCCGAACGAGATGTTGACGGTTAAGCTCAAAGCAGAACAGTTCGTCGTCTCCGCGCTGCTCGCGGCGGCGCTGCTTCTCTTCCCCGCGGGCGCGGCGGCGCAGGCCAGGAGACCCATCACGCGCGAGGGGCTCGTCAAGGCCGTCCGCATCAACGGACTCTCCACGACCGAGCTCATCCAGCAGATACAGTCGCGCGGCGTCTCCTTCCAGATGACCCCGGACGCGGAGGCCGAGCTGCGCGCGGCCGGCGCGCGCCCCGAGGTCATCGCCGCCGCGCGCTCAAACTACCACCCGGCCCCGGCCGTGGCGGGTGCCGGCGCGCGTAGGCCACCCGCCGGCAGTTCACGTCCCAGCCCGGCCCCCTCCCGCCGCGGGCCGGACTACGACGAGTTGACCGACCAGGCCACGGCCGCCTATGACGCGAGGGACGTGTCGCGCGCCACGCAGCTCCTCCAGCAGGCGATCCAGTTAAACCCGCAGCACCCGCGCGCCTACCAGCTCCTCGGCTTCACACAGCTCTACCTCCAGAGCAACCTCGCCGAGGCCGAGAAGAACATGCGCAAGGCGATTGAGCTGGGCGGCTCGGCCTCGTTCCGCGTCTTCCACGACCACCTCAACGGCACGTTCAACCAGACCTGCGCGGGGACGCTCTTCGTCACCAGAGCCAACGTCACCTTCAAGGCCGACGACGGGCGCGACACCTTCGAGGCCGCGGACAGTCTCATCAAAGAGATCAAGACCAACAAGGTCTCCGGCGGCGCCTTCGGGATGCTGCTCGGGGGCAAGAACCTCGGCGCCTTCCACATCAAGGTCAGATTAGGCAGCGACAGCAAGAACTACAACTTCGCCCCGCTCACGAACAAGAAGGCCGAGGCCGAGCTGATCGTCGATCTCGTCAAAGCCTACGGCGGCGTGCAGAGCTGAGAGGTTTCGCCATGAGAGAGCAGAAGATTCTGAGAAGCAGCAGAGTTTCGTTCATCGCCCTCTGCGTCGCCGGCGCGGCGCTCCTGTTCGCGGGGGCGGCTTCGACGCAGACGAAGAAGCCCATCACGAAGCAGGGCCTTGTGAACGCCGTCAAGATCAACGGCCTCTCGACCCGCGAGCTGGTCGCGCAGATCGAGCGGCGCGGCGTGGACTTCGAGATGACTTCGGCCGACGAGTCGGACTTGCAGTCGGTCGGCGCGCGCCCCGAGATCATCGAGGCCGCGCGCTCGAACTACCGCCCGGCGGTGGCGGCCGCGCGCCCGACCCCGGCGACGAACACCACCGCCCCGCCGCGCACGAACACGACCGGCCCGCCGTCGAACGTTCCCGACGGGCCGCCGCTCTCGAAGAGCGAGATCGTGACGATGCTCCAGGGCGGCATCAGCCCGGCGCGCGTCGAGCAGTTCGTCGAGAAGCGCGGCGTCAACTTCCAGGTCACGCCCGAGATCGCGCACGAGATCACGGCCGCGGGCGGCAACCGCTCGCTCGTCGGCGCCATTACCGAGAAGTCCACGGCCGACGTGGCCTCGAATAACAATGGCGGCGAGTCGCCCTTCGGCCCGGCCTCGAACACCGCGGCGGCGAACAACGCGCCCGACTACGACGACCTCATCGACCGTGCCACCTCGGCCGTCTCGACGCAGGACTACAACGGCGCCATCCGTTACGCGCAGCAGGCCGCGCAGCTCGACCCGCAGCAGCCGACGGCCTACTCCATCCTCGGCACCGTCGCGCTCTACTACAGCCAGAACGTCCAGACGGCCGAGCAGGCCATGCGCGCCGCCATCGAGCGCGGGGGCGCCGCCGTCTTCCACGTCTACCACGACCACAACGGCGGTTTCACAGACTACTGCGAGGGCTCCTTCTTCGTCACGAAGACCGGCGTGAGCTTCAAGGCCAACGACGGCCGCGACACCTTCGACGCCGAGGACTCGAACATCAAGGAGGCGAAGGTCAACGGCTTCGTCGGCTCGGAGTACGGCGCCTTCCACATCAAGCCGGTGCAGAAGATCAACGGCCACGACAACTTCAACTTCGCGCCCAACACCCGGAGCAAGGCGGAGTCCCAGCTCATCATCCGGCTCATCTCCGGCTACTGATTGAAGCGATGAAAAATACGAACACGCTCAGGGCGGCCGGCCTCCTTCTGCTGGCCGCCCTGCTTTTGACCTCGGCGCAGGCCGCGCCCTTGCAAAAGACCTCCGAGGCCGACAGGCAGGCGCAGAAGGGCGCGGAGTATCTGGGCAAGAGGGACTGGCGGCACGCGGTCGAAAGCTACCAGAAGGCTCTGCGCGCCGACGCGCGACACGTCGAGGCTAACTACGGCCTCGGCGTCGCCTACACGAACCTCGGGCAGACGGCCGACGCGCTCGCCGCCTACTCGAACGTCGTCGCGGCGCAGCCGAACCCGCGCGTGCGCGAGGCGCTCATCAGCATCGGCGTCATCCACTTCACACTCCAGCACTACAAGGAGGCGGCCGACGCGCTGGAGCAGGCCGTGCCGCTCGGCGACCTCGGGCCGAAGGGGAACTATATTCTGGGCCAGTCCTACTTCCAGTCCGGGCAGAACGACAAGGCGCTCGAATTCCTCCGGCGCGCGACCTCCGACCCGCAGGTCGCGGCGGAGGCGAACACCGCCATCGGCCTCCTCTACCTGAGGCAGAACAAGCCGAAGGAGGCCGTCGGGCCGCTGGAACAGGCCACACGTCTCGCCCCGCAGAACAGCATCGCGCAGATGGCGCTCGGCAGCGCCTACGTCGCGCTTGACCGCGCGGAGGAGGGGCTCGCGGCACTGCGCGCGGCCAACCCGAACGAGTTCTATACGCAGTACGGGCTCGGCTACGCGCACCTCGCGCTCAACCATAATGAGGAAGCGGTCGCGGCCTTCACCGCGGCGCTCCGGCTCCAGCCCGCCGAGCCTGAGGCGTTCGTGGGGCTCGGCAGCGCCTACACACGCATGCTGCGCTACCGCGAGGCCGACGACGCCTTCGCGCGCGCGCTCGCCCTCAAGTCCGACAGCGCCGACGCGCTGATCGGCCAGGCCGTGCTCCAGTACTATCAAGGGCACTACCCGAACCTGGTCGAGACAGCGCAGAGTGCCGTGCGGGCCGCCCCACAGAGCGCGGCCGCGCAGACGCTGCTCGGCGCGGCGCTCGCCATCACCGGCGACATGAACGGCGGCCTGCGCGCGGCGCGCGAGGGCGCGCGTTTAGAGCCCGAGAACTACTTGCCGCATCACATCCTCGGCTTCATCCACGTGCGCGAGGACAGGCCGAAGGAGGCCCTGGCGGAGGCGCGCACCGCCGTCCGCATCAAGCCGAACGACCCCGCGACGCAGAACCTGCTCGCCTACGTCCTCAACCAGCTCGGCCAACACGCCGAGGCTTTGCAGGCCGGGCAGTCGGCCCTCCAGCACAAGCGCGAGCCGGCCGACGAGGGCTGGGCCCACTACAACATCGCGACGGCGCAGGAGAAGCTCGGCCGCGCCGAAGAGTCGAAAGCCTCCTACGCGGCCTCGGTGCGCGCCTACAACCAGACGGGGCGCACGCTCGACCCCGACGACCTCTACCTGATGGGCAACGCCTACCTGCGGCTCGGACAGGACCCGGCCGCGGTCAAGGCGTTCCAGCAGGCCATCAACGTCCGCCCCAACTTCGCGCAGGCGCGCTACAACCTCGGCGTGGCCTACTTCACCGTCGGCAACCGCAAGGGCGCGCAGGACGAGTACAACGCGCTGCGCCGCCTCGACCCCGCCCGCGCCGCCAAGCTCCAGGCCGTCATCAGCGGGAAGAGGTAAGGCGGGCGTGAACCGTGAACCGTGGCAAGATAAAAACCGTCTTCCACTTGTCACGATTCACGGTTCACGGTTCACGGTCTTCCCTGCTTAATCCTCAAACCCAAAGCTGCTATCATCTGCTATCACCGCACACACGCCAGCAGGAGCCCTCCGCGGCGTACTCGTCCCCGGTGAAGAAAACTGAAGCGACGCGCACGCCGTTAACCGCTTGCGGGGCTGTGCGCGAGGGGGCTTTGTGAGTCCGGACAGATGACTAACAGACAGAAAGCGCACATCCGTTTCACCCTCAACGGCGAGGAGACCGAGGTCGCCTTCGCGCCACACAAGACGCTCCTCGAAGTGCTGCGCGAAGACCTCGCCCTGACCGGCACGAAGCACGGCTGCGAGCTGGGCGAGTGCGGCACCTGCGCCGTGCTCGTGGACGGCCGCTCGGTGCTCTCCTGCCTCATGCTCGGCCTCGACGCCGAAGACCGCCGCGTCGAGACGGTCGAGGGGATGGCGACCGAGGACGGCCTGCACCCCCTGCAAGAGACCTTCGCCGACACCGGCGCCGCGCAGTGCGGCTACTGCACGCCCGGCTTCCTCCTCGTCGCCAAGGAGCTGCTCGCGCAGAACGCGCGGCCTACGCGCGAAGAGGTCAAAGAGGCCCTCAGCGGCAACCTCTGCCGCTGCACCGGCTACGTCAAAATCTACGAGGCGGTCGAGCTGGCCGCCGCCCGCATGAGGGGCGAAGAGGCGGAACTGCCGAGAGAAAGCGTCTATGGCTACGAATAACGGTCACGAGGGCAACGGCAAGGGGCGCGTCCGCGTAGGCGGCGTGAAGTCTGAGAAAGACTTTAAGGTCGTATGCCGTCCCTTCCGCAAGGTGGACGCGCGCTCGAAGTGCGTCGGGGCGACGAAGTTCGCCGACGACATCACGCTCCCGCGCATGCTCTACTGCAAAATCCTCCGCTCCCACGTCCCGCACGCGCTCATCAAGGCAATCGACTACTCGAAGGCGCTCGCGCTGCCCGGCGTCCACGCCGTCATCACGGGGAAGGACCTGCCCATCCCTTACGGCATCCTGCCCGTGAGTCAGGACGAGACGGCGCTCTGCGTCGAGAAGGTGCGCTTCATCGGCGACCCCGTCGCCGCCGTCGCCGCCGTGGACGAGGACACGGCCTTCGACGCGATGAACCTCATCGAGGTCGAGTACGAGCCGCTCGGGACGGTCGCCACCATCGAAGAGGCGGTCGAAACTTCCGAGCCGCGCATCCACGACTACGGCGACTACAACAACGTCCACAAGTCCGTCCACCTCGAATTCGGCGACATGGACGAGGGCTTCCGCGAGGCGGACGTTATTCGTGAAGACACCTTCTTCTACGAGGGCAACACGCACCTCCCGATGGAGCAGCACGCGGCGGTCGCGCACTACGACGCCGACGGCAAGATCACGCTCTGGTCTTCCACGCAGACGCCGCACTACGTCCACCGCGCGCTCGCCAGGACGTTGGAGATGCCCGCGGCACACATCCGCGTCATCGCCACGCCGAACGGCGGCGGCTTCGGCGGCAAGTCCGACCCCTTCAACCACGAGATCGCCGTCTGCGAGCTTTCGCGCCGGACGAAGCGGCCCGTCAAAGTTACGCTGACGCGCGAGGAGGTCTTCTACTGCCACCGCGGCCGTCACCCGGTCTTGATGAAGAGCCGCATCGGCGTGAAGCATGACGGCTCGATTACCGCGCTCGACTTTCAGTCGTTCCTCGACGGGGGCGCGTACGGCTCGTACGGCGTGGCCTCAACCTTCTACACGGGCGCTTTGCAGACCGTGACCTACGAGGTGCCGCGCTACCGCTTCCGCGGCCTGCGCGCCTTCACCAACAAACCGCCCTGCGGCCCGAAGCGCGGGCACGGCACGCCGCAGCCACGCTTCGCCCTGGAAGTCCAGCTCGACAAGGTCGCCGAGGAGTTGCACCTCGACCCGGCCGAGCTGCGCCTCAAGCATCTCGTCCAACCGGACACCGTCACGGCGAACTACCTGCGCGTCGGCTCAATGGGCCTCGGGCCGTGCATCGAGAAGGTGGTCGCAGGGTCGGACTGGAAGAACAAGTTTAAGCAGCTGCCCGAAGGGCGCGGCTTTGGGCTAGCGTGCAGCTCTTACATCTGCGGCGCGGGGCTGCCGATCTACTGGAACTCGATGCCGCACTCGGGCGTGCAGCTCAGGCTCGACCGGCAGGGCGGCGTCTGCGTCCAGTGCGGTTCGACCGACATCGGGCAGGGCTCGGACTCAGTGCTCGCCTACGTCGTCGCCGAACTCCTCGGCATCGACCCCTTCGACATCCGCGTCGTCACCGCCGACACTGACTTAACTCCCGTAGACCTCGGGAGCTATTCGAGCCGCGTCACTTTGATGACCGGCAACGCCGCCATCCAGGCCGCCGAGCGCGCGCGCGAGCTTCTGGCCTCGGCCGTCGCCGAGAAGCTGTCCGTGCCGGTCGACAACCTCTCCTTCGCCGAGCGGCGCGTCTTCGACGTGGAGAACCCGGAGACGGGCGTCACGTTCGCCGAGGCGGTCGTGCTCGCCGAGAGCAAGTACGGCACCATCGGCACGGTCGGCTCCTACGTCCCGCCGCGCTCGCCGGGCAAGTTTAAAGGCGCGGGCGTCGGCCCCTCGCCCGCCTACAGCTACTCGGCCGCGGTCGCCGAAGTCGAAGTTGACGTTGACACAGGCTATGTCAACGTCCCGCGCATCTGGGTCGCGCACGACATCGGCAAGAGCATCAACCCGCTGCTCGTCATGGGTCAGGTCGAGGGCTCGATCTACATGGGTCTGGGCGAAGCGCTCATGGAGGAGATGGTCTACCGCGAGAACCGCAACGTCGTCCACAAGTTCCCTTCGCTCCTCGAATACAAGAGCCCGACGACGCTTGAGATGTGCGACGTGTTTACATACCTCGTCGAGGACGCAGACCCCAACGGCCCCTTCGGCGCCAAAGAGGTCGGGCAAGGCCCGCTCCTCCCCGTCATGCCGGCCATCGCCAACGCCGTCTACGACGCCATCGGCGTCCGCATCGACGAGGTGCCCATCACGCCCGAAAAAGTTCTGGCCGCACTCAAAGCCAAACGCCAGGGCAAGGACGCGCGCTACGGCCCCACGCGCACCCCCGCGCCCAACTGGCCCGACCCGCTCAAAGTGCCCACGCCCGCCGAAGGCGGCGACGGCAAAGAGATGCCCCGCGTGGCCGTGCATTCGTGAATTTGGTAAGAGATGGGGATCAGATTACCCAACGCCGAGCGAGCCACCGTTGACGTTGCGAGGCTGCGTGATTACAGCCTTAATCCGGAGCATGACAAAGGCAAGCACAAGGCGCGCGTTTTTGCCGCGGCGATGGGCTTCACCGTTGCGGATGCCGAGCGGCTGCGCGACATGATTCTCGCCGCCATCTCGACACACGAAGCGACACGCGGAACGACGGATGAACACGGCACGCGCTATAGGGTAGACTTTGAAGCGCAGGGCTTGCGCGGCCAGGTAACGATTCGCACGGCATGGCACATTGATGCGGGCGAGACCATTCCGCGCCTTGTCAGTTGCTACGTGAAGAGGAAGTAAGGCTATGGACGAAATCAAGATTCTTGACGTGGTGGCTCTAACGGAACACGTGCCCGAACACGGTTTAAGGCGCGGCGAGGTCGGGACGGTCGTTGACCAATGGAAGGACGGAGTGTTTGAAGTCGAATTCAGCAATGATGCCACCGGCGAAGCCTACGCCTTCGCCGCAGTGCCCGCCGAGAAATTGATAAAACTTTACTTCCGCAAAGACGAGGCTGCCTAGAAGGCAACCGCCAGCTCTCGGCATTGCTGAAGATGACGACGGCAAAGAGATGCCCCGCGTGGCCGTGCATTCGTAAGAGCAGAAGGATTGAGTTAAGCCTTTATGATGAGACTTCCTAAGTTCGCCTACGTCGTGCCGAAGACGATGGGCGAGGCGGTGAGGGTGATGGGCGAGGCGGGGCCGTCGGGGCAGTTCGTGGCGGGCGGGACCGACCTCTACCCGAACATGAAGCGGCGGCAGCAGACGCCGCGCACGGTCATCTCGGTCGGGCGACTGCAAGAGCTGCGGCGCGTCGAAGGCGACGGGCGCGAGGGGTTGAGGATCGGCGCGGGCGTCTCTCTGACGGAGATCGTCGAGCACCCGGTCGTCAACCGCGACTACCCCTCGGTCGCGCGCGCGGCGCGGCTCATCTCGACGCCGACGCTGCGGAACATGGGGACGGTCGGCGGGAACCTCCTGCTCGACACGCGCTGCAACTACTACGACCAGAACTTCGAATGGCGTAAGGGCATCAACTTCTGTCTGAAGAAGGACGGCGACGTGTGCTGGGTCGCGCCCGGCAGCCCGAAGTGCTGGGCCGTGCAGTCTTCAGACCTCGTGCCTCTGATGGTGGCCATCGGCGCGCGCCTGCGGCTCGTCTCGACGGTGGGCGACCGTCTGGTGGAGGCGCGCGGCTTCTACAACGACGACGGCATCGACTACCTGCACAAGCGCCCCGACGAGCTGCTGGCCGAGATACACTTGCCGCCCGCCGCGGGCTGGCGCGCCGTCTACAAGAAGCTGCGGCGGCGCGGCGCCTTCGACTTCCCCGTGCTCGGCGTCGCCGCGCGCATCGACGCGGAAGAAGGCGGGCCGGTGCGGTCGGCGCGCGTCGTGCTCGGCGGCGTCGCACCCGCGCCGCTCGAAGTCGAGGCGGCGGCCGCGGCGCTCGCGGGCTCCCCGCTGGGCGACGAGACTATCAACGCGGCGGCCGAGGCCTGCTACCTGCGCGCGCGCCCGCTCGACAACACCGACCACCTGATGAACTACCGCAAGCAGATGGCCCGCCCCTTCGTCCTCCGCGCTTTACAGGAATTGCAGCAATCAATCGCAGGAAAGAATTAACATGGATGGACAGGACGAGCAGGATATGGATTGAAGATTTGAAATGTCTGATTCGAATCTTAAATCTTTATCCTGCCTATCCTGTCTATCCCTGTTAATTCGTTCACTCACCGATGGCGGCTGACGAGAACATCGCTGCCGTGCTCCTCGCCGCCGGGCTCTCGCGGCGGATGGGGACGTTCAAGCCTGTGCTGCCGTTCGGGGGCGTGAGCGTGGCCGAGGCCTGCGTGGCCTCCTTGCGCGCGGCCGGAGTCGGAGAAATTGTCGTGGTCGTCGGCCACCGCGGGGCGGAGGTGCGCGCAGCGCTCGCGCACGTGGAGGGCTTGAGCTTCGCCTTCAACGAAGTCGAGGGGAGCGAGATGGGCGTCTCGGTGGCGCGCGGCGTCGAGGCGCTGTCCGAAGGGGCGGAGGCGGTACTGGTCGCGCTCGTGGATCAACCGGCGGTGCCGCCCGCGGAGATAAAGAGATTAATCGAGGCTCGTCGCCGCACGGGCGCGCGGCTCGTCTTGCCGGAGTGGGAGGGGCGCGGCGGTCACCCCATACTCGTAGACCTCTCACTGCGCGGGGAGTTGTCGGGCGTAGTCCCCGAGAAGGGCTTGCGCGCACTCTTCGACGCGCACCGCCCGGAGGTGCTGCGCGTCCCCGCCGGTTCGCCCTACATCGCGCGCGACATGGACACGTGGGAGGACTACGTCAGGCTCCACGAAGAGATGTTCGGCGCGCCCCCGCCGGGCGGCGTGCGTCCGCAGTGGTAATGTTGCTGGTAGCGGAAGCTATTTAACACAGAGACACGGAGACACAGCTTGATGCACATAACATCAAGCTGTGTCTCCGTGTCTCTGTGTTTAGCGCCTCTCGGCGATGTGTGCCCGCAAATGGCTACTGCGCCGCGGCCTTCTGCGCGCGGTGCGTGCCTTCGGCAAACTCTTCGAGCATCTTCTCGTTGAAGGCGGGGATGTCGTCGGGCTTGCGGCTGGTGACGAGGCCGTTATCGACGACGACCTCCTGGTCTACCCAGTTCGCCCCGGCGTTGACGAGGTCGGTCTTGACCGACGGCCACGAGGTCAGCGTGCGCCCCTGCACGACGCCTGCCTCGATGAGCGTCCACGGCGCGTGGCAGATGGCTGCGACCGGCTTGCCCGCGTCGAAGAAGGCGCGGACGAACTCGACCGCCTTCGGCTGCATACGCAACTGGTCGGGGTTGGCAACGCCGCCCGGCAGCAGGAGCGCGTCGAACTCCGCGGCGTCCGCCTCCGCGAGCGGCACGTCCACCTCGTACAGGTCGCCCAGGTCGAAGTGCTGCCAGCCCTGCACCCAGCCCTCCCCGGCCGGCGACACGATTGAAGTCTCGGCGCCCGCCTCGTCGAGCGCCTGCTTCGGCCCCTCAAGCTCCGACTGCTCGAACCCTTCGGCGACGAGAATCGCGACCCTCTTTCCGTTCAGACTCTTTCCCATGATAAAGCTCCTCCTTGATGGCTCATGGTTGATGAGGGCTTGAGTCTAGCGCCGCGGCTTTGCGGTTCGCGTGCAGGGAGTTCACGAAAAGTTGGCGCGGTGGCGGGCAGTGACGGCCGGCCGAAACCGTTATAAACTCGGAACCTCTTTTGAGCGGCAGAAGTGTCCGTCCGGACAAAGCGGCCGTGTTTTGAATCCAACCATTCGATTTGACCGCACATCCAATGTCCGGCATGATTCCCCGCACACACTTTGCAGACGCGGGGCAGAAGGAGATGAAGATGTCACCCAACCAACGGCGTCCGGCCCTGACGTTAGCGCTTGCGTTGCTGCTCGTCGCGCTCTCCTGGGCCACGCCGGTCACGCGCGCCCAGGCGCCGCTCGACTTCAAGCTGAAGACGACCGACGGCGGCGAGATCACGTCCGCGATGGTGCGCGGCGACGTGGTCGTCCTCGCCTTCGGCTCCAGCCTGCTCGGGCCGCTCTCGAAGCAGCAGGTGCAGGGCGTGCAGGAGTTGGCCGAGCAGTTCGGCGCGCGCGACGTGCGCGTCTACTGGGTCACGACCGACTCGGACAAGCCGCAGGCGAGGAACTACGCGACCGACGAGCAGCTCCGCGCCTTCGCGAGCAAGGCCGGCCTGAAGGCGGCCGTGCTCCGCGACCCCGACGGCGCGCTCTTCAAGAAGACGGGCGCCGACCAGCTCCCCTCGGTCGTCATCCTCGACCGCCACGGCGCGGTCTCCGTCCCCGTCGTCGGCGGCCACGACCCCAAGCGCAGCCTCGTGGACGCGCTCTCCGACCGCCTCAACAAGATGCTCAGCGATCAGTGAGCGCGTGAACCGTAAACCGTGAACCGTGACAGGAGAAAGGCGGCCTGCCTTCTCTTGTCACGGTTCACGGTTTACGCCTCCCTCTCGAACCCGCGCGCCAACTCATAAACCAATCTGACGGGGAGGCCGACGACGTTCCAGTAGTCGCCGTCGATGGCTTCGATGAAGAGGGCGGCGCGCCCCTGGATGGCGTAGGCGCCGGCCTTGTCGAGCACGTCGCCGGTCAGGACGTGCCAGTCGATCTCCGCGTCGCTCGTCTCGGCGAAGCGCACGCGCGTGCGTTCGAGGCCGACCGCCGCGCGCCCGGTCTCGGCGCTCACCAGCGCCACGCCGGTCAGGACTTCGTGCCAGCGTCCGCTCAAGGCCCGCAGCATCCGCCGCGCGTCGTCCGCGTCGCGCGGCTTTTCCATAATCTCCCCTTCAACCAGCACCGTCGTATCCGCGCCCAGCACCAGCCCGAACAGGCGCGTCCGCGCGACCGCCTCGGCCTTCCCGCGGGCGAGGCGGGTGACGAAATCCTCGGGGCCTTCGCCCTCAAGCCGCGTCTCGTCCACGCCGGCCGGGTGCGTCTCGAAGGGCCAGCCGACGGCCGTCAGAATCTCCGAACGGCGCGGGCTCGAAGAGGCGAGGATGAGCGGCGTCATCCCCTCCAGCCGCGGCGCGACCGCTTGTGGCGCATGTTCGTTTTCCATTACACTCCCCCGGAATGCTATTAGCTTAAGGCAAGAAGGCTAGCAGTAAAATGCCACAGTCTTAAAGCTAACGGCCAACAGCTAACAGCCGACAATGGAAGATTTATTTCAGTCGCTCCCGAAGCTCCTGCGCGCGGCGGGTGAGAGCGAGGAGGTCCTGGAGGCCGCGAGCTTCGCCGCGTGGCGGCGCGTGGCGGGCGAGGCGCTGCGCGGCTGCGCGGTGCCCTTCCGCCTCTACAACCGGCGGCTGATCGTCTCGGTGCCGGACACGACCTGGCGCAAGCAGCTCGAACAGGTGAGCCCGCAGCTCGTCTTCCGCCTCAACTCCCTGCTCGGGCAGGCGGTCGTCACCTACGTCGAGTTCCGCGTCGATCCGCAGACCGTGCGCGAGGAGCGCAGGCGGCTCGGCCGCACACAGTACGAGCGGGCGGGCGCCGAGGAGGCCGCCCTCGACCGCGCCGCCGAACTCGACGACGCGGCCCACGCCATCCACGACGACGAACTCCGCCGCCGCTTCCTCCTCGCCGCCGGTAGTTGTATGAACAGGACGAAGCAGTGAATAGTGATTAGATAAGGCCGCGCTGCCACTACGTCATCGCTTACCATTTACGATTCACCATTCACCATTTACCAGACCATGCCTATCACCGAAGCAGACATCCAGAAGATCGCCGCCCTCGCGCACCTTGAGATTACGGACGAAGAGTTGCGGACGCTGGCGCCGCAGGTCGCGTCCATCGTCGCTTACGTCGAGCAGTTGAACGAGCTGGACACGAGCGCGGTCGAGCCGGCCATCGGCGGACTCACCCCCGAGGGCGAGCGCACGGCGGCTGCACGCGAAGACCGGACGCGCCCGTCGCTCGGGCAGGGGCCCGCGCTCGAACAGGCGCCCGAACCCTCGCACGGCCACTTCCGCGTGCCGAAGGTCATCGCCAGCTCGGAAGAGAAAGAGAACTTTTAAAGTCCTGCCGCGCCGCTCTCATCAAACATGCCTTCAACTGACAGAACCATCGAACTCATCACGTCCGAACTCTCCGGCGGTCGGACGACCGCCCGCGACGTTGCCGCGCGCTCGCTCGACGCCGCCGAGCGTTTGAACGAGACGCTCAACGCCTTCCTCCAGATCGACCGCGAGGGCGCGCTGCGCCGCGCGCAGGAGTTGGATAAAGGGGCGGGCGCCGGGGGGGCTTTGCGCGGCATCCCCGTCGGCGTCAAGGACAACATCTGCGTGCGCGGGATGCAGGCGACGTGCGGCTCTTCGATCCTCGCCGGCTACCACCCGCCCTACGACGCGACGGTGACGGAGCGCCTGAACGCGGCGGGCGCCGTCATCGTCGGCAAGACCAACTGCGACGAGTTCGCGATGGGCTCTTCGAACGAGAACTCGGCCTACGGCCCCGTGCGCAACCCCTGGGACACTTCGCGCGTGCCGGGCGGCTCTTCGGGCGGGTCGGCCGCGGCCGTCGCGGCGCGCATCGTCCCCGCGGCGCTCGGCTCCGAGACGGGCGGGAGCGTGCGCCAGCCGGCCGCGCTCTGCGGCATCGTCGGCGTCAAGCCGACCTACGGCCGCGTCTCGCGCTACGGGCTGGTCGCCTTCGGCTCCTCGCTCGACCAGGTGAGCGTCTTCGGCCTGACGGTGAGGGATGCCGCGCTCGTCTTACAGGCCATCGCCGGCCGCGACGAGCGCGACGCGACGACCGCCGACGTGGAGGTGCCCGATTACGTCGGCGAGTTGGGTGTCGGAGACTTGAAGGGCGCGCGCATCGGCGTGCCCTCCGAACTGCTCGGCGAGGGCCTGGACGCGGACGTGCGGCTCCGGGTCGAGGCGGCCGTCAACGCCTACCGCGAGCTCGGCGCGGAGATCGTGGACGTGGAGTTGCCGCACGCGAAGTACAGCATCGCCGTCTACTACATCATCGCGACCGCGGAGGCTTCGTCGAACCTCGCGCGCTACGACGGCGTGCGCTACGGCTTCCGCGCGGAAGACCCGAAAGACCTGCGCGAGATGTACAAGCGCACGCGCGAGGAGGGCTTCGGCCCCGAGGTCAAGCGGCGCATCATGCTCGGCACATACGTCCTCTCCTCCGGCTACTACGACGCCTACTACCTCAAGGCGCAGCAGGTGCGCACGCTCATCCAGCGCGACTTCCTCGACGCCTTCGAGAAGTGCGACGCGGTCTTAACGCCGACCTCGCCCACGCCCGCCTTCCGCCTCGGCGAGAAGACGGACGACCCGCTCTCGATGTACCTCTCGGACATCTACACCTGCATGGCGAACCTCGCGGGCATCCCCGGCGTGAGCGTCCCCTGCGGGCTCACGCCCGCGGGCCTGCCCGTCGGCTTCCAGCTCATGGGCCGCCACTGGGGCGAAGCGACCATCCTCCGCCTCGCACACGCCTACGAGCAGGCGCACCCGTTGACCGAGCGCCCGAGCGTGATAGCGGAGTAACAAAAGAAGAATTCACAGGGATGGACAGGATGGGCAGGATAAGGGATTTAAGGTTTAAAAGTTCAATTCCCTATCCCGTTCATCCTGTCCATCCCTGTGAATAACTTTCCCCCCTCACGGCCTGGCCGGGAACAACCCGTATCCTTTGGGATTTTCGTGGTAATCACATTCAGCAAGGCGAGTTCTGAAGGAGGGGGCGCGGGGTTGGCGCCCCGTCGGATGACGGACGAAAAGCTCCTGCACAAAGCCGGCCGCGGCGACGAGGCGGCCTTCCTCGCGCTCTACGAGCGACACCGCGACACGGTCTTCCGCTTCGCCTACCGCATGCTCGGCTCCGCCGCGCTCGCCGAGGAGGTGACGCACGACTGCTTCCTCTCGCTCGTGCGCCGCCCCGACGCCTTCGACCCCTCGCGCGCCGCCCTGCGCACATACCTCTACGCAGCGGTGCGGAACCTCTCGGCCAAGCACCTGCGGCGGCACGGCGGCGAGTTCCCCTTCGATGAACTCGAAGAAGAGCCCGAGGTCGAGGAGCGCGAGAGCCCGCTCGGCCGACTGCTCGACGCGGAGTTGTCCGAGGAGGTGCGCAAGGCCGTCGCGGAGCTGCCCGACTTGCAGCGCGAGGTCATCGTGCTCGTCGAGTTCGAGGAGCTTTCGCTCGCCGAGACGGCCGCGGTCGTCGGCGCCGACGTGGGCACGGTCAAGTCGCGCTTGCACCGCGCGCGCAGGCGTCTGCGGCGCGCCCTCGCGTTCTACTTTAAAAGTCACTGCGGGGTCGCCCGCGCAGGGAAGGTCGGAAGATGAGTGACGAGAAGAGACAGACGCGGCTCCTGCCGTTCCGGCTCCGCCGCGCGGCGCGCGCAGACGCCGGCGCGGGTGGCGTTAAAGACTTTTCGGCCGACGCCGAGCTGACCGCGCTGCTGCGCGCGTGGGAGGCGCCGCCGCAGGACGCGGGCGCACGCGGTCGCCTGCTCGCGGACTTCCGCGCGAGCGTCCGGCGCGCACCGCTCTGGCGCCGCGCGCTCACAGCGCAGGTGCGCGTGCCGCTCCCCGTCGCGGCGTGCGCGGCCCTCTTCCTGCTGGGCTCGCTCTACGTGCTCGGCACGCGTGCCACGACGCCGCACGGCGCGCCGGCCGCGGCTCAGACAGTGACGGAGCCGGCCGCCGTGCGGGTCGTCGAGGTGCCCGTCGTGCAGGAGCGCGTGGTGACGCGCACCGTCTACGTCGAGAAGAAGGAACGCGTCTCGTCGCGCGGCGTGTCCACACGAACGGATGCGCGCGAGTCACTCGCACAACAAGACGGGAACGCCGGGACTCCTCAACGCGAGGAGCCCGCGAAGGGTCAGGACGCGCACGCCGGCTACTTCACGCGCGTTGACATGAACGACTTCCAGCCCTCGAACGAGGTGAAGTTCCGCATCGTGAGCCGAGGTGGCACCGATGAGAAGTAGGCTCTCCGGCGTCGCGCTGCTCCTCCTCTGCCTCGCGGCCCCGGCGCGCATGTGTGCCGACGACCCCACGCCTGCGAACCTTGCCGACACGCAGGACGGCAAGTCGCGCATCATCGTCACGATGCAGAGCGGCGCCTTCATCGCCATCCGCACCGAGTCGGCGCCGCCCTCGGACGGCGAGGCGACGAGCGACCTCGTCGAGTCCGAGGACAAGCCGAACCTGCTCCACCGCGTCTTCGTCGACCGCAAGAACGAGCTCTTCTTCGGCTACGAGCTGCTCGTCGAGCGCGCCGCCGAGTCGCGCTACTTCTGGGTCACGGTGCGCGCTTTGAGCGAAGACTACCTGCGCGAGCTGAGCGCGCGCCCGGCGTTCCGCGGCCGCCGCCTGCACCCGAGCTACAACGCCACGGCCTTCCCCGCCTCGCCGCAGTTCCTCCGCGACGGCGACACCTTCGCGCTCGACGTGTTCCAGAACCCGCGGACGGGGACGAAGATCGTGGACGTGATTCAGGTCTCGCTCCACGACCCGAGCGTGCGGCAGGCCGCCAGCGAAGAGCCGCGCGACTTCTCGCCGCAGGACGTACAGCTCAAGGTCTCGGACTACAGGCTGAAGGTCAACGGCGAGACCGTCTACCGCAGCACGGGCGGCTGCGCCGGCGCCGTCATCTGGTTCTCGCTGGGCGACCGCGGCCGCTTCGTCTTCTCGCTCGTCGAGCGGCCGGGCTACCAGTTCCAGAAGGTCGGCGCCGTGCGCAACAACGTCGTCTCGTTCGAATGGAGCGGCGACAAGTACGAGTGGGAGTCGAGCCTGCCCGTCGTCGGCACGGACGGCAACTGGAACGTCTGGGTGCTGCACGACCCGGACTATAAGCTCGACCTCTTCGAGCAGCCCGTCCCGCCGCCCGCCTCGGACGCCGACAAGTCTCTGGCGCAGAAGGCAGACGCCGCCGCGCGCCGCTTGAGGCAGCGCAACACGCAGACCGAGTACGGCGCGCCGTCCGCCGAGCGGACGCAGCAGCCGGCGCGCACGCGCCGCACGCGCGTCGTCATCGGTTCGGCCGACAGCATCGAACAGATTTTCCCCAGACAGCAGAAGTAGCAGCCGGCAGTCTCCCGACAAAGGCCCACTGACACGACGCGCGCCGCTCAACTCCCCTTGAGCGCGCGCGACCTGCCGGCCGCCGTGTGCCGACCCGGCGGCCGCCCACGAACGGAAGGAGAAACACTCGCGATGAAACCCCGCGACCTCTTCACTCTTAACGCACTCATCCTCTTCCTCCTGGCTTTCGGCCAAAGCGCGCGCGCGCAGGAGCAGGACGTGCCGAAGCTCGAAATCGGCGTGCAATACTCTTCGCTCTCGGTTAACCTGCCGGGCTTCTTCAGGGGCGGCACGGAGAACGTCGTGGGCGTCGGCGGCCGCGTCACCTACAACTTCAACGACTACTTCGCGGTCGAGGCCGAGGGGAACCTTTCACCTTCGGACGCCGGCCCGGACTTCGTGACCGGCGGCGCGTCGCAGCAGATGCAGGCCGGCGTGAAGGTCGGGCGGCGCTGGCGCCGCTTCGGCCTCTTCGCCAAGGCGCGCCCCGGCTTCATCAGCTTCGGCGAGACGCTCACGCCCACGATGGTCACGGCCGGCGGGGCCACCTTCGTCCAGTACCAGAGCGAGCGCAAGACGCACTTCTCGATGGACGTGGGCGGCGTCCTTGAGTTCTACCCGATGCGCCGCACGCTCGTCCGCTTCGACGCGGGCGACACCATCATCCGCTACGGCGAGCACCCTGAGGGCTTTACCTTCGTCTCGCCTGTGGGCGCTCCGCTCATCTCGCAGGTGTCCTCCCAGACGAGGCACAACTTCCAGTTCACGGCGGGCGTCGGCTTCCGCTTCGGCGGCGGGGGCGACGCGGGCGCGGCGCAGCCTTCGGCGGCGGGCGAGGGCGTGCGCCGCTTCGAGTTGGGCGTACAGTTCTCTTCGCTCGTGCTGCGCCCGCCCACGAACGACTCCCGCTTCGCCGACCAGAACGCTTTGGCCGAGGCTGGCGGGGGCTTACGCTTCGGCTTCAACGCGACGGACGACCTGGCCTTCGAGGTCGAGGGCAACTTCTACCCGCGCCGCCGCTTCGGCAGCAGCACGGCCATCGGCGGCTACCCTTCGCAGGCACAGGCCGGCGTGAAGTACGGCCGGCGCTTCGAGCGCTTCGGCGTCTTCGGCAAGGCGCGGCCCGGCATCGTCCACTTCAGCAGCGTCGCGGAGGTGTCGGGCTACGAGTCGGTCACCTTCCTCGGCGGGGACACCTTCTTCTTCCCCGACTTCAGGTTCACGGGCAAGACCTACTTCTCGATGGACGTGGGCGGCGTCTTCGAGTTCTACCCGACGAGCCGCCTCCTCACCCGCTTCGACGTGGGCGACACGATGATCCGCTACCCCTCGCGCGACAACCCGCAGGGCTTCATCAACACGCCGCCGCTGAACCTCCCCGCCGAGCTGCGCCACAACTTGCAGGTCACGGCCGGCATCGGGTTCAGGTTTTAAAGAGCGTCAACCGTAAGCCGTGAACCGTGACTAGAGAAGACAGGATTCTTCCTCTGGTCACGGTTCACGGCTTACGGTTTACGCTCTTACTTCTCCAGCCGTGTGCGTGCGCGTTGGAGGAAGGAGTGGAGCATCTCGGTGACGCCCTTCTGGAGGGCGGCGCTGAGGCGGCCTTCACCGGCGAGGGCGGCCAGCGTGTGCAGCTCGCGGGCGTTGGCCCGACGTAGCTCGACGCGCTGCTCGATGCGGATGCGCGTGGTCTCGCCACGTCCCTCGAAGGTGGCGGTGTAGCGCAGAAGGTTCTGGCTCTCGCCGGCAACCGGGCTCCACTCGATGCGCGTCGGCTCGTCCACCGACTTGTGCACCGCGAACGCCTGCCGGATGGCGCCGACCACCGGCACGTCGGCGCGGATGAGCCAACGCGCGATGCCCCGTGCGTCGGCCGTGATGCGCTCGACGCCCGGCATCAGCTCCACGAAGTTCCGGAGGTCGCCGAAGAACTCGCGCGCCGCTTCCGCGCTCGTCCGCCACTCCACCTGCTCGCTGAATCCCGCCCTGAGTTGGAACATAAGACCCGTGAATCGTAAACCGTGAACCGTCAACCGTGACTAAAGCAGGGCCATTATATCTCGTCACGGTCTACGGTTCACGGTTTACGGCTCTTAAAAGTTCGGTTGAAAAAGAGACGGGCGCGCGGGCATTCTTCGTCATGGCTACGGGTCGGTCTTCTCTTTCGGGCTTGTGTGTGTTAAAGACAGCGGCGATATTAACCCGCCGCGCGCGGCTTGGGAAAGCCCCCGCCGCGCGGGACTCTGTCCATGAGGGGACGGCATGAGGGACGAAGATTACACGACCAGCACGCAGGGCGAGGGGCGCTGCCCGCGCTGCGCCGAGGGGCCTCTGAAAGCCTGGTACGAGCTGAGCGAAGAGGAGCGCGAGGTGGCGGCGCGCCTCCCGGCTTCGGCCGACTTCACGCAGGCCGAGCGCGCCGCCCGCCACCTCTACTGCACGCGCTGCTGGTTCGAGGAGACCTCCGGCGCCCCACGCAATGCTTGAATTTGGTGCGCAACAGTGTGGAGCACCTTGAAGTGGATGCTTGACCGCGCGAGCGCGGAGGCGTGGCAGGTCATCGTGGCGTTCGCGCTGTGCCTGCTGCTGCCGGCGTTGGCGGCGTTGGCTTTGTGGCCGGCGGGGATGGCCGGGGTGGGCCTCAGGCTGCTGAAGGGGTTCGGGCTCTTCTGGGTCGTCGTGCTCGTCGTCTATGCGTCGGCGGCGTGGGTGCAGAGGCGTCTGCGCGTTGACCTGTACACGCACCCGGACGCGTTCGTCGTCTCGAACCTGCTCGTGAGCGGCCTCCTCATGCTCGGCTGGACGGCGTTCGCCGCGCTCGTTACGCGCGACGCGGCGGCGGCCGCGGGGCTTTGGCTCAAGGGTCTGCTCTACCTGTTCGGGCTGCTGTCGGGCGTCGTGGCGTGCCAAGTGCTGGGCTCGTTCTACAGCGGCCACATCTACAAGTTCGCGTGCCTGCTGGTCGCGTGCGCGGGCTTCGCCCTCTTCGCCGTGTGGCCGGCGGCCGGGAGCGCGGCCTTCGGGTGGTTCTTCGGCCGGTTCTGAAGCGGCTGGGCGCGGCCGTGCAAAATGGTCTTGATTAATCCAGGATTCCGAGTATCATCTGATTCCACTTCCCCCACGTCAGCGCAAACCTTCCGCCCCGTGCGGAAACTTATCCTCGCCAGTTGAACTGTTACAAGCAGACTCGCGCTCGGAGGAGTTTCAGAAGATGAAGAGGATGCTCTGCAGCTTCGCTTTGGCACTGCTGGCCGCCGCGATGTTCGCGCCCTCGCTCGCGCCGACGACCGCCGCCGACGACCCGCTGGCGACCGTCATCAAGCAGGAGGGCAATACCGTCTCGCTCGACCTGAGATTCGACCGGAAGAGGCAGAGTTCGTTCCAGCACGTCCTCTCCTTCCTCGACTACGGGGCAAACGGATACGCGACCGGCTTTGTCGTCGGCGACCGTCTGGTGATGACGGCCTACCACGTCGTCTCGGGTCAACTGAGCGCGTCGAAGAAGACGCAGCTCGGCTTCAGCCCGAAGGACGAACTGGAAGTGAGGGCGTACGTCAACGGCTGCCAGGCCACGGTCTTGCGCGTGGACGAGGAGGCCGACCTCGCCCTGCTGCGCGTCTGTCGCACGCCGAAGCGGGCGGGCGCGCCCGCCTTCCAGGCGAGCCTCAGCGAGGACGAGCGGCTCCTGCTCATCGCCCGCCCGAACGGCGAAAAGAGTGTCCGGCGCGGCAAGTTCTCCGGCCCCTACACCTTCCGCGGCAAGCAGTACTGGGCGGCGCGCATCGACGGCCACGACGGCTTCTCCGGCAGCCCCGTCTATAACGACCGCGCGCAGATCGTCGGCGTCTTCAGCGGCTACGACTGGGAGCGCAAGCTCGGCGTCATCAGCCCCGGCGAGCGCGCACAGAAACTCCTTGAAGATTACAACAACTCCGGCGAGCAGTGAGCTGACGCTATCTCGAAATGATTCTCTCGTAGGCGGCGCGCACGGCCGACATGCGCGCCGCCAACTCTTGCGTGAGTTCGGCGGGCGAGTTGAAGCGTGCGCGGCGCGCGAGGTCGCGCAGGATGGGGTGGTCTTGCGCGGCGGGCAGGCGCGTCGAGCGCCCCGCGAGCAGGCGCAGCTCGTGGTCGAGCCTCCGCAGCAGCACGTACCCTTCGCGCAGCGCCTCATAATCTTCTCCCGACAGAGAGCCCGCCTCACGCAGGCGCGCGAGCGTCGCGCCCGTCGAGCGGTCTTCGCCCGCGTCCGGCTGCCGGTCGCGTAGTTGCAGGTAGCGCGCGGTGAAGTACACGTCGAGCATCCCGCCCGCGCCGTACTTGATGTCCGTGCCGCGCGCCGCCCCCTTCTCCCGCTCAAGCCGTTCGCGCACGCGCCGCGTCTCGGCGGCGAGGAGGGCTGGGTCGGTTCCGGCCGCCCCTTCGTGCACCGCCGCGCGCGCACGCGACTCGACCAGACGGCCGAACTCCTGGTCGCCCGCCACCGCGCGCAGCTTCACGTGCGCCAGCCACTCCCAGACGCCCGCGCGCCCGCGCAGGTACTCGACGAACGCGCGCGACGAAGAGGCGAGCGGCCCGTTCTTCCCGTCCGGCCGCAGGCGCAGGTCTACGCGGTAGAGCGAGCCGTCGCGCGTCAGACTTGAGAGCGCGTTGACGAGCAGCTCGACCATGCGCGCATACGCCTGCTCGCACGTCAGACCTTTAACCGGCGACGGCACCTCTTCGTCGTAGACGAGCACGAGGTCGAGGTCGGAGCCGTAGTCCATGCCCCCGCTCGCGAGCCGGCCGAGGCCCAGCGCGGCGAGGCGCGGCCCCGCGGCCAGACGGCCGTAGCGCCGCGCCAGCTCGCGCCGCGCGACCAGCAGCCCGACGTTGATGCTCGCCGCGGCGAGGGAAGTCTGAAGCGCGTTCGACTCTGGCAAGGTCAGCGCGCCCGCCGCGTCGCGCGCGCCGATCTCGACGACGAGGTGCGTCCAGGCGCGCCGGAGCGCGGCCAGCTCGCCGCGGAACGTCGCCTCGCCGTCCACGGCCGCGCGCAGCAGCGCACGCTGGTCGCGCTCGAAGACCTGCGCGGCCGGCGTCGCGACCGAGGGGATGAGCGCCGGGCTCGCCGTCAAGACCTCGCCGAAGTGCTCCGACGCGCCGCACAGTCTCACCAGCCCACGCAACGCCGTCGTCGAGAAGCCTTCATTCCCCGTCGTCTTCGCGAGCGACGCGCCGACGCGCGCCGCGAGCGACAGCGCGCGCCGGCTGCTCAGCGAACGCGCCGCCTCCTCGCGCAGAAGGCGCTCGACCTCTTCGGCCGGGGGCGGCTCGTCGCCTCCACGGGCGAGCCCCTGCGCGAAGGCCGCGGCCGCCGCGCGCACGTTCAAGTCCTCCGCCGCCTCGTTCGTCTCAGGCTGTGACGGCACGTGAGTTTGGGCTATCGCTTCTGCATCTGCATTAATACGAACCGCGTTCCCTTCCCGGCGACTCTCATCCGCAACGTCGAAGACGCGCGCGAAGGCGCGGCTCACGGCCGAGGTGTGACGGCGGAGCGCCTCGTCGAACTCTTCCGCGGCGTGCTCGGGCGCGAAGTGCATGCGGCGCGCGAGCAGGGCGCGGCGCTGCGGGTCTTCGGGCACGGTGTGCGTTTGCAAGCCCTGCTCCATCTGTAGGCGGTGCTCGACCGTGCGCAGGAAGTTGTAGGCGTCGGACAGCTCGCCCCGCTCGCGCTCCTCGATGAGGCCGCGGTCGGCGAGCCGCCCCAAAGAGATGAGCGTGTGCGGCGCCTGCAGCCAAGGGTCGCGCCCGGCGTGCGCGAGTTGGAGCGCCTGCGCGATGAACTCGATCTCGCGGATGGCGCCGCGGCCTAACTTGACGTTGAAGCCGCGCGACTCCTCCGCGTGGAAGCGGTCGATCTTCTGCTTGGCGAGCCGCACGTCGGCGAGCGCCTGCGCCACCGTCTGCTCCTGCCGGTAGACGCGGCCGCGGACGCCTTCGGCGAAGCGCGCGAAGAGCGCCTGCGAGCCGGCGGCCGCGCGCGCGCGGATGAGCACCTGCAACTCCCACGCGTGTGCCTGCTCGCGGTAGTAGCGCAGCGCCTCTTTGAGCGAGACGGCAAGCGCGCCGTCGCGGCCGTGCGGGCGCAGGCGCAGGTCTACGCGGTAAGCGGCGCCCTCGCCCGCGGGGCTCCCGACGATGCGCGTGACGCGCTCGGCGAGCTTGACGAAGAACTCGCGGTTGGTCGTCGCGCCGCGCTCGCCCGCGCCCGAGGTCTCGCCGTCTTCGGAGTAGAGAAAGAGGAGGTCGATGTCGGAAGAGTAGTTCAGCTCGCGCGAGCCGAGTTTGCCGAGCGCGACGATGGTCACCTCGGCCGCCGTCTTGCGGCCGCGCGCGTCCGTGGCCTGCGGCGCGCCGTAGAGGTTCTCAAGCTCCTGCCTCGCCAGGCTCAGGGCGTGGACGAGCGCGGCGTCGGCGAGGTTCGAAAGCTCCTCGGTCGTCTCGACCAGGGTCGTCGCGTGGCGTATGTCGTGAAGGTAGACGCGCAGCAGCTCGCGGCGGCGGAAGCGCGCGAGCTGCACCTGCGGGCTGACCTGCGTGTGTGTCAGCGCGAAGCGCGCTAGGGACTCGCTCAACTCTTCGGTCGTACGCACCCGCGCGTCCGAACGCTCGCGCGCGAGCCACCCGAGGTAGTCCGGGTTCTGTTCGAGCGTCGTCCCGAGCAGAGGACTCCAGGCCGCGAGCGCCAGCACGTCGGCCAGAAGCCCCTCGCCGCGCCCGAGGGCACGCGGCGCACGCGGCGCGCTGACGCGCTCGTAGAACAGGCGCGCGCCCTCCGGGTCGGGCAGCTCGCGGACGAGTGAGTCGATTTTTTCCTTCGGGACGGGCAAAGCGGTGCTATATTACGCGGCCTCGAAAGCCGTTATCCAGCCGGCCGCACTCAAACCCTAGTTGCGGCCGACGAGAGCCTGCGGGAGTTCTTCCATCTCCCGCGCCCACACTACAACGCAAGTGCCGGACGCCGGCGCGGACGATGCCGGCAAGGAGAAACCCCATGAAGAGAGTCGCACTCGCCGCGGCGGTCGCCGCGGCGGCGCTCGTGCTGGCAACGCTCGCCTACGGCGCAGCCGCCCCGCAGACGAAGACGCACCAGTTCCGCTGCACGGACAAGAACACGTCCCTCTACTTCCTCGTCTACGAGAGGAACGGGAAGCTCGACGGCGGTCACATGTACGTCGAGAACATGCAGGTCGGCGTGCTCACGGCCGAGTGGGCCGGCACCGGCGTCATCAACGCCAAGCTCGCCGGCAACACCGCCAACAACATCTCCTTCCACCTCCACCGCACTCTCAAGAAAGTCCTCGTCGTCAACTCAGCGACCCCGCAGCGCGTCGAGGTCTGCGCGGCGGATTATAAGTATCAGTAGGCAGTGAGCAGTGAGCAGTAGAAAACCCTTCGCGGTGCGGTCTCTGTTGTTTGCAACCAAGACCGTCATCGTCGAAGGGTTTTCTACTATCTGCTGCTTAGTGCTCGCTCTTAGATGTCGAAGTAGAGCGAGTACTCCAGCGGGTGCGGGCGCATCCGCATGGGGTTGATCTCCTTCTCGCGCTTGTAGCTGATCCAGCGGTCGATGAGCTGCGGCGTGAAGACCTCGCCCTTGAGCAGGAACTCGTGGTCGTTCTCCAAAGCCTTGAGCGACTCGTCGAGCGAGCCGGGGAGGCTCGGCACCTTCTTCAGCTCTTCGGGCGCGAGGTCGTAGATGTCCTTGTCGAGCGGCTCGCCCGGGTCAATCCGGTTCTGGATGCCGTCGAGGCCCGCCATCATCATCGCCGAGAAGGCGAGGTACGGGTTGCACGAGGGGTCGGGCGGACGGAACTCCAGGCGCTTCAGCTTCGGGTTGGTCGAGAACATCGGGATGCGGA
>JBJMGP010000040.1:0-87601 GCA_045807865.1 Pyrinomonadaceae bacterium
ACGGCAATTCGTTAACGTCCGCCGTCCCCGGCCTTGAAAGGCCGGGCTAAATTCAAGCGCCGCTCCGCGGCGGATTCATGCACAGCCTTCAATTAATTCCTTCCGGCCAGCGGAAAACCGACCCCCTCACCCTACAACCCCCGCCCGCCCTCACGAACTCTCACCCTCCACCCTCGCCAAACTCCGCCGCGCAAGCTTCGCATATGGCGAGCCGAGTCTCTCAAAGATACTCAGAGACTCACGAAACAACCGCGCCGCCCCCTCCTTATCACCTTCAACCTCCGCGAGATTGCCCAACTCGTGCAGGGTGCTGGCGACGCCGTATTGGTCGCCGAGTCTCTTCCTAGTCTCAAGGCTCTCCTCGTAGAGGCGGCGCGCTTCAGCAAGCTCTCCGCGGTTCTGATACATCATGGCTAGATTGTGCGAGAGACCTGCAATCCGTGCTCATCCTGTAAAGAACGTGCCGCCTGAAGCGCCTGCTCGCCGAGTTTTACTGCTTCACCCCAGTAGCCGCGCACGCCCAGCATTCCTGTAGTGGCCACCGCCAGAGCGTATGCCATTCGCGTGACGCTCACCCAATCTCCGGAAGCGAATGCCACCTCCGACGCCCCCAGCAGATTATCCTTCTCCCCTTCCAGCGCGTCATAGTTTTCGGCCGTTGGTTCTTCGCGCTCTTCGGTGTAGCGGAGGAAGTAGGCGACGAAGCGGCGGCGGAACTCGTCGGCGCGCGGGTCTTTCGACAGGCGGGCGGCGGCCAGCGTGCGCGTCAAGCCTTCGACGGCGAGGCGGCGGTTGCCATCCACGCCCCTGACCAGCCACAGCCGGCGGAGGTTCCCGACCGCCTCGCGCACACGCCCCGCGTCGTCGAACCCTACCACCGCCGCGAGCGCCTCCGGCGTGGCGCTCGGCGCGAACAGCGAGAGGGCGAGCAGCGCGTCGCGGCCGTCTTCGCCCAGCAGCGGCAACTCGAAAGAGCGTCCGAAGATGCGTACGGCGGCGTCGCCCTCGCAGTGCCGCAACTCTTCGAGAACCGCGCCCGGCTCCTGCGCCAAATCTATCTGCCCGACGACCCACTGCATGACGAACGGGTTGGCCTCCGCGATCTGATAGATGCGCTCGCGCACCTCGGGCGTGAAAAGCTCCGGGTCTTGCGTCTGCGCAACTACCTTATTCAGGAATTCCTCCGCCTCGTCGCGCTTCATGGTCGGGACGTAGACGGGAATCGTGCCGGCAACCTTGTCCCGCGAGGTGAACAGGGCCGAGCACTGCGCCCTTGCAAACCACGCCACGATTAGTCTCTGCTCGTCGGGGGCTATCGTCTCGAAATTGTCGAGCACAACGAACGTCGGGCTTTCGACGACGAGCGTGCGCACCTGTTCGTCCTTCGCTTCGGGCGCGAGCGTGAGCAGGTCGCGCCTCCCGAGTTGCAAGGCGACGCTGTCGAGCAGCGTGGAGAGTTTGAAATCCGGGCGGCCGTCGGCGCTCGCCCAGATGACGTGTTGCGCGAAAGTTTCGCCCAACAGGCGCGCCGCCTCGACGGCGAGGCGCGTCTTACCCACGCCGCCCGGCCCGCAGAGAGTCACCAGCCGGTTGTCGTGCGGCGCAAGGGTGTCTCTCAAGAGGTTCAGAATGTCACGGTTCTCTTTGTCACGCCGCTGGACGAAGTCGATGGGGTGGCGCGGTATCTCGGGGGATGCCGCTGGCGGCTGCGGTTCTGGCAGGGATGCTGGAGAAGGCTGGGGCTGCGGCGACGTGGGAGTTGGCTGCGGCGTCTCGACTTTAATGACTACTTCGTGCCTGGCCGGGGATTGAGGCTGTTCCGGGGCGCGTCGGAAGATTCTTTTGAAGCCCGCGCGCAGAGCGTTGTGGAAGATTGCCAACAGGGCCACTACGACCGCGACCAGAAGGCCGCCAATGATGTTGTCGCGTGTGCCTTCTCGCAGCGTGTTCCAGTAGTTGACTGCGGATGTCCAGAGATCAGGTGAGGCATCCATCGCGCCGCTCTTCCTCCGTCTCCCGCCTCATCCTACAGTGAAACGGGAGAGAAATGGCAGAAATGTTTACGGCGCGCTTCGCCTGTCCGCGCCGTTATCTGGCGGGCGCTTTCTTGTCGATGAAGTCGGAAAGAAGTTGGGCGTAGTTGTCGGCTTTCAGTTGTTTGAGTTTGGCGAGGTGGGCGAGGGCGGCGTCGCGTTGCCCGAGAGACGCGCGGGCGAGGCCGGCGTAGAAGTGTGCGGCGGGGGAGTCGGGGGAGAGTTGGAGGGCGCGGTCGGCGGTGGCGGCGGCCTCGTCGTGTTTGTTCAGGCCGTAGAGGGCTTCGGCGAGCCCCTCCTGTGCGTAGGGGTTGGCGGGCTCGCGCTGGGCGGCGAGGCGGAGGTGCTGGGTCGCCTCCTCGAAGCGGCGCGTGGTGTTGCAGACGAGGCCGAGGCGCAGCAGAGCCGGCACGTAGCCGGGGTCGATCTGGAGCATGCCGCGGTAGGACTCTTCGGCCTCCTTGTACCTGCCGGCTTTGTAGTGCGCGTCGCCCGCGGTGTAGTAGGCGCGCACGGCGGCCTGTAGAGCCTCGTCGGCCTCGCGCTCGCGGCCGAGCTTGAGGTGTGTGAGCGCGAGGTTGAAGTAGGCTTGCCCGTACTCAGGGTCCAGCTCGGCGGCGCGTTGGAAGGCGGCCGCCGCCTCCTCGAAGCGCGCGGCGGCGAAGTAGGCGCTCCCGAGGTTGTTGTGCGCGGCGGCGAGTGCGGGGTAGGCGCGGATGGCCTCGTTATACTCTTTGACCGCCTGCTCGACCTTGCCCTTCGCGAACTGCTCTAAGCCGCGCTCATTGTGCGCGAGCGCATTGCGCTCCTCGGGCGAGACGGCGCGCACGACGCCCGCCTTTGCGCCGGACTTGTTGCCGTCCGAAGGGAAGTTCGTGTCCGACTTGCCCTCCTCGAAGCGGCGGCGCTGCGCCTCCGAGACCGCGCGCATCGACATCTCCATGCGCTGCTGCATCAGCGAGTTGTACGCCTGCTGAGAGTCGAGTTGGGCGCGCGCCTGTGGCGCCGCGAAAAGGGCGAAGGCGGCGAGCGCGAGGAAGAAAACGTAAGGGGTGCGGCTGCTCTCTTGCTTCATGTGTGCCTCCTCTTAAGACTCGCCCTCGACGGGCGCGCCGGAGTCCTGCCAGGCTTTCCAGCCGCCGGCCAGAGAGTAGACGTTGGTGTAGCCCATCCGTTGGAGGTTGTCGGCGGCCAGCGCCGAGCGGTAGCCGCCGCCGCAGTAGAGGATCAGCTCCGCGTCTCGGTCGGGCGCGGCCGTCTCGATGTCGCGCTCGATGATGCCGCGCCCCATGTGCTCCGCGCCGGCCGCGTGGCCGCGCTGCCATTCGTTGTCCTCGCGCACGTCGATGAGGCGCGCGCCCTCCCGGACGCGCTCGACGGCCTGCTCGACGCCTACCTCGCGGACGCGCGCTCTGGCTTCGTCCACCAGCTTCAGGAATCCTTCGGTGTGCTTCATCTGCGGGGCGCGGCCTCCTTCGGGTTTGACTTTCGTTTCGGCGGTTTGCTACATGATAGCGCTTCCCCCGATTCCTGTGGAGTATCTATGCATAAAATAGTCGCGCCCCTTCTGCTGCTCATCGCCTGCGCCGCGTCGCTCGACGGGTGCTCTTACACCTACACCCAGAGTCCGGACGGCCGCCTCGGCGCGGGCGTGAGCGAGTCGGGGGTGGTGGACGAGGTCATCAAGCAGCTCCGTGACTTCACGGAGGAGCTGGCGGGCAAGGTCGAGCAGGCCGCAGACCCGAAGGAGGGCGTGGCCGAGGCGCAGAAGCTCCTCGACGCGCGCAAGTCCGAGCTGGCGGCGCGCATCAACGCGCTCCGGCGCGGCCCGCTCGCGCTGGACGCGTCGGCGAAGGCGCGCTGGCTCGAAGCCGAGGTGGACGGCACGCAGCGCGTCAACCAGCTCAAGGTGAAGTACCTCGACGCCTCTCTGAGCGACCCCGAGCTGAAGGCCGGGCTCGACCGTCTCGCCTCCGACTACGACGCGATGTTCAAAGAACGCTGACGATGCGCCCGCGGGCGCCCCGTTGGAGTAAAAGGGCGCGGCCGTCTATAATGCCGTTTGCAAAATTTTCCAAATAGATTACGTAAACCGTGAACCGTAAACCGTGACGTGTGCAAGACGGTTTTATCTTGTCACGGTTCACGGTTCGCGGCTTTCCCAGGAGATACAAACTTGTCTACGGAACAGTTCGACGTGACGGTGATCGGGTCGGGGCCGGGCGGGTACGTGGCCGCGATACGCGGGGCGCAGTTGGGCTTGAAGGTGGCGCTCGTCGAGAAGGACAAGCGGCTCGGCGGGACGTGTACGCTGCGCGGCTGCATCCCGACCAAGCAGCTCCTGATGTCCGCGCACTACTACGAGAAGGCGCACAAAGACCTCGCGGAGTTCGGCGTGCAGGTCTCGGACGTGCGCCTCGCCTTCGAGGACGTGCAGAAGCGTAAGGCCAAGGTCGTGTTGAAGAACTCGAAGGGCATCGAGTTCCTGATGAAGAAGAACACGATCACGGTCTTCAAGGGGACGGGCAAGCTCGACCTGCCCGGCAAGGTCTTGGTGACGGGCGAGGACGGCAAGACCCAGACCGTCGGCTCGAAGAACATCATCATCGCGACCGGCTCGGTCGTCCGCCCCATCCCCGGCTTCGAGACCGACGGCGAGCGCGTCGTCAACTCCGACCACATCCTCGAACTGGAGAAGGTGCCCCGCTCGCTCATCGTCATGGGCTCCGGCGCCGTCGGCACCGAGTTCGCCTCCGTCTACTCGCGCTTCGGCGCGGAGACGACGCTCGTCGAGCTGCTCCCGCGCATCATGCCGCTCGAAGACGAGGAGGTCTCCAAAGCCCTTGAGCAGTCGTTCCGCAAGCGCGGCATCAAGTGCCTGCCGGGGACGAAGCTCGAAAAGGTCGAGAGAACGGACGCGGGCGTCCGCGTCAGCGGCAAGGACGCGAAGGGCGGAGAGATCACGCTCGAAGCGGAGATGCTTCTGGTCGCCGTCGGGCGCATGCCCTACCTGGAAGGGCTCGGGCTCGAAGGGACGAAGATCAGAGTGGAGCGCGGGTCGATCCAGGTGGACGAGTTCTGCCGCACGGGCGAGCCGAACGTCTACGCCATCGGCGACGTGATTCCGACGCCGTGGCTCGCGCACCTCGCGTCGAAGGAGGGCATCCTTGCCGTCGAGCAGATCGCCGGCCACAAGGTGCAGCCCATCAACCTGCGCCACGTGCCTTCGTGTACCTACTGCGACCCGGAGGTCGCGTCCGTCGGCCTGACCGAGGCGAAGGCGAAGGAGCTGGGCTACGACGTGAAGGCGGCCAAGTTCCCCTTTTCGGCGTCGGGCAAGGCCCGCATCCTCGGCGAGGAGGAGGGGTTCGTCAAGGTCGTCAGCGAGACGAAGTACGACGAGCTGCTGGGCGTCCACATCGTCGGCCCGCACGCGACCGAGATCATCCACGAGGCCATCGTCGCGCTCCACCTCGAATCGACGGCCGAAGAGCTGGGCCGCGTCATCCACGCGCACCCGACCGTCTCCGAGGCCGTGATGGAGGCCGCCGAAGGCATCCACGGATTAACGATTCATTTCTAACCCGCTTTATTGCGGCAGGAAGACTTAACAGGGATGGACAGGATTGAGCAGGATAAAGAATTAAGAATTTGAAATTTCAAAATTGAAATCTTAAATGCTTATCCTATTCATCCTGTCCATCCCTGTTTGAATCACGTCTTTATGAAGAGTACCCCTACGACTAAAACTGGCAAGGGCGCGAAGGGTAAGGCGAAAGAGACGCGGGGCTCGAACGGGAGCGCCGCCGCGGCCGAGCCTTTCGTCTTTCTCCCGCCGCCCCGCGCGGAGGCCCTCTCGGTCGCAGACCCTTTGGACGAACAGGGCGAGGTCGTCTGCACGGGCGAGACGACGTTGACGCACGAGCAGTTGCTTGAGCTGTACCGCTGGCTCCAGCTCACGCGCCTCGTCGAAGAGCGCCTGGTCAACCTCTACCGGCAGACGAAGGTGGTCGGCGGCGTCTTCCGCTCGCTCGGGCAGGAGGCGACCGCGGTCGGCACGGCCTACGCACTCGCGCCGCAGGACTTCATCTCGCCGCTCATCAGAGACCTCGGCGCGGTCTTGGTCAAAGGCATCCGGCCGCGCGACATCTTCGCGCAGTACATGGCGAAGGCGTGGGGGCCTTCCGAAGGGCGCGACTTAAATATTCACTTCGGCGACGTGTCGAAGGGCTTCATCGGCCCCATCTCGCACCTCGGCGACATGATTCCGGTGATGACCGGCATCGTGCTCGGCGCGCGGATGCGGAAGCTCGACACGGTCGCGGTCGCATACATCGGCGACGGCGGCATGAGCACGGGCGCCTTCCACGAGGGCTTGAACTTCGCCGCCGTGCAGAAGCTCCCGCTCATCATCGTCGCCGAGCACAACTGGTACGCCTACTCCACGCCCACGTCGAAGCAGACGGCCGTCGCCAACCTCGCCGACAAGGCGGCCGGCTACGGCATCCCCGGCTACGTCGTGGACGGCAACGACGTGGTCGCCTGTTACGAGGTGATGAAGCGCGCGGCCGAGTACGCGCGCGGCGGGGGCGGCGCGGTGCTCATCGAGGCCAAGACCTACCGCCGCAAGGGGCACGCCGAGCACGACGACCAGCGCTACATCCCCGCGGGCGAGCTTGAGTACTGGGAGAAGCGTGACCCGCTCGAACGCTTCCAGCGCCACCTGCTTGCGAAGGGCGTCGCCACGCAAGGTGCGCTCGACGAGATCACCGCCGACGTGCGCCGCGAGATCGAAGAGGACTCGGCCTGGGCCGAAAGCTCGCCGATGCCCGACCCCGAGAAGGCCGCCTACAACGTCTTCGACAACTCAATCGTCCCCCCGGCCTTCCGCCCGAAGGTTTTGGAAAATTAAAAGTAGATGTCAACGGCAACAAAGAAAGAGCACAAGTCGAACCGGCCGGAGCGCGGCGGGGTGGTGACGTTCGTCGAGGCGATTCGTCAGGGCATCTGGGAGGAGATGGAGCGCGACCCTTCGGTCTTCCTCATCGGCGAGGACGTGGGCGCCTACGGCGGCGCGTTCAAGGTGACGGACGGGCTCTTAGACGAGTTCGGCGAGGGGCGCGTCATCGACACGCCCATTTCGGAGGCGGCCATCGTCGGCGCGGCGTGCGGCGCGGCCCTGATGGGGATGCGCCCCGTCGCCGAGTTCCAGTTCATCGACTTCATCTCGCCCGCCTTCGACATGCTGACGAACTACGCCGCCAAGTGCCGCTACCGCTGGGGCGCGGGGCTGGCGACCGTCTTCCGCGGCCCCTGCGGCGCGGGCGTCCACTCGGGGCCGTTCCACTCTCTGAACGCCGAGTCGTTCTTCCTCAACACGCCGGGGCTCAAGATGGTCGAGCCCTCGACGGCCTACGACGCGAAGGGTTTGATTAAGGCGGCCATCCGCGACCCCGACCCCGTCCTCTTCTTCGAGCACAAGAAGCTCTACCGCCTGCCGCGCCTGCGCGAGGAGCTTCCCGCAGAGGACTACACGGTCGAGATCGGCAAGGCGCGCGTGCGCCGGGAGGGGCGCGACCTCTCCATCATCACCTTCGGCGCGCAGGTCTTGACGGCGCTCGACGCCGCGTCGGAGTTGGAGCAGGAAGGCTTGGACGTTGAAGTCTTAGACCTGCGGACGCTGGCGCCGATGGACAGGGAGGCGATACTCGGGACGGCGAAGAAGACGAGCAAGGTCTTGATCCTGCACGAGGCTTCACGCACGGGCGGCATCGGCGGTGAGATCGCCGCGACCATCGTGGGCGAGGCGTTCGAGTGGCTCGACGCGCCGGTCGTGCGCGTGGCGGCGACCGACACGCCCGTGCCCTACTCGCCGCCGCTCGAAGAGTATCACCTGCCACAGGTGAAAGATGTGCTGGAGGCCGCGCGTCGGCTTGCGGCGTACTGAAGAGGCTGTTGGCTATGAGCTGTTAGCCAAACCAAAAGCCGATAGCTGATGGCTTTCAAAGGAGCGACAGATGCCGAAGTATCTCATCGAACGCGAAATCGACGGCGCGGGCGACCTCAAGCCGGAGGAGTTGCAGGCCATCTCGCAGAAGTCTTGCGGCGTGCTGAAGGAGATGGGGCCGCAGATCCAGTGGGTCGAGAGCTACGTCACGGGCGACAAGGTCTATTGCGTCTACATCGCCCCGGACGAGGCGGCCGTCAGGGAGCACGCACGGCGCGGCGGCTTCCCCGCCAACCGCGTCTCCGAGATCAAACGCATGATCGACCCGACGACGGCGGAAGGATAACGAAAGCAGGGAGTCAGAAGTCAGGAGTCAGAATTTAAAAGCGGTCTCCGCCTCTTATTCCGACTCCTGACTTCTGACTCCCGACTTCTTTTTGAGGAGCACTTATGGCGACAGAAGTGGTGATGCCGCAGATGGGCGAGTCCATCGCGGAGGGGACGATTACGCGCTGGCTGAAGAAGGTCGGCGAGCAGGTCGAGCGCGACGAGCCGCTCTTCGAGATTTCGACCGACAAGGTGGACGCGGAGATTCCCAGCCCCGCGGCCGGGACGCTGACGCAAGTCCTCTTCAAAGAGGGCGACACGGTCGAGGTCAATAAGGTCGTCGCCTACATCGGCGAGGCCGGCGAAGCGTCCGCCGCAGCTCCTGCGGAAGAGGCTCCGAAGCAGGAGGCCGCCGCCGCCTCGGCCGCGCCCGCGAGCCAGGCCGCCGCGTCGGCCCCGCCCCCGCCGAAGCCCCCGCCCGCGCCGCAGCAGCGCGCCGCCGCGCCGCAGCCGTCCGCGCCTCCAACGCCTCCCGCACCGCCCGCGGCGCCTCCAACTCTCGCGCAGCCTTCGGGCGGCACGAGCGCCCCCGCGCAGGCCGACGAACGTCAGGGCGCCGAGCAGACGGCCGAGGAGCTGCGCCGCACGCGTTCGAGCCCGCTCGTGCGCAAGATCGCCGCCGAGCACAACATCGACATCTCTCGGCTCGAAGGCACGGGCGCCTCGGGCCGCGTCACGAAGAACGACATCCTCAGCTACATCGAGTCGGGCGCGGCGCTCTCGCCGCAGCAGGCGGCCGCGGTCGTGCAGCCGCAGGCCGAGGCGCGCGCGCCGCAGCAGACGCCGCAGCCCGCGGCGCCTCCCGCCGCGCTGCCCGGCGAGGGCGACCGCGTCGAGTCGATGTCCGTCATGCGCAAGAAGATCGCCGAGCACATGACGATGTCGCAGCGCACCTCGGCGCACGTCGCGACCGTCTACGAGATCGACATGACGCGCGTGCATCGTTTGCGCGAGGCGAAGAAGGCCGAGTTCCAGCAGCGCGTCGGGACGAAGCTCAGCTACATGCCGTTCATCTTCCAGGCCATCACGCAGGCCATCAGGAAGTTCCCCGTCTTCAACTCGCAGGTCGCGGGCGACCAGATTATTTATAAGCGCGACATCAACCTCGGCATGGCCGTCGCGCTCGACTGGGGCCTCATCGTCCCCGTCATCAAGCGCGCCGACGACCTCTCCATCGCGGGGCTCGCCAAGGCCGCCAACGACCTCGCCGACCGCGCGCGCGCCAAGCAGCTCAAGCCCGACGAGGTGGCGGGCGGCACCTTCACCATCACCAACCCGGGCGTCTTCGGCGGACTCTTCGGCACGCCGATCATCAACCAGCCGCAGGTCGCCATCCTCGGCGTCGGCACCATCGAGAAGCGCGCCCGCGTCGTCACGACCGAGGAGGGCGAAGACCTCATCGCCGTCCGCCACATGGCCTACTTCGCGCTCTCCTTCGACCACCGCATCATCGACGGCGCCGACGCCGAGCGCTTCCTCTCCTACGTCAAGGAGATTCTCGAAGCCGGCCAGTTCACCGTCTGAAGGAGTGGGCGTAGCGGTAAGTGAACCGTGAAGAGCCGTGAGCCGTGCACCGTGACAAGAAAGAACACGTCTTCATCTTGTCACGGCGCACGGCTCACGGCTCTTCACGGTTCGCCCTTTCCGGCGGCACCACCTGTACCGTCGCGTCGCACACCTCGTCGAGGAAGCGGTTAATGACGGAGCCGCGCAGGAGGATGTCGAGGCGCGTGCGCGAGGTCTGGCCGAAGATGACGTGCGTGACGCCGGCGAGCCGCGCCGATGGCGAAGATGGCGACCATCTCAAGGAAGTTGGAGAACGGTGTCGGGTTCTCGAAAGGGTGTGCGGAGTTCGCGTTGAAGAAGCCGCCGCCGTTCGTGCCGAGCAGCTTGACGGCCTCCTGCGAGGCGACCGGCCCCTGCGCGATGGTCTGCTCGTTGACGGCCTGCGGGTCGATGAGCTTCGCCGTGTCGTAGGGGCGGAAGTTCTGCACCACGCCCTGCGAGACGAGCACGAGCGCGAAGATCATGCAGAGCGGCAGCAGGACGTAGAGGTTCGCGCGCACGAAGTCCACCCAGAAACGGCCGCAAGAAAGAGGAGGATTTGCAGCCAGCCGTTGAACGTCATCTCAGAACCTCTCCGGGCGCAGCAGCGCGTAAGCGAGATAGACCAGCAGCAGCGCCGACGCCGCCAATCCTATCAATGATTCGAGATTCATCCCGCGCGCCTCAGAGCAACTTCTCGCACCCGCGCACGTAGGCGAGCGCGAGCAGAAAGAAGGCGACGGTTAAGGCGATGAAAACGAGGTCGAGCATGGCGGCGTCTCCCGTTCACTTGAGCAGGGCCACCGTCATCAAGCCGGCGGACCGGGCGATGCGGTCATCTGTCCTCATGGCAGCGGGCCTCTCTCTCCCTCTTCCGCTTCCTCTCTTCCACGTCGAGACTCAGCGCGCCGACGATGAGGAGCGGGATGACCGCGAAGAGCAGAATCGTCCCGACGGTTCCGGCGTAAGAGCCGGCCCTCTCGAACCACGCGACGGCCGTGAGCACCGACCCGACGACGACGGCGACGATGCCCCCGCCGATACCGAGGATCGCCCCCCATGACCAGCAGTCCCACGAGCAGTTTTGCGAGCGGTGTGTGAACCCGTCTTCCGCGTACTTCTGTTTGTCGTAAGTCATCCGGGCTTCCATAAGCCCCCCTTTCGGCAGACAAATTGTCAACGGGGCGAATGCTACTCCGCCGCGTATAAGAAGGGGGTAAAAGGTTAGCAAGGATTTTATAAAGATCATGAGGCACGGATTTAATCCCGCCGATGGTCGCCACTCCTCGCGGAAGGCGCGGGCCCGTCTACCGCTCTCCTATTCAATAAATGTTATTGAATAAGAAAGTAGCATCCATAAACGCCAAGTTCGGGCGGGGCGGGCTCGCGCGGATGAAGTCTTAACCTCACGACCGTTCACAACTTACGCAGAGGCGGTGCGCGGCGGCATGGCCGTTGCCCCGGTGGTCGCGCGGCCGGACTTTCCCCCGGACGAGTCGGCGTCGGGAACCATTGAGCCTGACGGCACGGCGCCGAGGTGCCCCGGATGCTTGGCGACACGGCGTGGCACGGCCGCACGCGCCGCCGTCGAACCCAACGCTTAAGGAGTCGATATGGCAAGGATAAAATTCAAAGTCGTGGTTCTGGCCGCGCTGCTCTTCGCGTTCTCGGCGACGGCGTTCGCGCAGCTTGAGACCGGTCAGATCACGGGGCGGGTCAGCGACCCGAACGGCGCGGTCGTGCCCGGCGCGGCCGTCACCGTCAAGTCGGCTGAGACCGGCGCCGAGCGCACGGCGACCTCCGACGCGGAGGGCGCGTACACCGTCACGAACCTCCAGCCCGGTCTCTACGACGTGACCGTGCAGGCGCAGAACTTCGCCAAGTCCACGCAGCGCGTCCAGATCACGGTCGGCGCCAAGGCCTCGGTGGAGACGACGCTCTCGGTGACCGAGATCGCGGGCGAGACCGTGGACGTGGTCGCGGGCTCGGGCGTCGAAGTCAACACGCAGACCCAGGAACTCTCGACCGTCGTTTCGGGCGAGCAGATTCGTGAGCTGCCGACCATCACGCGCAACCCCTACAACCTCGTCCAGCTCTCGGGCAACGCGCAGACCGACGACCCCTCGACCTCGCAGAACGACACGTCGGGGACTTCGACCTTCCGCGGCGCGGGCGCGTCTTTGAACGGCCAGCGCGCGGCCTCGACCAACATCCTCCTCGACGGCGCCGACAACAACAACACCTACACGGCCACCATCGGCCAGCTCATCCCGCTCGACTCCGTGCAGGAGTTCCGCGTCGTCACCTCCAACTTCTCGGCCGAGTACGGCCGCGCCTCGGGCGGCGTCATCAACGTCGCGACGCGCGCCGGCTCGAACGACTTCCACGGCACGGCCTACGCCTTCAACCGCATCTCGCGGCTCGCCTCGAACGGCTACGACAACAACGCCAAAGACCTCGCGCGCGGCGTCTTCGCGCGCAACCAGTTCGGCTACTCGGCCGGCGGGCGCATCCTGCGCGACAAGCTCTTCTTCTTCAACTCGACCGAGTGGATCCGCGTGCGCAGCCAGGGGCCGGTGACGGCCTACGTCCCGACGCCGCAGCTCATCGCGCTCTCGGCCGCGAACACGCGCGCCCTCTTCAACAACTTCCCGCTCGCCGCGACCCCGACCGGGCGCGTGAGCACGGCCGGCGAGCTGGGCATCACGGCGGTGCCGGCCAACACGCCCGCCTTTATGGAGGTGGCCTACAACCTGCCGACCGACCTCGGCGGCGGGTTCCCGCAGAACGACCTCCAGACCGTGACGCGCATCGACTACAACCTGAGCGACAAGACGCAGGTCTACGGGCGCTACGCCTTGCAGGACACGACGCTCTTCGAGGGCACGAACGCCAACAGCCCCTACCAGGGCTTCAACACGGGGACGTTCGCCTTCAACCAGAACGCGATGATCTCGGCGACGCACACCTTCTCGCAGGACTTCGTCTCGCAGTCGAAGTTGGCCTTCAACCGCGTCAACACCGGCGCGCCGCTCGGCGAGAACCCGGCCGGCCCGACGCTCTACCTCGCCACCGCGCGGCAGGCCATCAACAACGTGCTGGTCGCGCTCCCCGGCTACCTGCCCTTCAACCCGGGCAGCGCCATCCCCGCCGCGGGGCCGACCAACCAGTTCCAGTTCTACCAGGATTTGAACTACCAGAAGGGGAACCACCAGTTCCGCTTCGGCGGCTCGTTCTTCCACATCCAGCAGAACCGCTCGTTCGGCGCCTTCCAGAACTCGGTGCAGACCTTGGGGACGGGCGTCGCCTCGGGCGCCAACAACCTCGTCGCCGGCCAGCTCATCAAGTTCCAGGTGGCGGTTGACCCGCAGGGGGGCTTCCCCGGCGACCGCGTCACGACGCCTTTGAGCGAGCCGAGCTTCACGCGCTACAACCGCTACGACGAGTGGGCGGTCTACTTCAACGACGCCTGGCGCGTCCGCCAGGGGCTGACCCTGAACCTCGGCCTGCGCTACGAGTACTACGGCGTGCAGCACAACAACGACCCGTCGCTCGACTCGAACTTCTACTACGGCGCGGGCTCGACGCTTCAGGAGCGCATCCGCCACGGCAGCGTGCAGGTCGCGGAGAACAGCCCCGTCGGCGGGCTGTGGGCGCCGGACAAGAACAACTTCGCGCCGCGCGTCGGCTTCGCGTGGGACGTGACGGGCGACGGCCGCACCTCCCTGCGCGGCGGTTACGGCGTCTCCTACGAGCGCAACTTCGGCAACGTGACCTTCAACGTCATCCAGAACCCGCCGGGCCAGTCGGTCGTGACGGTCAACGCCGGCGACCCCGGCTTCCCGACCATCCCGGTCTCGCCCGGCAACCTCGGGCCGCTCGCCGGCAGCGGCGCGACCGTCCGCCTCCCGTCCTCGGGGCTGCGCCACGTCCGCGAGGACGTCCGCAACGCCTACGCACACTTCTGGAGCGCGGCCTTCGAGCGCGAGCTGGGGACGGGCACGGTCGCCTCGGTCGAGTACACCGGCTCGGCGGGGCGCTCCCTCTACTCGCTTGAGAACATCAACCGCGCGGGCTTCGGCCCGGCCTACCTGGGGAGCAACGCGACGACCCCGACGGGCGGCAGCTCCTCCCGCCTCAACGGCCAGTACACCGACATCAACTCGCGCGGCAACAACGGCTACTCGGACTACAACGCGCTGATCTTCGGCGTCGAGAGCAACAACTTCCGCAACAGGGGGCTCGCGTTCACCGCGCGCTACACCTTCTCGTCGGCCAAGGACAACCTGAGCTCGACCTTCAGCGACGCCAACGGCAACTACAACCTCGGGCTGCTCGACCCGTTCGACCCGGCGCTGGACTACGGCTACGCCGACTTCGACGCGCGCCACCGCTTCACGTCGAGCTTCACTTACGAAGTCCCGTACTTCGACAAGCTCGACAGCAAGCTGGCGCGCCACCTGCTCGGCGGCTTCTCGCTGACGGGCATCTTCAACGCGCGCACCGGCAACCCGTTCACGGTCTTCGACTGCTCGAACGGCGTGGCGGGCACGTGCCAGCGCTTCATCCCCGGCGGGCCGCTCCAGCTCAGCGGCTCCGGCAACCCGACGCCGACGGCGGGCGTAGCGAACTCGTTCGACTACATCAACCTCCCAACGTCCGTCATATTCAACAACCCGGTGGCGGGCAACGGCGCGGTCGGGCCGTTCCCGGCCGAGATGACGGCCCGCAACGCCTTCCGCGGCCCCGGCTACTGGAACCTGGACATGGGGCTCTACAAGCGCGTCAAGTTCAACGAGAAGTACAGCCTTCAGCTCCGGCTCGAAGCCTTCAACGTCTTGAACCACGCGAACCTGTTCATCGTCAACGCCAACCTCGACGCCAGCGGCACGAACACCATCACCGCGCAGCGCGGCGTCTTCCCGAGCGGCAACCTTGAGCGGCGCAACGTGCAGCTCGCGGCCAAGTTCATCTTCTGACTTTCGCCTCACGAAAGTCTTTGGCAGGGGGAGCCCCACGCGGGTGGCTCCCCTACTTTTTCTTAAGCCGTCGGCTTTTACGAGTGAGTGAGGGGGAAGAGATGGGCGGCAAATTTTTCGACCGTCCGTGGCTCGCGGCGCTCGTCGCATTAGTGCTCTGCGCGGTCGCGACCCGGGCGCAGACGGATGACGGGCTGCCCGACCCCGGCGAGTTAGGGACGGGCGGGCGGCACGTGATACAGGGGCGGCTCTACCTGCCGTCGGGGCGCAAGCTCGACCGGCGCCTGCGCGTGCGTCTGTCGGGCGTGGGCGGCGGCAATAACTCGACGCTCACGGACGACAACGGCGCCTTCACCTTTCGGCGGCTGACGGCCGGAACCTACACGGTGACGGTCGAGGGCGGGCGCGAGTTCGAGACGGCGAACGAGACGGTGGACGTGTTCGACGGGACGCGCCGGGGTGAGCCGCAAATCTACACCGTGCAGATTCGTCTCGAAGAGAAGCGCACGGCCTCCGACCCGCCGCGCGCGGGCGTCGTCAGTGCCGCGCCGGAGGCCGTGCCCGCGGAGGCGCGCGCGCGTTACGAGAAGGCACTGGCGGCGTCCGCGGCGGGCGACCACAAGGGGGCGGTCAAAGAGTTGAAGGCCGCGGTTGAGATACACCCGCAGTTCCCGCTCGCCCTGAACGAGCTGGGCGCGCAGTACACGGGGCTCGGCCAGTTGAATGACGCGGCCGACTCGTTCGCCGCCGCCGTCAAGCTCGCGCCCGACCAGCCCGTGCTGCGCATCAACTACGGCATACTCCTCTCCCGCCAGAAGAAGTACAAGGAGGCGGAGGAGCAGCTCGCGCGGGCCGTCGCCCTCGACGGGAAGAGCGCCGCGGCGCGCGTCCACCGCGGGCACGCGCTGATCCGCCTGGGTCGCGGCGCGGAGGCCGAGGCCGAACTACGCGAGGCCGTCAAACTCGGCGGCCCCACGACGGCGCTCGCGCACCGCTACCTCGGCGCGCTCTACTTCGACCGCGGCGACGACACACGCGCCGCCGCCGAACTGGAAGAGTACCTCCGCCTCGCCCCGGACGCCGGGGACGCCAGACAGGTTCGAGACATCCTCGCGGGACTCAAGTCAGTGAAAAAATAGCCCACCTTTGCATCAACCAAAATTCAAACAGGGATGGACAGGATTCATAGGATAGGAGCTTCGGACTTCAAATCTCAGATCCAAATCTTTAATCCCTTATCCCGTGAATCCTGTCCGTCCCTGTTAATTCATTCAACCGAGCTAAGGCCCCGCCCGGGCTCCTTCGACGAGCCGCTTGTACTCGGCTTCGCCGCGCAGCACTTCGAGCGCGGGCTCCTGCTCAAGCGCGGCCGCGTCTTTGAACCCCAGCTCGAAAGCCTTGCGGAGCGCGGCGAGTGACCTCTTCTTGTCCGAGTTGAGGGCGTGCGCGACGGCCAGCTCGTAGAAGAGCTGCGGACTTTGAGAGGCGACCTCGGAAGCGACCTCTAACGCCGCGACGACTTCCGGCGGGCGCGCGCGCTGCTGGCGCAGGGTCGCCGCAGCCTCGTAGAAGTGAGCCGACACCTGGTTGAGTGTGCGGCGCGCCACGCGCCTCTCGCCCGAGTCCGCCTCGGCCTTCGACTTCACGCGCAAGCCTTCGACCAGCGCGCGAAAGTCCGAGGCCGCCTGAGCTTTCTCCTCAAACTCACCGCGTCGCCTCTCGGCCAGCTCGAAGAGTCGCGCGACGAGCTGCTGCTGCCGGCTCAACTGCTCGGCCTCGTCTCGGAGCGCGGCCTTCACCTCCTTCGACGCGCCGAGAGCGGCGGCACGGCCCTCCGCCTCCGCCGTGTCGCGCAGGCCACGGAAGTCTGCGCCCAAAGACTCGTAGACCCCGTAGGCCGCGTACGGCTTCGACTCTGCTTCGAGCCGCCGCGCTTCCGAGAGCCTGCGTTCCCACACTCCGGCCGCGAAGGCTTCGTCCTTCGGGCGCAGCCCCGCCTTCAAAGCCTGTAGCTCCATCCATTCGACGGCCGTCGCGGCGAGCGCGGGAGTCAACCAGGCGTGCCCGCCTTCGAAGCTCTCGAAGCGATGCACCGCGCCGAGCCGCGCGAGCGTCGCGTCGAGCGTCTTCATCTCCGCGTAGTTGAAATCGTCCACGCCCGCGGCGCCGAAGAGCGCGAAGGTGACGGGAGCTTCCGGCTTGAAGTTGGGCGGGTAGCCCGCGCCCGAGGCGATGACCCCCGCGAGGCAGTGTCGGCAGAGCTGGTCAAGCAAAATCGCTTGTCGCGCTCCGCCCGAGAACCCGGCCGTGTAGATCCTCCTGCCGTCGACGGAGAGTCGCGCCTGCACGTCGTCGATCATCGCCCCGGCCGCGTCCAGCGAAGCCTTGAGCGGGCCGTTGCGCGAGTCGTTCGACCCGACGACGACCCAGCCGAAGCGCTCGGCCGCCTCGCTGTAGAGTTTGACCGGCAGCCGGCCGCGCGCCGCCGGGTCGAAGCAGTAGAGCGTCGGCCAGCGGCGCGCGGGCGTGTAGCTCGAAGGCAGGTAGAGCGCGTAGGTCTGTGCAGGGTCTTTGAGCGTGGCGACCGTCTCGACGACGCGGCCGCGTGGGAGTACCTCCGTCGGTGTGGATGGACGGACGGCCGTCGGCGGAGGAGTTGGAGCGGCGGCCGGCGCCTGTGGGGTGGCATGCGCGGGGCGGCCCGGCATGACAGCGCAGACGGCCCAGCATGTGACGAGCAACGCGCCCCGCGTAATCAGGTTCGGTACGTTCGGCCTCAACTCGTTGACAGCTTCAACCTCAGTTCGCGCGGTTGGCAAATCCCCTGACGGCTTTCAGCAGTTCGATGCCGACCTCCCACGTTAAGCCCCCCTCGCCGAACGTGACGTGCGGCAAAGAGGCCAGACCCGCCGGCAGCTCGGCCGGCCCTTCGACCAGCAGCAGGACGCGCCGCTCGTAGAGCACGGAGGCGGCGCCGATCTCGACGAGCACGCGCTGCGAGAAGACGCGCGCGCCCGACTCGACCGGCCGGCAGTCCTCTTTCGAGAGTAGCACGAGCGCCGCGTCGCAGCGCCGCATCACCTCCGCGGCCTCGTCCGTCACGAGCACCGCCGCACCGTCGTGCGGTGCTCGCTCGGAGGTGTGGCTCTTGATGCCGGCCAGCTCGAAGACCGTCTGAATCTGCGCGACGAGGTGGGCGGGCTGCCCGCCGTACGAGATGAAGAGACATCTCCCCGACTGCGAGTCTCCGAACTCTTCGTCTTTACCCGCCGGCTCGTCCGCCTCTTCGCGCGGGTGCGGCGTGGGGTGATCCGCGGCGTGGCCCGCGACGTATACTTCAAGCCCTTCGCGCTCGACGCGCATGCGCGCCGGCTGGCCGCGCTTGCCGATGGTCAGCGTGCCCAGCTCGGCGGCCTGGCAGAGGTGGAAGAAGCAGACGATGCCTTCCTCCGCGCCCTTCGGGCCGGCCGACGCGAGCAGCGGCCCGAACTCCTCCTTCAGGTACGCGGCCACGTCGGAGTAGGTGACGAGTTCGAGCCCCTGCCGGTCTATCCACGCGAGCGCCGCGCGGTAGAGTGGGTTCGAGTCGAGCAGCGCGCGGTAGGCGCGCGTTTCGGGTTCGAGCGTGCGCGCGAACTCACGGCCACGCCGGGTCAGGGACAGACGCTCGCCGCGGCGCGCGACGACGCCCCAGGCTTCGTAGGCCGCGACCTTGCGCGGCTCGAAGACGCGGCGCTTGGCGTCGGCGAGCGCCTCGACCAGAGAGACGCCGGTCGGCTTCCGCTTCAGATACTGGACGGCCTCGCGCAGGTCGCCGGGCGTCGCCAGCACAGGGAGCGCCGCGACCTGCGGCTCGTCCGCCGTCGGCGTCAGCAGTCGCAACGCCGCGGGGTAGTTCTCGGTCGGGCCACGCCGCACGGCCGGGCGGGCCTGATTCCTCTGACTCGATGTCGCTGACAGACTCGGCATGTGTATCCCTTCACACGTTTAGACCTTGTACTTGGATGCGCGTTAGCAGAGCGTGTAAAAATTTGTGATGAACGGGACGGCCGGAGTGTTGAAATGGATTCAGGGCGGTGTGTCGGCCCGGCCCAGTGGTCAGTGTCCGCTTCGGGGCACGAAAAGGCGAGGTGCTGTCGAGTCGAAATTTCGACCCGACAGCACCTCGCCTTCGTGTCTCTATCTTAACGACGGTCGTTCAGTGTTTCCCTTTACCTTTACCGCCACCGCCGCCTTGACCTTGTCCCTTGCCGCCGCCGCCGCCACCGGGAGGCGGGCCGCCTGCGGGTGCTTGCTGCTGCTTGCGGGCCTGCCCCGGAGGCGCCTGCATAGCCGCGCGCGGCTGCGGCTGTTGATGCTGCGGGCGCTCGGCGCGCCTCTGCTCTTGCTGTGCCTGACGCGAGCGCATCACCTCCAACTGCTGCGCACGCTGCGCGGCGGCCTGCTGCGCGCGCTGCTGCGCGGCCTGACGTTGCGCCTGAGCGTTCGCTTCGGCCTGACGCCGCGCTTCGAAGTGTTGCTGCGCCGCCGCACGCTGCTGTTCGCGGGCCGCCTGCGCCTGCTGTCGCGCCTGAGCATCGCGCTCGCCACGCGCACGTTCTTCGGCGCGGGCCGCGACCCTCTCGGCCTGCGGGCTCTCAGGGCTTACGGGGCGCGGCCCAAAGTTACCCTGTTCGCGACCGCGTGCGGCGCGCTCCTGCGCCTTCTCATCGCCACGCTTCCCGCGCGAGCGTCCGCGAGCCTCCTCAAAGCCGCGCGCCGGCGCCGCGACTTGAAGGGGCTGCTGGCGCTCGTCGTTGAACTTCAACTTCTCACGCTTCTGCTTGTCGGGCACCTGCTCGACCTTGAACCTGCGCGCGAGGTCGTCCCGGTATCTCGGCGGCGGCGCGCTCGCGTAGACCTGCGTGGCGTCGAGCTTCTTGGCCAGGCCCGGCGGCAGGACGAAGCCGCGCCGCTCGTTGGCGTGCGCGTGCACGAGTGAAGCCTGCCGCAGCAAGGCGTTGGAGAAAGGTTCGAGCACCGGCCGCGTCCCCTCGAAAGCCCTCGGGTCGAAGCGCGCGATGGAGCGCGGGTTGACGGGGCGGCCGAAGTCGTCAACCGACACGACCGTCACGCCGCCCGGCACGCTCATGTTGAGCACGCGCTCGGGCGCGTGGTAGCTCTCGCCGACGTAGTGCGGTTGCCAGTTAGAGTCATAATAAGCCGGCGCGTACTGCTCGCCCGGCGCGAGCGGCACCCAGCCGATCTGGTTCGCGCCCGTCTCCGGCAGGAAGGCCACGAGCGCCGGCGCGTAAGCGGGCTGCGTGTTCACGCCATCCGGCACCCAGTACCAACGGTCGTTCGAGCTCACCCATCGGCCGTAGTGATACGGCGCGTAGCCCCAGGGCTCGTTCGAGACCCACGTCAGCCCGTACGGGGCGTCGGTCATCCAGTAGCCGTCGCGGTATGGTGCCCAGCCCTGCTCGACACGCGGGCTCCAGGCGTAGCCGTAGCCGTCCAAGTCCTGCCAGTCGCCGTAGGAGTCGAGGTCGTACGCGCCCGGCACAGACGCCGGCACGTAGCGATAGCTCGCGTAACGGTTATAAGGGTCGTAGTAGTCTGGGTCGTTCAGGTACGCGTTGTAGTCCGCGTAACGCCCGTCGTAATAGTCGGGGTAACGGTAGTCGTAGTAGTTGTTAAGTAACCCGCCCGCGTAGTCCGGGCTCAGGCGCGAGAGCGCGACCTGCGCGGCCGTCTGGCCGAGGAGCGTCAACATCTCGCCCTTGCTGACCTGTCCGCTCCCCGCGAGGCCCACGACCTGCGCCAACCCGCTCAGTACCGAGACGAACGCGGAGCCGTCGTCGTTGTAGCCGACCTGGTAGAGCCCCGGCTCCTGAAAGTCTACGGCGCCGTAGGGCGTGGCGACCTCGAACATCTCGTCGGGCTGAAGCGCGCCGAGGTCGAAGATGGCCGAGCCCTCGCGCAGCGCCAGCTGCGTGCGCCGGTCGGAGAGCGACACCACGTCGAGCGCGGAGTCCGGGTCGATGGTGGCGAAGTTGCGACCCGTGAACGCGAGAGACGCGCGCGAGTCGTCACGCGCGTAGAGCCGGTCGCCCACCGTGAGCGGCGTGTTCGGTGTCAGCTCGACCCAGTTGTTCTCGTCCTGGTCGGAGGCGAGGTCGCGGCTCAGACCCACCTCGCCGTCCACGCGCTCGACGCGCGCGGCGCGGGGCCGGGCGAGCGCCTCCGCCTTCGGCTCGTGCTTCATCCAGAGCGCGGCGCCGACCCCGCCGAGCGCGGCGCAGGCGAGAAAGACTAACGTCAGGTGCGGCCAGACCTTGATGCTTTTATGATGAGCGTTCACGTTCATTACATCTCCGTTGCTTTGAATTTATCCTCTTAGTACCTTCGCAAAGGCCGTGCCGCCACGCTTTGATTTAAAGGTCGACGGTCTTAAGGTTCCAGGCAGGTGAGTTAAACAAAAGGGGCGCGCACGCGCCTCCCGCGGCCTGTGTAGGGAAACGGAGAGGCCGGGACGATATCGTGTCCGGGGCCGCGTATTGCTTTGAAATTGTTGCGGAGTCGTAGCGATTGAATAATAAATTGCCTGGGCGCAACCAATTTCGCCCCGGGGTTAGTCAAACTGCTTGACTGCGTTCCGCGGTTCGCTCAGAATCCATTCCATCCAGTAGAGATTCGGAGTACAACCTCGCAAGGCAGTAGACTCGGAGGGACTCACCCAGGCGCTCCGGCCGCCCAGGAGTTTCGGGCACTGACCAGACGGGTCAGAGTGGGCGCGGGCGTTCGCCAAGAGGCACGAAGGGCGGCGGCCGCGGGGCGCGCGAAGTTTCCCGACGGACTTTCGCACGAACGGAGAATGATAAAGATGAGCAACGTTTCGAAGAGGGTTAGATTGATCGCGCTTACTTTCGCGCTGGCGCTCGCGGCCTCGTCCGCCGTGCTCGCGCAGGACACGCAGGCCGGCGGCAACACGCGCACCGTCGCCTCGGGCCAGAAGATGAAGCTCAAGGGCGTCGTCACACACCGCGACCCCGACTCCTTCGTCGTCCAGGACGCCAACGGCGTCTCGACCACCGTCACGCTGACGAACGCCACCAGCATCAAGACCACGGGCGGCTTCCTGCGCGGCGGCAGCAACTTCGGCGTGACCGCCATCCTGCGCGGCCTCAACATCGAAGTCGAAGGGCGCGGCGACGGCACCAACCTCGTCGCCGAGAGGATTCGCTTCAAGGAGGGCGACCTCCGCACGGCGCGCACGGTCGAGGCCAACGTGACGCCGGTCGAGAACCGCGTCGGCGCGGCCGAGGGGCGCATCGGGCAGGTCGAGCAGAACGCGCAGCGCCTCTCGGGGCAACTCGACGAGCTGGCCGCGGTCTCGAACGCCGCGCGCGGCGGTGCCAAGGCCGCGCAGGAGACGGCCGACATGGCCGTCAACGGCGTGAACGCGACCAACGAGCGCATCTCGGCGCTCGACGACTACCAAGTGCAGAACAATACGAGCATCCTCTTCCGCGTCGGGAGCGCCGTCCTCTCGGCCGACAGCAAGGCGAAGCTCGACCAGATCGCGCAGCAGGCTTTGCAGGCGAAGGGTTACGTGCTTGAGGTCTCCGGGTTCGCCAGCGCCGACGGCTCGACGGAGGCCAACCGCAAGCTCAGCCAGCGCCGCGCCGACACCGTCATCCGTTACCTCGTCGAGAATCACAACATCCCTCTGCGCCGCATCGTCACGCCGTACGGCTACGGCGAGGCGCAGCCCGTGGCCGACAACACGACGCGCGGGGGGCGCGAGCAGAACCGCCGCGTCGAGGTTAAGGTGCTCGTCAACCGCGGTATCATACAGGGCGGCCCGAACATGACCCGGCCCAGCTCGGATAACCCCGGCGGCGGCAACTAGCGAGAAGCAGTCAGTAGGCAGTAGACGGTAGGCAGTAGACAGTAGGCTTAGCCGGCGGGCGTTGACTGCCCCCGGCGGACGGCGCACAGGCCAAAGCTTTCTACTGGCTACTGGCTACTGTCTACTTTTTAGGGGAGGAGTCACACAGTGCTTCGCTTACCCGACACGGCCAGAAGATTTCTGTTGGGGTTGGCGCTGGCCGCCGCCGCGCTCACCGTCATCGTGGCGGCCGGCGCGCAGACCCGCAAGACGAACACGAACGCGAAGCCGCGGCCGACGCCCGTCGTCGTCCCGCGACTCCCGCAGCGCGCGACGCCGACGCCGACGCCGGCCATCGTCAACGTGCCCGTCACACAGGACGACGCGCCGCCACCGCCGCCCCCCCCGGTTCCGACGCCGACGCCTAAACCGACGCCCAAGCCGAAGCCCGTCGAGGAGACACTGGACGAGTCGGACGTGGTGAAGGTGACCTCGAACCTCGTGGTCGTGCCCGTCGCCGTCACGGACGCGACCGGCAACGCCGTGCAGGGTTTGACGAAGGAGGATTTTCTGCTTGAGGAGGAGGGGCGCGCGCAGGTGCTTCAGGCCGTCGGCACCGCCGAGGAGGTGCCGCTCGACATCGTCATCCTCTTCGACATCTCTTCGAGCGTGACGGCCAAAGACTTCTTCGCGCGGCAGCAGGAGGCGGCCGCGCGCTTCCTGCGGCTGGTGATGAAGCCGGTTGACCGCGCGGCCGTCGTCACCATCGCCGACAAGCCCGCGCTCGTCCAGCCGCTCGCGCCGTCGGAGACGGCGGCGGCGACGATACTCAAGATTCCGGCCGCCACCGCCTCGACGCCGACGGCCTTCTACGACACGGTGAGCTTTGCGGCGAAGTACCTCGGCGACAACGCGCCGGGCAACCACCGCCGCGTCATCCTCGCCGTCACCGACGGCGACGACAACTTCAGCAGCATCGTGCGCGAGCAGACCGCCGCCGAGTATGAGGCGCTGAAGAAGGAGGAGGCGCAGGAGTCGGCGCGGCCCGTCGGCGAGCGCGCCGCCGCGCGCCGCGACTTGCAGTCGCGCCACCAGCGCGCCGTCCAGGGCGTGCAGCGCGCCGTGCAGGGGGCGGACGCCGTCTTCTACTCGATCAACCCGGGCGGCCCTTCGGTGCGCCTCAACGAGATCAGCATGCGCGCCCAGACCGGCATGCAGACGGTCGCCGACGCCACCGGCGGCACGGCCTTCGTCCCCACGCGCAACGAGGAGCTCGACGCCATCTTCCGGCAGGTCGCCGCCGAGCTGCGCGCGCAGTACCTCCTCCAGTACCTCTCGAACAATCAGGCCACCACCGGCAAGTTCCTCCGCATCAAGGTCTCGACCCCGCCCCGACCCGAGACGCGCATCCGCGCGCGTCAGGGGTACTTTAAGAAGGGCTAAGCGTAAACCGTAAACCGTGACAAGAGTGAAGAGCGTATCTTCCTCTTGTCACGGTTTACGGTTTACGCCTACTGCATTTCCAACAGTACGTCCGTCAACTTATTCGCGACATCGAGGAGGATGCGGCCGGCCTGGTCGAAGTGGTTGGCGTTGGCCTGTTGGGCGGCCTGTTCGGCGCTGGCCGAGACGCCTTGCAGCGTCTGGTACTGCGTCCGCAGAGCCTCTTCGAAGCGGAAGTGTCCCTCCAACTGGTCGAGCCGGTCGCGCATGTCGCCGATGCTGCGGATGAGGCCGGCCTTCGTCTGGTTAGTCGCGTCGGCCGAGCCCGTCTGCGAGCCCGTCAGCTCCAAATCCTTCGAGAGTCTCCCGTAGAGGTAGAGGAAGCGCGTCAGGTCTTTCGAGAGCCCCGCGAGTTCGAGGCGCTGCGCGTTGAAGCGCGTCTGGTCGAGCCGCGAGGCCGGCGCCGTCGTGCGCTTCTTCTGCGTGACAGTCGAGCTGCGGCGCGTCCGCGTCTGCGCGGGCGCCGCCGCCGCGGCGCAGTTGATGATGAGCAGGCACACGGCCACTTTAGCGATGAGCGGTTTCACGGTTGCTTCCTCCGTAAGTTTTTGGATTCGACTCGAAGTGTACGGGCGGCCCAAGCTTCGCGCGTCCACGGCGCGACCGTCAAGGCGACGCGCGCGGTCTGCTACAATGTGGCCGAAGGGGAAGAGTAACAGCTCCGCACACTGCGATGCACGCGAGACCACTGAGAGTTCGCCGCCTGGGGCGCCTGGAGTACGGCGAGGCGTATCGCGTCCAGAAGGAGACCGAGCTGGCCGTGCGCGAGCGGCGCGCGCCCGATACGCTGCTGCTCGTCGAGCACCCGCACGTCCTCACGGTCGGCCGGCGCGCCACGCCCGCGCTGATCCTGGCCACGCCGGAGGCGCTCGCCGCGCGCGGCGTCGAAGTCTTCGAGACGAACCGCGGCGGCAAGATGACCTACCACGGCCTCGGCCAACTCGTCGGCTACCCCGTCATTAATCTGAGCCCCGACCGCGCGGACGTGCATAAGTACGTCCGCGACCTGGAAGAGGTCTTGATCCGCGTCATGTCTGATTTTGGTATCGAGGCGTTCCGCGTCGAGGGCCTGACCGGCGTCCACACTGCGCGCGGCAAAGTCGCCGCCATCGGCGTCCACATCGCGCGCTGGGTCACCACGCACGGCTTCGCCCTGAACGTCAACACCGACCTCTCCTACTTCAAGCTCATCGTCGCCTGCGAGGGCGAGCCCGTCGCTTCGATGCAAGAGTTGTTGGGCCGCGAGGTTCCCCTGGGCGAAGTCGAAGACCGGGTCATCGCCCGCTTCGCCGAGGTGTTCAATTCCGTGCCCGAAGAAGAGCGGGCCGCGACGAACTCTTTATGCTGACACTCGACTTCATCCGCGAGGCCGCCGAGCGCGTGCGGCCGTTCGTGCACCGCACGCCCGTCACGACCTCGCGCACGTTCGACGAGGCGGCGGGCCGCCAGGTCTTCTTCAAGTGCGAAAACTTCCAGCGCGCCGGCGCCTTCAAGATGCGCGGCGCGACGAACAAGATTCAATCACTTTCAAGAGAGGAGCGTGCGCGCGGCGTCGTCGCCTTCTCCTCGGGGAACCACGCGCAGGCCGTGGCGCTCGCCTCGCGCGACGCCTCCGTCCGCGCCGTCATCGTGATGCCGACCGACGCGCCGCGCACCAAGCTCGACGCCACGCGCGGCTACGGCGCCGAGGTCGTCACCTACGACCGGCAGCGCGAAGACCGCGAGGAGGTCGCGCGCCGGCTTTCGGAGAGGGAGGGGCTGGTCGTCGTCCCGCCGTACGACGACTATTACATCGCGGCGGGGCAGGGGACTTGCGCGCTGGAACTGCTCGAAGAGGTGCCCGACCTCGAAGCGTTGCTCACGCCCTGCGGCGGGGGCGGCCTCTTCGCCGGCGCGTCCACGGCGGCGAAGGCTTTGAACCCGCGCGTGCGCTGCTTCCCCGTCGAGTCCGAACTCTCCGACGACACGCGCCAGTCTTTCCTGAAAGGCGAGCGGATCAAGATTCCGCCGCCGCCCACCATCGCCGACGGCATGCGCACGCAGATGCCGGGCGCGCTCACGTTCCCCGTGCTGCGACAGAACGCCGAGGACGTGCTTCTGGTCTCCGAGGACGAGATCGTCGAGGCGATGCGCTTTCTACTTTTCCGTCTGAAGATTCTGGTCGAGCCGACGGGCGCGGTCGCGGCGGCCGCCGCGCTCTTCCGCAAACTCCCGGCGGAGGTCGGGAGCGTCGGCGTCGTCATCTCGGGCGGCAACGTAGACCCCGACGCGCTCGCGCGCTTCGTCCACCCGACGTTGGCTTGAAGTCGGCGCGCGCCTACTCGGGCATCTCGAACGTCGAGTCGGGGATGGGGGCGGGTGCGCCGCACGACAAAGCCCGGGGCGGGTGTTAAAATCTGCCCAGTTGCATAACCGAATATTCAAATTGCATACGCGAACAGTCGAACAAGGAGAAAGAGTTTGAGCCGCGAGCTGCGCGTCCTTAACAACCCCCCGACGACACGCCCGCCGCGCGGGCCGAAGCCCGAGTGGCTGAAGATACGTCTCGGCGACCCTGCAAACCAGAACTACGTCCTGAAGCTGATCGAGAATTTGAACCTGCACACGGTCTGCCAGGAGGCGCGCTGCCCGAACATCTTCGAGTGCTGGACGGACAGGACGGCGACCTTCATGATCGGCGGCGACATCTGCACGCGCCACTGCGGCTTCTGTGCCGTCTCGAAGGGCGCGGGCATTCCGCTCGACCCCGAAGAGCCGCGCCACGTCGCCGAGGCGGTGCAGACGCTCGACCTCGCGCACGCCGTCATCACCTCCGTCAACCGCGACGACCTCGCGGACGGCGGCGCCGCCCACTGGGCCGAGACCATCCGGCAGGTGCGCGCGCTGAATCCAGGCTGCCGCGTCGAAGTCCTCATCCCGGATTTCAACGGCGACGCAGAGGCCCTCAACGCCGTGCTCGACGCGGAGCCCGACGTGCTCAACCACAACACCGAGACCATCGCGCGCCTGTACAAGCGCGTGCGCCCGGACGCGAGCTACCGGCAGACTTTAACGCTGCTCGAACGTGCCGCCGCGCGACGCGACCGCGAGCGGCGCGGGATGTTGACGAAGAGCGGCATCATGGTGGGTCTGGGCGAGACGTTCGACGAGGTGGTCGAGCTGATGAGAGACTTACGTTCGGTCTCGTGCGACATCATGACCATCGGGCAGTACCTCCAGCCGCACGCGCGCCGCCTCCCCGTCGAGCGCTACGTCACGCCCGAGGAGTTCGCGCGCTGGCGCGAGGTCGGACTCCGGCTCGGCTTCAAACACGTCGAGTCGAGCCCCCTGACGCGCTCCTCCTACCACGCGCGCCAGCAGACCGATGGGGCAGACCCCGCGTAGAAGTAAGACAAAAAGGGGAGGCTAAGGCTGAAAACCCGGGCCGCTGAGAAAATTTCTCAGCGGCCCGGGTTTTTTGCTCGACAGTCCGAGAAAATTACTCGGCCGTTGGAGCTTTTTGCTTGAACTTTCGAGCTTTTTTCTCGGAGTCCCGAGCTTTTTGCTTGAACTCACGAGAACAGGTCAGAACCGCCTGCGGTAGCGGGTGGTTCTGACTCGTCCTGACTTTTGCTGGAGGTCTATTACCCGGGAGGCCGGGAAATTGGGCCGGTTTGTAAGACGCGGCGGTCGCTTCCAGTTGCAACTAGCTATACAATCCGGCGCATGAAAGCAGTCGTTTTTCACGAGCACGGGGGGCCGGAAGTCCTCCGCTACGAGGAGCGCCCGGAGCCTTCGATTCGCGCCGACGAGGTGCTGGTCGAGGTGCGTGCGTGCGCCCTGAACCATCTGGACGTGTGGGCGCGGGGCGGCTTGCCGGGGATAGAGATTCCTCTGCCGCACATCCTCGGCAACGACGTGGCGGGCGTCGTGCGCGAGGTGGGGGAGCTCGTCTACTGGGTGAAGCCGGGCGACGAGGTGCTGTTGCAGCCCGGCGTCTCCTGCGGCCACTGCCGCGACTGCCTCGGCGGCGCGGACAACATGTGCCCGCGCTACGACATGATCGGCTACCGGCGCGACGGCGGCTACGCCGAGCTGGTCGCCGCGCCCGGGGTGAACGTCGTCCCCAAGCCTGAAGGTTTAAGCTGGGCCGAGGCGGCGGCGCTGCCGCTCGTGCTCGTCACCGCGTGGCACATGCTCGTCACGCGCGCGCGCGTCGAGCCGGGCGAGGACGTTCTGATTCACGCGGCGGGGAGCGGCGTCGGCTCAATCGGCATCCAGGTCGCGAAGCTGAGGGGCGCGCGCGTCATCGCCACCGCGGGCTCGGAGCAGAAGCGCGAGCGCGCGCGCGAGCTGGGCGCGGACGAGGTCGTCGATTACACGCAAGCGGACTGGCCGAAGGAGGTCAAGCGCCTGACGGGCAGGCAGGGCGTGGACGTGGTCTTCGAGCACACGGGCGCCGAGACCTGGCCGGGGTCGGTTCTGTCTCTAAAGAAGGACGGGCGGCTCGTGACGTGCGGCGCGACGAGCGGGTACGACGCGCGCACAGACTTGCGGCAGGTCTTCTACCGCCACCTCAACCTGCTCGGCTCCTTCATGGGCTCGAAGGCCGAGCTGCTCGACGCGTTGAAGTTCGTCGAGCGCGGCCGGATACGCGCCGTCATCGACCGCACCCTCCCGCTCGCCGAGGCCCGCCGCGCTCACGAGCTGATGCAAGACCGCGCGCAGTTCGGGAAGCTGGTGCTTGAAATGCCCTAAACCGTGAACCGTCAACCGTGACAAGATGGAACTGTTTTTATCTGGTCACGGTTTACGGTTCACGGTTCACGGCGTTAAAATACGCGCGCGATGAAACTCCTAGAACAGATCGACTCGCCCGCGGACTTGCGTCGTCTGCGCCCGGAACAGTTGCAACCGGTCGCCGACGAGGTGCGCCAGTACATCCTTGAGACGATGTCGCGCGTGGGCGGCCACACGGGCGCCTCCTTAGGCGCGGTCGAGCTGGCCGTCGCCCTGCACTACGCCTTCGACACGCCGCGCGACCGCCTGGTCTGGGACGTGGGGCACCAGGCTTACGCGCACAAGATTCTGACCGGAAGGCGCGAGCTTCTGCCGACGGTGAAGCAGTACGGCGGCATCTCCGGCTTCCTCCGCCGCGACGAGTCGGAGTACGACACCTTCGGCGCGGGCCACGCCTCGACCTCGCTCTCGGCCGCGCTGGGGATGGCCGTCGCGCGCGACCAGCGCGGCGAAGACCACCACGTCGTCGCCGTCATCGGCGACTCGTCCCTGGCGGGCGGCATGGCGATGGAGGCCGTCAACCAGACCGGCCACCTCAAGACACGCCTCATCGTCATCCTCAACGACAACGAGATGTCGATTGCGCCCGCGGTCGGCGCCCTGACCGGGTATCTCAACCGCATCCGCGAGGCACAGGGCTACCACCGCTTCAAGGACGAGGTGGGCGACCTCCTGCACGACATCCCTTCGTTCGGCGAACGGCTCTACAACGCGGCGAAGACCGTCAAGGACGCCATCGCCGCGGCCGTGCTGCCCGGCGCGCTCGTCAACGAGCTGGGCTTCAAATACATCGGCTACGTGGATGGCCACAACCCGCGGGCCTTAGTGCGCGCGCTCCAGGAGGCGAAGCAGGTCAAGGACTCGCCCGTCATCGTCCACGCGCTCACGCAGAAGGGGAAGGGCTACCCCGCGCGCGAGAAGAACTACTACGCCTGGCACGCCACCGGCCCGTTCGACTTGAAGACCGGCGCGCCCGTCAAGTCTTCCGGCCCGTCGGCGCCGGCCTACACGGCGGTGCTCGGGCAGACTCTGTGCGAGCTGATGGCGAAGGACAAGAAGGTCGTGGCACTCACGGCCGCCATGCCAGACGGCACCGGGATAGATAAGGTGCTCGAAAAATTCCCCGAGCGCGCCTACGACGTAGGCATCGCCGAGCAACACTGCGTCACCTTCGCCGCCGGCATGTCCACCGAGGGCTTGAAGCCCGTCTGCGCCATCTACTCGACCTTCTTGCAACGGGCCTTCGACCAGATCATCCACGACGTCTGTTTGCAGAACCTCAACGTCAAGTTCTGCATGGATCGCGCCGGCATCGTCGGCGGCGACGGGCCGACGCACCACGGCCTCCTGGACATCGCCTACCTGCGCGGCGTGCCGAACATGACCGTGATGGCGCCGAAGGACGAGGGCGAGATGCGCGACATGGTCTACACGATGCTGGAGACCGAGGGGCCGGCAGCGATGCGCTACCCGCGCGGCAACGGCGTCGGCGCCGATTTGAAGCGCGAGCCGCGTCTGCTGGAAGTCGGCAAGGCCGAGATTCTGCGCGACGGCGGCGAGGTGGCCATCGTGGCCTACGGCTCGATGGTGCACCCCGCGGTTGCGGCCGCCGAGCACCTCGCCAAAGAGGGAATCGAGACGACGGTCGTCAACGCGCGCTACGTCAAGCCGCTCGACGCGGGGCTGCTGCTCGCGCTCGCGCGCACGAAGCGGCTCATCGTCACCGTCGAGGAGGCATACCTCGCCGGCGGCTTCGGCTCGGCCGTCGCGGAGGTGCTGGAAGAGAACGGGCTGCTCGACGCCGTCCGCCTCGTCCGCATGGGCGTCCCCGACCGCATCGTCACCCACGGCGACCCCAAGCTGCTCCTCGCCAAGTACGGCCTCGACGCCGACGGCATCTACACGCGCACGCGCGAAGCCTGGGAAGTGCTGGAGGAGCGCCGCGCCGGCAGGGCCAAGGCGGAAGCCCGGCCGTGAGGTAAGACAACAGTAAAAAGGCAGAAGGCGAAAGTGAAGACGGAAGGTGTGCCTTCCGTCTTCACTTTCGCCTTCTGCCTTTCACCTTTTTACTTCCGGCTCTGCTGCTCCTGGTTGTACTTCCTGATGGTCTCCTGGTACTTCTGCGCGATGAGGAGGGTGCGGGAGATGTCTTCGTCTTCGAGGTGCGGGTAGCGCTGGTAGGTCTTGGCGATGGCGGCGTTGAGGATGACCTCGGCGTCTTTGTAGCGCTTGGCCTCGACGGCGGCGGCCATGTCGTGGATGGCCTGCGCGAGCTGCGCGATGGTGAAGTTCTTGCCGACCTCCGGGTCGCGCAGCAGGTCTGCGGCGGCGCCGCTGGGGCGGAGCGTCACCCCCGCGACCTTCTCCACCCTCCGCTTCTGTTCGAGGTCGTAGTAGCTGAGGCGCACGAGCAGGGCCGGCGGCACGTCGGGAGTGTTGAAGGCACTCGGGCCGACCTTGAAGCGCATCAGCACGACCTGCGTCAGCCCCTGATTCATGTTGTCAAGCTTGATCTTGACGCTGCCCCCGCCGTGCACCGGCTCGTAGCCGTAGACCTGCGCGAGTTCGAGCCTGCGGTCGTACAGGACTTCCAGGTCAGGCTCGGTGGCGACGGGCGCGACGAGGCTCTGCACCTCTCTGAGGAAGACCTTGTCGATGTCCTGCGCGTCGGCGACGAAGTGGAAGAGGCCGCGGCCGCTCTTGGCGAGCTCGCGGAGCAGGTCTTTGTTGAGGTCGAGGCCGACGCCGATGGTCGAGAGGTCTACGCCGCGGTCGTTGAAGGAGAGCGAGTCGCGCGCGATCTGCGCGGGGTCGGTCACGCCCTGGTTGGCGATGCCGTCGGTGAGGAGGACGACGCGGTTCGTCCCTTCCCGCTTGAAGTTCTTGAGCGCCTCGCTGTAGCCGAGCATGAGGCCGGCGTGGATGTTCGTCGAGCTGCCGGGCTCGATCCGGCGGATGAGGCGGCGCACCTCCTCGCGGTCGCCGACCTCGCGCGCGGGGCGCAGCACCTCCGCCTCGGAGTCGAAGACGACGACGGAGAGCGTGTCGGTCTCGCGGAGCTGGTTGACGAGCGTGAGGAGTGCCTCCTTGACCTTGGAGAGCTTGTCGGCGTCGGCCATCGAGCCGCTCTTGTCGATGACGAGCGCGAGGTTGATGGGCGGGAGCTGCTGGCGGTCGGAGGCCAGCGCGGTGCTGAAGCCGATCTGTAGGACGGCCTCGGCGCCCGACGTGGAGACGCGGTCGTTGCCCCAGCGCACGTCCATCAACACGGCCTCGCCGGCCTTGGGGCGGCCGATCTGGTGGCGGTGATAGTTGACGAACTCCTCGACGGCGACCGAGCGCGAGGCGGGGATGAGCCCCATCTCCGCAAGGTAGCGCGTGCGCGCCGCGGCGGCCGTCGAGACGCCGTCCTGCACGGGAGACTGCGCGCGCGCGGGCGCGGCGCAGAGTGCGAGCAGGAAGATGGAAAGGCAGAGGCTGTAGGTCGGGCGTAGGGATTCGCGGATTCGTGTGGGCATACGTCCTCCGAAAGGCTGGCCGGGTCGTTGGCACGGGGAGACAACGCTTGACGGCTTGCAACTGCGAGGGACTGACGGGTCTGGCCGCTTGGCTTCAGAGATGTGCGTTCGGTGCGGAGGGATGCCCGCTAAATTTCAGCCGCCCGGGCGGCGCCGCGGCAGTCCCTCGAAGAGGTGGTCGCCGGCGAGCCAGAGGCTCCAGGAGTGGTGGTAGAAGGCGACGGGGAAGAGGAGCGCGACGGCGAAGAGGATCGGGAGCAGCGGCTCGTCGATGCCGGGGAAGAGCAGCAGGTAGAGGCCGGCCGTGGCCAGGACGACCGCCTCGGTCGTGACCACGTTGAGCATGATGGCGCCGACGAAGAAGCCCTCCTCGCGCTGGAAGACGGTGCCGCACGCGGGGCAGAACGGCCGCACGCGGAAGGGCGACTGGAAGACCGAGCGCGTGCCGCACACGGGGCAGCGGAGCCGCGCACCGCGCGTGAGCGTGTCGAAGACGTTGCGGCGTTCCTGACTCAAACGTTCCTCTCTAATGGCATTGTCAGAGTGTGAGCCCCGGCAGTCTCTCTCTCCAGTTCCTGACCCGGCACCCGCATGATAACGCATAACACGGCGCCGCGGGCGGCACGATGTGAGGGCCGTCACATTGGCCCGCACGTCTTTGTCATAAAATCGCAACCGCCGCGCGTCGTTGGATGAACAGGAAAGGATTTAAGCTTTGAATCCCCCTCCCGTCCACCCTGTCCATCCTGTCCATTCCTGTTCACTCTTTCTTTCATACCCGAGCCGCATCGCTAACCCTATCGCTAACACTCGAAGGTTCTGTTCTCGTCGGTTGTGAACTATAATTCACCAACAGTTCGACGGCCTTACGTGCAGACCTCCGGAGGAACTTCTGAAACAGGGTAAAGAGAAGATTCTCGTCGTAGACGACGAAGCGTCTATCCGCTGGGCTCTCTCGGAGGCTTTGCGGAGCTGGGGCTACGAGACGGCCGAGGGCGGCACGGTCGCCGCCGGCCTCGCCGCCTTCGACGCCGAGGAGCCGACGGCCGTCCTGCTCGACATAGACCTGCCCGACGGGTCGGGGCTCGACGCGCTGCGCGAGATCAAGGGCCGCCAGCCGGAAGCCGTCGTCATCATGGTCACCGGCGCGGTCGTCATCCAGAACACCATCTCGGCGCTGCGCGGCGGCGCGTACGACTTCATCGCCAAGCCCATCAACCTCGAAGAGCTGCGCGTCACCATCCGCAACGGCATCGAGGCGCACCGGCTGCGCCAGGAGGTCAAGCAGGTCAGGCGCGAGCGCGCCCGCCAGTTCAGCTTCGACCAGATCATCGGCGAGAGCCCTGCCGTCCGGCGCATGCTCACGCTCGCGCGCAAGGTGGCCGAGTCGGAGGTCTCCTCGGTGCTCTTGCAGGGCGACTCGGGCACGGGCAAAGACCTCGTGGCGAAGGCCGTCCACTACGGCTCGCGCCGCGCCGAAGCGCCCTTCGTCGCCATCAACTGCGCGGCGATTCCCGCGACGCTCATCGAGTCGGAGCTGTTCGGCTACGAGAAGGGCGCTTTCACCGACGCCAAGGCGCGCAAGGAAGGTCTCTTCGAGCAGGCCGAGGGCGGCACGCTCTTCCTCGACGAGATCGGCGAACTCGAATTGGGCTTGCAGGCGAAGCTGCTGCGCGTGCTCGAAGAGGGAACGTTCCGCCGCGTCGGCGGGCTGAAGGACATGCCGCTCGACGTGCGCGTCGTGGCGGCCTCCAACCGCGACCTGCGCGCGGAGAGCGAGGCGGGCAAGTTTCGCCTCGACCTCTACTACCGCCTCTCCGTGATTCAGATCGACATCCCGCCCCTGCGCGAGCGCGGCGACGACATCCTCTTACTGGCGGGGCATTACATCAAACAGTTCGGCGAGCGCCTGAAGCTGCGCAGGAAGATCCGCGGGCTCTCGCCCGAGGTGGCCGATGCGTTCCGCCGTTACCCTTGGCCGGGGAACGTCCGCGAGCTGCGCAACGTCATCGAGCGCGCGCTCATCCTCGAAGACGCCGACCTCATTACGGCCGAGTACCTGCCGCGCGACCTCGCGGCCGAGGCCGGCTACGCCGCGCCGCATGCTTCGACTGGTGCGCGGCCTTCGGCGACCGCGGCGGCGGCGGCCGGCGTGCCCTTCACGCTCCCCGCGGGCGGCCTCTCGCTCGAAGAGCTTGAGACCTCGCTCGTGCGCCAGGCCGTCGAACGCAGCGGCGGCAACCAGACGCGCGCCGCGGAGCTCTTAGGCATCTCGCGCGACCAGCTGCGCTACCGCCTGAAGAAGATTGACGCCGAGGCCGCGGCGGGCGTGGCCGGGGAGACGCCCGGATGAGCGAAGCGCTCAACGAGCCCGGGGCAGAGACGGGCGCGCGGCCGCGTGAGGGCGGCGGCGCGGAGGAGGCGCTGCGCCGTTCGCTCAAAGAGCTGGCCGACCTCAAGTTCGCGCTCGATGAGTCGGCCATCGTCGCCATCACCGACCAGACCGGCCGCATCAACTACGTCAACGACAAGTTCTGCGAGATTTCAAAGTACTCGCGCGAAGAGCTCATCGGGCAGGATCACCGCATCATCAACTCGGGCTACCACCCGAAGGAGTTCATTCGCGACCTCTGGACGACCATCGCCAACGGCCAGGTCTGGCGCGGCGAGCTGCGCAACCGCGCGCGGGACGGCTCGCTCTACTGGGTGGACACGACCATCGTCCCCTTCCTCAACGCCGAGGGGAAGCCTTACCAGTACGTCGCCATCCGCTACGACATCACCGAGCGCAAGCGCGCCGAAGAGCGCATCCGCGAGCAGGCCGCGCTCTTGGACGAGGCGCGCGACGCCATCGTCGTCCGCGGCCTCGACCAGAAAATCTTATTCTGGAACAGGGGCGCCGAGCGGCTCTACGGTTGGACGCCCGAAGAGGCGGTCGGCAAGACGGCGCGCGAGCTTGACCTCCACAGCGAGCTGAACGACGCGCAGTTCGAGGAGGGCTGGCGTGCCATCCGCGAGCGCGGCGAGTGGAGCGGCGAGTTCCGCCAGCGCAACAAGTCGGGCGAGCAGATTCAGGTCGAGAGCCGCTGGACGCTCGTCCGTGACGATAAGGGCGAGCCGCGCAGCATCCTTGTCATCAACACCGACATCACCGAGCGGCGCAAGATCGAGCAGCAGCTTCTGCGCGCGCAACGGATGGAGAGTATCGGCACGCTCGCCGGCGGCATCGCGCACGACCTCAACAACATCCTCTCGCCGATCCTGATGTCGATCCAGATGCTCCAGCTCAAGGCGCAGGACGACAGCTCGCGCCAGTGGTTGAGCATGCTCCAGTCGAACGCCGAGCGCGGCGCCGACATGGTCAGGCAGGTGCTCTCCTTCGCGCGCGGCGTCGAGGGCGAGCGCGTCGCCGTCCAGCCCAGGCACCTCATCAAGGACGTGATCGGGATTTTGAAAGACACGCTCCCCAAGTCCATCAGCATCAAGTACGACGTGCCCGCAGACCTCTGGGTCGTCTCGGCCGACGCGACGCAGATTCACCAAGTCTTGATGAACCTCTGCGTCAACGCGCGCGACGCGATGTCGCAGGGCGGCGAGTTGACCATCCGGGCCGAGAATATTTCGCTCGACGACAACTACGCGCGCATGCACCTCGAAGCGAAGCCCGGCCGCCACGTTCTCGTCACCGTCGCCGACACGGGCGGCGGCATGCCGCCCGAGGTCATCAACCGCATCTTCGAGCCCTTCTTCACGACGAAGGAGGTCGGGAAGGGGACGGGGCTCGGGCTCTCGACGGCGCTGACCATCGTGCGCAGCCACGGCGGCTTCATCAACGTCTACAGCGAGCCGCGGCGTGGGACGCAGTTCGCCGTCTACCTGCCGGCCGTCGGGGCGGCGGCCGAGGCCGGCGCGCGCCTTCAGTCAGACCTGCCGGTCGGCCACGGCGAGCTGATTATCGTCGTGGACGACGAGGACTCCATCCGGCAGATCACGAAGGCGACGCTGGAGACGTTCGGCTACAAGGTGCTGACGGCGTCGGACGGGACGGAGGCGGTCGGGCTCTACGCGCAGCACCGCGAGGAGGTGGCCGGCGTCATCACCGACATGATGATGCCCTTCATGGACGGCCCCGCGACCATCCGCGCTTTGCAGAAGATGAACCCGCAGGTGAAGATCATCGCCGCCTCTGGGCTCGGCGGCCAGGACAAGGCGGCCGAGGCCACGGCCGCCGGCGTCCAGCAGTTCCTCCCCAAACCCTACACCGCCGAGAAACTCCTCAAGGCGCTCGCCCAACTCCTCCGCGGCTAAACGGTCGGTACCACCCGCCATCACCCCTTGGGTAATAGTCCGCAACAGGCGTTAAAATCCGCAGCCGCGAAGCCTCACACGGCCTAAAGACCCCCGAAAAAATGTGGCACGCGCCGTGCACCCGGCGTGTGTGCGGGAGTGCCGCCGCAGGCGGCTTGGGAAAGGAGCAAAGCGATGAAAATCCTTCTGGCGATTGACGGCTCGCCGTGCAGCGAGACCGCCGTGGACGAGGTCGCAAAGCGGCCCTGGCCCGAGGACAGTCAACTCCGCGTCGTCTCGGTCGTCGAGCCGCCCGGCGCGCTCACGGCCGAGCCCTACATGGGCGTCAGCGCTTACTTCGAAGAGGTCGAGCGGCTCAAGAAACAGCAGGCCGACGAAGTCCTGGCGCGGGCGGCCGAAGTCCTGCGCGCGGGCGCCGGCACCGCGCAGTTGGGGATAGCGACCGAGGCGCTAACGGGCTCGCCCAAGCGCACCATCGTCGAGGAGGCCGAAGCCTGGGGCGCCGACCTCGTCGTCGTCGGCTCGCACGGCTACCACACGTGGGAGCGGATGCTCCTCGGCTCGGTCTCCCAGTCGGTCGCCGCCCACGCCCTCTGCTCGGTCGAGATAGGTCGTTGCCGTCAACCGTGAACCGTCAACCGTGACCAGATAGAATGGGTCTTCATCGGGTCACGGTTTACGGTTCACGGTTGACGGCGAACGGAGTGAGCAATGGCTAACGTACTCATCCTTGGGGGCGGGTTCGCGGGTGTGGTGGCGGCGGAGCGTTTAGCGCGCCTGCTCGACCCGGCTGAGCACCAGATCACTCTGGTCTCGCGCTCACGCCGCTTCATCTTCTACCCGACGCTCGTCCGCCTCGCCTTCGGCGAGTGCGAGCCCGACGACATCTCTTACGACCTGCGCGCCGCGATGCGCGCGCGCGGCGTCCGCTTCGTCGAGGGCTCGGCCGCGCGCGTAGACCCTTCGGCGCGGCGCGTGACCGTGACGGGCGGCGACTTCGCGGGCGCTCTCAGTTACGACTACCTCGTCTACACGCTCGGCCGCCGGCTCGCCACCGAGCAGGTGCCCGGCTTCTTCGAGCACGCGCACCATCTCCTCTCGGTCGAGGCGGCGCAACGCTTCGGCGAGGCCGTGCGCGGCTTCAAAGGCGGGCACGCCGTCTTCGGCTCCTGCCCCGGCGCGCGCCTCGAAGTCCCCGTCTATGAGGCTGCCTTCGCGCTCGCGCGCCGCCTCGAAGAGGACGGTCTCAAGGCGCGCATCACCGTCCTCGGCCCGGACTACCCGAACGAGCACCTCGGCGGCGGCGAGCTGGCCTCGGCGCTACGCCCCGCGCTCGAACATTGCCACGTCGAGACGCTCAACGACTTCCCCATCACAGAGGTCGAGGCCGGACTCGTGCGTGCGCGCGACGGGCGCGAGGTCGAGTACGACCTGCTCATGCTCGTCCCGCCCTTCGAGGGCACGAGCGCGCTCGCCGGGACGGGGCTGACGGACGAGTCGGGCTTCGTGCGCGTCGATCAGACGATGCGCGTGCTCGGGGCGGAGCGGATGTACGCGGCGGGCGACGCCGTCTACTTCTCTGGGCCGAAGATGGGTCACATGGCCGTCAACCAAGCCGAGGTCGCCGCCGAGAACCTGGCCGCAGAGCTGTCCGGGCGCGGCCCGGCCGCGAGCTACAAGCACGAGATGCTGCTCGTCGTGGACGCCGGCGGCCGCGACTCCATCCTCCTCCGCAAGCGCCTCTGGGAAGAGGGCGACAAGAAGGTGAGTTGGGGTCTCTTCTGGGCCTGGGCCAAGCGCGCCCACGAGCGCTACTGGAATGCAAAGCACTCGTGAACCGTGAACCGTGACAAGATAAAAGCCTTCCTTCTGGTCACGGTTCACGGTTCAGGGTTTACGGCGAACGGAGTGAGCGATGTTAGAAGTCAGGGAGATGTCACGGGAGGAGATCGCGCGGCTCCTGGAGCGCGGCTGGTACGGACATTTGGGGTGCTCGCGCGACGGACATCCGTACGTTGTGCCTTTGTCGTACGCCTATGACGAGGGCGACCTCTACTTCTTCACGACCGAGGGGACGAAGACCGAGTTCATCGCCGCCAACCACGAGGTCTGCTTCCAGGTCGAGGAGGTCGAAGGCCCCGAACGCTGGCAGAGTGTCATGCTGACGGGGCGCGCCGAGCTGCTCTCGGACACCGCCGAGGTCGAGCACGCCATGTTCCTCGTCTCCGAGCGCAACCCCTCGCTCTCGCCGGCGCTCTCGCGCACCAAGATCGGTGCCTGGACGCGCCTCAGCCGCATCGCCCTCTACCGCCTCCGCCCCGAAGCCGCCTACGGGCGGAGAACCGCCTGAGGCGACTTTGTTTCTGACTCGAACCAACCGTCCAGAGACTTAAGCCTCACTCTTCAACCGCCTCAAGTTTTCCTCAAGCGCCTTTAAGTTGTTGAAACTGAAGGCGCTTAAAATTTCCTTCCCGAAGTCGAAAAATTTTCTCCGCGCTCAAGTTTCGCTCAATCGGTCTTGACTATCTTGTCCACGCTGGCGACGACGGACGGTCGAGTCAGCTGAACCGAATCCCAGATTCGAGACCCGACTCCAAGGAGAAAATTTCAAAGCGATGCATAGAAAAATCTCTGCCGCGTTCTCAGTCCTCGTCCTGCTCGTCATCTTCGCCGGGGCCAACGTCTCGGCCGCCACGCTCGGGCCTTCGCTGCGCTCGAAGCTCCAAGGGCTCGCGGCGGACGCGAAGGTCGGCACCGTCATCATTGCTTTCAACACGACGCAGGGCCTCCAGCCCTCCAACCTCGACGCGCTGCGCGGCGTCGGCATCACCAAAGGCATCACGCTCAACCGCCTCGGCATGGTCGCCGCGGTCGCCACGGCCGGGCAGGTGCGCGCGCTCAGCACCAACCCTTCGGTGCGCTCCGTCTGGTTCAACGACCAGCTCCACTACTTCGACAAGGAGGCGCGGACGCTGACGGGCATCGAGCGCCTGAAGACGGATCGCGGGCTCACCGACCAGAACGGCGGCCTGCCCGTCTCGGGTAAGGGCAACTTCTCGGTCGTCATCAACGACTCCGGCATCGACGCCACGCACCCCGACCTCCAGCTGGGCAAGAACGTCATCCAGAACGTCTTCATCGCCACCGGCACCGACACGCTCTCCGGCTTCACGACGCTCCAGGCTTTAGAGAACCAGCCCAACACCGACCTCAACGTCGGCCACGGGACGCACTGCGCCGGCATCGTCGGCGGGACGGGGCAGCAGTCGGGCGGGCTCTACGCGGGCGTCGCGCCGGGCGCGAAGCTCATCGGCACGGGCTCGGGCGCGGTGCTCTTCGTCCTGAACGCGCTGGGCGGCTTCGAGTGGTCGCTCACGAATCAGGCGCTCTACGGCATCCGCGTCATCTCGAACTCGTACGGCGGCACGGGCGCCTTCGACCCCGACGACCCCGTCACCATCGCCTCGAAGGTCGCGCACGACAACAACATCATCGTCGTCTTCGCCGCCGGCAACTCCGGCCCCGGCCGCGACACGCACAACCCTTACGGCAAGGCGCCGTGGGTCATCTCGGTCGCGGCGGGCACGAAGGAGGGCGGGCTCGCCAGCTTCTCCTCGCGCGGCATCCCGAAGGAGGAGCGGCTCGCCGACAGCGACCCGAACAACGACTACGACGCGCCGACCATCACCGCGCCGGGCACCGGCCGCGAGTTCGAGTCGAACGCCTCGAAGTTCTCCGCCGCCTACGTCTCGGCCCGCTCGAAGTCGAACGTCTTCGCCAACGGCCTGACCGACGACGCGGAGTTGGCCCCGAACTACCTGCCCTACTACACGCAGATTTCCGGCACGTCGATGGCGACGCCGCACATCGCGGGCGTGGTCGCCCTGATGCTCGACGCCGACCCGACGCTCACGCCCGACGAGGTCAAGCAGATTCTCGTCCAGACCGCGTCGCGCATGCCCGGCCGCGAGGAGTGGGAGGTCGGCGCCGGCTACGTCAACGCCTACGCCGCGGTGGATCAGACCTTTAACCGCTGGAAGCCCTACGGCACGAACTTCTCTTTCACCTTCCACGCGAAGTACACGGTCGGCGGCCCCGCGCCCGAGCAGGTGCACATCGACTACAGCCCCGCCGCCCTGCCCGGCCCCGACTCGCAGAACGCGCACAGCTTCAACGTGGAGCCGGGCATGAGCGTGCTCGACGTGTTCGCCACCTTCGACACGGCGCTGGAGGACGGCGAGGGCAACACCATCGGCCTGCTCGTGACCGACCCGAACGGCGTCAAGTACAGCTCCGGCATCGCGCTCCCCATCCTCGACGCGCCGAGCCGCGAGGTCGTCGTCAAGAACCCGGTCGCCGGCCCGTGGCTCCTCGAAGTCCGCGGCGTGCGCGGCCTCGCCGCGGCCCCAGAGGTCTCCCTGCCCACCTCGGGCGCGGCGGCCCCGGGGCCGGTCGAGATCAAGATCACGCAGCAGCAGTTCACGCTCGACCCCATCGGCGACATTCAGGGCCACCCCGCGCAGGCGCAGATCGAGACGGTCTTGAAGAACCGCCAGATGGACACGTTCTACGACGGCGGCTTCCACCCGGACGCGACCGTGACGCGCGAGGACTTCGCGCAGCTGCTCTACCTGAACACGCCGCTCAGGCAGTCCCCTTCGCCGTCGCCGAAGTACACGGACGTGTCGCTCAACTTGGCGCACATCGTGGAGGCGGTGACGGCCAACGGCTCGACGCTGCGCGACTGGAGCTTCCAGCCGGCCGGCATGCTCGCGACCAACGGCTCGACCTTCGGCTCGGGCGCGAACGTGACACGGCTTGAGACGGCGGTCGCGCTCGTCCGTGCCCTCGGTCTCGACACCGAGGCAAAGGCGAAGGCCGGAAGCGTCGTGACGGCCAACTACAACGGGCAAGCAATCGCGCTCGCCGACAACGCGGAGATTCCTTCGGCGATGCGCGGCTACGTGCAACTCGCGCTCGACAAGAATCTGCTGCAAGCCTTCTACAGCCTTGAGCAGGGGCCGTTCGACTTCCAGCCGACCATGAAGGCCCGCGTCAAGGCGAACGACGCGACGACGCGCGCCTTCATGGCCTACGCGCTCGACAACTTCCGCCAGCACTTCGTGGCGGGCAACTGAACTGACGAATCTCGCCTGCGCCGGCCGAAGTCGGGACGGCCGGCGCGGCGAGTAAAGCGGCACGGAGGGGTGGCCCGCTTGGCAGAGACGGGCCACCCCTCCGGGCCGCAACCCGACGACTTCCACCGGCAGATTTCATAAGAGGATTAAGACCATGACGACGACGTTGAGAGCTTCATTGATGGTGGCGCTGGTGCTGGGCCTCGGCCTCGCGACTCTGCCCGACCGGACGGGCGGCGCGTCGGCGGCCGTGGCCGTTAAGCTCGACTCGCAGCTCACGCGCTTCTTCGCCACGCACCCGGCCGGCGCGACCGTGCCCGTCGTCATCACCTACAGGCAGAAGCCCGGCGCGTCAGAACTCTCGCGGCTTCAGCTCGCCGGCATCACCAAAGGCTTCGCCACGCGCGAGCTGCCGATGGTCATCGCCGACATGAGCGCCGTGCAACTCGCGGCGGTCAGCCGCCAGCCCGGCGTCGTCTCGGTCTACGCGAACCGCCTGATGAAGACCTTCACCAACGTGAGTCGCCCCTTCATCGGCGTCCCGCAGATGCAGGCCGACACGCAGGTCACGAAGAACAACCATTCGAACCCGGGCCTGCCCGTCACGGGCAAGGGCGTCGGCATCGGCTACATCGACACGGGGCTGGACGCGACGCACAAGGATTTGGCCTACGGGAAGAAGACTGTCCAGAACGTCATCCAGCCGCTCTCCGAGACGGTGGTCGGCGACGGCGGCCTCGTCGTCGGCGTCGGGGTCTCCATCGGCGACCTCCTCAACAGCACCGGCTTCGTCCCGCCGATCTACGTCGAGAACCAACAGATGTCTGACATCGAGTCGGGCCACGGCACCTTCGGCGCGGCCGTCGCCGCCGGCACGGGCGAGCAGTCGGGCGGTTTCTACGGCGGCGTCGCGCGCGGCGCGCACCTCGTCGGCGTCAACTCCGGCAACGAGCTGGGCCTGCCCACGGTCGCCATCATCGGCGCCTACGACTACCTGCTCGCCAACCAGTACGCCTACAACATCCGGGTCATCAACAACTCCTGGGGCGACACTTTGAGCGCCGACGGGCTCGACCCGAACAACCCCATCAACGTCGCGACGCGCGCCTCGCACGACCGCAACATCACGGTCGTCTTCGCCGCGGGCAACTCGGGCGACACGCCGACTTCGATCAATCCCTACTCGACGATGCCCTGGACGATCTCGGTCGCCGCGGGCGAGAAGCAGGGGCTCGGCTCGCCGGCCTCCTTCAGCTCGCGCGGCGTGGACAACGGCACGGGCGCGGACGTGGCCGGCATGCCCGCCGACCCGACGCTTGCGCCGAACCTGCGCCCGGACATCACGGCCGCCGGCGTTGACATCAAGAGCGCGCGGCTGCGCGGCGCGGGGCTGACGAACACTCTGGGGACGGTGCCCGTCATCGGGAACGATTTGACGACCATCCCGCCGGCCTATCTTCCGTACTACACGACCTCGCAGGGGACCTCCTTCTCGTGCCCGCACATCTCGGGCGTGGTCGCGCTGCTCGTCGAGGCGAACCCTTTGCTCACGCCGGACGACGTGGTGACGATCCTGCGGCAGACGGCCAACCCGATGCCCTTCGAGGAGCGCGTGGTCGGCGCCGGCTACGTGGACGCGCACAACGGCGTGCGCGCGGCGATGGGGCTGACTGCCGTCGCGCACCCCTTCAACCTCATCCCCGCGGCCGGGGGCGCGGAGATAGTTGACCCTTCGGACGACGAGTTCGGCACGGCCGCGCAGGACATACGCTCGGTGGACTTCGCCTACGACGCACAGCACAACCAGATCGTCTACACGCTGACGCTGGGCGACGCCTCGGCGCGGACGCAGAACAACGCCTGGACGGTCAGCTCGGTCTACAACGGCGTGACGGTCTTCGTCTCGGCGCAGGTCTCGGAGACGGGCGAGCTGGCCTACGAGTACGGCCACTACGAGCAGTTGCCGAACGGGACGAACAACCAGGTCGGCGACGGCGCGCCCGATTCGGCGCAGGTCTCCGGCAACCAGATCGTCTTCCGCATCGCGGTGGACAAGATCAACGCCATCGCGGGGGCGAACGTCGTCGGCACGACCTCGACGGGCACCTCCGCCAACGCGCAGATACTCATCGGCACGTCGGCCACGGGCGGGCTGCTCTTAAGCTCCGACACGGCCACGGGCTCCGACTTCGTCGTGCAGTAGGTACGGTCTGCCGCGAGGCGACGGCGCGGAGGGCAAGCCGCGCCGTGGAAGCCGCGCGGTGCGTAGCGCGGTTCGGGCGCAGTCCTCTCGGGGAACAGGACTGCGCCCGAACCGCCGACGTTCGGCCTTCAAAATGGAGAGGCGGGCATGAAGCGGCAGAGATTCTTCCAGTCGTTGTTGGCGGTCGCGCTCGGCGTGCTGTTCACGGCGGGCGCACAGGCCGCGCCGAAGATTGACCCGCAGTTGAAGTCGAAGCTGGCGGTGGCCGGGCCGGCCGACCTCTTCGGCGTCCTCCTGACCTTCAAGGGCGAGCGCGTCAGCGAAGCGCAGGCCGCGCGGGTGCTCGGGCTCGGCATCCGGGGCGGCTACCGGATGAACCGCCTCCCCGTCGTCGCCGTCAACGCTACGGCCGCGCAGCTTCGGCAGTTGGCCGGCTGGGACGAGTTGCGCTCCATCTACCTCAACGCGCCCGTCCAGCTCTACGACCACCAGAGCAACCCGCTCGTCGGCACCGACCGCCTGCGCAACGACATCGACATCACGCGCGCCAACGGCGGACTGCCGGTGTCGGGTAAGGGCGTCACCATCGCCATCAACGACTCGGGCGTGGACGGGACGCACCAGGACCTGACCTACAACGTGACGAACCCGGCCGCCGGCAAGACCATCCAGAACGTCATCATGAACATGAACGACAAGGACGGCCTTGTCATTCGCTCGGGCACGCTCGGCAACGTCTTCGAGGGCATCATCCCGCCCTCGTACCTTGAGAACCAGCCCGACTCCGACACGAACGGCGGGCACGGGACGCACGTCGCCTCCATCGCCGCCGGCACCGGCGTGGCCTCGGGCGGGCTCTACGCGGGCGTCGCGCCCGGCGCCTCCATCGTCGGCATCGGCTCGGGCGGCGGCCTCTTCGTCCTCGGCCAGGTCGCGGCCTTCGACTACATCCTGACGAACCAGACCGCCTACAACATCCGCGTCGTCAACAACTCGTGGGGCAATTCGGCCGCCGACTACGACCCCGAGCACCCCGTCAACGTCGCGTCGAAGGCGCTGCACGACAACAACATCGTCGTCGTCTTTGCCAACGGCAACGACGGCCCCGCCCCGAACACGCAGAATCGCTGGACGCCCTGGCCGTGGGTCATCACGGCGGGCGCTTCGACCAAAGACGGAAGGCTCGCCGACTTCTCTTCGCGCGGCCTCTTCATGGACTCGAACGTCCACCCGACGATCCTGACGCCGGGGACGGGCGGCCCAACGGATAAGGGCTACACGAGCGCCATCATCGCCGCGCGCTCCAGGACGAACCTCGCGGAGAACGGCCTCGACGCAGACCTGCAAATCCCGACGAACTACCTGCCGAACTACACGCAAATTTCGGGCACGTCGATGGCGGCGCCGGCCTTGTCGGGCATCGTCGCCAACGTCCTCGAAGCCAACCGGAATCTCACGCCCGACGAGGTGCGCGACATACTCGTGCGCACGGCCACGCCGCTCGCCACCTACGACGAGTTCGAGGCGGGCGCAGGGCTGGCGAACGTGCATGCCGCGGTTGACCTCGCACAGAACCCTTCGAAGCCTTACGGCAACTTCGGCTTCACGGGCAAGGGGCTCGCGGTCGGCCGCATGGACACGCCGCTGATACAGGGCAGCGTCGCGGCGAATTCCTCAAAGACCTACACGATCAACGTTCCCGCCAACACGCGCTTCACCTTCATCGAGCTCGACTGGGGCGCGGCCGCGGGCGAGGACGAGGTCGTCATCGACAACACGCGCACCGTCATCAACGACCTGCGCCTGACGGTCTCGAAGGACGGGCAGACGGTGGCGACTTCGGACGCCATCAACCTCGGCGGCCTCTTCGGCGCGCGCGAGGGTGTCAAGCTCGAATTCCCCGAGCCGGGCGACTACACCGTACAGGTGTCGGCGGGCGTGGCGGGTCTCGGCGTCCTGGCCGAGCAGCCCTACTACGTGCTCACGCGCCACTACCTCTACCGCCCCGCGGATGTCGCGGACGTGTCGGCGCTCGACAACGCCACGAGAGTAGGCGCCCTGCGTCTCGTCTACGACCGCGTGCTGGCGGCCGACGGTGGCCTCTTCCGCCCCGACGACGTGCTGACCAGAAGCGAACTCGCGCGCGCCCTGATGCTGGGTGCGCGCGTGCCGCAGTACCTCCCGAACGGGCCGAGCTTCACGGACATCACGACGGGGACGCCCGAGGCGCTCTACGCCGAGTCGCTCCGCAAGGAGGGCGTGATGGGCACGTCGGGGACGACCTTCGGCGGGTCGGCGCAGGTCAACCGGCTTGAGGAGGCGGTGGCTTTCGTGCGCGCGCTCCGCTTAGACAAGGAGGCGAAGGCGCTCGCGGGCACGACCGTGACGACGGGCGGCAAGCCGCTCACAGACAGCGCCGACATCCCCACGGCCCTGCGCGGCTACGTGCAACTCGCTCTGGACAAGGGGCTGCTGCAAGCCTACCCGGCCGAGATCAGACAGATCGGCCCAGGTCAGTTCGTCGCCGTCCCCGGCCCGCGCTTCGAGCCCGCTCATGCCGTCAAGCGGGTCGAGTTCGTCCCCCCGATGGTCAAGCTCTTGGTGACGATGTTCGGCGAGTAGAGCGGTCAGAACCGCCCGCTACCGCGGGTGGTTCTGATCCGGTTCTTGTCGTACGCAATCTTAAACAGTCCTCGCCAGTTACTTTTTTAAGAGGAGAGTACAAGAGTCATGCCCGCCATCAAGAGGAGCACTTTCGTCATCCTGCTCGCGACCGTCTTCGCGCTGGCCGCCTTCGCCGGCCCCTCCTTCCGCACGGCCTCGGCCGGCGCGGGCGACTCGGTCACGGTCATCGTCGAGTTGAAGGGCGAACCCGCGGCCGTCTACTCGGCGCGCGCGCGTAAGCAAGGACACAACGTCTCGACGGACGAGCTTCAGGCTTACCGTTCTCAGCTCGCGGCGCAGCAGGACAAGTTCCTCGCGGCGCTCGCCGCGCGCGGCGTGACGGCGCAGCTCGCCTCACGCGGCGTGAAGAACTACGACGGGAGCCTCGCGGCCAACGTGCCCTTGCGCTACACGCTCGTCTACAACGGCCTCGCGCTCAAGGTGCCCGCCGCCGCCGCGCCCGCGCTCAAGGCGATGCCCGAGGTGAAGGGCGTGCGTCCGGACGCTCTGCTCTACACGCAGCTCGACCACAGCGTGAAGTACATCGAGGCGCCGAAGGTCTACGGCGCGGTCGCGGAGCTGACGCAGTTCGACGACCTGCGCGAGGGCTACGAGGGGCAGGGCATGTACCTGGCCGTCATCGACACGGGGATTGATTGGACGCACCCGATGTTCGGCGGCGACCCGACTCCGCCGCGCCTCGCGGTCGCGCCCGTCTCGGCCTCGGTGCCGACCAACAAGAAGGTCGTCTACTACCTGCCGCTCGCCGACGTAGGCGTTGAAGACGGCTTCGGCCACGGGACGCACGTCGCCTCGACGGCCGCGGGTTACCTCGCACAGCACCCCGGCCCGGACGGCCTGCCGAACACGGCCGACGACATCCGGCTCCACGGCGTCGCGCCGCAGGCACGGCTTATGTCCTACAAGGTGTGCAGCGACATCAAGTCCACGGTCAGCCAGGTTCAGCCCGTCGGCGGCTGCGAGACTTCGAACACGATCATGGCGCTCGAAGACGCGATGTCGCCTTTCACTTTGACGGGGCAGCCGAAGCCGGTCGCGCACGTCATCAACCTCTCCTTGGGGGGCTCGGGCGGGCCGGACGACCCGGCCGCGGTCGCTTGCAGCAACGCGGCGCTCGCGGGCGCGTCGGTCGTCGCCGCCTCCGGTAACTCCGGCCCCGCGGACGGGACGACCGGCAGCCCGGCCGCCGGCCGCCACGTCATCTCGGTCGGCGCGACGGCGCACCCCGGCAACAGCGCGTCGGCGTTTAAGGTGGACGTGGTCGGCGGGCTGCAAGGGATTCACGCCAACCTCGTCGAAGGCAGCGCGGGCGTGCCCGCGAACTTCCAGAACAACTACGTCTACTGCGGCGTGGGCGACACGCCCGACCAGTTCCCTTCGACGGTCGCGGGCCGTGTCGCGCTCATCGCGCGCGGCTCGACGGTTGACGGCGGAACCGCGGGCACGGGCCTCTTCGCCAACAAGGCGGCGCAGGCCGCGGTTGCGGGCGCCGTCGGCGTCATCATCTACAACAACGTGGACGGCGAGATCGAAGGCGTGACCACTTACGCCTCGACCATCCCCGTGCTCGGCATCTCGAAGGCGAACGGCGAGTACCTCCGTTCGGTCATCGGCTCGGACGCGGCGGGCGCCGTCTCCGCAAGACAGATCAAGGTGAGCGCGACGGCCGCGTCGTTCGACCCTTCGATGGCGGGCTTCAGCTCGCGCGGGCCCGTGCGCGGCTTCGGGCAGGTCAAGCCGGACGTGTCCGCGCCGGGCGTGCAGGTGCTCGCGGCCGTGCCGCCCGGCAGTCTGCTCGGCGCCATCGGCGCGCTGGAAGGGACGCCCAACTACGCGCACGTGGACGGCACCTCGATGGCCTCGCCGCACACGGCGGGCGCGGCCGTGCTCGTCCGGCAGGCCCACCTCGACTGGACACCTGACATGGTGCGCACGGCCCTCATCAACACCGCGACCAACCTGCGTGACTTGAACGGCGCGCCGAAGCAGGACGGCCCCTTCAGTGCCGACTCCGTCATCGCCGAGGGCGGCGGTTTGATTAACGTCTACGAGGCCGTCAACGCGAAGGCTTTGATGGGGGTGAAGGGCGACGGCATCGAGCAGCCCGGCATCCTCGGCAGCCATTCGTACGGCGAGGTGCCGGTCGTGGGCAGCCGCGTGACGCACACGGCGACCGTCGCCGTCACCGTCCGCGACGTGTCGGGGCAGGGCGGCACCTACAACCTCGGCGTCGCCAACAACCGCGACTTGCAGCTCGCGGGCATCGGCGTCTCGCTCTCGCAGGCTAACGTGACGCTGCCGCCGAACGGCGAGGCCAGTTTCAACGTCAACGCCACGCTCGACGGCGACCTTTTGCGCGACGTGATGGCGGCCAAGACCAACGGCTCACAGATACTCTTCGAGCGCTTGCAGCTTCAGTGGTTCGTCACCGCGAACCGCACGGACGGCGCGGAGAGTCTGCGCATGCCCTTCTACTTCCGCCCGGGCACTTCGCTCCCGGCCAGCTCGACAGTCGAGACCCTGACGCAGACCGGCACGGTGCCCGTGGGCGACTACGGCAGCCAGCTGGCGGGCGGCGCCACATACGTGGACGTGCCCTTCGACGTTGACGCGCAGACCTACCAGATCGAGGCCACGACCGAATGGTTCCTGCTGCCGACGGGCGACCAGCCCGACATCGACTACGAGCTGCTCGACCCGGACGGCAACGTCATCGCCAGCTCGGGCGCGGCCGGCGGCCCCGAGTACGTCTCCGTCCGCGTCACGCGCCCCGGCACCTACACGCACCGCATCGTCGGCTTCACGAATGCCGCGACCGACTTCACCGTCACGACCAAGCTGACGAAGGGCGCGGCGCCGCCTGCGCTTCAGGCAATCGTGGGCGAGTTTACGGACGCAGGAGGACGGCAGGTGGACTTTGACGGCGCCTTCACGCTCGCGTGGCAGCCTGCGGGGGGCGAGCGCCGCTTCGAGGCCGAGCGCTCCGCGGATGGCGGCCAGACGTGGGACGTGATTGCCACGCCCGCGGCTGGCACTGCGAGCCTCGCGCTCGCGAACCAGCCGGACGGCGAGCTGCTCTTCCGCGTGCGCGGTCTGCACGACGGGCAGATCGGGTTCTACGTCACGCCCGCGGGCGCGACGCAGTCGATCCTGGTTGACCGGCGCACGCTCGTTGACATCACGAACGCCGTGCAGACGGCGATGTCGAACGTGACGTTCGCGAACGGAGTCTTCCAGCTCGATCTGAATTTGACGAACGCGACGGCCGGCGCGTTCCTGCCGCGCGTCGAGCTGCGGGTCGTCGGCGTCAACTCGGCCTCGGGCACGGTGCGCGTGTCGAACGCGGACAACGGCGGCGCGGGCACGGCCGTCTCGCCCGCACTCTTCGACTACTCGACGAGCCTCGGCTCAGACCAGACGTTCACGGGCGCCGAGACCACCGCGGCGCGCACGCTCCGCTTTACGGACGCGCGCGCCGAGCTGTTCACCTACGACATACAGGTCACGGCCTACCAGCGCGCCTCGGGCGCCGGTGGGGGCACGGCCGCGGCCGGCACTCCTGCGGGCGGCTCTGCCGGCGGCACTGCACAGGCAGGTCTCACCCCGACCTCGCTGCTGAGGGTCGCGGCCAACCCGCTGACGAAGACCGTGAGCGTCGAGCTCATCGGCGCGCTGAAGTAGGAGGGAGAGTCATGAAGGGAGGTGTTTGGGATGAGCGGTGGGACGATGGCGGGCGACCTGCGCGTCGGCGGCTGGGGGACTGAGCTGTTGGTGTAGGGTGCCGGGGCTACCGGTTGGCGCGGCTCTCCCTGCGCCGCCGGACGGGGCGCGTGTGCTGACCCGCGTCACACGCGCCCCGGTTATTTTTTAAGCTGGTCGGGCGGCGGCTGACAGAGCGCGACCCTGGCGCGGCGGATGCGGACGGGGTTCTTCGGCTTCTCGCCGTCGAGTTCGCCGGCGGCGATCTTGTCCACGACCTCCATCCCCGTGCGCACGCGGCCGAAGGCGGCAAAGGTGCCGTCGAGGTGTGGGGCGTCCTTGAGCAGGATGAAGAAGTGCGTGGTGGCGGCGTTCGCCTCCGTAGGGCGTGCGAGCGAGACGACGCCGCGGAGGTGCTTGACGAGGTTCGGTTCGTCGGGCACCTTGCGCGAGGCGCGGCGGATCAGTTCCGGCGTCAGCGTCTCGCGCGTCGCCACGTTCCCGCCCTGCACGACGAAGTCTTTGACGACGCGGCTGAAGGTCGTCGTGTCGAAGGCGCCGGTGGAGACGAGGTTGAGGAAGTTGCGCGCGGACTCGGGCGCGGCCTCCGACAGCACCTCGATGAGGATGTCGCCCGCCTCCGTCTCAAGGGTCACGCAGCGCCCCGCCATCTGCTCGGGCGTCATCTTGTCGAAAGGCTCGGCCGTGTCGGCTTCGCCCGCCGGCCGCGCGTTCTTCTTGGCCGCCGGCGGTTCGGCTTTCGGCTCCGGCGTCGGCTGAGGCTGCTGCGCGACCGCCGCCCCGGCGAGACACGGCAGGAGGCACAGAAGGCCGATTGAAATCAAAGCTCTCAGTTTCATCGCTCTCAAGACAATTAACATGGATGGACAGGATGTTCGGGATAAGGATTTAAGATTTCAGTTTTCCTATCCTGTCCATCCTGTCCGTCCATCTATGTTAATTCATTGTCACATTACGAAGGGCCGGCGCCGGCCTTGAGCGACTCGTCGCGCTTGGCCTTGAACTCTGTGCCGGGGTTCCATTCGGGGTACTTGTCGCCCTGGAGGATTCTGTAGCCGACGGCGAGGAGGAGCTGCGCGTCCTCGACGGCGCCGGAGAGATCCCAGTCGGGCTTCACCTCGTCCGAAGGCTTGTGGTAATCGCGCTCGGTGTACTCGTCGCGCTTCTGCTTGCCGTAGTCGGCCGGCTTGCCGACGTAGTTCGTGCCGGCGTCCGGGTCGAGCGCGGGCACGCCCTGCTTGGCGAACTCGAAGTGGTCGGAGCGGTAGAAGAAGCCCTTCTCGGGCTCGGGGTCGGGCGTGATGCTGCGCCCGCCCTGCGCCTGCGCCACCTCGCGCGTGAGGTCGTCGAGCGTCGAGTTGCCGAGCCCGATCAAAGTGATGTCGCTCGTGCGCCCCCACTGGTTGACCCCGTCGATGTTGATGTTCGCCAGCGTCTTGTTGAGCGGGTAGAGCGGGTGCTCGGCGTAGTACTTCGCCCCGAGCAGCCCCTTCTCCTCGCCCGTCACCATCAGGAAGATGACCGAGCGCTTCGGCGGCGCCGCGAGCTTGGTAAAGCCCTCGGCGATCTCCAGCACCGTCGCCACGCCCGAGGCGTTGTCGATGGCGCCGTTGTAGATGCCGTCGCCCTGCGCCTTGTCGTCCTTGCCCAGGTGATCCCAGTGCGCCGAGTAGACGACGTACTCGTTCTTTAAAGTCGCGTCCGAGCCTTCGAGCTTCGCGACGACGTTCTGCGAGTCGATGGTGCGCAGCGTATTCTTGATGTGGAACGTCGCCTTCGCGTTCAAGGCGACCGGCTTGAACTCCTTCGTCGTCGCCGCCTTGTGCAGAGCGTCGAAGTCCTGTCCGGCGGCGGCGAACAACTCCTTCGCCTTCTCTAAAGTGATCCACGACTCGACGCCGACGCGCCCCGCGTTCTTGTCGGGCGAGACGATGTCGAAGTTCTCGCGCCCCCAACTTCCCGAGACGACTTCGAAGGGGTAGCCCGCCGGGGCGGTCTCGTGGACGATGATGCAGGCGGCCGCGCCCTTGCGCGAAGCCTCCTCGTACTTGTACGTCCAGCGGCCGTAGTAGGTCATCGCCTTGCCCTTGAAGACGTTCGGGTCAAGCTCTGCGGGGTTCGAAGGCGAGGGCACGGCCGGATCGTTGACGAGCATGACGATGGTCTTGCCCTTCACGTCCACGTCCTTGTAGTCGTCCCAGCCGTACTCGGGCGCCGTCACGCCGTAGCCGACGAAGACGATGTCGGAGTTATCGACGTTGACCTGCGGCTCGTAGCGGCGCGAGACGGCGACGTAGTCCTTGAGGTTCTCAAGCTTCAACTCCTTGTCGCCGGCCTTGAAGCTGGCCTCGGGCTGGGCGGTGAAGCCTGCGAGAGGCACCTTCTGCACGAACGTGCCGTCGGGGTTGCCGGGCTTGAGGCCGAGCTTCTGGAACTGCTCGGTGATGTACTTGACCGAAAGCTCCTCGCCCTTCGTGCCGGGGCCGCGCCCCTCGTACGCGTCGGACGAAAGCTCCTTGATGTGGCGCAGGATGTCGTCCGAGTTGACCGAGTCGAGCGCGGGCTTGAGTTCCGCCGGGATGGCCGCGGCCGTCGCGGCGGCAGGCGTCGGCGTGGTGGTCGCGGCCGCGTTGTTCGACGGCGCGGTGGTCGTGCACGCGCCGGCGCACGCCACCACGGCGGCGAGCGCGAAGGCGGCAAAGAAGCGTCTATTCATCGTCCGTTTTGCCTCGCTTAAGAAGAGAAGTGTGTGCGCCCGAAAGTTTCGCCGCGCGCCGCGTTGAAGTCAAACGCGCGAGGGAGGAGAGGCGGCCGGGCGCGTGAGACTTAATCCAGCCCGGCGTCTGCCCCACCCGTTACAAGAGGCCGCTCGTGGGTTACAATCTCGCCCGTCGCGCAAGTGTTACCGCGCCGGGTCGTTCTCTCCGAAGGGTAGGCAGCCGCGAGTCCACGGCGCCGCCGAACGACCGCTCTGATGAGAAGGAAATGAAACCCCCTACACTTCTACGCCGCCTCACGACGCACGCCTGCGTTGCAGTGCTCCTGCTGAACTTCGCGCCCGCGGGTGCCGCGCAGCGCCGCCGCCGCCCGACGACAGCGCCGCGCACGCAGGCGCCCGCGCGACCGGACACAACGCCCACACCCGCGCCCTCACGCGCGCCGCAGCCGCCGCCGGCGCGCCGGGCCGAGCCCGACCTTTCAGTCGATGAGATGCTGGCCGAAGACAGTTACACCGCCTACATGGAGGTGCGCAGGGTCGGCACGCTCGCGCGTGCGGAGGAGTTGAGGTCGGCCGTCGCCTCGCTCACGCTGTTGGGCGGCGCGGAGGTGAAGCCGGTCACAGACCTTTACAGCTTTATCTCAGACAACGCGGAGACGCTCGGCGAGTCGCGCGTGGTCGTGGCCTTTCTGCCCGCGCGCGCCGAGGTGCCGCGGGCGCTCATGGGCGTCGAGCTGGAGTCAACTGAAGCCGCCACCGCCTTCGAGCCGAAGCTGCGCCGGATGCTCGGCCAGAATGTGCCGCAGGTCAAGAAGGCCATCGCGGCGGGCGCCGCGCCCGAGCCCTTGGTCGTCAAGCCTGAGGCGAACGAGCGCGCGCGCGGCGCGGCCAAACCCGCGCCGCCGGACTTCGCGCTGAAGCGCGTCGGGCGCTGGCTGCTCGCGGCCGACTCGCCCTTCACGCTCAAGCGCCTGCGCGGCGAGGAGGAGCGGCCGCGCCTCGCGGACAGCACGCGCTTCCAGTCCGTCCGCGCGCGCTTCGCGTCCGACTCGCTCTTCGTCTACGTGGACACGAACGTCGCGCAGCAGGGCTGGGCCTTGCAGACGCAGAGGGCCTCAGAGGAGCACCCGCCACAGGAGACCACGCCGACCAGCGTCGTCCTCACCACGTCCGGCACGGGTGAAGGCGGCGGCGCCGTCGTCCCTGCGATGCCGGCAGAGGCGGCGACGCACGTTCCCACGGAGGCGCAGCCGGAGCCGACGGGAGAGCCCGCCGAGATGGAAACCTCCGAGATGAGCGAGGAGGAGCGCGCGCGTTACGCGGCGATGGAGGCCGCGGCGGCGTCGGCCACACCCGAGCCGCCCCCGCCTCCGCCCTCCGAGGAGGAGGTGGCCGTGCGTGGGATGGATCGGGTGCTGCGCGGGCTCTGGAACGGGGCGCCGCGCATCCCCGGCGCGGTCGCGTTCGGCGCCTCGCTCGACCGCAGCGCGCTGGCCCTCCGGCTCGCCGTCGAGAACACGCCCGACGGCACCGTCTCCATCATCCCCTTCCTGCCGAACCTCGTCTCGGGGCCGCCCGTCACGGGCGAGACCGCCGCGGTCGCGCCGGCCGACGCCGAGCTGTTCGTCGCAGGCTCGCTCGACTGGACGCAGATTTATAACTCGACGCTCGGCGCGGCCTCGGTCAACCCGGCCGCGCTCGCCGCCTCCTTCGGCGGCGAAGGGGATGGGGGCGAAGGGAAGGCCGAGCGGCAGCCGACCGCGGACGAGACCATCGCGGCCGTGGAAAAACTCTTCGGCTTCAAGTTCAAGGAAGACCTGCTGCCCGCGCTCGGCAACGAGGTGGCCGTGAGCCTGCCGCTCGACGGCGGCGACTTCGGCCTCGGGCGCCCGCGTACCTCCTCTGTGGAGAAGAAGGGGGAGCGCGACGCAGAGCCCGGCTTCCTCTACCTCGCCGCGCTCAACAACCCCGACCGCGTGCGCGAGATTCTGCCGCGCGTGCTCGTCGCGTTGGGCATCGCCCCGCTCGGCACGCCGCAGCGCGCCGAGAAGCGCAAGGGCTTCGACATCCACACGCTCGGCGAAGGCTCCGGGCTCTCCTACACGTTCATCGACAACTTCCTCGTCGCCGGCGAGCTGAAGGCCGTGCGCCACTGCGTGGACTCGTTCGACGCGCGGCAGACGCTCGCCTCCTCGAACGCCTACCGCGACGCCGTCGCCTGGCAGGCCAAACAGAAGCTCGTCCACCTCTACCTCTCCGACTCCGTCTTCAAGAACACGTACGAGGAGACGCGGAAGCGCTCGGGCGGGAGCACCGACCCCGTCGTGCGCATGCTGCTCGCGCAGTTGGAAGCAGCCGAGACGGCGCCCGCCTCCTACGAAGCGACCAACGAGGGCGATGTCATCATCCACGAAGCGCGGCTCCCCATCTCGCTCGTGCGTACCTACGCGCTCTCGACCGCAGTCGCGGTCAAGGACTCCCAGGTCATCATGAACGAGACGATGGCCGTCTACGCGCTCAACCGCATCGCGGGGGCACAGTCGGCCTACAAGGACGAGAAGAAGAAGGGGCGCTTCGGCACGCTCGAAGAGCTGGTCGCGGAGGAGCTGCTGGAGAAGACGTTCCTTGAGAACATGGAGTACAGGTTCGAGCTGGAGGTGGCGGCCGACCACTTCGAGGTCTCGGCCACGCCCAAGACCTACGGCAAAACCGGCCGCCGCTCCTTCCTCCTCGACCAGACGGGCACCGTGCGCGCCGCCGACCACAAGGGCGAGCCCGCCAGCACCGACGACCCGGCGGTGGAGCAGTAAGATGAAAAGTCTGCAAGAGCTTTACGCGCCGGGGAACGCATGCTTCGGGTGCGGGCCGGCGAACGAGAAGGGGCTGCACGTGCGCAGCTTCCCAGAGGGCGACGAGGTCGTGGCCGAGTGGAAGCCCGAGCCGCAGTATGAGGCGTTCACCGGCGTGCTCAACGGCGGCATCATCGGCGCGCTGCTCGACTGCCACTCGAACTGGGCCGCCAGCTACCACCTCATGCGCCGCGCGGGGGCCGAGCACCCGCCCTGCACCGTCACGGCCGACTACTCGATCAAGCTGCTGCGCCCGACGCCCACCGACGATGTCGTCCGCCTGACGGCCCGCGTCATCGAATCGACCGACGAACGCGCCGTCGTCGAGGCCGAACTCTCCGCCCACGGGAAGACCTGCGCCACCTGCCGCGGCACCTTCGTCGCCGTCCGCCCCGGTCACCCCGCCTACCACCGCTGGTAAAGGCAATTCCGGCAAATTCCCAGTAAAACAGAAACTACGAAGATTTTCGTTGACACTACGAACCTCTTCGTAGTAGCCTTCTCGACGACTTGAGTCTGCGGTGAGGTGTTGCGCAATGCCTAGAACTGAACTTCCGCGCCCGACGGACGCGGAACTGGAAATCCTCAAGGTGCTCTGGCGGCGCGGCCCCAGCACCGTGCGGGAAGTCTTCGAAACATTCGGCGAGAGCAAGACGACGGGTTATACGACCGTCCTCAAGCTGATGCAGATCATGGCGGACAAGGGCCTGGTCGTGAGGGACGAGAGCGAGCGAGCGCACCGGTACGAGCCGGCCGCGCCCGAGGACGAGACGCAGCGGCGGCTCGTCGGCGACCTCCTGCGGAAGGCGTTCGACGGGTCGGCGAAGAAGCTCGTCATGCAGGCGCTCTCGACCGAGCGCGCCTCGGCCGAGGAGCTGTCGGAGATCAGGCGGATGCTCGACGAGTTGGAAGGGAGGGAGCGTTGACGGCAGAAACTCTTTTAATGCTCAAGCCTCTGCTCGACGCCGCCGGGTGGGCGCTCGTCCACTCTCTGTGGCAGGGGGCGCTCGTCGCCGCGGCTTACGCGTGCTACGCGGCGCTCGTGCCTCGGCGCGCGGCGAACCTGCGTTACGCGGGCGGGGTCGCGGCTCTCCTCCTCCTGCTCCTGCTGCCCGTGCTGACGGCGGGGCTCTCCCCGCACGCGCGGCGCGACCTCTACGCGCGCGAGTCCGAACGGCCGGAGGGGGCTTGGGCGGACGCGTTTAGCGGGTCGGCGCGTGCGCCGGGGGCGTTTAAAGAGCCCTCGGCGCGCGCGGCCGAAGGCTCGCCGTCGTCTTCTGTTCCGGCGGCGGTGACGTGGAAGGGTTGGGCGGAGGAGCGCTTGACGGCGCTGCTGCCGTGGCTCGTCGGCGCGTGGCTTGCGGGCGTGCTCCTGCTCGCGTCTCGCATGGTCGGCGCGTGGCTGCTGGTGCTCAGGCTGAAGCGGAGCGCGGCGCCCGTGCCCGTTCGTTTCGAAGAACTTCTCGCGCGCGTGTCGGAGAGGCTGCGCGTACGGCGCGCGGTCGTCTTGTGCCGCTCGGCGCTCGTCGAAGTGCCGACGGTCGTCGGACACCTGAGGCCGTTCATACTCATCCCGGCCGGCGCCCTCTTGGGGCTCACGCCGCAGCAGTTGGAGGCCGTGCTCGCGCACGAGCTGGCGCACGTCCGCCGCTACGACTACGCGGTGAACCTGCTCCAGACGGCGGTCGAGACGCTCATCTTCTACCACCCGGCGGCGTGGTGGCTCTCGGGGCGCGTCCGCGCCGAAAGGGAGCACGCCTGCGACGACGCGGCGGTGGAGGCGACTGGCGGCGACGCGCTCACATACGCGCGCTCGCTCGCCGCGCTCGAACAACTGCGCGCGGACGCAGCCCCACCGGCGGCGCTGGCCTTAGCAGCCAACGGAGGTTCACTCATGCAGCGCATACAGAGACTCGTCAACCACGACACACGCACACACACACGCCGCCCCTTCGCGGCCCTGGCTTTAGGGTTCGCACTCCTCTGCGGGGCGCTCGTCGCCCAGCGCGCTCTCACCCCGGCCGAGGCCAGGACTAACGCCGCGGCCTCCCCCGCCGCCGCGCCGGCGCCGCGGCGCGAGGTCGCGGTGACCTTCGTCAACTTCCCCGGACACGCCGACGACGCGCGCGTCATCTCGAACATGATGCGTAGGCTCCTCGGCTCGCTCAAGGCGAACGACGTGCATGCGGTCGGCTTCGTCAACGAGGCGATGCTCTACCGCGAGGGTGGCGCCGAGGACGAGGTGCGCGTCGCGGCGCTGCGCGAATGGCTCGCCGCGGGCCACGAGCTGGGCAACGAGACCGCGCACCACACGAAGCTTTATGGCGCTTCGGTCGAGGATTTTAAGGCCGACGTGGTGAGCGGCGACCGACTGCTCTCGAAGCTGGCCGCGGAGCGCGGCGGGCGTGTCCGCTACTTCAGCTACCCGTTCCTGAACACGGGCGCGACGCCCGAGGCGAAGTCGGCGGTCGAGCAGTTCCTGCGCGAGCGCGGCTACCGCATCCACCCCGTCACCGTGGACAACATGGACTGGCTCTTCAACCGCGCGTACGCCGACGCGCTCACGCGCAACGACGAGGCGGGGGCCGCCTCTCTGCGCGCGGACTACGTCGCCTACATGGAGCGCATGTTCGAGTTCTACGAGAACTATTCGCGCGAGGTCGTCGGGCGCGAGATACCGCAGGTCTTGATGCTCACGGGCGGCGTCCTGAACGCACACTGCTTCGGCGACCTCGCGGCGATGTTGAAGCGGCGCGGCTACTCGTTCGTCACGCTCGACGAGGCGACGCGCGACGAAGCCTATCAGCTTCCGGACACATACACGGGCGAGCGCGGCGACTCGTGGCTGGCGCGCTGGGCCGTGACGAAGGGGATGGAGTACAGGGACACCGAAGAGGTGAGCCTACCCGACTCGATGAAGCGCTACATGGCCGAGCACCAGCACGAGTGGCTCGGGAAGGCCAGGGCGAAGAAGCAGTAGGCAGTTAAGACAGGAAGACGGCCTGAAAGAAACGTGGGCGGCGAGTCGTCAATCTCGCCGCCCACGTTTCTTTGAACGCTTGCTTTTGCCTTTAACTGCCTGTTGCCATCTGCCTACTATCTCTCGATGATCTCGATGCGGATGTCGTGGTCGTCGGGGACGTTGACGACGGCCTTGCCGCCGTGTTGCAGGCGGCCGAAGAGAATCTCTTCGGCGAGCGGCGCCTTGATCTTCTCCTGAATCAGACGCGACATGGGGCGCGCGCCCATCTGCCTGTCGTAGCCGTGCTCGGCGAGCCAGTGGCGCGCGCGCTCCGTGAGCCGCAGCTCGACGTTCTTCTCGACCAGTTGCGCGCGCACCTCGGCGATGAACTTATCCACGACGCGCTCGATGGTCTCGAACGTGAGCGGCGCGAAGGCGATCCAGGCGTCGAGCCGGTTGCGGAACTCGGGGCTGAAGGTGCGCTCGATGGCCCCGCGCCCCTGCCCCTGCGAGAGCCCCTGCTGACTCTTCTGAAAACCGATCTTCGCGTCCGACATCTCGCGCGCGCCGGCGTTGGTCGTCATGATGAGGATGACGTTGTGGAAGTCCGCGCGCTTGCCGTTGTTGTCGGTGAGCGTCGCGTGATCCATCACCTGCAGGAGGATGTTGAAGAGGTTCGAGTGCGCCTTCTCTATCTCGTCCAGGACGACGACGGCGTACGGCGTCTTGTTGACGGCGTCGGTCAGGAGCCCGCCCTGATCGAAGCCGACGTAGCCGGGCGGCGCGCCGATGAGGCGCGAGACCGTGTGCGGCTCGGCGTACTCCGACATGTCGAAGCGGATGAACTCGACGCCGAGGGCGAGCGCGAGCTGTTTGGCCAGCTCCGTCTTGCCGACGCCCGTCGGGCCGGAGAAGAGAAACGAGCCGATGGGCTTGTCGGGGTGGCCGAGGCCGGAGCGCGAGAGCTTGATGGCGCTCACGAGTTGCGCGACGGCGTGGTTCTGCCCGTAGATGACGTCTTTGAGCGCCGTCTCCAGGTTTTGCAGACGGTCTTTCTCCGTGCCCTTGATGGTGCGCGGCGGAATCTTCGCCATGCGCGCGACGACCTCTTCGATCTCGTGGACGCCGACCTCCGAGGGGCGCGCGTCGGCCGGCATCAGCTTGACCATCGCGCCGACCTCGTCGATCACGTCGATGGCTTTGTCGGGGAGGAAGCGGTCATGGATGTGCTTGGCCGCCAGCTCGGCGGCGGCGCGCAGCGCGTCGGAAGAGTATTTGACGCCGTGCGCCTCCTCGTAGAGCTGCTTCAAGCCTTCGAGAATCTGGACGGTGTCTTCGAGCGTCGGCTCCGAGACCTCTATCTTCTGGAAGCGGCGGGCGAGCGCGCGGTCGCGCTCGAAGGCGGCCTTGTACTCGGGGTAGGTCGTCGAGCCGATGCAGCGCATCTCGCCGGAGGCGAGCACCGGCATGATGATGTTCGAGGCGTCCATCGTGCCGCCCGAGACGGCGCCCGCGCCGACGATGGTGTGTATCTCGTCGATGAAGAGGATCACGTTCTCCTTCTTCTTGAGCGCGTTGATGACGGCCTTCAGTCTCTGTTCGAATTCGCCGCGGTACTTTGTCCCGGCGAGGAGCGCGCCCATGTCGAGCGAGTAGACCTCGGCGCCTTTGAGCGCGTCGGGCACCTCACCCCTCTGAATCTTCAAAGCCAATCCTTCTGCGATAGCGGTCTTGCCGACGCCGGGGTCGCCGACGTAGATGGGGTTGTTCTTACGGCGGCGGCAGAGGACTTGAATCGTGCGCGCGACCTCCGACTCGCGGCCGATGAGCGGGTCGATCTTCCCCTCGGAGGCGCGCGCGATGAGGTCGAGGGCGAAGGCTTTCAAGGGGTCGCGCGCCGCCTGCTCCGACTCGTAGTCCTCGCCCTCGCCCTCCAAGGCGAAGCCGCCGTCGCCGGGCGCGCCCTCGACCTTCGAGATGCCGTGCGCGAGGTAGTTGAGGATGTCGAGGCGCGTGATGCCCTGCTTCTTGAGCAGGTAGACGGCGTGCGAGTTGGGCGACTGGAAGAGGGCGGCGAGGACGTTCCCGCCGTCAACCTCTTTCTGACCCGACCCCTCGGCCTGGAGGAGCGCGTACTCGACGACGCGCTGGAAGGCGGCCGTGTACTCGGGGAGCGCGTCGGAGGCGGTCGGCACGCTCTCAAGCTTCTCGTCGAGGAACGTCTCCAACTCCCTCGTTAAAGCGTTCGCGTCGCCCCCGCACTGGCGGACGACCTTGGCGGCCGTGCGCTCGTGCAGCAGCGCGTAGAGGAGGTGTTCGAGCGTCACGTATTCGTGCCGCCGCTTGACCGCCTCCATCGCGGCGAAATTAAGGGTCTCTTGCAGTTCTTTAGTTATCATTTAAAAGCCGTGAACCATGAACCGTCAACCGTGACCAGATACAAAGACGTTAGATGCAGGCCGTGACCGGACTTTGATGAATATTTTCTCGTCACGGTTGACGGTTCACGGTTTACTCTTCCCCAGGTTCTTCCTCGGCGGTGCAGAGCAGTGGGAACTCGCGGGCGCGGGCCATCTGCGTGACGCGCTCGATCTTCATCTCGGCGATCTCGTAGGTGTAGACCCCCGCGACGCCGACGCCCTGCGTATGGACGGCCCACATGATTTGGAAGGCGTCGGCCTCGGACTTGCCGAAGACCTGCACGAGGACTTCGACGACGAACTCCATCGTCGTGAAGTCGTCGTTGTGCAGCAGGACGCGGAAGAGCGGCGGCTTCTTGAGCCTCTCCCTGCTCTCGGTCGCGACCTCTTCCTCGAATCCGTACTCGCGCTCCGGCATGGGGAGATTTTAAGACGTGAAAGGTAAACCGTAAACCGTGACAAGAGAGAACGGGCTTTAATCTCGTCACGGTTGACGGTTGACGGTTGACGCTCCCGCCACGGTTTACGGTTCACGGTTCACGTCTTTATCATGGGCCGCATGGCCGAGAGTCAGTTCCCAGACCCGCGCGAGGCGACGCCGGACGGCGTCGTCGCCGTCGGCGGGCGCCCCGAGCCCGCGCTGCTCGAAGAGGCGTACGCGCGCGGCATCTTCCCGTGGCCGGTGGACGGCTACCCCCTGCTCTGGTTCAGCCCGCCCGAGCGCGGCGTGCTCTTCTTCGAAGAGCTGCACGTCCCGCGCAGCCTCGCGCGCGAGCGCCGCCGCACGCGATTGACCTTCAGCATCGACCGCGCCTTCGAGCGCGTCATATGCGCCTGCGCCGAAGTGGAGCGCGCGCACGAAGCGGGGACTTGGATCAAGTCGTGGATGATCCGCGGCTACTGCGAGTTCCACCGACTGGGCCGCGCGCACAGCGTCGAGGCCTGGGAGGAGGGCGAGTTGGTCGGCGGGCTCTACGGCGTGGACGCGGGCGGCGCCTTCGCCGGCGAGAGCATGTTCCACCTGCGCCCCAACGCCTCGAAGCTCGCGCTGCTCTTTCTCGTCGAACACCTCCGCGCGCGCGGCCTCGACTGGCTCGACATACAGGTCATGACCCCGCACATGGAGGCCCTCGGCGCGCGTCTCGTCCCGCGCGAAGAGTTCCTCCAACTCCTCGCGCGCACGCAATCGCGCGGCCTCAGACTGTTCTGAGACTTTCGGCGGCGTCCGTACTCAACTCGCGGAGGAGCGCGGCGGTCGAGGCGGCGCGCTCGGCCCACCATTCGGCGACGGCGCCGTACGCGGCGCGGCGGCGTCGATGGAGCGCGTGCCAGCCTTCGGCCTCTCGCGCGAGCCAGTCGAGCGTGCCCGCGGCGTCCTGACCGACGAGCGAGCGCAGGGCGAAGAGGCGCTCGCCGGCGCGGACGCCCGTGCCGAGTTCGCGCGCCGCGCGTGCGAGGTCGTCGCGCACGAGGATGAGGCCGGAGCGCGCGGGCGCGAGCAGCGTCTTCAAAAACTCTTCCGGCGCCGTCTCGCGCGGGTCTGCGAGTGCGGGCGCAGCGCGCAGGTGCAGCGGCAGCGCCGCCTGCGCCCCGACCGTTTCGACCTCCGCGTCGAGCGCCGCCCTCAGAGTCCCCGCCCAATGCCGGTAGAACTGCGGCGCGACCAGTTCGACCTTATCAAGATAGACGGGGAGCCAGCTCAGCAGATGCTCCCACAGCAGCGCGCGCCGTGCGCTCCGCAGCGACGCGCGCCGACGTTCGTCAGACGCCGCGCCTTCGGCCTCCGCCAGCCCCGCGTACGCCCCGAGCAGCAGCGCCAGGTGGTCGGGCTCCGCCGGCACGTCGTGCCCCAGCGCCGCGAGAAACCCCGCCACGCGGTCGCGCGCCTCGCCCCCCAACATCCCTTCCGCCCCGACGTACACGGACGCATACGGGTAGAGCTGAAACACGAACACGTCCGTGTACGCGCTCGCCCCCGGCAAAGCCCCCACCCCCAGAGCCTCCGCCACGCGCGCCACGCCCGGCCGGTCGGGCGGCTCGACCAAGACTGCCAGTGCGCGGAAGAGTTCCATAAAAAACAGTTAACATGGATGGGCAGGATTAGGGTTTAAGAATTTCGAGATTTGAGATTTCAAATCTTTAGTTGCTTATCCTGAACATCCTGTCCATCCATGTTAATTCCTGACTACCTCTATAACTCTAGTCGGCTTTGACCGGCTCGGGTTCACCGGGAAGTTTGTAGAAATCGCGCGCGGGTTTTAAGGGGCGCAGCAGCCAGTAGGGGCGGCGCGTGCCGTCGGGCGAGTGTGTGTCGGCGGGGCGCGTGAATTGGAGCCAGGCGCGGTAGACGGCGCGGGACTTCTCGGTATCGACGTGGATGTCGCCGGGGCGGTCTGACGGCTCGGCCTTGCGGACGCGGACGGCCTGATGCCAGCAGTGCATTCCGGAGACGGGGTCGGGGTGGACGGGGAAGGTCAGGTTCTGGTGGACGCCCACGTCCGCCCACCAGATGCGCGTCGTGTCGGGGTCGGCCGAGGTGTAAGCATGCGCGCCGCGCTCGCGCTTGAGCGCCCACTCGGTGCCTTGATGGTCGAGCGAGACGGTCTGCATCAGTTGGCGCTGGCCTTCGCCTTCGTGCGCGGCGAGCTTCCAGCGCCCCATGTGGTGGCTGCACGCGACCACGTCTGGGCGGATGCCTTCGGTGACCCAGGCGCGGACGACGAAGTAGCCGGTCTCGGTCTCGACGCGCACAGGGTCGCCGGTCTTCACCTTCAGTTGCGCCGCTTGGCGCGGGTGTATCCAGAGCGGGTTGGTGTGCGCGATCTCGTCGAGCCACTTGGCGTTCGCCGAACGCGTGTGTATCTGCACGGGCAGGCGGAAGGTCGAGATGAGCACCGACTGGTCGGGGTTGAGGTTGTCCGGGTGGACGTGGCTCTTGATGTAGAAGGGCACGGCGTACTCGTGCCAGCCCCAGTCGGCCAGCGTCTTCGAGTAGAACTCAAGGCGGCCCGAGGGCGTCGGGAAGCCGCGCAGAGTCTTCCCGTCCACCTCGACGCCGACGAAGCGCCGACCCTCGGCGTCCCCGTCGGGCATGGTGACGGGGACGACGTTGGGCGAGGCCGGCTTCGGCGCCCGCGTGTAGACGCGGCTGAAGCGGTCGGTGCGCGCGTCCTCCAACTCCTCCTCCGGCACCTCCTGCTCGTAGAGCGCGCCGGTCTTGCGCCCGATCTCGAACGCGCCGTAACGGCGCATGAATTGGAGCGGCGTCAACCCTTCGGCGGCCGCGCGCTCGGGCAGGCCGGGGACGGAGTTCTGGAAGATGTGGCCGTAATACTCGTCAACGCCGAGTCGCTCACCCGGGCGCTCCTGCGACTCGGCGAACTTGCGAATCCCCAGAGAGCCGTCGGGGTCGATCTGCCACGTCAACTCCAGCCAGAACTCGTTCTCCTCCCAGACCTCGCCGGGGTTGACCTCGCGCGTATCTTTGACCGCGTCACCCATCCGCTCGCGCGCGGCGCGCAGGACGGGCTGGCGGAAGCCGAGCCACTGCGCGTCGTGCGTCTCGTAGGAGTGTATGTCGTGTCGCTCCGAGCCGTGCCCCATCGGCAGGACGTAGTCGGCGAAGTAGGCCGACTCGTTCCACGTCGGCGTCAGGGCGACGTAACAGCCGATCAAACTTTCGTCCTGCAAGACCTCGATCCAGGAGAAGCCGTCGGGGTTCGTCCAGACCGGGTTGTAGACGCGCGTGAAGTACGTATCGACCTTGCCGCGCCCGTCCTTCAGGAAGTGCGGGAGCAGGAACGACAGCTCGTTCATCGCGAGCGGGTACTCGCGCGGCCACGTCAGCTCGTTCCAGCGCGGCGGGTGCGGCGGCGTGTAGATGGGTTTGGGGACGAACTTGTTCCACGCGTTCGGGAAGACGCCGCCCTCGGTCGCCACCGCGCCGAGCAGTGCGTTGACGAAGAAGAGCGTGCGCGCCACCTGCCAGCCGCCGCTGTTGCCCGCGGCGGCCGAGCGCCAGTTGTGGCTTGAGAAGCGCGAGCCCGCCGTCGAAACAATCCGCGCGACCTCCTCCAACTGCCGCGCCTCCACGCCCGCCTCGCGCGCCGCGTACTCGAAGGTGAACTCGGCGTAGAGGCTTTTCAAGACCTCCTCGAACCCGTCGAAGCTCGTCTCCAGCTCCGGGTGCTCGACCGCCATGTACTCCTCCCAGTTCCACCAGCGGCGGACGAACTCGCGGTCGTAGAGGTCGTGCTGGATTAAATAGTTCGCGACCGCGAGCATGATGGCCGCCTCCGACCCGGGGTAGGGCGAGACCCACACGTCGGCGTGCGTCGCCGTGTGCGACAGACGCGTGTCGAAGACGATGAGCTTCGCCCCGCGCTGCTTCGCCTCCATCACGCGCTGCGCGTGCGGGTTGAAGTAGTGGCCAGCTTCGAGGTGCGAGCTGATGAGCAGAATCACGTCCGCGTTCGCGTGATCCGGCGAAGGCCGGTCGAGCCCCATCCAGAACTGGTAGCCCGCGCGCGCCGACGAAGAGCAGATGTTCGTGTGCGAGTTGTGCCCGTCCACGCCCCACGCGGCGAGGATGCGCTCGGTGAACCCGTCCTCGCCCGGGCGGCCCACGTGGTACATCACCTCGTTGTGCCGGTCCTCCTCGATGGCCTTCCGGATGCGCCCCGCGAGGTCTTCGAGCGCCTCGTCCCAACCGACCTGCACCCACTTGCCCTCGCCGCGTCTGCCCGCGCGCTTCAAGGGGTAGAGGATGCGGTCGGGGTCTGTCACCTGATTTAAAGTCGCCGGCCCCTTCGCGCAGTTGCGCCCGCGCGAGCCGGGGTGCTCCGGGTTCCCCTCGAACTTCCGCACGCCGAACGTCTCTTTATCGACGTAAGCCAGCAGCCCGCACGCCGACTCGCAGTTGAAGCAGGTCGTCGGCACCAGCATGTAACGCCGCTCCAAGCGCTCCGGCCACGCCTTCGACTCCAACTCGACCCAGTCGTCCCAACGCTCCTTCGGCGGGAACGCCGCCAGATGCACGCGGCTCGGCCCCGGGTAGAAAGTCTCCCCGCGCGCCTCCGTCTCCTTGCGCGCCGCGCTCACGCGCTCGTTCAGCTCTTTGAGGTTCATGAAGTCACTTCCGTATTTCGAGCGAGCTTAAAGGCTCGTCGTGAGTCTGGCGCGGGCTTTCAACGCGGCTCCCTCTTGCCCGCGGCGAGGAGCCCGACCGACTTCTGGATGCGGCGCAGGCGCGTCTCGGGCTTCTTCGCCTCTTCGATATGCTCGACGTGCTCGCGGCGGTGCGTGTAGCTGAGCTTGTCCCAGATGGCCCGCGCCTCCTTGTTGCCTCTGAGCGCGCGCGCGAAGTCGGCGGGCGGTTCGATGGTGCGCGGCTCGTCGTCGCGCTCCATCACGACGGGGACGGTCTCGCCGCCCGATACGCCCGCGGCCGCGCGCAGGTGGCGGTTGACGACCATGAAGTGGCAGTCGCCGCCCATCCTGAAGAGCGAGCCGCGGAAGGGCGCGCCGTTGAGCGTGCCGCGCACGGGGACGCGCCCGCGCGTGCCGAAAGTCTGCTCCACGTCGAAGGGGGCGTTGATGGCGCAGACCTCGCTGCCCTCTTCACGCTCGATGAGCGCGCGGAAGCGTTTGACGGGCGACTTCGCGACCGCCTTGCTCGACGACTTCGCCGCCGTCTTCTTCGTTGCCATACGCCTCTCCTTTCACGCGAGCGGTACGGACTGGCCCGACTGGACGTAGGCGTGCTCGTGCAATGCGAGGCCGACCAGCGCGGGCGGGACGGCCGCGAGCCCGAGCCACGGCGCGAAGACCGCGAGCAGCACGAGCGCGACGCCCGCCCAGAAGAAGGCGGCGAAGCGCCCGCGGGTCATCTCCCACACGGCGAGGCGCGCGTGCGCCGTCGGGTGCGTCAAGGTCACCTCGCCCCAGACCATCAGAAGGTGTCCGAGGGCCGACGCACCGAGCACCCACGCGAGCGGCGACGCGGCCCTCTCCGGTTCGAGCCACAGTGCGAACGGCATGAGCGCGGCCGAGCCGAGCAGTAGAGACTGGACGAGCAGGTGCGGCGGAAGCAGCGGGTTCTGCCACAGGTCGCGCGCCTTCGCCTGCGCAAACAGATACGCCGTGTAGACGGCCGTCAAGACGCCGAGCGGTAGCCCCGCCCCGATGAGCCACAACTGCTCCCGCTCTCTCCCGAGCCAGCTCGCGACGAAGTGCAGCAAGAGGACGAGCGAGTAACCCGCGATGATGAACGCGCCTTTGACCAGCCAACTCCGCCACTGCGGCCGCGTGAAGATCATGTAGAAGCGTTCGGGGTGTTCCAGGTCCCAGATGAGCAGCACTCCCGTGACGGCAAGAAACGCGCCCGACAGGACGGGCGCGACCCACAGCCACAGGGGCGAGGCGGGGAAGCCGATGAAGGAGGAGGTGCTGAGCGTGTCGGAGATGCTGCGGTAATTCAGGAAGCCGAGCAGTACGAGCAGCGCCGCGACGAGGTAGACGCCCGCGGCGATGCCCTTCGTCCAGGTGTAGAGGCTGACGCGCCAGTCCCACGGGAGCGAGTGCGGCACGTCATAGGCGAGGATGGCCGCGGCCGAGCTGTTGTGGAAGGTCGGGTTGCCGGAGTTGACCGTCTCGGCATCAACCTTCTGCTCGCCCCACATAAAGAGGTTGCCTTCGGGCCTGCGCGCGGCCAGAGGGTCGAGCGTCGCCTGGTGCGCGCCTTTGTAGAAGACTTTGGGGAGCGTCTCCTTCTCGGGCCGCCGCACCTGCGTCGCTTCGCGCCCGACGTAGTGAGCGATACGAGAGTCCGGGTCGTTCATGTCGCCGACGATGATCGCCTCGACCGGGCAGACGACCACGCACGCGGGCTCTAACCCCGAGTCGATGCGGTGCGCGCAGAAGTTGCACTTCTCGGCCGAGTGGTCTTCCGGGTTGATGAAGATGGCGTCGTAGGGGCAGGCGGCCATGCACGCCTTGCAGCCGATGCAGATGCGTTTGTCGAAATCGACGATGCCGTCCGGGCGCTGGAACATGGCCGAGGTCGGGCAGGCCGCGACGCACGGCGCGTGCGCGCACTGGTTGCAGCGCGTCACCTGATGCGCGCGGCGCGCCTGCGGCCACACGCCCACGTCCACGTGCTTGACGTAGGTGCGCGTCACGCCGAGGGGGACGAGGTTCTCGGACTTGCAGGCGGTCGTGCAGGCGTGGCAGCCGATGCAGCGCGTCTGGTCGAGTACCTTGCCCCACTTCGCATGAGGCTGCGCTTCACTTTGCATCGAGTCTCCCCCGCCGCCCTTCGGGCAGTTCTTTTTGCTGTGCTGTTGAAGTATGCTTCTGCGGCCCGGCCGCCAACGCTTCTACACTTTAAGGCAAGCCAAAGTCAATCGCGCCGTTCAGTAGGCAGACGGCAGATGGCAGTCGGCAGTTAAGCATTAATCGCCGCGGAGCGGCGTTTGAATTTAGCCCGGCCTTTCAAGGTCGGGACAGCAGACGATAATAATAAGGCCGCGTCGCATCGGCGACGCCTGAATCGACGCGCCCCGTTCGGGCGTCGCTGACGCGACGCCCGACTGGTTGACGGTTGGCGTCCCCGGCCTTGAAAGGCCGGGCTAAATTCACCTCGCCGCTGACGCGGCGACTGCCTACTGCCTGCTGCCATCTGCCTACTGTTCTTCCAATGATTCGTCTTTTCAAAAAGCGCGTCGAGTGGAAGCCGCCGTTGGGGTTGTTCGAGCCGTCGGCGCGGGGCGCGTTCCGCGTGCTGGGGCTAGGGGCGCGGGCGGAGCAGGCGGAGGTCTTCGACGCGGCGTCGGCTCTGCGCCTGGCGCTGAAGGTCGGCGTGCGCAAGATGTTCGAGGGCGACGCGGCCTGGCTGGGCGAGGTCGCGCGCAAGGAGTCGGACGTGCGCGACGCGGTCGGCCGGCTCTCCGAGCCGAAGCAGCGCGCGCGCGAGCGCCTCTACTGGTTCCACCTCGCCGCGCCGGCCGCGACGGTCTCGACCATCGCGGAACTCTCGGCCGCCGTCGAGGAGCTGCTCAAGCACGTCCCCGTCGAACCTTTCGGCCCCGAGGACGCGGGCGGGAAGGAGGGCGCGCGGCTCGCGGACGTGGAGGCGGCGGCGCTGCACGACGCGGCGCTGCTCGCGCTGGCTGGCTTGGTGCGGCTCGACCCGACGCTGCGCGGAGGTGAGGCTTGGGCGCGCGCGTTCGGGCTGTGGCGAAGGCTCTTCGGCTGCGAAGAGTACTGGTCGCTGCTCGTGGCCCTGGACTTGAAGGGCGACTACGAGCAGCCGGTCACCTTCGGCGAGGTGGCGGAGCTGCGCCGGGCCGCGGCGCGGACAATCTACGCGCACGCCGCCGGGCGTGCCCGGGACGCGGTGCATCGCGGCGAGCTGGGCGAGGCCGTGCGTGCGTTCGAGCTTCTGCGCGGCGCAGGGCTGCCCGCGACTCTGCTGCGCGAGTACGAGGAGGAGACGGTCGGGCAGGCCGAGGACAAGCTCAAGGAGGAGTTGGACACGGCCTTCACATGGGTCGGCGGGGCGGGCTTCGATCTCAAGTCGGCCCCCGAACGGCGCAACTACTGTAACGGCGCCTGGCGCAGGTTCGAGCTGGTGCGGCCGCGCCTCGCAGACTTCGCGCGGCTGGCGGGCGTGGAGTCCTTCTACGCGCGGCGCGTCTTCGAACATGCGTCGTCGAAGCTGTTGAAGCTGGCCAACTCGTTCGGCGAGGCGCAGCGGCCCGACGAGGCGCTCTTCGTCTGTTACACGGCGCGCCTGTTCGCACCGCCCGAGTCGGAGGAGCTGCCGGCAATCCTGGCGCAGCTGCGCACGCTCGGCGTCCTCGAAGAGGCGAGCGACCGCGGCCCGGCCGAGCACGGCTGGATGGTGATGAGTGCGTTGACGCGGGAGCGTACGCCGCCGAAGCTCTTCCGCGACGACCCGAAGGGCGGGAAGACGCTCGACAGCTTCACCCGCAAGAGCGACGCGCCGGGGTGCCTGACGAGCGTGGCCTTCTGGCTCTTGATGGTCGGGGTCGGGGTCGGGGTAAGGGTCTGCGTCGGCGACCGGCCGCGCACCATCTACACGCCCGTCAACTCGCTGCCGGCGATCAATCTCAGGCCGGAACTGAACTACAACGTGAACCTGAACTACAACATGCCTCCGCCGGTCAACCTGAGTCCTTACGTCGCGCCTACGCCGCGCGGCACGAGGAAGCACCGGCCGCCGCGCAACGACAACGCGCCGCCCGCGCGTTAATCAAGTGAGCTTCACGGCGGACTCCGATTCTTGTATGTTGAGGTCGATGACTGACGAACTACCGCGGACGTTGGACGTGGCACTCTCCGCTCTGGCCGAGCTGGCGGTCGAGTGGTGGCGGCTCGAACGCTGGGCGGACGGCTCGGAAGAGTCCTCGCCGCAGGCGCGCCACGCCGCGCGCCGCCTCGGCCGCTTCCTCTCCGAGCACGGCCTCGAAGTTCTCGACGTGACGGGGCGCCCTTACGAGCCCGGCCTCGCCGTCGAAGTCCTCGACGCCTTCGAGGACGCGCGCCTGCCCCAAGGGGCACAGGTCGTAGACGAGACGGTCGCGCCCGTCGTCCTCTACCGCGGCGCCGTCGTCCGCCACGGTCAGGTTGTCATCAGAAGAAATTGAGTCAAGTGCCCCTCATCCGACAAAGCTTATGAGTCAGTACATTGATTTCGGGATCGACCTCGGCACCACGAACTCGTGCATCGCGCGGGCCGTGGGCGGCGAGGTTCAGGTCATCCAGAACAACGACCAGATGAACGTGACGCCGTCGGTCGTGCGCGTGCTGAAGTCGGGGAGCCTTCTGGTCGGGCGGCGCGCCTACAACGCTCTGGCCGAAGACCCGGACAACGTGGCGCAGGAGGTCAAGCGCCTGTTGGGGCAGCGCTACGCGAAGACTTTTCCCGCGTCGGGCCGTGTGATGTCGCCGGAGGAGATTTCGGCCGAGGTCTTGAAGTCGCTCCTCGCGGACGCGCGGCGGCGGACGGGCGAGGAGGTGCGCGCGGCGTGCGTGACCGTGCCGGCGGCCTTCACCGCCCTGCAATGCGAGGCGACGGCGCGCGCGGCGCAGCTCGCGGGTCTGGACGAGTACCCGCTGTTGCAGGAGCCCATCGCGGCGGCCGTCGCCTACGGCGCCGCCCCCGGCGTGCGCGACCAGCGCTGGCTCGTCTTCGACCTCGGCGGCGGCACGCTCGACGTGGCCGTCGTCTCGACGCGCGACGGGCGCCTCAACGTCCTCGAACACCGCGGCGACAACCACCTTGGCGGCAAAGACCTCGACCGCGCGCTCGTCGAGAACGTGCTCGTGCCCTTCCTCGCCGGGCAGTTCGCGTTGCCGCGCGCCGACTCCGAAACTGCGGAACTCGCGCGCCTGCTGCGCAAGCTGACGCTGCTCGCCGAGTACGCGAAGATAGAGTTGACGACCGCGGACGAGACGGTCGTCAGCCTCCTCGACCTCGGCGAAGACCGCGAGGGGCGGCTCATCGAAGCGGAACTGCCCTTGACGCGCGCGCGCCTTGAGAGCGAGGCGGAGCCGCTCCTCGCGCGCTGCCTGCGTCTCGCCGACGAGGCGCTCGCGGGCGCGCGCGTCAAAGGGTTGGACTTGGACCGCGTGCTGCTCGTCGGCGGGCCGACGCAGATGCCGCGCGTGCGCGAGGCCCTGGCCGCGCACCTCGGCGCGCCCGTCGATTCGTCGCTCGACCCGATGACCGTGGTCGCGCGCGGCGCGGCCGTCTACGCCTCGACCGTCGAGCGGAGCGCGTCGTCGTCGGTCGGCGTGAAAGAGGAGCCGAAGACGGACGCGCTGACGGTTCGTCTGGCTTATGACCCTCTGACCGCGGAGCCGCGGAGCCGCGTCGCGGGCAAGCTCGCAGGGAAGGGGAGCGACGGCGGGCTCGAAGTGAAAGTGGACGCCGAGGGCGGCTTGTGGACGAGCGGCTGGGTGCCGGCGCGCGAGGGCTTCTTCGAGACGGCGCTGGTGTTGCAGGAGGGGCGTCTCAACCGCTTCGCCTTGAGCGTGCGCGACGCGAAGGGGCGCGCGCGCGAACTCTCGCCGAACGAGTTTCAGATACGGCACGGTCTCGCGCTCGACGCGCCGCCGCTGCCGCACACCATCTCGGTCGAGGTCGCGCACGCGGACGGCCGCGCGGAACTGAGCCCCGTCTTCCCGCGCCGCACGCTGCTCCCCGCCGAGCGCACCGTCACCTACCGCGCCGCCTACACGCTCCGCCCGAGCGAGCCCGACACGTCGCTCGCCGTGAAGCTCTGGGAGGGCGAGGCGCTCACGGACCCGCAGGCCAACAACTGGGTCGGCAACTTCCACGTCCGCAGCGAGGCCGTCCGCCGCCCCGTCCCCGAAGGCGCGGAGGTGCAGCTCCACATCAAGGTTGACGCCTCGCGCCTCATCACCGTCGATGTCTTCATCCCTTATCTGAACGAGCACTTCACCGACCGCGTCTTTATCCCGAAGGAGGAGGAGCCCGACTACATCGAGCTGTTGGAGGGCGCGCACCTCGAAGTCGAGAGCTGCCTCGCGCGGCTCGAACGCATCGAGGAGCAGTTGATACTCTCGGGCGCGGGCGCCGAAGACTTCGACTTCCCCGAGGTCGTCTACGACGACGGCCACAGGCCGGACGCCGAGGACGTTTACAAGTGGGGCGACGCGCCCGCCGCCGACCCGCGGCGCACGTTGGTCGAGAGTCTGCGGCGCGAGCTGGAGGACTTCGACATAGAGATCGGCGCGCACCAGGCGGCCGGCGACGCGGAAGATCAGGATCACGCGGCGCGCGTCGTCGAGCGCCTGCGCGAGGTGCGCTCCCGCGTCGCGGAGCTTGAGCGGCGCGCGGGGGTAAAGCCCGCCGGCTCCCGCGCGGACGACGCCTTCGGTCTCGCCGACTCGGCGGCCGAGACCGTGGGCGCGCACGGCACCGACGCGCAGCGCGAACGTCTGGCGGCGCTCAGGCGCGAGCTGTCGGAGGCCGCGGCGCGCGGCGACGTGCGCGGCGTGAAGAAGGCGGCCGCGGCTCTGCGCGCGCTGCGCACGCAGGTGCTCCACGCGCAGGAATGGTTCTGGCGTGACTGGTTCGACTACCTCGCGCGCCCCGGCCGCCAGTTCGTCAACGCGGAGGAGTCCGCGCGCTGGATCGCGCAGGGGCAGGAGGCTGTGCAGTCAGGCGACCGCAAGCAGCTCGAACGCGCCGTGAGCTGGCTCTGGTCGCTGCTGCCGCCCGACGAGCAGTCGGCGCGGACGGAGCGCGTCGTCAAGCCGGGACTTAAACAATAAACAGGGTCGGCATGCGGGAAGAATAATTATAGAGCGATGCATTGATAGGTAAACCTTTTCGCCGAACTTGGTCTTGTAAAATGCGGCTTTCAGCAATCCTAGGGTTTACCTATCAATGCATCGCTCTGTAACAGGGATGGGCAGGATGTTCAGGATTAAGATTTGATTTCTTATCCAGCACATCCTGTCCATCCCTGTTAATTCGTTCCACCGTAACACGGCCCGTTTGCGGTACGGTCTTGTAGTCAAACTCACCCACTGCTTGGTAGTATCTCTCCAATTTCTCCCACATCGACTTGAAGGAGGACGGGCGCAGGGCCTCGGCCGCCGTGCGCGTTTGAAAAGAATGTCTGGTAAAGGGTTGACTCGGACAATCGTTGCTTTCGTCGCGCTGCTGTTGTTGCTGGCGCCGGCGGCGGCCGCGCAGGACAAGTCTAAGAAGCAGAAGAAGGCTTTGCCGAAGGGGACGCCCGTGCTCTGGCGCGAACGCAACCCGGCGCAGCTCGACCTCGGGGCGGGGCCGGGCGGCGCCGCGATGCGCCCCGTCACAAGGGGGCTGCGCCTCCTGAAGGAGGAGAAGGGCGGCTGGTCGAAGAAGTACCGCGTGCGCGACTCGCGCGGCCGCGAGTGGGTCGCCAAACTCGGGAAGGAGGCGCAGTCGGAGACCGCCGCCACGCGGCTCATCTGGGCCGCGGGCTACGAGACCGAGATCACCTACCTCGTCCCGCGCGTGACCATCCCGGGCAAGGGCACGTTCACCAACGTGCGCTTCGAGGCGCGGCCCAAGGGCGTCAAGCGGCACGGCGAGTGGAGCTGGACGAGCAACCCCTTCTCGGGCACGCGCGAGCTGGACGGGCTCAAAGTCCTGATGGTGCTCGTCAACAACTGGGACTTGAAGGACGAGAACAACGTCATCCTGCACACCGCCGGGTCGGGCGAGCTGCGCTACGCGATCAGCGACCTCGGCGCGACCTTCGGCAAGACGGGCGGCGGCGGCCCGCTCTGGCGGCTCACGCGCAGCCGCAACGACCCGGAGGATTACGCCGACTCGAAGTTCGTCGACAAGGTCAAGGACGGCTACGTGGACTTCCACTTCACCGGCGTGAACAAGGGGGTCGTCGAGAAGGTCAAGGTCGAGCACGCGCGCTGGATCGGCGAGCGGCTCGCGGGCATCACCGACGGCCAGCTCGCCTCACTCTTCCGGGCCGCCAACTACACTCCACAGGAGACACGCCTCCTCACCCGCGCCGTCCGCGCGCGCATCGAGGAGCTGACCAGCCTCCCGCGGTAGGCAGTCGGCAGATGGCAGCAGGCAGCTAGGAAGCTAACAAGCCAAAAGAATCGGAGGCGGCGGGTCGTGAGTCCCGCCGCCTCCGATTCTTTCAGGCATCTTAACTGTCTTAACTGCCCACTGCCATCTGCCTACTGTCTACTGCGAAAATTCCCCACGGCCTGCGCAAATACCCGCAGGCGGGGCGCGGCGTGGGGCGGAAACGGGGGCCGGGGCCGACCGGCACGGGGCTTGCCGAAAGCGTTCACGAGGGTCGGCGCGGCGCGACGGCGCCTTCACTTAGACGGCCGGGGGGACTGCGATGAGATCAGACGCGGAACTACAGCGCGACGTGCTGGACGAGCTGAGGCGGGACGAGAGGCTCCGCATCGAAGACCTCGACGTAAAGGTCGAGGGGCGCGTCGTCACCCTCACGGGGCAGGCCGAGACTCAGGGCCAGTGCTGGCGCGCGCAACAGGTCGCGCGCTACGTCGCCGGCCTCGCACGCGTCTCCAACCTCATCGTCGTCCGCCCGCATTGACCCCGCTTGTCTTTTCCACCCCGGCAACCCATCCTACCGACACCGTTGATTAAAACTTTACCCGGGAAGATTTGTCAGGAGGAGTAAGACTTGGCTGTCGATTCGGCCGGTATGAAGCAGGGGCGCGTGTGCGTGGTCGGGTGCGGCCACGTCGGCACGACGAGCGCGTACGCGCTGTTGACGGGTGGGCTCGCGCGCGAGGTCGTGCTGCTGGACTTGGACGCGCGGCGCGCCGAAGGCGAGGCGATGGACTTGGAGCAGGCGGCGGCGCTCATGCGCCCCGTCGAGGTGCGCGCGGGCGATTGGGAGGACGCGTCGCGCGCGGCCGTCGTCGTCGTCGCGGCGGGCGTCGGCGGGCGGCCCGGCGAGTCGCGGCTCGACCTGCTGGCCCGCAACGTCGTCGTCATCCGCGACGTGATGCAGAATTTGATGGGCCGGAACTTCGGCGGCATCCTCCTGATGACGACGAACCCCGTGGACGTGCTCGCGCAGTTCGCGCAGGAGTTCTCGGGGCTCCCCGTGGGGCGTGTCATCGGCTCGGGCACGGTCCTGGACTCGGCGCGCCTGCGCGCGATGCTCGGCCGGCGTTTAGGGGTGGAGCCGCGTTCGATCCACGCGCACGTCGTCGGCGAGCACGGCGACTCGGAGGTGGCGGCGTGGTCTTCGGCGCGCGTGGCGGGCGTCCCCGTCCGCGAATTCTGCGAAGGGGCAGGGATAGAGTGCCCCGACTTCGACGAGCTGCTCCGGCGCGTGCGCCGCGCCGCGCCCGACATCATCGAGCGGAAGGGCTACACCTCCTACGCCATCGCCTCGTGCGTGGCGCGCATCTGCGAGGCCGTCCTGCGCGACGAGCGGACGGTGCTGCCCGTCTCGACGCGCCTGACGGGGCAGTACGGCATCGACGGCGTCTACCTGAGCCTGCCCTGCGTCGTCGGCCGCGACGGCGTCGAGCGCGTCATCGAAATTCCCTTGGCCGAGCACGAGCGCGACGGCCTGCGCGCCTCCGCCGACATCCTCCGCCGGACGGTCCAGAGTATTAAGGAAGAGAAGTAGGCGGCAGGTTTTGGTAGACGGCGCGGGCGGCGGCGCGCTGCCCCTCCGCGTTCCAGTGCGTGTCGTCCGGCCACCAGAGCAGCGCGCCCGACCTCTCGTACTCGCGCCGCGCCTCTTCCAGCAGCGCCGGCTTCAAGTCGAGGAAGCCGAACCCGTCCCGCTCGCACAGCCCGCGCAGCGCCCGGGCAAAGCCCGAAGGCCCGGAGCCGGGCGGCCACGCCTGCGCGCCGTCGAGCACCCAGGAGTAAATCTCCTCCTTGCTCGGCACGAGCGCAACGAGGACCTTCAGGCGGCGCTCGGCGGCCAGCCCTTTCATCGCTTCGAGCGTCGCCTTGAGCGGCGCGAAGTTCGGGTGGCGCGCGACCTCCTCCGCCGTGCGGCTTCTGCGCTCCGCGTAATCTCCGTGGAAGAGCACGAGCCTGCCGTCCGCGAGTCTTCTCTCCAGGACGCGCGCCGCGTCGCCGTTGATGAAGAGGCGGCGCACGGGCGAACTCGACCTGAAGTCGTTGACGGAGAGGGCCAGGCGCTCGAACAGGCCCTGCTGCCTGGGCCGCGGATTCAGAAGCTCGGCCGGGTACACGTCGTCGAGGTCGTTGCCGGCGAAGACGAGCCAGAGGACGCACGTTCCTTCGTGCGTCTTCAGCCGCGGGCCTTCGAGCAGGAGGTTGGCGTACTCGTGCCGCGGGCCTTCCCTTGAGATCGAAAGGTTGTAGACGTTGAGCCCGTAGTCGCGCGCGAGCACGGCACTCAGGGTCTCCTCCTGCGTCGTCGAGGCCGCGACGCCGAACGAGTCGCCGAGCACAATCAAGTCGAGGGGCGGCGACTCGTCGCCCGCGGGCCGCGGCTCGTTCCTGAATCCGTACTCGTCGGTCGCGAACCTCACGCGGTGCCAGGCACGCCACGCCGCGCGCCCCGACACGGCCGCGAGGTCGCCGTACGTCTCGCCGTCGAACTCGACCCGGGGCGGGTAACGCTGAAGCAGGGGCAGCGGCGGCCAGCGTTCGATGTAACGCTCGGAAGGTCTCACGCGCGACAGGTAGAGGAAGACCGGACGCGCGCCCAGGTCGAACAGCGTCACCCCGAGGCACGCCGAGAGCAGCACGACCGAGACCCCTTTCGCCGCCCGCCCGCGCGCCCGCCCGAACGCGTAAGCCGCGAAGGCCGCGATGCCGGCCCCGAACGCCGCGTAAGGCACGATCCCTAACGCCCCCACCGCCACCGGCGACAGCGCGACCGCCCCCACGAGGGCGAGGACTGGCAACGTTCGGGCCGAGGCGCGCATGGCGCGAGACTACAATTAACGCGCCGCCCTCTCAAGCGCCGGTCAAAGCGTTCCCCTGCTGCACGTCTTGAATCAATAATCTCCTCGGAGTGAGGTCTGCTCCTGTGTGACGGAAAAGTCCGGGTACTGCGCGGTGAGTGCTTGGAACATGTCGTAGTACGCCTCGCCGACCGTGACGGACTTGAGGCGGTTCGGGCGGTCGAGGAGCGGCAGGATGTGTCGCGGGACGATGCCGCCGAAAGTTAACTTCAGGTCTTCGAGGTTCGGGAACAGCTCGATGTTTCGCGGCAGCGAGTGAAAGCCCCTTAAGCCGAGGTGCCTTAAGCTGGTCATGTGCGCCACCTCGGGCGGGAACGCCTCGAACTGTGGGTTGTGGTGGAGCCTGAGATACCGCAGACGCTTCATCGAAGCGAACTCGGGCGGGAAGGTCTTAAACTCGTTAGAGTTTCCCATGCCTTCGTTGCCGAGGTCGAAATCCACGATGTTGGTGAGCGCGCCGATTTCGGGGGGCAGCTCTTTGACGGCGCAGCTCTTCAACTGAAGCCGGTTCACGCTCCACATCTTGCCCAGCATGAGGAAGGTCGCGGCGAGGTCGAGGCCGGTGCAGAACTGTATTTGCAGCGAGATGATCTCTCTGATCGTTTCGATCTCGGCCGGCGGCCGTTTCATCCCCTGATCACAGGTGAGCGTGCAGACGTTGCCGTTCGTGCTGACCTGGCCCCACCCATGCCCGCCGCGCATGACGAGCGTGTCGAGTTTGGAGAATTTGAAACGAGTCGTCAGTGTCAAGGCCATATTTTTCTCTTCCCAAAATTCTATAAGTATCACGGCGGCGGGCCGTCGGGAAACCAGGTCGGGCGGCGTCCGGCGCAATCCGACTTCGTGCTGAGGCGGCGAAGGCCGAGCCGTTCGGCGGGAGGCCGTGACGGCTCGGCCTTCGGCCGGGGATGAGTTGAGGCGCCGCGGGTGTCAGACGTTGGCGAGGGTTTGGGAGTCGCGGTCGATGACAAGTTCGGGGTGCTCGCGGCGGAAGGATTCGGCGATGTGGCAGTCCCAGCAGACGGGGAGGTAGGCGTCGAGGACGACGGGGAGCGCCTCGGGCGGCAGCTCGCGGCACTCGAAGGTGCGGCGGTCGTAGGCGCGCAGCAGCGCCGGTTTGTGCTCATCCCGGCGCGGGCCGGCGAGCGGCTTGTAGCAGAGCACGCACGAGCGGCCCTCGTAGAAGTCTTCGAGCATCGTTCGCACGGCGCAGTCCTCGGGCGCGTTGGCGATCTGGTAGATGCAGTGCTGGTCGCAGTCGGCGCGCTCGGGCCAGCGCGTGCAGGAGGTGAGGCGCAGCTCGGCCTCGCCCTCGGCGGCGGTCGCGGCGGCGTGCGCGGCGTCCACCTCGACGGCGACGTACTTGCGCGTCTCGGGGCAGACGACGACGCGCTTGCCGCGGAAGAGCAGGTAGGCGTCGAGCTTGACCTTCAGGATGCGATAAGCGGACTTCGCCAGGAGATAGGCGACCACGAGCGCCGCGGCCGCAATGAAGCAGACGAGCAGGAGCTTGAACATGACGGCACCTCCTTGAAGGGGTCAGAAGTCAGAAGTCAGAAGAAAAACCTCTGTCGCTCGAACCGTCAGTCTGTCATCCTCGACGTTCGCAAAGCGGGCCTTCTGACTCCTGACTCCTGACTCCTTCTTTCAGTAGATTCTCTGCGCGGCGCCGGCGCGCTCGTCCTCGATCTCCTTGATGCGCGCGCGGAGCCACGCCTTGACCTTCTCTTCGAGGAGCTGCTGGTTCTCCTCAAGCTCAAGCCCCTCGACGGTCTCGCCCTCGGCGTCGAGCGGGATGTGGTGGCAGGGGACTTGGGCCGCGTGCTGGCCCTCGGGCACGAAGTCGTCGAGCAGGCACTCCGAGCAGGGGTGCGCGCGGTACGGGTAGCCGTGGTTGAGGCACGAGAGCGAGCCCTGGAAGATCGAGGTCGGCTTCCAGGGCGTGCGCACCGAGCGGCCGTAGCCGCCCTTTTCGATGAAGTCCAGCTCGGCCTTCAGAATCTCCAGGCGGTCGCGTGTGTCGGCTGACATAGTATGTCTCCTCTCCCGGCGAGCGGCGCGCGCCTGTCCGCGCGCCGGAAAAAAACTTCCCCCCGGATCGTTAAGAAGACGCCGTGCGCCCGGCGGCCCTCGTACCTCAGCGCACCGCGGCGCGGTACGAGGCGAGCATCTTCATGTAGTTGGCGCGCTCGAAGGCCGAAGGGTCTGCGACGTTCGTGCGGCTCATGCTCCCGATCATCTGGTTGACCGAGACGTACTCGTGCTCCTCCATCCACGCCGCGACCGCGCGCAGCACCTCCGTGATGCGACCCACGCCGTGCTGTAGAAGCTCCGACGCCATCATCGCCACCTTCGCGCCGGCCATCAGCGACTTCAAAACGTCCTGGTGCGTGTGGACGCCGCTCGTGATGGCGAAGTCCGTGAGCAGCTCGCCGTAGAGGATGCCCACCCAGCAGAGCGGCAGGCGCAGCTCGTGCGACTGGCTCAGGGCGAGCCGCGGCGTCAACTCCAACGCTTCGAGATCGATGTCGGGCTGGTAGAAGCGGTTGAAGAGCACGAGCGCGTCGGCGCCTTCGTCGGTGAGTCGCCGCGCCATGTTGCCGAGGCTTGAGAAGTAGGGCGAGAGCTTCATCGCGACGGGGATCGAGACCGAACGCTTCACGTCGCGCAGGATCTCGACGTAGCGCTCCTCGACCGACTTGCCCGAGATGAAGGGGCTCGCGGGGATGAAGTAGACGTTCAGCTCAAGGGCGTCGGCGCCGGCGTCTTCGATGTGGCGCGCGTAATCGACCCAGCCGCCGGGCGAGATGCCGTTGAGGCTGCCGATGACCGGGATGTCAACGCTCGTCTTCGCCTGGCGGACTAACTCAAGATAGCCCTCCGGCCCGACGCCGTTGTAGCTCGACATCTCCGGGAAGTAGGAGTGCGCCTCGGCCGTCGAGTAGGTGCCGTGGTCGAGCGCGGCGTGGAGCGAGAGGCTTTCGAGGTCGATCTGCTCCTCGAAGAGCGAATACATCACGACCGCGCCCGCGCCCGCGTCCTCCAGACGGCGGATGCCGTCGAGCGTCTGCGAGAGCGGCGACGCCGAAGGGACGAGCGGGTTCTTCAGCTTCAACCCCATGTAGCTTGTGCTTAAATCCATAAGCTCACTCCGTTCGACGTGAACCGTGAACCGTAGTCCGCGACAAGAAAGAGAAGGCTTTTCTCTGGTCACGGTCTACGGTTCACGGTTCACGCTCCTTCCTTCCTGTCTGCCATCTGCTTGTACTGGCGCCAGCGCTCGTCCACCACCTCCTGCGCGCGGCCGAGGAGGAAGCGGGCGACCTCGGGGTCGCTCTGCTGGAGCATGCGGTAGCGCGTCTCGGTGTAGATGTAGTCCTGCAACGGGATCTTCGGGGCGGAAGAGTCGAGCTGGAACGGGTTCTTGCCGTCGCCGGCGTGCGCCGGGTTGTAGCGGTAGAGCGGCCAGTGGCCGCTCTCGACCGCGAGCTTCTGCTGGCTGAGACCCTTCGCGATGTCGATGCCGTGGGCGATGCAGTGGCTGTAGGCGATGATGAGCGACGGGCCGTCGTGCGCCTCGGCCTCGGTGAACGCCTTCATCGTCTGCGCGTCGGAGGCGCCCATCGCCACCTGCGCGACGTAGACGTTGCCGTACCTGGTCGCCATCATCCCGAGGTCTTTCTTCGGCGTCGTCTTGCCGCCCGCGGCGAACTTGGCGACCGCGCCCAAAGGCGTGGACTTTGAAGACTGGCCGCCGGTGTTCGAGTAGACCTCCGTGTCTAAGACGAGGATGTTGACGTTGGCGCCCGACGCGACCACGTGGTCGAGCCCGCCGAAGCCGATGTCATAGGCCCAGCCGTCGCCGCCGACGATCCACACGCTCTTCCTGACGAGCGCGTCGGCCACCGACAGAAGGTCTCGCACCTCGGGCTCGAACCTCTCGGAGAGCTTCGCCTTCAGGGCCGCGACCAGCTCGCGTTGCGTGTTGATGCCGCAGTTGTCGAGCTGTTCGTTCGCGAGCAGCCCGTCCGCGAGCGCGTCGCCGACCGTCGGCCGCAGGCGGTTCAGCAGAGAGCGCGCGTACTGGTTCTGTTGGTCGAGCGCGAGGCGCATGCCAAGGCCGAACTCGGCGTTGTCCTCGAAGAGCGAGTTGGACCAGGCCGGCCCGCGACCCTCCGCGTTGATGGTGTAGGGCGTCGTCGGCAGGTTGCCGCCGTAGATGGACGAGCAGCCGGTGGCGTTCGCGATGAGCGCGCGGTCGCCGAACAGGCGCGTGAGTAGACTGACGTAAGGCGTCTCGCCGCAACCCGCGCACGCGCCCGAGAACTCGAAGAGCGGTTGAAGCAGTTGGACGTTCTTGACGTTGTCGTACTTGATCGCGCCGTTCTTCGTCACGTCGGGGAGCCGCAGGAAGTAGTCCCAGTTCTTCCGCCCCTGCTCGCGGAGGGGGAGCTGCGGCCTCATGTTGAGCGACTTGCGCGAGGGCTGCGACTTGTCCTTGGCGGGGCAGACCTCGACGCAGAGCTTGCAGCCGGTGCAGTCTTCGACCGCCACTTGAATCGTGTAGCGCTTGTCGGGCAGCTCCTTGAACTTCGCGGGAATGTGTTGGAACTGCTCGGGCGCGTCCGCGAGGTGGTCGGGGTCGAAGACCTTCGCGCGGATGGCGGCGTGCGGGCAGACGAAGACGCACTTGCCGCACTCGATGCACAGGTCAGGCTCCCACACGGGCACGTCGAGCGCGATGTTGCGCTTCTCCCATTGGGCGGTGGCAGTGGGGTATGTACCGTCCGCCGGGAAGGCGCTCACCGGCAGAGAGTCGCCGCGCCCGGCCAGGATTTCGGCAGTGACGTTCTGCACGAACACGGGCGCGGCGGGCGAGACTGCCGGCGGCACGTCGAACTCCGACGTGGCCTGTGTGGGAACCTGAACTTCGTACAGGTGCGCGAGCGCCGTGTCCACGGCGGCGTAGTTCTGCCGCACGACCGGCTCCCCGCGTTTCCCGTACGTCTTCTTGATCGACTCTTTAATCTTCGCGATGGCCTCCTCGCGGGGCAGCACGCCCGAGATGGCGAAGAAGCAGGTCTGCATGATGGTGTTGATGCGCGTGCCCATCCCCGCCTGCTTCGCCACGTCGTAGGCGTTGATCGAGTAGAAGCGCAGGCGCTTGTCGATGATGGTCTGCTGCACCGGGCGCGGAAGCCTCGACCAGACCTCCTCGTGCGAGTAGGGGCTGTTGAGCAGGAACGTGGCGCCTTCGACGGCCGCGGCGAGCACGTCGTACTTCTCGACGAAGTTGAACTGGTGGACGGCGACGAAGTTGGCGCGCGAGACGAGGTAGGTGCTGCGGATGGGGTCGGGGCCGAAGCGCAGGTGCGAGACCGTCATCGCGCCCGACTTCTTCGAGTCGTAGACGAAGTACCCTTGGGCGTAGTTGTCGGTCTCCTCGCCGATGATCTTGATGGTGTTCTTGTTCGCGCCGACGGTGCCGTCCGCGCCGAGGCCCCAGAAGAGCGCGCGCACGCCCTCCGCGTTCTCGGTCGAGAACGCCTGGTCGAAGTCGAGCGAGGTGTGCGTCACGTCGTCGCGGATGCCGACGGTGAAGTGATTCTTCGGCTTGGCCTGCCGCAGCTCGTCGAAGACGGCCTTGACCATCGCCGGGGTGAACTCCTTCGAGGCCAGCCCGTAGCGGCCGCCGACGACGCGCGGCACCGAGGCGAAGGGCGACGAACCTTCGATGAAGGCCTCGCCGACGGCGGTCAGAACGTCCTGGTAGAGTGGCTCGCCCGCCGCGCCCGGCTCCTTCGTGCGGTCGAGCACCGAGATGGCTTTTGTAGTTTTGGGGAAGGCCGCGAGCAGGTGCTCGGCCGAGAAGGGGCGGTAGAGTCTGACCTTAACCAGCCCGACCTTCTCGCCTTTGTTGACGAGCGCTTCGACCGTCTCTTCGGCCGTCTCGGCGCCGGAGCCCATGATGACGACGACGCGCTCGGCCTCGGGGTGCCCCGCGTAGTCGAAGAGTTTGTAGCTGCGGCCGGTGATGACGGCGAGTCGGTCGAACGCCTCCTGCACGATGGTCGGCGTGGCGAGGTAGAAGGGGTTCGAGGCTTCGCGCGACTGGAAGAAGACGTCCGGGTTCTGCGCCGTGCCGCGCATCACGGGGCGGTCGGGCGTGAGCGCGCGCGCGCGGTGTGCGCGGACGAGGTCGGCGTCGATGAGAGCGCGGATGTCTTCGTCGGAGAGCTGTTCGACCTTCTGCACTTCATGTGAAGTTCTGAAGCCGTCGAAGACGTGGAGGAAGGGGACGCGCGAACGCAGCGTCGCCGCCTGCGAGACGAGCGCGAAGTCCATCGCCTCCTGCACGGAGTCCGCGAAGAGCATCGCCCACCCGCAGGAGCGCGCGCTCATCACGTCGGAGTGGTCGCCGAAGATGGAGAGCGCGTGCGTGGCGAGGGCGCGCGCGGCGACGTGGAAGACGGTCGAAGTCTGCTCGCCCGCGATCTTGAACATGTTCGGGATCATGAGGAGCAGGCCCTGGCTGGCGGTGAACGTCGTCGTCAAAGAGCCGGCCTGTAGCGTGCCGTGGACGGTGCCGGCGGCGCCGCCCTCGCTCTGCATCTCGCGGACGGTGGGCGTGACGCCCCAGATGTTCTCCCGGCCCTCGGCGGCCCAGGCGTCCGCGTTCTCGCCCATGTTCGAGGAGGGCGTGATCGGGTAGATGGCGATGACCTCGTTGGTCTTGAAGGCGACGTAAGAGGCGGCCTCGTTGCCGTCGATGGTGACCTGCTTGCGTTGCATGGCTCTGTGTAATCTCCCCCAGACTTTCCGGTCGGCTCTGAGTAATCTCACCCAGCGATTCCCGTTTCCGACCGAAAACCGCCGGCAGGCGTGCGTAGTGCGAATCACATGCCGGGAGGAAAGTAGGCACATGGCAGTCGCCCCAAAGCGCTGGAATGAATTAACAGGGGTGGACAGGATAAGGGTTTAAATCTTCATCCTGCACACCCTGTCCACCCCTGTTAATTCATATTCAGTAGTTGGCGAGTGCTTCGAGGGCGGGGCGGTTGTTGAATTGGAGGACGGCGCCTTTGACCTGGATGAGGTTCTCGTGTTTGAACTCGCTGAAGAGGCGCGTGACCGTCTCGCGCGAGGCGCCGATGAGCTGGCCGATCTCCTCGTGCGTGAGCGCGAGGCGGAGGCGGTCGGCGTGGCTGTTCGAGCCGGGCGTGGCGCCGACTTCGAGGAGGAAGCGCGCGAGCTTGGCGGCGGCCGAGTGCGAGAGGCCGAGCAGCCGCACCTGTTCGAGCGCCGCGCTGTAGTTGCGCCCGAGCTGTTCGGCCGCGCGTAAGGCGGCCTCGACGTTCGTCGCGAGGAGGCGCTTGAAGTCCGCGGCGCGGACGAAGTTGACCTGCGAAGGTTCCAACGTCTCGGCCGTCACCTCGTAGTCGCCGCCCGCGAGAGTCGCGCACAGGCCGAGAATTTCGCCGGCGCGCGCGATGCGCGTGATGATGACGCGCGCGTCTGAGGACGTGGCCGAGAGCTTCACGCGCCCCGAGCAGAGGATGTAGACGCCGCGGCCGGGCTGCCCCTCGACGAAGAGCAGCGCGCCGCGCGGGTAGAGCGTGGTGTACTTCAACGCTTCGAGCGCGCGCAGGGAGGGCTCGGGGAGTTGACAGAAGGCGTGCGGCTCCTCGCGGCGACAGCCGGCGCAGCGCTCGACAATGTTCAGACCGTAAGGTGTTTGCATAAGCCCTCCGGGCCTCGACGTTCAAGGGAAGTGCGCGGTCGAAGGGGCTTGGCGGGTCGCGCCGCTCATGCCCCTTTGCGGACCCCAACGGCAACACGTATGCCAGCACCTTTAACGACCTTTCATCCTTCTCTCCCCCCGCCGCGCGGCAATTTCACCCACGCGCCTGCGGAAAAACCCGCACGCATCACCCCGCCGCGTGCCCGCCGTCACAGACAAGGGGGATTTAAAATTTCAAATTCTTCAACCCCCCGTGCTAAATTTCGTCCGCGAACCTGCCCACTCTTTCATGCCGGAACTGTTTCGTAGGAGGGAACTCATGAAGACTCTCTACAGACGCGCGTGCGCTTTGGCGCTCACGCTCTCGGCCTTCGTCGTCGCCCAAGCCCAGGAGCCGGCCGCGCGCTTCGGCGTCCAGGAGATGCTCAAGATTCAGCGCGTCGCCGACCCGCAACTCTCGCCCGACGGCCAATGGGTCGCGTACCAGGTCACTGTCCCCGACGTGGCCGCCAACCGCAACCGCACGCAGGTCTTCGTCGTCGCGTCCGCGGGCGGCGAGCCGAAACAGTTGACGACGGGCGCCGCCTCCTCGTCCTCGCCGCGCTGGTCGCCCGACGGCCGGCGGCTCGCCTACACGTCGGGCGGTCAGGTCTGGACGATGAGCCCCGACGGCTCCGAGCGCAGACAGTTGACGAACATCTCGACCGGCGCGTCCGACCCCGTCTGGTCGCCCGACGGCCGCCTCGTCGCCTTCGCCTCGGAGGTCTACCCCGACTGCGCCGACGATGCGTGCAACAGGCAGCGCGACGAGGAAGCAGAGAAGAACCCGGTCAAGCCGCACGTCGCCACACGCCTCTTCGTGCGCCACTGGGTGGACTGGAAGGGCGCCAAGCGCTCGCACGTCTTCGTCGTACCCGCGGAGGGCGGGGCGGCGCGAGACCTGACGTCCGGCGACTGGGACGCGCCGCCCTTCTCTTTGGGCGACCCACTGGACTACGCCTTCTCGCCCGACTCGAAGGAGCTGGCCTACGCGCGCAACACAGACTCTCTAGAGGCGGCCTCGACCAACGCGGACATCTTCGTCGTCGCGGTCGCGGGCGGCGAGCCCCGTAGAATCACTGGAGAGAACAGGGGCGCGGACAGGTCGCCGCGCTACTCCCCGGACGGACGCTACCTCGCCTACCGCTCGCAGGCGACGCCGATGTTCGAGAGCGACCGCTGGCGCCTGATGCTCTACGACCGGCAGACCAGACAGACGCACGAACTGCTGCCGAGGTATGACGGGCACGTGGACGAATACACCTTCGCGCCCGACGGCAAGTCGGTCTACTTCGTCTCGGGCGAGCGCGGCGAACAGCCCGTCTTCAACGCCTCACTGGCCGACGGCTCGCTGCGAAAGCTCCTGGGCGGCTTCAACGGCGACGTGCAGGTCTCGGCCGACTCGCGCCTCCTCGTCTACACGCGCTCGGACGCCGCCAGCGCCACGGAGATTTACACGGCGCGCATGGACGGCGTCGCACCTTTGAACGGCTCGGCCAACCAGGGCGCCCCGCTGACACACACCAACGACGCTTTCATGCGGCAGTTCTCGCTCCGCCCGGCCGAAGGGCTGACGTGGGAGGGCGCGGGCGGGACGAAGGTCTCGGGCTGGCTGGTCAAGCCGCCCGACTTCGACCCGAATAAGAAGTATCCGCTCGTCGTGCTCATCCACGGCGGGCCGCAGGGCGCCTGGAACAACAGCTGGAGCTACCGCTGGAACCCGCAGGTCTACGCGGCGGACGGC
>JBJMGP010000041.1:0-29398 GCA_045807865.1 Pyrinomonadaceae bacterium
GGTCATCTGCTCGAAGAAGGTCGGGAGCGCGCCCGACTCCCGCTCAATCTCTTCCGCCGCGGCGCGCACGAGCGCCGCCTCGTGCGCGAACCATTCGCGCGAGATGTGGCACCCGTCCACGTGGACACGCTCCGTCACCGAGACGAGATGCGGGGAGGTGTAGAGCCCGGCGCGAAGGCCCGCCGCGCGACAGATGGCCGCGAGCATCGCCGCGGTCGAGCCCTTGCCGTTCGTGCCGGCTATTTGGACTGAAGGAAAGGAAGCCTGCGGGTCGCCCAGGCGCCCGAGCAACCGCGTAACGTTCTCAAGGCCGAGCTTGATGGCGACGGTCTCGTGGCCGAGGCCGAAGAGGTAACTGACCGACTCGTCGAAGTTCACGGACGAAGTTTATATCAGTTTTAGACTTCGGTCTTGATTTCGGGTTTTTCGGCAGGCGACGCGTTGAGGGCGCTGGCGCCGTTCTGGCCGGGGTTGAGTTCGGCCTTGAAGGGCTTGAGCTGGCCTTCGGGGTTGTAGGTGAAGTCGAGGGCGCGGACGATCCAGTCGCGCATCTGGCGGCGGTCAACGACGGCGTCGAGCATGCCGTGTTCCAGGAGGAACTCGGCGGTCTGGAAGTTCTCGGGCAGCTTCTGGCGGATGGTCTGCTCGATGACGCGGGGGCCGGCGAAGCCGATGAGCGCTTTGGGCTCGGCGACGTTGAGGTCGCCGAGCATGGCGAAGCTGGCGGTGACGCCGCCCGTCGTCGGGTCGCTCATGACGGAGATGAAGGGCAGCCGCGCCTCGGCGAGCAGCGCGAGCGCGGCGGAGATTTTCGCCATCTGCATCAGGCTGTGCGTGCCCTCCTGCATGCGCGCGCCGCCCGACTGGCTGAAGATGACGACGGCCGCGCGCTCCTCGATAGCGCGCTCGACCAGCCGCGTAATCTTCTCGCCCACGGCGCTGCCCATCGAGCCGCCGAGGAAGCTGAAGTCCATCGCCGCGACGAGCGTCGGGTGGGTGCCCACGCGGCCGCGCGCGTTGATGACGGCCTCGGGGAGTCCGGTCTTGCGGCGGGCCTGTTCAAGGCGCTCGCGGTAGGGCTTGGTGTCTACGAACTCCAGCGGGTCGGTGGAGATGACCTCGGCGTCCAGTTCCTCGTACTTGCCCTCGTCGTAGAGGAGGGCGAGGCGCTGGCGCGCGCCGATGCGGAAGTGGTGGCCGCAGTGGGTGCAGACGTAGGCCGACTCCTCCAGCTCGCGCGTGTAGAGCGCGGCGTCACAGCCGGGGCACTTCTCGAAGACACCTTCGGTCTTGACCCTGCGCTCCTCAGCCGGGACGGACTCGATCCGCTGGTTCTTTTTACGAAACCAAGACATGCCTTGAAGCCGTGGCCTACGGTTCCCTTCGGGGCGGTGCTGCTCTGGGGCTTTCGGGCACGAAGGTTAACACAGACGCGCCGCGAAGAAGAAACTGTAGAGGTCGGAGGCCGGTTGAAGAATCATTCAACTGACCGGCCTCCGACCTCTGTTATGTGCGCACGTCGCGCTCGGGCTTGCGCGGCTCGGGCGCGGGGACGATCTCCTGCTGCTGCGGGAGCGGGAGCGCCCCCGTCCCGTTCTCGCCGCGGTGCTCGACGGCGTAGACGAGCTGGCCGACGACCTCGCGCGCGGCCTCGTCCCAAGTGCCCGTGTAGGTGCAGCCGGCCGCGTTGCGGTGGCCGCCGCCGCGGAAGCGCTCGGCGATGCGCGCGACGTTCACGTCGCACTTCGAGCGCAAGCTCACGCGGTAGACGCCCGGCGCCGTCTCCTTGAAGAAGGCGCACGCCTCCACGTCGCCGCAGCTCATCGGGTAGTTGACGAAGCCGTCGGCGTCCTCGTCCGACGCATGCGTCCGCTCCTGCATGTCGAGCGTCTGCACGAGCCACGCGACGCGACCCGACGCGTCGCGCCGGACGGTCGAGAGCACCTCGCTCATCAGCTCGATCTTGCTCCAGGGGTAGTTGGCGAAGACCGCCTGCGAGACCTTGGCCGGCTTGACGCCCGCGCGCACCAGCTCCGACGCGACCTTGAAGGTGCGCTCCGACGTGTTCGAGTAGTGGAAGCTGCCCGTGTCGGTGATGAGGGCGGTGTAGACGCACTCGGCGATCTCGCGCGTGACGCGGACGCCGAGCGCCTTGCAGAGGTTGTAGATCATCTCGCCGACGGCCGAGGCCGTCGAGTCGATCCAGTTGATGTCGCCGAAGAGCGCGGTCGTCGAGTGGTGGTCGATGTTGACGACGAACTGCCTCTCCAGGTCCACCAGTCCCGGCCGCGTGATGTCCGAGCACTCGATGACGAAGACCGCGTCGTACTGCCTGTCGATGCGCGGCGTGACCCGGACCAGTTCCGACCCGGGGAGCCTCTGGTAGGCGTGCGGGACGGCGTCCCTCATCACGACCTCGATCTCCTTGTCGAGGGCGCGCAGCAGCCAGTAGAGTCCGAGCGACGAGCCGAGGCTGTCGCCGTCGGGGCGGATGTGCGACGTGATCGCGAAGCGGCGCTTCGATTCGATCAGTTCAACCACTTGACTGAGCATGTCAATCCAGAAGGACCGAGGACCGAGGACTGAGGACTGAGTGGTTGATGACTTCCACTCAGTCCTCAATCCTCAGTCCTCAGTCCTTTTACTCCTTCCTTCTTCGCCGGCCCCTTCTTCGTCTGGGGAGGGGGAGGGCCGGGTCTGGCTTTCCGTCCTGATCTCGGAGAGCAGTTCTTCGACGCGCGTGGCGGCCTCCTCGACCGTGTCGCGGACGAAGTGCAGCTCGGGCGTGTACTTGAGGTTCAAGGCGATGCCGAGCTGGCGCCGCACGTAGGGGGCGGCCTTCTGGAGCGCCTTCATCGCGTCGGCCTTCTCGGCCTCGGTGCCTTCGGCCGTGACGTAGACGCTCGCGTCCCGGAGGTTCTCCGTGACGCGTACGTCCGTCACCGTCACGCGCTCGACGCGCGGGTCTTCCAGCTCAAACCCCACGATCTGGCTGACCTCCTCGCGTATCACTTCCGCTAGCTGCTCTGGCCGTCTCATAAAACTCGTGAACCGTGAACCGTGAACCGTGACAAGATGAAAACAGCTCTTCACTCGTCACGATCTACGGTTCACGGTTTACGCCCTTACAGTTCGGTGGCGGCGATCTGCTCGATGATGTAGCACTCGATCTGGTCGCCGTCCTTGATGTCGTTGAAGTTCTCAAGGCCGATGCCGCACTCGTAGCCCTCGCGCACCTCGGACACGTCGTCCTTGAGGCGGCGCAGAGAGCCGATGCCGCCCTCCCACGCGACGACGCCGTCGCGGATGAGGCGTGCGCGCGTGTTGCGGCGGATGACGCCGTCGAGGACGCGGCAGCCGGCGATGACGCCCGCCTTCGGCACGCGGAAGGTCTGGAGGACGAGCGCCTTGCCCAGAATCTTCTCGGTCTCGATCTTGTCGAGCATGCCGATCATGGCCGCGCGGATCTCCTCCTCGACCTTGTAGATGATCGAATGCAGCCGGATGTCCACGTGCTCCTGCCGGGCGAGTTCCGCGGCGCGGACTTCGGGCCGGACGTTGAAGCCGATGATGACGACGGCGCGCCCCGCCGCCTCGGTCTGCGACGCCGCCGCGAGCAGCACGTCCGACTCGGTGATGGCGCCGACGCCCGAGCGGACGACCCGCACCTTGACCGTGTCGGTCGAGAGCTTCGTCAGCGTGCTCCGCAAGACTTCGACCGAGCCCTGCACGTCGGCCTTGACGACGGCGAGCAGTTCCTTGACCTGCGCCTCGCCCAGGGCCTCGATGCCGCGCTTGGTCGTCTGCGCGAGCGTCTGCTGGCGCGCGACCATCTGCCGGTGGTGCGAAATCTGCTGCGCCTTGGTGATGTCGGCGACGACCTGGAAGGTCTCGCCCGCCTGCGGCACGCCCTGGAGACCGAGCACCTCGACGGGAGTGGCCGGGCCGGCCTCGTCGATGTGTTGGCCGCGGTCGTCGTACATCGCGCGCACCTTGCCGAAGATCTGCCCGACGATGAAGGGCTCACCCACGCGGAGCGTCCCCTGCTGGACGAGGACGGTGGCGACGGCGCCGCGGCCGCGGTCGAGCTTGGCTTCGAGGACGACGCCGGAGGCCAGACGCGTCGGGCTCGCCTTCAGGTTCAGGATGTCGGCCGTGAGCAGGATGGTCTCAAGCAGAGTCCCGATGTTCTCCTGCTTCTTGGCCGAGACGGGCACCATCTCGATGTCGCCGCCCCACTCGACGGGCTGGAGCCCCTGCACGGCGAGTTCCTGGCGGACGCGGTCGGGGTTGGCGTCGGGCTTGTCGATCTTGTTGATGGCGACGACGATGGGCACGTGCGCGGCGCGCGCGTGCTCGATGGCCTCGATGGTCTGCGGCATGACGCCGTCGTCGGCGGCGACGACGAGCACGACCACGTCGGTCGCCTTCGCGCCCCGGGCGCGCATCATGGTGAACGCCTCGTGGCCGGGCGTGTCGAGGAAGACGACGCGGCGCTTGTCGTCGGGGTTGTCGGCGCTGGGCACCTGGACGCTGTAGGCGCCGATGTGCTGCGTGATGCCGCCGGCCTCGCCCGCGGCGACGTTGGCGCGGCGGATGCCGTCGAGGAGCGAAGTCTTGCCGTGGTCGACGTGGCCCATGACGGTGACGACAGGGGCGCGCGGCTCCTCCGTGTCGTCGGCGTCGGACTCGATCAACTGCTCCAACTCCTCGTCGGCCACCATCTCCTCGAAGCCGAGGAACTGCACGTCGAAGCCGAAGCGGCGGCCCAACTCCTTCGCCATCTCGTTGTCGAGCGGCTGGTTGAGCGTGGCGAAGACGCCGCGTTGCAGGAGCAGGGCCTGGATGTCCTTCGGGCGGATGCCGGTCTTCTCGGCGAACTCCTTGACGGTCGCGCCCTCGACGAGCCGCACCTGCTTGAGGTCGCCGGCCGCCGCGCCCGCCGAGGGGTTCAGAGACTGCGCGATGCGGTCTTCGAGGCGGAGTGCTTTCGGCACGAGGAAGTCGCGCTCGAAGCCGCGCCCGCCGCGGCGATCACCACCAGGGCCGGGTCGGCCGCCGGGGCCGGGCCGGCCGCCACGGCCACTGCGGCCGCCGGGGCGGCGCGCGTCGGCGGGCGGGATGTACGTGGTCTGCGGCGTGGCGGTCTCGCCGGGCGTGCCGTGGAGCGAGGCGTCCGCCTCGTGTCCGCGTCCGGCGCGTCCGCCTCTGGCGTCGCGTCCGGCGCCGCCGCGTGCGTCGCGCGCGTCACGACCGCGAGCGGGCGCGGCGGGCGCGGGCGGCGCGACGGGAGCGTGTATGCGCTGGCCGGGCTGGACGCCGGCCTTGAGCGCGGCGTCGGTCAGGCGCAGGGTTCTGATCTGTCTGCCGGGGGCGGGCGCGGCCGCCGCGGGCTGTTGTGGTTGAGGTGCTTCTGTCAATTCGGGCTCCGCCGCCGGGGCGGCTTCTTCGGTCGGGCTGTAGGTTACTTCTTCGGCGCGCGGCTCTTCGGCCGCGGGCATTGGTTCGGGCTCGGGCTCGTACGCGAGTGCGCCGTCTTCTTCGTCGTCGGGCGCCAGGGCGGGCGCCTGCGCGCCTTGCGCCGCCGCGGGGTGCTCGGCGCGTGCGGCCGGCGGCCGCGGGCGCAGGATGCGCGGGGTCAAAGGGCGCGCCGCGCCGCCCGCCCCTTCGGGCGCGGGGGCGTGCTCGGCCTGCGGCTCGGCCGCCTCGGCCTCGTGCGGCGCCTCGGTGTAGACCTCGGGCACGGGCGCCTCCGACGGCTCGGGCGCGTGCGCCTCGTCCGACTCGGCGTGCTTCGCCTTCTTGACGACGCGGATGGCGCGGTGGACGGTCGGCTCTTTCTTGGGGAAGTACTTGTTGCGGATCTTCTCGGCGAGCTCTTTCGAGATGGTGTTGGAAGGCACCGAGACGTCAACGCCCTCGCGGCGCACCTCTTCGATGAGGCGCTTCGACTCCATCTTCAACTCTTTGGCGAGGTCGTAAATCCTGATTTTTGAAGTGTGGGCTGCTGACATGCACTCCTTCTTCGACGCTTCTGGTAAAACGGCGCCGCGCGCTTCACGGGGTTAAGTGTCAAGACGCCTCTTGAACCTCCCCACGCTTCGCAGCGCGCCGCAGTTCGCGGCCGGAGAAGGGTCTTAAGGCGGGCAGCAGTCGCGCGCCCCCGGACGTGGGAGGCGCGCGACCGCACGACTGCGCTTATTCGACGGCAGGGGCATCTTCGGCCTCGTCGTCGGAAACGTTTTCAACCGGGGCCGGCTCGCCCTCGGAAGGGGCGGCCGGCTCCGAAGAGTTCTGCACCTCGGGCGCGGAGGCTTCGCCGGCGAAGTCGCCGCGCGGCGAGGTGGGCGAGTCCTCGTACTCCTCGTCGGAGGTCTGCACCGTGCCGCCGGGGACGCCTTCGCCCTCGGCGTCGAGCGTCGAGGGGCGCTCCTCCTCGACGTAGGAGCCGGTGTTCTGGATGACGGCGGCCTCGGTCGAGAAGATGTCGGGCGCGGGCGTGATGGTGTCGGGGCGCAGGTCGCGGCCGGCGCCCTGAAGGATCAACTCGTCGGCGGACATCTGCTCGACCTCGGTCATGGCGACCGGCTCGGCCGAGTCGTGCGCGAGGATGTTGTCGGGCGAGAGGTCTTCGGCGAGGAACGGCGGGCGCGTGCGCGCCGCCTCGTCGTACCCTTCGGCGATGGATGCCTCGGACGGCTCGACCCCGCGGTCGTCGGCGTCGGGGTCTTCTTCGACCGACGCCGCGTGCTGCTCGACTGTCTGACCCTCTTCAAGCTCTTCGGACACCTCGGCACCCCCCTGTTCGTCGGCGGCCTCGCCCTCAGTTCCGCCCTCGGCCTCGGCGGCTTCGGCCTCGTCGGCCACGCGTGCGCTCTCGACGACGGCCGCCGCCGCGCCGATGAGCGCCTCGGCCTGGTCGATACTGACGTCGAGGAACTCCGCGATGTCGTCAACGGTCGCGTTGGCCAACCCCTCGATGTCGTCCACGCCGTGGTCTGCGAGCGTCGAGACCATCGCCGGGTTCATGCCGTGCAAGCGCTCAAGCGGCACCGACTCGCCCGAGGCGATCATCGCGCCCATCTGCGCGGCGACCTCGCGCTTGAGCTCTTCCTCGCTGCGGATGTCGATGTTCCACCCGACGAGCTTCGTCGCGAGCCGGACGTTCTGCCCGCGCTTGCCGATGGCCAGAGAGAGCTGGTCTTCGTTGACGATGACCTCCATCTGGCGGTGCTCGATGTCGGTGATGCGCACCTGATTAACTTTAGCAGGCGACAGCGCGTTGGCGGCGAAGACCGAAGGCTCGTCCGACCACTCGATGATGTCGATCTTCTCGCCGCGCAGCTCGCGGATGATGGCCTGCACGCGCGAGCCCTTCATGCCGACGCAGGCGCCGACCGGGTCTACGTCGCGCTCGGTCGAGGCGACGGCGATCTTGGCGCGCTCGCCCGGCTCCCTGACCGCAGACTTGATGACGACCGTGCCGTCGTAAATCTCGGGCACCTCCATCTCGAAGAGGCGCTTGAGCAGCTCGGGACTGGTGCGCGAGACGACGACCTGCGGGCCTTTCGACTCCTTCGACACGTCGTCGATCACGACGCGGACGCGCTCGCCCTGGTTCCACTGCTCGCCGCGCGACTGCCCGCTGCGGGTCAGGACGGACTCGACGGTGCCGAGGTCCACGATGATGTCGCCGCGCTCGAAGCGCTTGACGTAGCCGTTGACGAGGTCGCCGACCTTGTCGATGTACTGCTCGTAGATGTTGGCGCGCTCGGCGTCGCGGACTTTCTGGAAGAGAATCTGCTTGGCGGTCTGGGCGGCGATGCGGCCCATGTCCTCGACGGGGAGGGGGAGTTGCAGTTCGTCGCCGACCTCGACCTCGTCGCCCGCGAGTTCCTTCGCCTCGTCGAGCGAAAGCTCACGGCCGGGATTCTCGACCGCCTCGACGACGACTTTGGAGGCGAAAATCTCCAGGCCGGTCTCGGGCGCCCACTCGACCTGAATCTCCTCGCCCGACTTGAACTGCTTGCGGGCGGCGGCGCGCACGGCCTCCTTGACCGCCTCGATGACGACCTCGCGGTCTATGCCCTTCTCTTTACAGACGGCGTCGATGCTTTGCCCGATGGATGCGCTCATAAGTTTCAGGTGTCGGGGGTTAGATGCCGCGGGCCGTCGAAAGACTTGCTCGTCCCCGGCCGCTAGTCGCTAGCCCCTGCTCTCTTCTCCCGCTCGCGTTCCTCCGCGAGCCGGAACTCCTCTTCAACGTCAATCTCCAGGTTCGCCTTCGCGACCTCGGAGAGGGGAACGCGGACGCGCCCCGTGGTCTTGTCTTCAAACAGAATCTCGTCGCCCTCGACCCCCTCGATGCGCCCGCGGAAGTTGCGCTGGTCGCCGATGGCCCCGCGGGTCTTCATCTTCGCCAGACGTCCCGCGAACCTCTCAAAATCCTCGCGGCCGTAGAGCCCGCGCTCCAGCCCCGGCGAGGAGACTTCGAGGTTGTAGGCGGCGGAGATGAAGTCCTCCACGTCGAGGACGGTGCCGACGTAGGTGCTCACCGCGGAGCAGTCCTCGTGGGTGACGCCGCCCGGCCTGTCGATGAAGACGCGGACGACCGGCGCGCGCCCGCCGCCGGCGAATTCGACGTGGACCAGTTCAAGGCCGCGCTCTGCGGCCGCGCGGCGCGCGATCTCGCGCACGCGCGCTTCGATGGAAGTCTCCCCGTCCAAACCCCTTGAAACCCCCTCTCGAAAACCCTCGGAGCAAAAGAAAAAGTGGGCGCGAACCCACTGGACGACGCCACCGCGCTCCGAGCAAGAGGCGGATTATACGGGAACAGTTCGCGCGTGGCAACCCGGCAGAGAGTGGGCAGTGGGCGGTAAGCCGCCGGCGGTTTTAAGTCAAATTTGAGGGCCTGCCGCGGCCGCTTTCTACTGCCGGCCGCTCACTGAAGTTTGGACTTGACGATTTCGCTCACCGTCCGGCCGTCGGCCGCGCCGCCGAGCCGTGCCTGCGCGGCCTTCATCACCGCCCCCATCTCCTTCATCGAAGACGCGCCGGTCTCGGCGATCACCCCCGCGACGGTGCGCTCGATCTCCTCGCGCGAGGCGGCGCGCGGCAGGTACTCCTCGATGACGGCGATCTCGGCCCGCTCCTTCTCGGCCAACTCCGCGCGCCCCGCCTGCTCGTACTGCTCGACCGAGTCCCGCCGCTGCTTCACCAGGGATTGGAGCGCCTTCGTCAACTCCTCGTCGGTCAACTCGCCGCCCTTCTCGATCTCGCGGTTCTGCACCGCCGCCTTCACCATCCGCAAAGTGGACAGCCGCCCCGTCTCCTTCGCCTTCATCGCCGCCGTCATGTCACTCGTGATTCGTGCCTTGAGGCTCATAGCCTGATCTCCGTGTTTCTGTGTTGAACTGCTTCCTCTATTCCGCGCCCTTGCGGTGGCCGTTGGAGCGGGCGAGGTGCGCGGCGAGGAAGCGGCCGGTGTGGGATTCGGGGACGCGCATGATCTCTTCGGGGGTGCCGGTGGCGACGACGAGGCCGCCGGCGTCGCCGCCTTCGGGGCCGAGGTCGATGAGGTGGTCGGCCGTCTTGATGACATCGAGGTTATGCTCGATGACGAGGAGCGAGCCCCCCGCCTCGACCAGCGTGCGGAAGGCCGCGAGCAGCTTGTTGATGTCCTCGAAGTGGAGGCCCGTCGTCGGCTCGTCGAAGATGTAGAGCGTCCTGGCGCCCGTCCGCTTGGAAAGGTATGAGGCGAGCTTGACGCGCTGCGCCTCGCCGCCCGAGAGGGTCGTGGCCGACTGTCCGAGCCGCAGGTAGCCGAGCCCGACGTCGTCTAAAACGCGCAGGCGGTTGGCGATCTTCGACGTGTCGCGGAAGAAGTTCATCGCCTCGCGGACGGTCATGTTGAGCACGTCGTTGATGCCCTTGCCGCGGTAGCGCACTTCGAGCACCTGCGGCTTGAAGCGCGTGCCCTTGCACTCCTCGCAGACCAACTCCACGTCGGCGAGGAACTGCATCTCGACCGTCACCGTGCCGTCGCCCTCACACACGTCGCAGCGCCCGCCGGGGACGTTGAAGGAGAAGTGCGAAGGGTCGAAGCCCTTCGACTGCGCGTCGCGCGTCTGCGAGAAGACCTCGCGGATGGCGTCGTAGACCTTGATGTACGTGACCGGGTTCGAGCGCGGCGTCCGGCCGATGGGCGACTGGTCAACCAGGATCACGTCGTCCACGTGCGTCCCGCCCGCCAGCTCTCGGAACGCGCCGACCTGCCCCTGCCACTCGCCGCGCTGCTTCTTCATCCCCGCGTACACGACATCGTGGACGAGCGTTGACTTGCCCGAGCCCGAGACGCCCGTGACGCAGACGAACATCTCAAGCGGGATGTCCACGTCCACGTTCTTCAGGTTGTGCTCGGACGCGCCGCGCACCGAGACCTTCTTCTTCTTCGCGGCGCGCCGCTGCTTCGGCTCTTTAATCTCCACCTCGCCGCGGAGGTACTTGCCGGTGAGCGTCGTGCCCGACTTCAGAAGACCTTCGAAGTCGCCCTCGTAGATGACCTTGCCGCCCAGCTCGCCGGCGGCCGGGCCGATGTCGAGGATGTGGTCGGCGGCGCGCATCATCTCCTCGTCGTGCTCGACGACGAGGACGGTGTTGCCGATGTCGCGCAGGTTGTGGAGGAGGTGGATGAGCCGCTCGCTGTCGCGCGGGTGCAGCCCGATGGAGGGCTCGTCCAGCACGTAGAGCGCGCCGACGAGCGAGGAGCCGAGGTTGGTGGCGAGTTGGATGCGCTGCGACTCGCCGCCCGAGAGCGTCGAGGCCAGACGGTCGAGCGTCAAATAGTCGAGCCCCACGTCCACGAGGAACTTCAGACGCCGGCGGACTTCGAATAAGACCTTGTCGGCGATGGCGGACTGCTCGGGCGAGAGCTCAAGCGAGTCGAAGAAGACGGCGGCGTCTTTAATCGAGAGCGAGCAGACCTCGGGCAGCGTCCGCCCGCCGACCTTCACGTCGCGCGCCTCCTGTCTGAGACGCCCGCCACCGCAGTCGGGGCAGAGCGTGTAGCCGCGGTACTTGGCGAGGAAGACGCGGACGTGCAGCTTGTACTTCTTCGTCTCCAGCCACTCGAAGAAGCCGCGCACGCCGCTGAAAGACCCGCGGCCGTCGATGACGGCGCGCTGCTGCTGTCTGGTCAGCTCCTGGAAGGGAACGTCGAAGGGAATCTTCTCCTGGCGCGCGAAGCGGCGCAGCTCCGTGCGCGCCCACTCGTACTGCGGCTTCGTCCAGGGCTCGACGGCGCCCTCGGCCAGCGAGAGCGCGGGGTTCGGGATGACGAGGTCGATGTCTAAGCCGATGGTGTTGCCGAAGCCCTGGCAGGTCGGGCACGCGCCGTAGGGGTTGTTGAAGCTGAAGAGACGCGGCTCGGGCTGCGCGTAGACCGTGCCGTCGTACTTGCACTCGAAGCGCTCGTTGAACTTCAGGGTGCGCGGCGCATCTTCAGCAGTCGCGCCCACGCCCTGGACGAGCGCCGTGCCGTGCCCCTCGACGAAGCAGGTCTCGAAGGAATCGACCAGCCGCTCGCGCACGTCCGGGCGCGCGACGAGGCGGTCGACGAGGACGTAGACGCCCTCGAAGTCGGGGCGCGTGTAGTCGTCGGGCGAGCGCAGCTCGACGGTCTCGCCGTTCACGAACAGGCGGGTGAAGCCGCGCTGCATCAGGCTCATGATGTGCGCCGTGACCGTGCGTTGTTCGAGCGTGCCGTTGGCAGTCTGTTTGGTCTTCTTCTTCGTCTTCGACGCGGACTTGCCGTTGCCGTTCTCCTCGGCGCGCAGACCCGCCTCGGCGGGGAAGAGGACGTAGAAGCGCGCGCCCTCGGGCAGCGTTTCGAGCACCTCCTGCGCGGACGACTCGGGCGAGTCCTTATGCACCTCGCGGCCGCAGACGCGGCAGAAGGTCGTGCCGACGCGCGCGTAGAGGAGGCGCAGGTAGTCGTAGACCTCCGTCTGCGTGCCCACGGTCGAGCGCGGGTTGCGCGTCGAGTTCTTCTGCCGGATGGCGATGGCCGGCGGGATGCCCAGGACCTCGTCCACGTCCGGCTTGTCCATCCGCTCTAAGAACTGGCGCGCGTAGGCCGAGAGCGACTCGACGTAGCGGCGCTGGCCTTCGGCGTAGATGGTGTCGAAGGCGAGCGAAGACTTGCCCGAGCCGGAGACGCCGGTGACGACCGTCAGCTTCTCGACGGGGATGGTGAACGAGACGTTCTTCAGGTTGTTGACGCGCGCGCCGCGGACGATGATTGCTTCCTGGTTCATGTCTGAAATAGCAGCCGCTCGCCCACGGTGAACTCTCGGGAGGTGGGGCGAACCGACAATGATACCCCGAATCTTGGCGCACGCGAAATGGGGAGGCGTCGATGAACGTTTCAGGGATAAATATTAACTTTCCGACACGGCACGAACAGACGACTCGTGCAAAATCCGACCCTTTCCGGCGGCATGTACAGGACGCGATGACTCCACAAACAGAGTAAGGCGACGGGCCCGCGGCTCGGGCTCGTCTGCATCACGCACTCGGACGAGGTTCGGCACAGGACGGTCACGCGCAAGCGCCTCTTCCGCCGAGTGGCTCAAGGCTTAACGCGCATTTGGTGAACCGGGCCGGGTTGAGGCAGACTCGGGGCATGAAGCAGTTCCTACTCGCACTCGTCCTGACGACATCCTGCGGGGCCGCGCAGCCCGCGCCGCAGTCGCCGAAGCCGACCCCCGCGCAGGCCGCGAAGCCCGCCGAGGCGCAGAAGTTGATCGACGCCGCGCGTCTGCTCGAAGACGTGCGGGCGCTGTCGGCCGACGCAATGGAGGGGCGCGGGGCGGGGACGAAGGGCGGGGAGTTGGCGCGCGCCTACGTCGAGCGGCGCTTCCAGGAGTTGGGGCTTGCGCCGCTCTGGGACTCATACGAGCAGCCGTTCGACCTGCCCTCGAAGGGCAAGGGCGTCAACGTGGTCGGCTACGTGAAGGGGACGAAGTACCCGGAGCGCCTCGTCGTCGTCTCGGCGCACTACGACCACCTCGGCGTGCGCGGCGGGCTGATCTACAACGGCGCGGACGACAACGCCTCGGGCGTCGCCGTGCTGCTGCAACTGGCGGCGCACTACGCGGGGGCGGCGCGCCCGGAGCACTCCTTGGTCTTTGCCGCGCTCGACGCGGAGGAGATCGGGCTCGTCGGCGCGCGCGAGCTGGTCAAGAGGTTGAAGGCGGAGAAGCGCGACGTGGCCTTAGACGTGAACCTCGACATGGTCGGGCACAGCGAGCGCGGGGAGCTTTACGCCGCAGGCACGTACTACACGCCGGCGCTGCGTCCCGCGCTCGAACGCATCGCCGCCGACGCGCCCATCAAGCTCCTCATCGGCCACGACCGCCCCGAGCAGGGGCACGACGACTGGACGAACCAGTCAGACCAGTACGCCTTCCACAAGGCCGGCATCCCCTTCGTCTACTTCGGCGTCGAAGACCACAAGGACTATCACAAGCCCACGGACGACTTCGACACCCTCACCCGGGACTTCTTCGTCGGCGCCGCCGAGACCGTGCTGCTCAGCGTCGAGCGTCTCGACGCCGACCTGGAAGCCGCCTCGAAGGCCGACGCGAAGAGGTAGCGCCGCCCGCACGCGAAAGTCTCTCTCAACGAAGGTGACAAAGGGAAGTGAGTCCCGGCGCGGTTACGCCGGGCGCCCCGGACGTGTACACTTGACCGCCGCGGCGTGTCGATGAAATTCTGGCCGGCGACGGACTCAAAGCGAAGGGTGCGCTACAGACGTGGAGACACTTTTAAGCGAGGCGGAGGTGCGCGTGTTGGGGTCGCTGGCCGAGAAGCAGGTGACGACGCCGGACTACTACCCTCTGACGATGAACGCGCTCGTCCACGCGTGCAACCAGATTTCCAACCGCGACCCGGTCGTGCAGTACGACGAGCGGCAGGTCGAGGAGGCGGTGGATAGTCTGCGCCTGAAGAACCTGGTCTACATCTTCTACGGCGCGGAGAGCCGCGTGCCGAAGTACAAGCACATGATGCGCGAGGTGCTCTCGCTCGCGCCGCCGGAGCTGGCCGCGCTCTGCGTGCTGATGCTGCGCGGGCCGCAGACGGTCGGCGAGGTGCGCGGGCGGACGGGGAGAATGTACGAGTTCACAGACCTGCGGGAAGTGGAGACGACGCTCGAAGGGTTGGCGCAGCGGGAAGAGCCGCTCGTCACCAAGCTCCCGCGGCAGGCCGGCCGCAAGGAGGCGCGCTACGCGCACCTGCTCTCGGGCCAGCCCGCCGTCGAGGAAGAGACCGAAGGACAGCTCAACGCCCCGGCGCCGCGCGCCCGCTCGGGCGAGTCGGAGCGCGTGGTGCGGCTCGAAGCGGAGGTCGAGCGCCTGAGCGGCGAGCTGGCCGAGATGCGCAGGCAGTTCGAAGAGTTCCGCAAGCAGTTCGAGTAGACGGAATCTCAAAGCTCAAAGTTGAAACCTCAAATCTTGAAGCGCGACTTCTACACGCGCGCCGACACCCTGCGCGTGGCGCGCGAGCTTCTGGGCAAGCGGCTCGTCGTCCCTTCGGAGCAGGGCGAGCGAGTGTCCGGGCGGGTCGTCGAGGTCGAGGCGTATCTGGGTGTGGAGGACAGGGCGGCGCACTCTTACGGCGGGCGGCGCACGCGGCGGACGGAGACGATGTACAGCGTCGGCGGCCACGCCTACGTCTTCTTCGTCTACGGCATGCATCATCAATTCAACGTCGTCACCGGCCCCGAGGGGCTGCCGCACGCCGTCCTCGTCCGCGGCGTCGAGCCGGAGGAGGGAAGAGAGTTGATGAGAGAGCGGCGGCACGTCTCGAAGGAGCGCGAGCTGACCTCAGGCCCCGGGAAGCTCTGCCGCGCGCTCGGCCTGGACCTGACCTTCGACGGCGAAGATTTAACGGAGCGCCGCCGCGTCTGGCTCGAAGAGACGGGCGTCAACTTCAAGCCCGAGCAGATCGCCAACGGCCCGCGCATCGGCATCGACTACGCCGCCGAAGACGCGCTCAAGCCCTGGCGCTTCTGGGTCAGAGGGAACGAATACGTCAGCAGAAAGGGTTAGGACAGAGTAGCTTTGCGGATCACTTTCTTAGGAACGAGCGCCGGGGTGCCGACGCGTGCGCGCAACGTTTCGTGCGTGGCGCTCAGGCCGCCGCAGCGCGCGGAGGTGTGGCTCTTCGACTGCGGCGAAGGCACGCAGCACCAGTTGCTGCGGAGCGAGCTGAACATCAGTCAGGTCACGCGCATCTTCATCACGCACATGCACGGCGACCACATGCTCGGGCTGATGGGACTGCTCGCCACCTGCGGCATGACCGCGCACACGCGCGCCATCGACGTGTACGGCCCGCGCCCGCTCGCAGATTACGTGCGCGAGGTCAGCCGCCGCACGCAGTTCCAGACGAACTACCCGCTCGAAGTCCATGAGGTCAGGGAAGGCGGGCCGGTCTTCGAGGACGACGAGTACACGGTCGCCTGCGCGCCGCTCAAGCACCGCCTGCCCGCCTTCGGCTACCGCGTCAACGAGAAAGACCGCCCCGGCCACTTCGACGTGGAAAGGGCGCGGGCCGAGGGCATCCCGCCGGGGCCGCTCTACGGACAACTCAAGCGCGGCGAGCGCGTCACGCTCGACGACGGCCGCACGTTCGACGGCGCGGACTTCTGCGGCCCGGACTTGAAGGGGCGCAGCGTCGTCTACTGCACCGACACCACCTACTGCCGCTCGGCCGTGGAACTCGCGCGCGGCGCAGACCTCCTCATCCACGAGGCGACCTTCGCCGAGGCCGACGAAGGGCTCGCCCTGCGCTCGACGCACTCGACGGCCTCGATGGCGGGGCGCGTGGCGAAAGAGGCGGGCGCGCGCCGGCTCGTCCTGACGCACCTCAGCCCGCGCTACTTCCCAGGCAATCAGACCGGGCCGGAGGACTTATTGGACGAGGCGCGCGCCGTCTTCCCAGACGCGGAGCTGGCGCACGACTTCCTGAGCGTTGACGTGGAGCGGCGCGAGTAGTAAACAACAGACGCCGCCAGCGCCGCCACGCGCGGTCACATTCAGAACAGCAGCGGCCAGCCGCGTCCGGCTGGCCCCCTCGACGGCACAAGTCGCTTTACACGCCGCCTGTTGCGTGTGATACGATGTGCCAGGACTGCAACGCCGCGCCAGAGTTCTCCCGGCGCGGCGTCGCGAAGGTAAACGGAGCGAGAGACATGTCTTTCAATCAAATCACGATCTTCGGCAACCTCGGGCGCGACCCTGAGTTGAGCTACACGCCGCAGGGCACGGCCGTCTGCAAGTTCACCATTGCGACCAACGAGCGGCGGCGTGACAAGGCCGGCGAGCAGCAGGACATTACCACCTGGTTCCGCGTGACGGTCTGGGGCAAGCAGGGCGAGAACGTCTCACGCTACCTGACGAAGGGGCGCAAGGTCATCGTCCTGGGGCGGCTCCACGTCGAGGAGTGGACTGACCGCGAGGGCAAGGCGCGCCAGTCGCTCGAAGTCAACGCCTCGGACGTGCAGTTCGTTGACTCGGCCGGTGGCGGAGGCGTGGAGGGCATCCCCGTCCGCCCGCAGCAGGGCGGCGGCGGCGGAGCGCCTGCCGGTGGTGGCGGCTCGCGCGGCGGCGGCGGCGGTCGTCCCCCCGCGGAGGGCGGCGACATTGAGGATGACGAAATTCCTTTCTAAAGGTTGAGCAGAGCGGGCGCTGTCTCCCGTCGGTGCCGCCGTGTCAGGTGACGTTGAATTAACATGGATGGACAGGATTCTCAGGATTTGAGATTTCAAATCTGAAATCTCTTTATCCTGCCTATCCTGTCCATCCATGTAAATTATTCGTCCTCAAAAAGGCGGGAGCATGAGCGAGGAGTACAGGGACGCGGACGAGACGGGGCGGGCTCTGGTGGCGGTCGAGCGCGCGCGGTTCATGCCGGCGATGTCCATCGAGTCGGCGGTCGAGCGCTACAACGCGGTGACGGAGTTCGTCAGCCGCGTGCTGCGGAAGGACGTGGACTACGGCGTCATCCCCGGCACGGAGAAGCGCACGCTCCTGAAGCCCGGCGCGGAGAAGTTGACGACCTTCTTCGGCCTCTCGACCCGCTTCGAACTGTTGGAGCGCATCGAGGACTGGACGGGCGAGCAGCACGGCGGCGAGCCCTTCTTCTACTACCTCTACCGCTGCCGGCTGCTGCGCGGTGATGTGCTCATCGCGGAGGGCGACGCCTCCTGCAACTCGCGCGAGACCAAGTACCGCTGGCGCGAGGCACAGCGCGCCTGCCCCGCCTGCGGCCAGGCCGCCATCATCAAAGGCAAGGAAGACTTCGGCGGCGGCTGGCTCTGCTGGAAGAAGAAGGGCGGCTGCGGCGCCAAGTACCCCGACGGCGACCAGTCAATCGAGACGCAGCAGGTCGGCCGCGTCTTCAACCCGGACATCGCCGACCAGGTCAACACGATCCAGAAGATGAGTCAGAAACGCAGTCTGGTCGGGGCCGTGCTGCTCGCGGTCAACGCCTCGGAGTTCTTCACGCAGGACGTGGAGGACATGCACCTCAACGCGGCCGCGGTCGCGCGCGAGGCGGGCGCCGACCTCGACGAAGAGATACGCGCCGCGTGCCGCGCGCTGGGGAAGACCGAGGAGCAGTTGGGCGGGTGGCTGCAAAAGAAGTACGGCGCGGGCGGCATCCGGCAGTTGACCGAGGCCGACAAGCGCGAGGTGCTGTCTCTGCTGCAAGGCATGCTCTCGAAGCGCGCCGCCTGAACCCGGCCCCGCTGACTCTCCGCGCGCCCTTTGCTAAACTCCCTCTGAGATGAACGCCGCCACGCTCGTCCTCCGGTTCGAAGCGGGCACGTTGCTGCTCGACGGCGCGGGGGCCGACGTGCGCGTGCCCGAGGCCTTCCGTTGGGACGCGCGCGTGATGCGCTGGCGCGCGCCGGCGTGGGAGTACCGGCGGGTCGTCAGAGATTTAATCAGAGAGCAGATTCCTTACGAAGACCACGCGCGCGCCTACCACCGCTTCGACTTCCCGACCAAGTTCCTCGTCGAGCCGAGGCCGTACCAGCAGGAGGCGATTGAAGAGTGGAGAAGGGCGAGCCACTGCGGCGTCGTCGTGCTCCCGACCGGCGCCGGCAAGAGCCTCGTCGCGCAGATGGCCATCGAGCAGGTGAAGCGCTCGGCGCTGGTCGTCGTCCCGACGCTCGACCTGATGAACCAGTGGTACGACCTCCTGCTCTCCTGCTTCAACGCGGAGGTGGGCCTGATCGGCGGCGGCTACTTCGAGGTGGGGGCGCTCACGGTCTCGACCTACGCCTCGGCCTTCCGCTTCATGGAGCGTCTGGGGAACCGCTTCGGCCTCGTCATCTTCGACGAGTGCCACCACCTGCCTTCGGGCGTCCACCGCATCGCCGCGGAGATGTGCATCGCGCCGTTTCGGCTCGGCCTCTCCGCGACGCCCGAGCGCGCCGACGGCGAGGACGCCCTGCTCGAACGGCTCGTCGGCCCCTTCGTCTTCCGCCGCGAGACGCACGAGCTGGCCGGCGAATATCTCTCCGACTACACGGTCGTGCGCCTGCGCGTCGAACTCTCCGAGGAGGAGCGCGCCGCCTACGAGCGGGAGCGCGAGGTCTTCCGCGGGTTTCTTAAATCGAAAGGGATCGGGCTCGGCAGTCTGCGCGGCTGGCAGATGTTCGTCGCCGCCTCGGCGCGTTCGCAGGAGGGACGGCGGGCGATGCTGGCCTACCGCGAGTCGAAGCGCATCGCGCTGGGGACGGCCTCGAAGCTGCGCGTGCTCGGCGAGCTGCTGCAAAGACACCGGCGCGAGAAGGTTCTGGTCTTCACGGCCGAGAACGAGATGGTCTACCGCATCTCGCGCCGCTTCCTCGTCCCCGCCATCACGCACGAGACGGGCGTCAAGGAGCGGCGCCAGTGGCTCGAAGCCTTCAACAAAGGCGAGGTGCTCGCGCTCGTCACTTCGAAAGTTCTGAACGAGGGCGTCAACATCCCCGACGCATCGGTGGCCGTGGTGCTGTCGGGCTCCGGCTCGACGCGCGAGCACGTCCAGCGGCTCGGGAGGATTTTAAGGAAGTTCCCGGGCAAGGAGGCGATCCTCTACGAGGTCGTCACGCAGGACACGACCGAGGAGCAGATCAGCCGCCGCCGCGGCGCGGGCGAACAGTTCCGCGCACAACCTCGACCGCCGGAAGAGCCTTCGCTGATTTGAAGAGATGCTAACGGCAGACCTCGCGATGAGCTGGCAGCGCGGCGACCGCATCAACCCGCGCTACATCGACGTGGAGGACGAGGAGTATCTGCGCGTGGCCGAAGACCTGGTCGCGCTCTTCGAGTCGCACGGCGGGCGGACGCGCGCGGCGCTGGAAGAGTCTTTGCAGGAGTACGTGGGAACGGGGACGGACTACCGCATCCTGCGCGGGCTGATCAAGCTTCTGACCGACCGCTGCGAGTTCGAGACCAGCGCGCCCGCGGAGCCGACCGAGATTCGACGCGCGCTCTTCCTCAAAGCGCGTTCGCGCCACCCGGTCGCGTCCGAAGAGGCGCGCGCCGAACTCCTGGGCGAAGCCGCGCGCGAGCTGTCTTGTGAGCCGGCAGAGCTGCTGGACGCGCTCTACGCGGACCTGCCGGACAATCAGCGGCTCACGCTCTTCGAGCCTTTGACGGCGGGCGAGCTTCTAGACCTCTACAACGTCGCGCAGGCGCAGGCGCTGCTCTACCGCTCGGTCGAGATGCGGCTCTGGCTTGAGCCGCAGCCGCCCGAAGGTTTCCGCGCGCTGTTCGGCGCGATCAAGGCTTACCGCCTGATTCACACGGTCAAGGGGAACTCGCAGGCGGGCTACGAGGTGCGTCTCGACGGCCCGGCCTCCATCTTCCAGCGCTCGCAGAAGTACGGCATCCAGATGGCCGTCTTCCTGCCCGCGCTGCTGCTCTGCAAGGGCTGGCGCATGAGGGCCGAGATACAGGGGAAGCAGAACCGCGTCGCCTACTTCGAGCTGACGAGCGCGCAGACGCAGCTGCGCTCGCACTACCCGGAAGTCACCCCTTACGAGAACCCCGTCATCGAGAGGCTCGCCTCGGTCTGGACTCGCGCCGGCACCGATTGGACGCTGGAGCCGAGCAGCGTCGTCATCGACCTCGGCGACTCCGCCTTCATCCCCGATTACGTCCTGCGCCACGCGGAGACCGGCGCCGCGGTCTTCCTCGAACTCCTCGGCTTCTGGACGCCCGAGCACCTCCGCGAGCGTCTGTTGGAGTTCGAACACGCCGGCCGAACCAACTTCATCCTCTGCGCCTGGGACGAGCTGCGCGGCACGCGCGACCCTATGACGAACGTCCCGCCCAACACGATTGTCTTTAAGAGAAGCTTAGACCCGGCCGCCGTCGCGCTGATGGCCGACGGCATTGCGGGAAGATGATTTTCAAATCTTTACCCGAACACTTCGACCTTCCACACGTCCTCGGTCAACTGGGTGGTCGTGATATCGACGGGCAGGAATCTCTTGACGACCTCGATGTTGGTCGTGGTGTGGGGCGTCGGCGTGACGGTCGTGTAGGAGCCGCCGCCGGCCAGGGCCATCGGGATGAGGAGTTGGTCGGCGAGGTGTTCGCCGACGGGCGCGCCGGAGGCGAGGTAGGCTTGCGCCTCTTTGATAACCCTCGCGGCGATCTGCTCGGCGCGCACGCCGCGCTCGCCGACGCCGGTGAAGACCTCGGTCAGGTTCTCGCTCTCCAGTTCGATGGTGAAGACGTTGCCGGCGCTGATGGCGTTGTCGGAGATTTCGAGGTCGAGCTGGTCGGGCACGTAGCCCAACTGCTCGCTCGCCACCGCCAGCTCGCGCTCGCCGACGTGGCCCGGCAGGTTGACGCACAGCGCCCGCGCGCGCTGCGCGAGCACGGCGCCACGCTCGACGAGGTCGAGGCGGCGGAGCTGCTGCGCGGGCTCGATGTAGACGTTGAAGCGGCCGCCGCCCGGCGGGTAGAAGCCGTAGCGCTGGAGCTCGACGGTGACCGACGGCCCGGTCCTGTTGACGAGCGGGAGGAAGCTCTTCTGTATGAACTCGAAGGGCGGCGCCTTGACGTTGTGCGTGCCGCCCTCGAAGAGGAGGAGGCTCGGCGCGTCGGCCATCATCAACGGCGGCAGGACGGCTTGCAGGACGAGCATGGTGCTGCCGGCCGTCCCGATGGTGAACTTGTACTCGCCGGGCTGGATGGCGCCGGGCTCGAAGCTGAACTCTTTGGAGCCGAGGTGCGCGCCGTCGGCCTTGGCGGTGCCGATGGCGGCGGCCGCCGTGACGGCCGTGAGGTGTTGGCGCTGGAGACCGGGCTTGTCGCGCCGCGCCCTGACGTTGTAGACGCGGAACGGCTTGCCCGTGATGAGCGAGAGCGCCAAAGAGGTGCGGATAATCTGCCCGCCGCCCTCGCCGTATGACCCGTCGATGCTCAGCATAAGAGAGGCGCCCCGCCGAGGCGCCGCAGTCTTTTACCACAGAAGCGGCGCGGCTCAAACGCCGGGCCGTTTGTGGGGCGTCCGCGGGCTGTGTTGTAATCGAAAAAGAAGAAATTCGAAGTCGGGGCGGGAGGGTTTGAGAAGGGTGTCGCGCACCGTCGTCGTCGGCGACATACACGGCTGTTACGACGAGCTGCTGGCGCTCGTCGTAAGCGTCGGGCTCGGGGAGTCCGACCGCCTGGTCTCCGTCGGCGACCTCGTGACGAAGGGCGCGAAGAGCCGCGAGGTGCTCGAACTCTTCATGAACGATGCGCGCTTCACGTCCGTCCTCGGCAACCACGACCGCGCGCTGCTCGAATACTGGAAGGGCGCGCGCCGGAAGAAGGATTTGAAGCCGTCGCAGAAGCGTTGCGCGAAGGAGTTGCAGGAAGGGCGCGAGCGTTACGCGGAGTTTTTAGATTCGCTCCCGCCCTACATAGACCTCGGCACGCACGTCGTCGTCCACGCGGGTCTGCGCCCCGGCTCGCGCCTCGAATGGCAGTCGCTCGACGACCTGACGGCGCTGCGCACGCTCGGCCTCGACCGCGAGCGCCGCGAGGGCACGCCCTGGTACGAGGTCTACGACGGCGACCGCGTCGCCCTCTTCGGCCACTGGCCGGCCCCCGCGCCGCGCCGCGGCCCCCGCGCCATCGGCCTCGACACCGGCTGCGTCTACGGCCACCAGCTCACCGCCTACGTCGTCGAGACGGGCGAGTTCCACAGCGTGCCGGCGCTGCGCGCGTATGAGAGTAAGCAGTAGGCAGTTGAAGGCTTCTTGTCTTTAACTGCCTACTGCCTACTGCTTACTGCTCACCAGATTCAAAATCATTCCGTCGAGGCTGTCGAAGTCAATCGGCTTCTGGACGTAGGCGTTGCAGCCGGCGGCGAGGGCGAGGTTGCGGTGCTTGGCCGGGTCGTGTGCGGAGACGACGATGACGGGCACGCTGCGGAGCGCCTCGGTCTGGCGCAGGAAGCGCACGACGGCGAAGCCGTTCAGGCGTGGGAGCTGCAAGTCCATCAGGATCATATCCGGCCGGAGCCCGCACGCCACGTCCAGAGTCTCCTGCCCGTCGCGCGCCTCGGCCGTTTTGTATCCCTTCAAGCGGAGCAGCGTCAACATCATCAGGCGGATGTCTTCGTCGTCCTCCGCGACGAGGACGGTCGTCGCCTCGCGCAGCGCACCCCCGTCCTGCGTGGAGTCGTTGGAGGGGTGCCCGGCCGTCGCGGTCGGAGTGCCCTGAGTCCTGTAAGGAGTAGTCAAGCTGGCCTCTCAGTCAGGGGAACGAAGGTTCGTCGGGTGCGGCGGGTTTTAGAACGGGGGGCGCCCCTCGCTGCTCAGCGCGGCGCAACCCCCCGGTCTTTCCCCCTTGAATGTGTGAGAAGTATAACCAACAGCGGCCGTGGGGTCTGTACGTTGGAAAACTTTAAAGTATGGTCAAGTTGCTGACGAGGCCAGCAGCAGGTTGCCGACCTCTTCCTGGCGTACGGCCGAGGGGTGCATCGACTTGCTTCCCGAGTTGAAATGAGTCTTCCCGCCTCTGCTGTAAGGCTCAGGCGCGGCGGGGAAGTTTTAGAAGAGCGATGGGCGGATGTTATCACCGGCGCGCGGCCCGAGTTGTTCGGGGTCGTACTTTCAGGACTGTCGGCCGGAGGCAGATGGCAGTTCGGACAGAAAGGGAGCGTGCAGTCTCACACCGCGAAGCGTTCGAGCCAGTGCGCCTCATCGTCAAGGGCCGCGTGGCAGGAGCAGGCCGCTCCGGCGAGTGACGCGCGGCTCAGGACGCGGAGGCGCGCGCGCCTGTGCTCGACCGCGCCGAGCCCTTCGAGGTAGGTGACGCACTCGTTGACGCCCGCGCGCCGGACGCCGAGCTGGTGCGCGGCCGTCTCCTGCGTGAGTTCCAGTTCGTCGGAGTCGGCGCGCTGGCAGAGCGCGAGGAGCCACGTCGCGAGCCGCTCGCTCAGGCGGTGGCGCGTGTTGCAGGCGGCGCGCCGTGAGACCTGTCGGACTTGTGAGCCGTAGAAGCGCAGCACCAAGCGCCGCCACTGCGCGCTCTCCGCGAAGAGCGTGCGCAGCGCCGCGGCCTCGACGCGCACGGCGTCGCCCGGAAGCAGCGCGCACGCCGCGTCGAGCGCGCGCCGCTCGCCCAGCACGGCGCCCAGGCCCAGGAGCCCCTCGCGCCCGACGAGCGCCGTCTCGACCGCGGCGCCGTCGCCCGCGGACGCGCCGGCCGCGGCGACGCAGCCGGCAGGGAAGTAGACGTGCCGCACGACCTCGCCGGGCGCGTAGAGTGTCTCGCGCGATTCGAGGTAGACCATCCGGGAGAAGGCGAGCAGCCGGCGCGAAACGTCCGCGTCGAGTTGGTCGATGAGGGCGTTGCCCGTCAGTCCCGCGTAGGCGAAGGCTGTGCTCTCCATCAGGTTGCAAAGGCGTTCAGGATGTGCGGACAAGATAGCAGCAAAAGCCGGGCGGGTCTATATACTTTTGCGGGCGTTGGCGGCCGGGCGGAGTTCCGTTGTATAAAGGTTGTAAGACTTAATCCTGCTCCACACATCGAAGCGGAGAACTTATGGACTACCACGAGAACGTCCTCCATCTCATAGGGCGCACGCCGCTCGTCAGGCTCGGCCGCATGGCAGAGGGCCTCAAGGCCACGGTGCTGGCGAAGATGGAGAGCCTCAACCCCGGCTACTCGGTCAAAGACCGCATCGGCATCTCGATGGTCGAGGCCGCCGAGCGCGAGGGCGCCTTGAAGCCCGGCGGCACCATCGTCGAGGCGACCTCCGGCAACACGGGCATCGGGCTCGCGCTGACGGCCGCCGTCAAAGGCTACCGCTGCATCTTCGTCATGACCGAGAAGGCTTCGGTCGAGAAGGTCAGGTACTTGAAGGCGCTCGGCTCGGACGTGGTGGTCGTGCCCGCCACCGCCAAGCCCGGCACGCCCGACCACTACGTCGAGACCGCGCGCCGCATCGCGCGCGAGACGCCGAACAGTTTTTATCCAGACCAGTACTCGAACCCGAACAACCCGGAGGCGCACTACCGCACGACCGGCCCCGAACTCTGGGAGCAGACCGAGGGGCGCATCACGCACTTCGTCGCGGGGCTCGGCACGGGCGGCACCATCTCGGGCACGGGCAGGTTTCTGAAGGAGAAGAACCCGAACATCCGCGTCGTCGGTGCAGACCCTTACGGCTCGGTCTTCAAGACCTACAAGGAGACGGGGCGGACGCACGAGGCGACGCCGTACCTGGTCGAAGGCATCGGGCAGGAGGTCGTCCCCGCCAACGTCCACATGCGCTACGTGGACGAGATCGTCAACGTCACCGACCGCGAGTCGTTCGAGATGTCGCGCCAGTTGGGTCGCAAGGAGGGCATCTTCTGCGGCGGCTCGACGGGGACGAACCTCGCCGCGGCCCTGAAGGTCGCGAAGGGCCTGGACGAGTCGGGCGTCGTCGTCTTCATCGTCTGCGACACGGGCGAGCACTACCTGACCAAGCACCATTCGGACGAGTGGCTGAAGGAGAAGCGCCTGCTCGAACCGCAGAAGATGACGGCCGGCCTCATCAGCTCGACGAAGCCCGCGGGCGAGAGGCCCCGTGTGCTCTCCATCGAGCCGGCGGCCACGGTCGCCGAGGCGCTCGCGCAGATGGACAAGCACGGCGTCACGCAGATGCCCGTCATCGAAGAGGGCAAGTCGGTCGGCTCGGTGCGCGAGAACCGTCTGCTCGCCAAGGTGCTCGGCGACCGCGACCTGCTCGGCGCCACGGTCGGTCAGTTGATGGAGGAGGGTTTCCCCGTCATCGACGTGGACGCCAGCTCCGCGGAGGTCACCCGCCAACTCCGCCGCAACCCGGCCGTCCTCGTCGAAGAGTTCGGCCGCATCACCGGCATCATCACCCGCCACGACATGCTCGACGTGCCCAACTACGGCCGTTGAAGAGAGCCGCCCGGGCGTCCGTGGGCGAGTTCGTAGACGGTGACTTTGAGGCCGTCGCCGAGGTCGCGTGTATCTTGCGGGAGGAAGTCTTCGAGGAGGTCGGGCGGCATGTAAGTGTCTGCGCCTTCGACCGTGAGGGGGACTTCGGTGACGAGCCAGCGGTCGATCTCGTCGCGGAACATCTCGAAGACCTGCGCGCCGCCGATGACGTAGAGGTCGCACTTTAAATAACCGTAGAGCGAGAGCGCCGACTGCTCGTCCCTCAGCCAGACGACCGACTCGCGCGGCTCCACCTCCGCGCGCCGCGTCAGCACGAGGTTGAGGCGGTTCGGCAGCGGCCTCTTCAACGTCAGCCACGTCTTATAGCCCATCAGGCATGCGTGCCCGGTCGTCTGCGCCTTGAAGAACTTCAGGTCGGCCGGGTAGTGCCACGGCAACTGCCCGCCCTTGCCGATGGCCCCGTTCCTGTCCACGGCCACGATGCCGATGATGCTCATACTCTTCTGCTAGACGGCGACGGGCGCCTCGATCTTGCCGTGCGACTTGTAGCCGGAGAGGTTCAGGTGTTCGTAGCGGAAGGCGAGTAAGCCTTCCAGGCCGCGCAGAGAGTTCTCTTCGTCGCGTATCTCAAGGCGCGGCAGCGGCAGCGGCTCGCGCGATAGAAGTTCTTCCACCTGCGCGAGGTGGTTCCTGTAGACGTGCAGGTCACCGAAGGTGTGGACGAATTCGCCCGCTTCGAGCCCGCAGACGTGCGCGAGCATGTGCGTCAACAAAGCGTAGGAGCTGATGTTGAAGGGGACGCCGAGGAAGGCGTCGGCCGAGCGCTGGTAAAGCTGGCAGTGGAGCACGCGATTGCGTTCGACCTTGAACTGGAAGAGCGTGTGGCACGGCGGCAGGTCAACCCCGTCGGCGACGCGCGGGTCCCAGCCCGTGACGATGAGGCGGCGCGAGTTGGGATTTCGTTCGATCTCATGCACGAGCCGCGCTATCTGATCCACCCCGTCGCGCCGCGGGTAATGGCCGCCGAAACTGCGCCAGAGGTAGCCGTAGATTGGCCCGAGGTCTCCCTCCTCGCGGCCGAAGCGTGAAGTGTGTTCGAGGTCGGCCCACTCCTTCCAGATGTCCACGCCCGCCGCGCGCAAGTTGGCCTCGTTCGTGTCGCCGGAAAGGAACCAGAAAAGCTCCTCGGCTATCCAGCGGAAGGGGATGCGCTTCGTCGTGACGATGGGAAAACCCTCGCGCAGGTCGTAGCGCGTCTGGTAGCCGAAGTGGGAGACGGTGCCGACGCCCGTCCGGTCTTCGTGCGCGGCCCCGCGCGCGAGCACGGTCTTGAGAAGTTCCTGATACTGTCTCATTCGCCTAAGAGGAAGTTGAAGGACTCTTCGGGCGCAAGGTCGCGCGGCCCCTCGCCCTGGACGAAGTAGCGCGCAGGCTTGCCGCCGAGGAGTCGTATCTCTTCGCCCTCGACGCGGAGCATCGTGCCCTCGCGCAGCCCGATGACGCGGACGCCGGGGTTGACGTGGACGAACTCGCCCAGACGCTCGTCGCGCGTCTCGCCCATGTGGCCGGGCGGGTGATAGTCGGTGTAGTGCGGGTTGATCTGGAAGGGGACGAGGTCGAACGCGTCGAAGGAAGGCGGCTCGACGATGGGCATGTCGTTGGTCGTCCGGATGGTCGGGCAGGCGAGGTTCGAGCCCGCGCTCCATCCGACGTAAGGCATCCCGTCTCCGACGCGCTCGCGCACGAGTTCAAAGACGCCGGCTTCATAGACGGCGCGCAGCAGCTTGAACGTATTCCCGCCTCCGACCGCGATGGCGTCGGCCCCTTCGACCGCCGCGCGCGCATCCGCCGCCTCGTGCAAAGACTCGACCTCATAGCCCAGCGGGCCGAAGTGCCTGCGCACCTTGTCCCGATACCCGTCCTCCGAGCTGATGACCGCGGCGAAGGGGACGAAGAGCACACGCTTCACGGACGTGCCGAGGAAGTCCTTGAGCGCGTTGTGGAAGAACTCGGTCGGGTTATCGCCGATCAACTCCGAGCCGTTGCTGATGAGTAGCAGACGTTTGTTTGTCATCTTCACGGGTCGGGATGATAACACCGCTTCAGCCCGCGCCGGGAGTCTCCATGCGCCCCAACTCGTCCTGGAGCGCGCGCCGCTCGATGAGCAGCCGCAGGAAGAGCTGGCGGCGTCGCACGAGCAGCAGCACGGCCTTGAACCACCCGCGCATGTCGTACAGCTCTTCGAGCGAGCGCAGCGCCACGTAACCGCACAGGACGGCGAGCGGCAGAGCCAACAGCGCCGCCTGCCAGCCCCAACGGACGAACGCCCACGCCGACACGCAGAGCCACGTCAGCGGCATGAAGAGCATCGCCGCCAGGATCTTCACCGTCGGCCCGATCTCGTCCACGCCGTGGCGCGGGAAGAGGCGCGCGAGCAGTGTGCAGACGAGGTACGCGGGCAGGTGCAGGAGGGCGCCGACGATGGTGAGAGGCGAGAGGATGAGAAGGAGGGACGCGCGCAGGAGGAAGTGGCGCAGCACGTACCAGCGCGAGTGGCGCGAGAGGGAAAGGTTCTCGGGCGCGATGCCGATGCGCTCAAGCGCGGCCTCGTGGCGGAGTATGCGCCGGCGCAGGTCTTCCAGATTCTTCGCGGCCGACAGGCGCGCGTAGAGTTGCGCCGAGAGGCCGCGCAGGAAGTCGAAACGCTCGGCCAGCGGCAGCCTCACGTTCAAGCCCTCGTAGAGGGAAGAGAACAGGCGCTCGGCCTTGCGCGCCGCGTCCAACTGCTCCCCCGTCTCGACGTTCAAGGTCACCCCGAGCAGCGCCTCCTCGATGCGCGCCGAAAGCTCGCGCACGGCGTCGCGGGGCGGCTCGCCGCGCTCGTCGGGCTCGACCGAGGGCACGTCGAGCGGCTCACCGAAGCGCAGCAGCGCCTCGCCGCGGAAAGAGGTTTTAGAAGTGTAGTAGAGGCCGACCGGCACGATCCTCAGCCCCGGCACCGCGGCGCCGAGCGCGATGCGTGCTGCGCCGGTCTTGACCGGCTGGAGCTTCGGCTCGTTGTGCGAGAGACCTTCGGGGAAGAGCGCGACACAGCGCCCCCGGAGCAGAAGGCTTCGACACGCCTCGAACGTGCGCTGGTTCTGCGAAACGTCCTCGCCCGCGTCCGAGCGCCGGTAGAGCGGCAGCGCCTCGACCGTGCGCAGGAGCCAGCCGATGACGGGCAGGCGGAAGAGCGTGGACTTGGCGAGGAAGGAGATGCGCCGCGGCAATGCCGCGAAGGCGAGCCCCGGGTCGATCAGCCCGTTCGGGTGGTTGAGGACGAAGATGAGCGCGCCCGACTCGGGCACCAGATGCGTGCGGCTCGTCTCAATGCGCCGGAAGAAGAGGCGCAGCGCGACGCTGATGACGGCCTGGACGAGCCTCTGCGCGAACGAGCCGCCGCGGCGCAGAACCATGTCGCCCAGCCGCAGGACTCTTACACCCTCCGGCATCGCACTTCATCGTCGCAAATGCACGCGACATACACAAACTGAAGCGGGGCGCCGGCAAGTTATGACTGCCGGCGCCCCGCTTCGATTTCAAACCCGATCTTTCTCGTCCGGCTCAGGCCGTGGACGCACGGGTCGCGACCCTGCGCCGCCGCGACTTCTTGCCGGTCGTCAGAAGGTTCCGCAGCTTCATCCTGGCCTTGTGGAGCTGGGACTTCGAGGTGCCGACCGAGCAGCCCAGGAGCCTCGCCACCTCCTCGTGCTCGTGCCCCTCGACGTCGTGCAGCACGAAGACGGCGCGGTACCCCGGCGGCAGCTGATTCACCGCCTTGTCCAGAGCGATCCGGTCCACCACCGGCATGTGGCTCGGGTTCTCCGTCCCCGCCACCACCTGCTGCGGGGACTCGCCGTCCTCGGTCACCTGCTCGACCCTGA
>JBJMGP010000042.1:0-28386 GCA_045807865.1 Pyrinomonadaceae bacterium
GTTCGTGTGCGCACCCATCAATTCGCGGTTGTTGACGAGACGCAGAATAGAGATGAGCAGCACGGGCAGAAGCAACCCGTTGATGACCTGCGTGACGAGCAGCACCTCGAAGAGCGGGAGGCCCGGTATCATCGCCACTATCCCGCCGACCGCGATGAGGAAGGTAAAGATGCCGAGGAAGATTGGGGCCTCGCGGAAACTGCGCGAGACGCCCTTCTCGAACCCGAGCGCCTCGCTTATCGAGTAGGCCGTCGAGAGCGGCAGCACCGCCGCCGCCAGCATCGACGCGCCGAAGAGTCCGACGCCGAAGAGCGTCTTCGCGTAGGTTCCCGCCAGCGGTTCGAGCGCGTGGGCGGCCTCCTCGGCCGACTCGATATGGATGCCCTGGCGGTGGAGCGTCGCGGCCGTCGCCACCGTGATGAAGAAGGCGACGGCGATGGCGAAGACCGTCCCCGTCCACACGTCCACGCGCGTTAAGGGATAGTCCTCTTCGTCCACGCCCTTCTCGACGACGGACGACTGGACGAAGACCTGCATGTAGGGCGAGATGGTCGTGCCGATGAGCGCGACGACCGTGAAGAGGTAGCCCGCGTTGAAATCGACCTCGGGCCGGACGAGCCCGTGCGCGACCTCACCCCAGTCGGGGCGCGCGAGAAAGGCCGAGACGACGTAGCCGAGGAAGACGAGCGACATTAAAAGAAAGACGCGCTCGACCCTCCGGTAAGAGCCCTTGACCACCAGCCACCAGACGGCGAAGGCCGCGAGCGGCACCGAGACGAAGCGCGGCACGCCGAACAACTCGGTCGCCGCCGCGATGCCGGCGAACTCCGAGACGGTCACGCCGCCGTTGGCGATGAGGAGCGCCAGCATGACCAGCACCGTCCAGCGCACGCCGAACCGCTCGCGGATGAGGTCGGAGAGCCCCTTACCCGTTACCGCCCCCATCCGCGCGCACGTCTCCTGCACGATGCCCAGAGCTAAGACCAGCGGGATGAGAGTCCAGAGGAGGTTGTAGCCGTAGTCGGCCCCGGCCGAGGCGTAGGTGGCGATGCCGCCCGCGTCGTTACCCGCGTTGGCGGCGATCATCCCGGGTCCGATGACGGCGAGGTAGGCGAAGAGCCCCCGCCGCCGCGCCGCCGCGCGCTGCACGCGCCGCGACCCGCGCCGCCACAAACGGCGACCCGCGTCCCGCACACTCTCTGCGCGCGTCGAAGCCACTCGGAGGTTCCCCGTCAGCGGTCATAAAAAAACTTGTCAGTTCTCGCCCGCCGACTCCCGGGCGCGGCGGCGTAGCCCATCGTTCTCGTCCCGGCTCTCCTTAATCCCCCGACTCAACTCCTGCAAACGCCGGACGATCTCGACCCTCTCCTCGAAAGGCAGACGCGCCAGCCACCGCCTGCGCGCGGCCTTCTTTTCCGACAAGTTCTTTGGGGAGTTGCCGCAGTTCTCTCGTCGCCGAGCGCTTCCACTCGATGCTGTACTCTTCTGACGCCATGCCGCGACTCTAACATTCTTCAGAAGACGTTTTCAGGGCGCACGTGACACGCGACAGTGGCGCTATATCAGCCCTTCCTGCTTTAACTCGGCGAGAAGTTCATCGTGTGAAACCCTCGGCTCGTCCCTGCGTTCTGCGACCGCTGCCAAGTCTTCAACGTCCTCCAACAACTCTTCAAACTCCGCAATCGGCACGATGACGGCAGTCTTTTCCCCGTTGGTGTTCGTGATGTATTGAACTTCTGACTCAAGCTTCTTCAGGTCTAGCATTTTCTTCCTCCGGCTTGGCTACATATTGCCAAGAACGACGGACTTAGCCAAACACCCTCGGGAGGCGGGGGCGCCAGTCTTTGGGGAGGAGGTACTCCATGGCGTCGTCCACGGTGACGATGCCGGCGATGTCCCCGGCGTCGTCCACGACGGGGAGGGCGAGGAGGTTGTATTCGGCGATGGTCTCGGCCACCTCGCGCGCGGGGTCTTTGGGGTGCGCGAACTGGAACTCGTCGCGCATGACCTGCGAGAGCAGGTACTCCGGGTCGGCGAGGATCAGGCTGCGCAGCGCGATGACGCCGCAGAGCTGCCAGGAATCCTCGTCGTCGACGACGTAGAGGTAGTAGATCATGTTCGGCGTCTCGGCCATCTCGCGCAGACGCGCCAGGGCTTCGCCCGCCGTCAGGTGCTTGGGCAGGACGACGAACTCGGTCGTCATCAAACCCCCCGCCTCGTCGTCTTCGTACGGAAGCAGCTCCTGCACGTCGGCCTTCTCCTCGTGCTCCATGCGCTCCAGCAGGTCTTCGGCCTTCTCCTCCGGCAAGTCCCCCAAAACGTCCGCGGCCTCGTCGGGCGACATGTGTTCGAGGATGTCCGCGGCGCGCTCCTCCTCCATGTCGCCGATGATGCGGGCCTGGTCTTCGGCGTGCATCTCTTCGAGGGTCTCGGCGGCCGTCTCGTCGTCGAGCGCCTCGATCACTTCGGAGCCGTGGTGGCGCGAGAGCGCCTCCGTGAGGCGCGCGATCTCGACGGGGTGGAGGCGCGCGAGCTTGTCGCGCGAGCTTTTGAGCTGGACGGTGGCGGCGTCGGTCGCGAGGTACCCCACGTCGGCCCAGTCGATGACCTCGACGGGGCGGTTCGTGCCGACGAAGTTGTGCGGGGTCAGGCGGCGCCAGAGGCCGGCGAGCGTCACGTCCGCGCCCGTCACGAGCCACTCGCCGCCCGTCTCGATGAGCTGCACGTCGTTGACGCGCACGACGCGCTTGCCGTCCACGTCGATGAGCTGCTTGTCGAGCACGTCGCGGGCGAGCAGCACCTCGCCTTCGCGCCGCGCGAAGCGGCGCAGGTCGAGGATGTCGGAGCTGAGCCGGACTCCGTTCACGTCGATGCGCGCGACGCGGGCGCGCGGGACGAAGAAGTCGCGGCGGCGGTAGCGCGCGACGAGACCCGTCACCGGCGGGTGGTCTTCCCCGAGGCGGACGATCACGTCCTTGAGCGTCGCCACCCGCTCGCCCTCGACCTCGCGGATGGGGCGCCCGAGCACTTGCGAGAGATAGAGCATCTGAAATTATCGCCCCCGTTTGGACGGCCGCATCATAGCACGCGCCGCGAGCCGCCGGGTGAACTGCTTCGAGTTTGAGACGGCCCGACCCTCATGCGCGCCGCGGGTCACTTCGTCTCGACGGTGTAGGCGACGGTCGTCTTCCCATTGGCCGGGACGCGGACTCTCATCTGGAAGGTGTTGGCGGCGAGGCGCTCGGCCGGCGCCGTGGGTTCGATGATCGTCCACTGGTTGTCGCCGGACGGCTCGACGCCCTCGCGCACGAACGCCTCCGCTTCGAGCGCGCCGCGGTTGGTCAGGACAACCTCGATTCTCGTGACGAGCTTGGAGCGCATGTTGCCCTCCTCGTTCCTGTACTCGACCTGGCGGCGTTCGAGGATGCGGCGTGTGCCGAAGAGCGTCGAGGAGCGGCCCTGCGAGACGCTGAACTCGCCGCCCGGCGGCGTCAGAGGGATGCGATCCTGCCCGACGACCTGCGCGACGGCGCCGTCGCGCGCGTAGATGGTGACCTGGCCCGCGGGCATCGGCACCCTGGTCGGATTCTTCGAGACGAGTCGAACCTCCAAACCCCGCGGCACGAGCACGAAGCCGCCGCGCGCGAGCGTCTGCAAGTTGTACTCGCTCTCGAAGACGTTGCGCTGCGTGACCGCGAGGCGCGCGCCCTGAAAGAGCGGCAGGCGGCTCAAGGGGGCGTTGGCGTTCAAGGCCACGTCGCGCCCGAGGCTGAAGCGGCTGAAGGCGCTCAGGCCCGACGCCTCGGCCGTAGACCCGGCCGGCGGCTCCGCGTTATCCGTTCCGTAGTTGTTCATCTGCACCGTCAGGCGCGTCTCTTCGTTGCGTTGGTAGGCGCCCTCGCCCGTGAGCAGCGCGACCTCGCCCGCGACAAGTTCCAACGTCCCGGCGCGCACGTCCGTCCCCGTGTTGTTGTAGAGCGAGACCCACGAGTCGAGCCCGGCGGCCGCGGGCGGCGCGCCGTTCTGCGTCGGGTCGAGGACGAGCGAGTAGTCGCCGCGCCAGCTGAGGTCGGGCGCGAGGTAGTCCACCTGCACGCGGCGCGTCCCCGCGCGCCCCCGGTTCTGTATGGAGAGGTGGAGGACGGGCGAGCGCTGGCCGCGCACCTCGACGCCGTCGTAGGTCACGTCCACGCGCGCGACCTCGGCCTCCTCGGCCGTGACGCGCAGCGTGCGCGCGTAGGCTTTCGGCAGCAGGCTGCGCCACTCGATCTGATTGAGGCCGGGCTGGAGCTCGACCGTGCGCTCTTCGAGCACCTCGGCGACGCCCGCGTCGTAGACCGTCAGGTGTGCGGCCGCGCCCTGCGACTGCGCGACCGCGTCGGATGATAATGAGAACAGGGTCAGGAGCAGGGCGGTCGGGAGTCGGAGCGGCTTCGGCATGTTCTGTCTCCTCTCGGTTGAAAGTGTCGTGGGGCGGACTGTTTGTAGAACGGCGCGCGCCGCCGCGGCTTGCGGGTTCGCGCTGAAGGGTATTGCAAAGGGTCAGCTCTTATCCTATCCTCGCAGGCGTTCAGGCCGAACATAGCCGCTCTGGTCGTTCATCTCCAAGCCGTGTTGACAGTCGGGACGGAATGGCTCATCGAGGCGTCGGGGTGCGACGCCGGGGCGCTGCGCGACGTGGAACGTCTGCGCGGCGTCTTCGCGCGCGTGATCGAGGAGCTGGGCCTGCGCGTCGTCGGCGAGCAACTCTGGCACAAGTTCCCCGGCGAGGGCGGCGCGACGGGGCTCGCCATGCTGACCGAGTCGCACCTCGCCTGCCACACCTACCCGGAGTTCGGCGTCGCCACCTTCAACCTCTACTGCTGCCGCGAGCGGCCCGAGTGGCCCTGGGCGGAGCGCCTGCGCGAGATGTTGGGCGCGGCCGAGGTCTGCGTGCGGGGCATCCAACGCGCGGCCGAAGAGTCTCAGGCGCACGCGCAGGCGGGCGGGGGTGACGCCTGATGGCACTGCGCACGAACTGCCCCGCGTGCGGCGCGGAGGTGATCTTCAAGACGGGCTCGTCCGTCGTGGTCGTCTGCGAGTTCTGCCGCTCGGTCGTGGCGCGCACCGACCGCGGCATCGAGGACGCGGGCAAGGTCGCGGACGTGGCCGAGTCGGGCTCGCCGCTCGAAGTGGGTTTGCGTGGCGTCTACCTCGGCGTGGCCTTCGAGCTGACGGGGCGCGCGCAGTTGCAGCACGCGGCCGGCGGCTTCTGGGACGAATGGTACGCGGCCTTCAACGACGGCCGCTGGGGCTGGCTCGCGGAGGCGCAGGGTCGTTTCTACCTCACCTTCCAGATTCAAGTCCCTTCGCCCAACGCGCTCCCCTCGTTCGACGCTTTACAGTTGGGCCAACAGGTCTGGGCCATCCCCGCGCAGCAGCCGCCCGTCGTCGCCGAGAAGGGGACGGCGCAGATGCTCGCGGCCGAGGGCGAGATTCCGTACCTGCTCACGCCGGGCGAGACCTACGCTTACGCAGACCTCTCGGGCGCGGACGGCGTCTTCGGCACGCTCGACTACGGCGAGCAGCCGCCGCTCGTCTTCGTCGGCCGCGAGGTGACTTTAGGCGAACTGGGACTGGCGGACGCGCAGCGCACGACCGAGCGCGAGGCGCGCGCCGTCACCGCGACGCAGGTCAGTTGTCCGAACTGCGGCGGGCCTCTGGAGCTGCGCGCGCCGGACAGGACGGAGCGCGTCGGGTGCCCGAACTGCGGGTCGCTGCTCGACGCAAACCGGGGAAGCCTGCGCTACCTGAAGAGGCTCGAACAGAAGGGCTGGGGCAAGTCGATCCCTTTGGGCGGGACGGCCGAGTTCGAGGGGCGGCCGTTCACGGTCATCGGCTTCATGGTCAGGAGCGTCGAGTTCGAGGGCATTCAATACTTCTGGCAGGAGTACCTGCTCTACAACCCGGCGGTCGGCTTCCGCTGGCTGGTCGAGTCGGACGGCCACTGGAGCTACGTGACTTCCGTGCCGCCGGGCGAGGTCACGGAGTCGGGCTCGCGCGCCACGCACGGCGGCCGCGGCTACAAGATGTTTCAGGACGCGGTGGCGCGCGTCGAGTACGTCGAGGGCGAGTTCTACTGGAAGGTCGAGGCGGGCGAGCGGGCGCGCGCGACCGACTACGTCAACGCGCCGCTCATGCTCTCGAAGGAGGTGCCGGTCGCGTCGCGCCGCCGCGGGCAGGTCTCCGCCGAGGAGATCAACTGGTCGCTCGGCGCCTACACGCCCGTCAAGGAGATCGAGAAGAAGTTCAACGTTGACCTCCCTTCGCCGAAGGCGGTCGCGCCGAACCAGCCCTGGCCGCACAAGAAGATTTACCGTTACTGGGGGCTGCTGACGCTGGCCGCGTTCGCGGTCGGGCTCTTCTTTATGGCGACGGCGCCGCGCAAGACCGTCTTCGAGCAGACCTACACCTTGCAGGCGACGCCCACGCCTTCGCCCTCGCCCGGGGGCGCGCCGGCGGCGCCCGACCCGGACGCCGGCAACGAGAAGACGCAGGTCATCTTCACCGACCCGATCACTCTAACCGGCGGGCGCAACCTGCGCGTGACCGGGCGCGCGCTCAACGTGGACAACAACTGGCTCTATGTCGCCGGCGACTTCATCGACGAGGGGACGGGGCTCATCCAGCAGTTCGACCTGCCGATGGAGTACTACCACGGCGTCGAGGACGGCGAGTCCTGGAGCGAGGGCGACCCCGAGCAGGCGGCCTACCTGCCGGCGCTGCCCGAGGGGCGCTACACGTTGCGCCTGGAGGCGCAGTGGGAGAACTGGAACCAGCCGACGCCGCCGCAAGTGTCGGTGCGCGTCGAGCAGGGCGTGCCGCGTTTGGCGAACCTGCTGCTCCTGCTCATCGCGCTCTCGTTGATACCCATTCTCTTCGCGTGGCGACACTTCAGCTTCGAGCGGCGGCGCTGGGCCGACAGCGCCTTCAACCCTTACACATCGTCGGGGGATGGTGACGACGGCGACAGTAGTGATGACTGAAGACAGACGTTCGCACTTCCGCGCGGCCCTGGTCGCCGCGCTCCTGCTCTCGGCCCTGCACGCGCCGGCGCGCGCGCAGACCGGCGGGGGCGACGGCGAGACCTTGCCGACGAAGTCGGGCGTGCTCGGCATCCGACGCGTCGGGGACGAGTCCGACCTCAAGTGGGAGCTGCGGCTGGGGAAGAGAATTGTCTTGCAGACCGAGGGCCACTCCTTCGTCCACTTCGAGGCGTTCTTCCCGAACCTCTCGCAGGGCGAGGTGGCCATCGTCTCCTTCAACTCGGGCGGTCAGGCTTGCCCCGCACAGTTCCGCGTCGTCCGCGTCGTCTCGGCGGACAAGGTCGAGGTGAGCGAAGAGTTCGGCGACTGCGCCGACTCGCCCGACATCACGCTCAAGCAGCTCCCCGAGGAGGAGATACAGATTCGCTTCCCCGGCTACTACCAGCTCTGGCAGTCGCAGGAGCCCGGCTTCCGCCGCCCGCCCCCGACCGCGTGGGTCTATAAGAAGGGCCTGCTCCGCGAGCTGAAGCCCGCGGCGACGAAGAGGAAAGGATAGGTGCCGGGTGTGAGGTTCTGGGTGAAAGCAATAGTCTCACCCAGAACCTCACACCCGGCACCCCGTCACACGACATGCTCAGCAAACTCTACCTGTTACTCGGCGGCGGACTCCTGCTGCTCTACGTCCTGGCGGCGTGGGGCGGTTGGGAGGTTTCGACCTCGCCCCGGCAGTTCGTCCCGGCCGACGTGCGCAACTCGCCGGGCGGCTACCGCTCTTTCCACTTCTGGCATTCCGGCTACCACGGAGGAAAATGATGCTCAACCTTTCAACGCCGGCGCACGCCCTCGGCCTGGTGGTGAAGTTCGAGGAGCTGGCGCCCGTGCTCGTCACCACCGCCATCTTCACCGCCTTCGGCCTGCTCGTCTTCGTCATCGCCTACATTATCATTCTGAAGACCACGCCCTTCTCCGTCCGCAAGGAGATCGAGGAGGATCAGAACGTGGCGCTGGCCGTCGTCATCGGCGCCATCATCATCGGCATCTCCATCATCATCGCCGCGGCGATACAGGGGTGAAAGGAAGGAGGCGGCAGGCAGACGAAAGCGCCGCGTCAGCGGCGGTTGAATTTAGCCCGGCCTTTCAAGGACGGGTGGGGTGAACAACAACGTCGCCACGTCGCGTCAGCGACGCCTGAGCCTTCCGGGCTGTCCCGGCCTTGAAAGGCCGGGCTAAGCTCAAACGCCGCTGACGCGGCGACTGCCTACTGCTTTATGAACCGAACTCCCATCCTCTTCCTCAACGTCCTGGTCATCGCGACCTGCGGGCTCGTCTACGAGCTGCTGGCGGGGACGCTGGCGTCGTACGTCCTGGGCGACTCGGTGACGCAGTTCTCGCTCATCATCGGCATCTACCTGTCGGCGCTGGGCGCGGGCGCCTGGCTCTCGCGGTTCATCGAGCGCGACCTGGCGCGGCGGTTCGTGGACGTGGAGCTGGCCGTGGCGGTGCTGGGCGGGGCGTCGGCGCCGCTGCTCTTCCTCTCGTTCGCCCACCTGAGCTACTTCCACGTCGTGCTCTACGCGCTCGTCTTCCTCATCGGCGTGCTGGTCGGTCTGGAGATTCCGCTGCTGATGCGCATCCTCAAAGACCACCTCGACTTCAAAGAGCTGGTCGCGCGCGTGCTGGCCTTCGACTACGCGGGCGCGCTCATCGCGTCGCTGCTCTTCCCCATCTTCCTCGTGCCCAAGCTCGGGCTCGTGCGCACGTCGCTCCTCTTCGGCTTCCTCAACGCGGGGGTGGGCCTGTGGACGACGTGGCTGATGCGCCCCATCATCGGCGGCCCGGTGACGCGGCTGCGCGCGCAGGCGTGTGTGGTGCTGGCGCTGCTCGCCGTCGCGTTCGTGAAGGCCGACGCGCTGACCTCGCTCGCCGAGGACGCGATGTTCGCCGACGACATCGTCTACACGAAGACGACGCACTACCAGCGCATCGTCGTCACGCGCAACCGCGCGGGCTTCCAGCTCTTCCTCAACGGCAACCTGCAATTCTCCTCGGCCGACGAGTACCGCTACCACGAGGCGCTCGTCCACCCCGCGCTGGCGCTCGCCGCCGAGGGCGGCCGCGCGGTCAGGCGGGTGCTCGTGCTCGGCGGCGGCGACGGCCTCGCGCTGCGCGAAATCTTAAAGTACCCGTCCGTGCAGGAGGTCGTGCTCGTAGACCTCGACCCGGACATGACGGAGCTTTCGCACCGCTTCCCGCCGCTCGCGCGCTTGAACCAGAACTCGTTTGAAGACCCGCGCGTCCGCGTCGTCAACGAGGACGCGATGATCTGGTTGGAGCGCGACGCGCCGCCCTTCGACGCGGCCATCGTTGACTTCCCCGACCCGAACAGCTTCGCGTTGGGGAAGCTCTACACGACGCGCTTCTACCGCCTGCTCAGACAGCGCCTCGCGCCCGACGCGGCCGTGAGCGTGCAGTCCACCTCGCCGCTCTTCGCGCGCAACTCCTACTGGTGCATCGTGCGCACGCTCGAAGCCGCGGGCTTTCAGGTGCGGCCCTACTACACGGCCGTCCCCTCGTTCGGCGTCTGGGGCTTCGCCCTCGCGCGCCGCGAGCCGTTCGACATCCCCGCGCACGCGCCGCAGGTCGCGCTGAAGTTCCTGGACGACGCTTCGCTCCCCGCGATGTTCATGCTCTCGGCCGACCTCGGGCCGGTGCCCGTCGAGGTCAACCGGCTCGACAACCAGTCGCTCGTCCGCTACTACGAGGCCGAGTGGCGCCGCTACGAATAAGGGGAGGCGCGGATGAAGAGGCAGGAGCCGACGAAGCCCGCGACCGGGGAGCCGCAATGGTACGAGTCGGCCGCGCGCGTTTCGACGCCGGGTGGGCTGACGAAGGCGAAGCCCGGCTGCGTCGCGAAAGCGGAACCCGGGGAGAACCCGGACGCGGTCGGGAAGCGTCGGAAGATGCGCTGGATCGTCGGCATCTACGTCGTCGTCGCCACCGCCGCGGTGGCCACGGGAAACGTCTTCGACTCGATCTACTGGGCCGCCATCGCCCTCTTCTTCGCCGTCTCGTTGCAGCCCCGCGAGCGCGTCCCGAAGCTCCTCCGGTACTTCTCCATCGCGGCCGTGCTGGCGCTCACCGCCGTCCAGGTCGTCATGCTGATTCTGAAAATCAAGGGGCACTGAGGGCTGCGCGGACTCTATGGCAGGACGAGGGCTCACGAGAAGAGAGTTGCTGGCGGCCTTCCTCGGCGCGCCGTTCGCGCTCGCGGCGTGCGGCCGGCGGGAGGCGCCGCCGCCTCTGCCGGAGGGAGAGATCGTCGGCGCGTCGGACGGCCTGGGCCATCTCATCCGCGACGGGCTGCGGCCGGAGCCGGAGACGTGGGAGCGGGCGGGAGTCGTCATCGTCGGGGGCGGCGTGGCCGGGCTCGCGGCGGCGTGGAGGTTTCTGCGCGCGGGCTTTGAAGACTTCGTGCTGCTCGAACTCGAACCGGCGCCGGGGGGGACGGCGCGCTCGGGCGAAGAGCACGGCGTGGTGCCTTACCCCTGGGGCGCGCACTACGTGCCGGCGCCGCAGAAGGGGAACCGCGCGCTCGTCGCGCTGCTGGACGAGTTGGGCGTGCTCGAAGGCTCGGACGCCGAAGGCGAGCCGGTCGTCGGCGAGCAGTTCCTCTGCCGCGACCCGGAGGAGCGCGTCTACTACCGCGGGCGCTGGTACGAGGGGCTCTACCTGCACGCGGGCGCGAACGAGGAGGACGCGCGCCAGCTCCGACTCTTCAACGCGGAGGTTGACCGTTGGGCTGCGTGGCGCGACGGGAAGGGGCGGCGGGCGTTCGCCATCCCGGTCTCACTCTGTTCGGACGACGCGGAGGTCTCCGCGCTCGACCGCATCTCGATGGGCGAGTGGATGCGCGCGCGCGGCCTCACTTCGGAGCGCCTGCGCTGGCTCGTCGATTACGGGTGCCGCGACGACTACGGGATGGGCGTCGAGCAGGCGAGCGCGTGGGCAGGGCTCTTCTACTTCGCCTCGCGCATGAAGGGGCCGGGCGCGGAGTCGCAGCCGCTCATCACGTGGCCCGAGGGGAACGGCCGCCTCGTGCGCCACCTTTACGAGAAGTCGCGGGCGCACGTCCGCCTCGGGCTGGCGGTCGCCGACGTGCGGACGGTTGAAAGTCGTGTGGACGAAAGTCCGGGCGGGGTCGAGGTCGTCGCCGTCGGGCGCGAAGGGCGCGAGGCGTTGGGGTTTCGGGCGGGGCACGTCGTCTTCGCGGCGCCGCAGTTTCTCACGAAGTATTTGCTGAAGTCTTACCGCGAGGGCACGTGTCCGCCGCACGTCGCGGAGTTCGAGTACGGCGCGTGGATGGTCGCCAACCTCTTCCTCTCCGAACGGCCGCGCGCGGGGCTCGGCTTCCCGGCGGCCTGGGACAACGTGCTCTACGAGAGCCCCGCGCTCGGCTACGTCACGGCCACGCACCAGCGCGGGCTTGAGCGCGGCCCGACAGTCTTCACATACTACTACCCGCTCACCAAACAGAGCCCGCGCGACGCACGCGCACGCCTCCTCTCCGCCGGCCGCGACGAGTGGGCCGAGGTCGCGCTCTCCGACCTCGGTCGCGCACACCGCGACCTGCGCACGCTCACCCGACGCCTCGACGTGATGCGCTGGGGGCACGCCATGATCCGCCCCCGCGTCGGCTTCCAATGGGGCGGCGCAAGGGTCAAAGCTCAAAAGCCCTTCGGCCCCGTCCACTTCGCACACACAGACCTCTCCGGCGTCGCCCTCTTCGAAGAGGCATTCGACCACGGCCTCCGCGCCGCCGAGGAAGTCCTCTCCGCCCGCGGCCTCAAGACTGAGAGCATGCGGGGTTAAGTAGGAATGATTAACAGGGATGGAGAGGATGGGTAGGATAAGGGTTTAAATCTTGATCCTGCACACCCTGTCCATCCCTGTTAATTCATTCGCCCGCTTACTCGCGCTCGGCGAGGAGTTCGTAGAGGGCGTTCTTGAAGAAGAGGCGTTTGAGGCGGTCGCCGGCGTGGCGCGGCGGGCGCAGGCGCGCGGCACGTTTGGCGTCCGAGACGTTGCCGTGCTCGTCGATGACGCGCAGGGGGAGCCCGTCGAAGAGGGCGCGCGCGGCGTCGAGGGTGAGGTGGACGGTGTGGTCGGCGAAGGGGCCGACCTCGAAGCCGAGGCCGGCGGCGTTCCAGGCGGAGTGGAGGCGCGCGGCGGCCGAGTAGACCGAGTGGTGGAAGTTGACCGTGAAGTAGAGGAGGCCGCCGGGCTTGAGCACGCGCGTCAGTTCCCGCGCGATGGCCGCGGGGTCTTCGGCGTGATCGACGACGTTGTCGCAGAGCACCACGTCGAACGAGGCGTCGGCGAAGGGGAGGCGCTCGCCGGCGGCGGCGATGGTGCGCCCGCGGTGCTGCCAAGCGGGGAAGAGCGCCGCGTAGTCGCAGGCCAGAGGGTCTACGCCCACGCCGCGCGTCGTGCCGAAGTAGAAGACGAGCCCGTGCGCGCCGCTCCCGACTTCGAGCACGCGCGCGTCCGGCTCAATCGCGCGCACGCGCTCCAGCTTCTCGCGCACGCGCGCCGAGCGCAGCCGCATCGCCTCGACGTAGTCGGCCTCGTGCCCGCGCGCCTTCGCGGCCTTCGCGCGCTGGTAGTCGAGTTGCCGTTCGAGCGCGCGCCGCGCTCGCCGCTGCTTCGCCGTCTCGGCGTGTCCGTTCTGTTCGGTCATCTGTATAACCAGGTCAGTACCGCCTGCGGTAGCGGGCGGGTGCGTGCTGCGGCAAAGGCCCGCGCCGAGTGAAAGAGACCCGCCCGCTACCGCAGGCGGTACTGACTTTTGCAAGAGGTCTAGTATAAACTCGGCCGCGCCGCGCGCGTATGTCCGCCGAACCTTTAACCAGCGTCGAAGCAGTCCCGGCCGCCGACTCTCTGCCGGCCGCGAGGCGAGATTCCTGGTGGCTCTTCTCGCCGCGGGTGGACGTGTGCGTGTTCGGCGGGAGCGCGCTTGTCTCGCTCCTGCTGCTGTGGGTCGGCGCGCGCGCGGGGGCTTTGGAGGGGGATTCGCCGGAGTGGGCGTGGGTGCCGGCGGTGCTGCTGGTGGACGTGGCGCACGTCTACGCGACGGCCTTCCGCGTCTACTTCGACGCGGAGGAGTTGAAGCGGCGTTGGTCGCTCTACGCGCTGGCGCCGGCCGTCGCGTTCGTGATGTCGGTGGCGCTCTACTCCGAGTCGGCGGCGCTCTTCTGGCGGGCGCTCGCGTACCTCGCGGTCTTTCATTTCGTGCGGCAGCAGTACGGCTGGGTGGCGCTCTACCGCGGGCGCGCGGGCGAGCGCGGGCGCGCCGGGTGGTGTGTGGACGCGGCGGCCGTCTACATGGCGACGCTCTACCCGCTCGCGTACTGGCACGCGCACCTGCCGCGGCGGTTCTGGTGGTTCCTGCCGGGGGACTTCGCGGGCGTGCCCGCGTGGGTCGAGTCGGCGGCGTTCGTGCTCTACTGTCTCGCGCTCGGCGCGTACGCGGTGCGTTCGGCGCACGCGTGGCTGGTCGCGGGGCGCGGCCATCCGGGGAAGGACCTGGTCGTCTTGACGACGGCCGTCTGCTGGTACGTCGGGATCGTCGCGTACGACTCGGACTACGCCTTCACGGTGACGAACGTCCTTCTCCACGGCGTGCCCTACATGGCGCTCGTCTGGTGGTACGCGCGTGCGCGCGCGCCGCAAACGGGGAAGGTCTACCGGAGCCTCGCGCGCTGGCCGGTCTTCCTCGCGACGCTGTGGGTGCTGGCCTACGCCGAGGAACTGTTCTGGGATCGGGGCGTCTGGCACGAGCGCGCGTGGCTCTTCGGGGCGGGCTGGGACTGGGACACCTTCAAGCTCTTCCTCGTCCCTCTGCTCGCGCTCCCGCAGGCGACCCACTACATCCTCGACGGCTTCGTCTGGCGCCGCCGCTCTAACCCGCAGCTGTCGAGCTTAAACGGTCAGTAGACACATGCAGCAACAGACAGACTCTCAACCGAAAGTCCACCGCTTTCGCTGCCCGGGGTGCGGGGCGGACTTGCAGTTCGCGCCGGAGGGCGGGAATCTGACCTGCCCTTACTGCGGGCGCGAGGAGCGCATCGAGCCGCCGGCCGGCGCCGTCGAGGAGCGCTCCTACGAGGAGTACCTCCAACTGCACGCCGACCAGATGGGCACGCTCGCCGAGGGGGCGCTCGAAGTCGCCTGCCAGACGTGCGGCGCCACGGTCACCTTCACGCCGCCGTTGGTCGCCGGCGAGTGCGACTTCTGCGGCAGCCCACTCGTCGCGCAGCCGCGCTCGGCCGACCCCGTCGTCGCGCCCGAGGGCGTCCTCCCCTTCCGCCTGACGCAGGACGCGGCCACGGGCTCTCTGGGGAAGTGGCTCGGCTCGCTCTGGTTCGCGCCGAACGCTCTGAAGCGGCTCGCCGCGCAAGAGGGCATCAGCGGCGTCTACATCCCCTTCTGGACGTACGACGCCTACACCGTAAGCCGCTACGAGGGGGAGCGCGGCGAGTACTACTACACGACCGAGTACTACACCGAGCGCGACGCGCAGGGGAACAGCGTGCAGCGTTCGCGGCAGGTGCGGCACACACGCTGGCACAACGCCTCGGGCACGGTCGAGCGCTGGTTCGACGACATCCTCGTCCCCGCCACGAAGTCTCTGCCGCCGCCGCGACTCGCGGCGCTGGAGCCGTGGGACATGGGCGAGCTGACCGCGTACGACCCGCGGTACCTGTCGGGCTACAAGGCGCAGCGCTACCAAGTCAGCCTCGCCGAGGGCTTCGAGCTGGCGAAGCAGGCGGCCGCGCCCGTCATCGACGCGGACGTGCGCCGGGACATCGGCGGCGACGAGCAGCGCGTCTCGAACGTCGCGACGCAGTACTCGGCCGTCACCTTCAAGCACCTCCTGCTCCCCGTCTACGTCGGCGCCTACCGTTTTCAAGACAAGGTCTACCAGGTCGTCGTCAACGGCCGCACCGGCGAGGTGCAGGGCGAGCGCCCCTACAGCGTCTGGAAGATTCTCCTCCTCGTTCTCTCCATCCTCTTCGTCATCCTTCTCCTCGTCCTCGTCTTCGGCCGGCGTTAGGGACGAAGACCGACGACGTGCAAGGCTAAGCGCCCGGCAGCACTTAAGTGCTGCCGGGCGCTTAGCCTTGAAGTCTGCCTTCTATCCTCTACTGCCCCGCGACGAGGAACACGTCCCACGCCCAGCGGCCGGCCTTCGCCCCCTTCGCGTCGTCCACCTTCGCGCGGTAGCGGAACTGGTTGCCGTACGCATCCGTCCGCTTCGACTCCTTGTAGTCGAAGTGCAGCCGCGCCACGTCGAGCGACTGAAGCGTGTGCAGTTCGCCCGCCTCCGAGACGCCGTTATGGTTCACGTCCTGCCACAGCCGCAGGTAAGCGAAAGCTGCGTCGCGTTCGTCTATGATGCCGTCGCCGTTGCCACCCCTTGCGGGCCGGTCGAAGGAGGAGAGTGCGTTGAAGCCGTTGGCCGGGTCACTGGTCGGCGGCTGCGGCGTGACGTTGCCGAACATCTCGCGGCCGCTGTCGATGGCGCCGTTGCCGTTACGGTCTAAGACCAACCACGCGTCGTCCGCCCCGGCGGCAGTCCATGAGAGTCGCTCCTTCGCCCCGCCCGGGTTGCCGTCGAAGTCGAAGGCGACCCCGCCCGCGGCGTCGGTGAGGGAGAAGCCGTCGCCGTTCACGTCGACGAGCACGGGCGAGTAGCAGGTGTTGTCAACTAAGGCGTTGTAAGGGCAGTTCGTCTCGGGTATCACCTGGCCGCAGGAGTAGGTTGGGGGCGGGTCGGGGCAACCTCCGCCCGCACCAATCTCCGAGAGGGGCGTCGGGGTCGGGGCGGCACACCCAGGATTGATGAAACTCTGCTCGCAGAACCGTTTCTCTCCGTTAACCATACACTCCAATTCTTGGTACCTTATCGAGCCGCAAGAACCAGCAGGGTCGGAGCAGGAGGCTGGCCGAGCGATTTTTCTCAACCCTATTGGACACTCACAACCTTGGTCGGTGGCGGCTGCTAATCGCGCGCACGGGGACGTGCAGCAGAGGTCCTGCCTTGCTGCCGGAGCGGGTAGGGCGGGTTTACTAAAAAAAGAGGCTGGCACCAGGCCAGCCGGAGGCAGAAGATACTTTGCGAGAGAGGCCACTTCCGGGTAATAACTCCGCGGCGGGTATGCCGCGGATGTCGCTTCCATGGCGTTGCTGTCGCCTGCCGGGCAAGTGGCATTAGCTCCCCGCTCTTTTATCTCCGGCAAGGGCTTCCCGCCCACGAACCCCGTGCCGTCGCCGAAGTTTAAGTAGTCAAAAATGAGTTCAATTTTTTTCGGGTTGGCCCTATCGCCCCGAGCCCTGCCCTTCTTCCAAAGCTCTGCCTGCTCCGCAGGCACCTTGAGGATGACGACCTCGCCAGGCTGGAGCGGCACGTCGTCGGGCCGCACGGGCTCGTCCAAGGCGACTAGCGCCCCGCGCCCGTACTCGAACCCGTAGCCGAAGTTGCGACCGTTTGGAGCAAACACGTCCGGCAGGAAGAGGGAGATGTGCAAGTAGTAAACCGGCTTCCTCCCGGTGTTGGTGACCTCCACCTCCAACTCCCCGAGCCAGTCCTCGTTCTTCGCGTCCTTCAGCTTCTCCGGCTTCTTGACCTTCACCTTAATCGGAAGATGTTTCGGGATTTTCTCCACCACCTCCCGCTCCTCCTTCTCATCAGACTGTGCCCTACTCGCGACGAACCCACACACGGCGACGATCAGAAACAAGCAGGCGGCGGTTAAGGGGACAAAGGTTTGACGACGAAATGTCGAGCGGAGGCTGTGAGCGTTCATGGCGTCTCTCCTGTCAAAGTCAGACGTGAGTACCGGAAAGCGAGGCCGTACGGGAGACTGTACATAACCGTAGAGGTTACCGCGCCGGGGGCGTTAACAGGTTATCGACGGCGCGCAGAATTTGTACCCCCGTTACGGAGCGCGGTCAACGAAATTCTCACCCGCCATCACGCCGAAATATTAGACTTACGCCCCATTGCTTCAATCGAGGCGCCGCGGTAAGCGTCGGTGGATGTCGGAAAGGGCGCGGGCGTCAGGCCCGCGCCCCTTTGTGCCCGTGCGCACGGTCTCTTCCCGCGAATTGTTTTATTAGAATCTTTAATTCGCAACGTGCGCTAATAATCATACTTAAATTTTGGATTCGTGCTTGCCCGACGCGGAAAAAAGTAGTATCACTAGGGCACCGAAGCAGTTCTTAAGTTTGGTGGTGCAGCCGAGAAGGCTTTCGCGGAAGCGCGCTTTCCCTCCGCAGGGCGGAAGGCCGCAGGCGTCGGCCGGGGCGCCGTTCATGTGGGCGCGCCGGGTCACGGGCGCCTTCTCCCCGCGGCGCCGCGGGCGCGCAGGCGCCCGGCCGGGCCGGCAGGTGACCGGAGTCACACCGGCCTCGTTCCAGGAGTCACAAGACGGTCGGGGAAGAGCATGCAGATTTTCCACCACAGCACCAACACCATCGCCAAGGTCAGCATCTTCGGCGGCGTCTTCCTCGTCGCCGCCTCGCTCTGGGTGCTCGCCGAGATCAACCGCTCCTCCTACAACACGGGCCAGTACATCGAGGTGCAGCAGCCCGTCCAGTTCTCGCACAAGCACCACGTCGGCGACGACGGCATCGACTGCCGCTACTGCCACACCTCGGTCGAGACCTCGAACACGGCCGGCATGCCGCCGACCAAGACCTGCATGAACTGCCACTCGCAGATCTGGAACGAGAGCCCGTACCTCGAAATCGTCCGCGCCAGCTACAAGGACAATAAGCCCATCGAGTGGTCGCGCGTCCACGACCTGCCCGACTTCGTCTACTTCAACCACTCCATCCACGTCAACAAGGGCGTGGGCTGCGCCTCCTGCCACGGGCGCGTGGACACGATGCCGGCCGTCTACCAGTCCGCCTCGCTCCAGATGGAGTGGTGCCTCGCCTGCCACCGCGAGCCCGAGCGCTACCTGCGCCCCAAGGATCAGATCACCAACATGGGCTGGAACATCGAGGGCGACCCGGCGGCAGGCGTGACGGCCAACTCGGAGAACCGCCTCGGCGAGAATCTAGCGGAGAGCCGCATCAGGCTCGGGCGGGACTTGAAGCGCGAGTACCGCGTCCGCGACGCGGCCACCATCACGAGCTGCTCGACGTGCCACAGATAGACCGCTCAGGATAAGCAGGATGCACATCAAAGACACTTTCCCCGAGCTGTACCAGATTCGCAAACGCCCCGTCTCCATCGAGGGCGTGCGCGCGAAGCTCCAGGAGAAGCGCGGGCGCGAGTACTGGCAGAGTCTCGAAGAGCTTTCGGGTACGCAGGAGTTCGAGGAACTCCTCCACCAGGAGTTCCCGCAGCACGCCTCGGAGTGGGACGACTCGACCGACCGCCGCACGTTCATGAAGCTGATGGGCGCGTCGCTCGCGCTCGCGGGGCTGACGGGCTGCTCGTACCAGCCGCCCGAGACCATCGTCCCGTACGTCCGCAACCCCGAGGAGATCGTCCCCGGCAAGGCGCTCTACTTCGCCACCGCGATGCCTTTCACGGGCGGCTGCGCGCCGCTGCTCGTGCGCAGCTACATGGGGCGCCCCGTCAAGGTCGAGGGGAACGACCTCCACCCGGCGAGCCAGGGGGCGGCCGACGTGTACGCGCAGGCCTCGGTGCTCGGGCTCTACGACCCCGACCGCTCGCAGACCATCGTCAACCGCGGCGAGTTGCGCAACTACTCGAACTTCCTCGGCGAAATCCTGACCGCGCTCGAAGGGCAGCGCGGCAAGCAGGGCGCGGGGCTCAGGTTTTTGACCGAGACGGTCACGTCGCCGACCGTCGGCGAGCTGATGCGCGACATCCTGCGCCGCTACCCCGGCGCGCGCTGGTACCAGTGGGAGCCCGCCGGCAACAACAACGGCTCTTTGGGCGTGCGGCAGGCCGCGGGCGGCTTCGCGACGCCCGTCTATAACTTCGCCGCGGCCGACCGCGTGCTCTCGCTCGACTCGAACTTCCTCGAATGCGGCCCGGGCGCTCTGCGCTACGCGCGCGACTTCGCCTCGCGCCGCCGCGCCAGCGACGGCGACGCGCGGGAGATTTGTAGGCTCTACGCCGTCGAGACGACGCCGACCAACACCGGCTTCTTCGCGGACAACCGCGTCGCGCTCAAGCCCAGCCAGTTCGCGGACTACGTGCGCGGCCTCGCGGCGGCCGTCGGCGCGTCGAGCCCGGCGCTCGGGGGCGGCGCGGCCACATCGGACGACCAGCTCAACAAGATCGCCGCCGACCTCAAGGCGCACGCGGGCGCGTGCCTCGTCATCGCGGGCGACGAAGCGGCGCCGGAGATACACGCCCTCGCGCACGCGATGAACACGGCGCTCGGCGCGGTCGGCAAGACCGTCACGTACGTCGAGCCCATCGAGGAGAACCCGACCGACCAGTTGAACGACCTGCGCACGCTCGTCTCGGAGGTGGACGCGGGCGCCGTAGAGCTCCTCGTCATCGTCGGCGGCAACCCCGTCTACACGACGCCGGCCGACCTCAAGCTCGACGCCGGCCGGATGAAGAAGGTGCGCCTGGCCGTCCACCTCTCGCCGTACGAGGACGAGACCTCGGAGCTGTGCCACTGGCACATCCCGCAGACGCACTTCCTCGAAGAGTGGGGCGACGCGCGCGCCTACGACGGCACGGTCACCATCCAGCAGCCGCTCATCACGCCGCTCTACAACGGCAAGAGCGCGTGCGAGCTGCTCGCGGCCTTCACGGATAGTCCCGACCGCCGTGGCTACGACATCGTCCGCCAGTACTGGCTGACCGAGGGGCGCGGCCTGCTCTTGGCCGGCGCCTCGGCCGCCAGTGCGCCCGGGGCCGCCACCCCGGGCGCTTCAGGCCCGGCCCCTTCGTCACCCGCGGCGCCTTCGTCAACCCCGGCCGCGGCCGGCGCGAACGGTGGCGCCGGCGCCCCGCCTCTGGGCGGCGGCGCGGCGGCCCCGATTTCGAGCACCGGGCCGGCATCGGCCGGCGCCGCGCCTTCGACCGGCCCTTCGACGGGCTCGGCGACGCCCGACGCCGCCTTCGAGCGCGCCTGGCGCAAGGCTCTTAATGACGGCTTCGTCGCCAACTCGGCCAGGAAGCCTGCCGGCGGCGGCGCGGGCACGATCCCCCTCACGCTCGTCGCGGGGCTCCCGGCGGGCACGGCCGTCACCGCGCCGGCCCAGCCGGCGGGCGCGTTCGAGATCGTCTTCCGCACAGACCCGTCCATCCACGACGGGCGCTTCTCGAACAACGGCTGGTTGCAGGAGTTGCCCAAGCCCCTGACGAAGCTGACGTGGGACAACGTCGCCATCATCAGCCCGGCGACCGCGGAGAAGCTCGGCGTCGGCATGGAGCCCGACGGCGCGGTCGAGCCCGGCGGCCCGCGCCGCGTCAACCGCCTCAACTACAAGGGCGGCGAAGTCGAGGCCGAGACGCTGCGGCTCACCTACAGGGGGCGCGTGCTCCCCGACAAGAACAACAAGATGCACGAGGAGATGTACGTCCCCGTCTTCATCCTGCCGGGGCAGCCCGACGACGTGGTGACCGTCCAGCTCGGCTACGGCCGCTGGCGCTCGGGGCGCGTCGGCGGGAATCTGCGCGAGGGGCGACGCGGCTTCAACGCCTACGACCTGCGCACGTCGGACGCGATGTGGTCGGGGACGGGCCTCGGCGTCGAGGTGACGGGCGACAGCTACAACCTCGCCTGCACGCAGATACACTTCCGCATGGAGGGGCGCGAGATCGTCCGCGCCGGCACCTTCGGCGAGTGGACGCGCGACCCGACGCTCTCGCCCGAGCGCGAGCACAAGAAGGAGCCGCCGCAGCCCGCGGGCGAGAACCGCGAGCCCGAGGGCGGCGAGACGATGTATCCGCAGTGGGACTACTCAGAGCACGAGGCCGAAGGCAAGCGCGGCTACAAGTGGGGGATGGTCATCGACACGGCGACCTGCGTCGGCTGCAACGCCTGCGTCGTCGCCTGCCAGGCCGAGAACAACATCCCCGTCGTCGGCAAGGAGCAGGTCTCGCGCTCGCGCGAGATGCACTGGCTGCGGGTGGACGCCTACTTCCGCGGCGCGACACAAGCGCCCGACGGCGTCTACTTCATGCCCGTGCCCTGCCAGCACTGCGAGAACGCGCCGTGCGAGCCCGTCTGCCCCGTCCACGCCACCGTGCACTCGGCCGAGGGCCTGAACGACATGGTCTACAACCGCTGCGTCGGCACGCGGTACTGCTCGAACAACTGCCCGTACAAGGTGCGCCGCTTCAACTTCCTGCTCTACCAGGACTGGGAGACGCCGAGCCTGAAGCTGATGCGCAACCCGGAGGTCTCGGTGCGCTCGCGCGGCGTGATGGAGAAGTGCACCTACTGCGTCCAGCGCATCGAGTACGCGAAGATCGAGGCGGAGAAGGAGTCGCGCAAGGTGCGCGACGGCGAGATCAAGACGGCCTGCCAGGCGACCTGCCCGACCGAGGCCATCATCTTCGGCGACCTGAACGACCCGAACAGCCGCGTGGCGAAACTGCACGCGCAGAAACGCCGATACGACCTGCTGGCCGACCTGAACACGCGCCCGCGGACGGCCTACCTCGGCGCGGTGCGCAACCCGAACGAGGAGTTGGGGACGGGCGGCGCGGGGCGCAGCGAGAGCGGCAACAGCGCGCACGGGGAGGCGTAAGGGCTTATGTCAGAGAGATACGACTTCGCGCACGAGGACGTGGGGATCCACACCACGCCAGCCGTCATCGAGCCCGGCCACACGTTCGGGACGGTGACGGACAAGATCAGCTCCATCGTGCTGCGCAAGCGCACGCCCGTCGCGTGGTGGATCGGCCTCGCCCTCTCCTTCATGCTGGCGAACATGATGTTCGGCACGGTCGTCTACCTCGTGCTGACCGGCATCGGCATCTGGGGCAACAACCAGCCCGTCGGCTGGGCCTTCGACATCATCAACTTCGTCTGGTGGATCGGCATCGGCCACGCCGGCACGCTCATCTCGGCCATCCTGCTTCTCTTAAGACAGACGTGGCGCACCTCCATCAACCGCTTCGCGGAGGCGATGACGCTCTTCGCCGTGGCCTGCGCGGGCCTCTTCCCGCTGCTCCACACCGGGCGCCCGTGGCTCGCGTACTGGCTCTTCCCCTACCCGAACACGATGGGCATCCAGCCGCAGTTCCGCAGCCCCCTGATGTGGGACGTGTTCGCGGTCTCGACCTACGCGACCGTCTCGGCGCTCTTCTGGTACACGGGGCTGATTCCCGACCTGGCGACCCTCCGCGACCGCGCGCGGAGCCGCTTCGGGCAGATCGTCTACGGGATGGCCTCCCTGGGTTGGCGCGGGAGCGCGCGCCACTGGGCGCGGTACGAGGTGGTCTACCTTCTGCTCGCGGGCATCTCGACGCCGCTCGTGCTCTCGGTGCACACCATCGTCAGCTTCGACTTCGCCATCGGCATCATCCCGGGCTGGCACACGCCGATCTTCCCGCCCTACTTCGTCGCGGGCGCCATCTACGCGGGCTTCGCGATGGTGCTGACGCTCGTCATCCCCTTGCGGAAGTTCTACGGGCTCGAAGACTTCATCACCGAGCGCCACCTGCGGAACTCCGCCAAGGTCATGCTGGCGACGGGGCTGCTCGTCGCCTACGGCTACATGTGCGAGGCGTTCGTCGCGTGGTACAGCGCGAACACCTACGAAGAGTTCATGATGGTGAACCGCTTCGTCGGCCCCTACGCCTTCTTCTACTGGCTGCTCATCTTCTGCAACGTGGTCGCGCCGCAGGTCATCTGGATCAGGCGCGTGCGCCACTCGAACGTCTGGCTCTTCGTCGTCGCCATGTTCGTCAACGTCGGGATGTGGCTGGAGCGCTTCATCATCATCCCGGTCAGCCTCCACCGCGACTTCCTCCCCTCGTCGTGGGGCATGTACCGGCCGACCATCTTCGACTTCACCATGTTCTTCGGCACCATCGGGTTCTTCTTCTTCCTGATGTTCCTCTTCCTGCGGTTCCTGCCCGTCATCTCCATCTTCGAGATGCGGACGATGGTGCCCGAGGCGCAGATTAAGGAGGAGGAGGCGTAATGGCCGGGAAGCGCAAAGTCAGGCCGGCGACCTACGGGCTGATGGCCGAGTTCGACAACCCTTCGGACGCGGTGGCCGCGGCGCGGCGCGTCCACGAGGAGGGCTACCGGCGCGTGGACGCCTTCTCGCCCTACCCGGTCGAGGAGTTGTCCGAGGCCATCCACGCGCACACGACGAAGATGCCGCTCATCGTGCTCATCGGCGGCATCCTCGGCGGCTCGCTCGGGTACCTGATGCAGTGGTACCTGCTCACCGTCAGCTACCCGCTCAACGTCGGCGGCAAGCCGCTGCACAGTTGGCCGGCCTTCATCCCCATCACCTTCGAGTGCACGGTGCTGGGGGCGGCGCTCTTCGCCGTCTTCGGGATGCTCGCGCTGAACGGCCTGCCGGAGCCGTACCACCCGGTCTTCAACACGCCGAACTTCGCGCTCGCCTCGCGCGACCGCTTCTTCGTGCTCGTCGAATCGACCGACCCCAAGTTCGACCGCGAGCGCACGGCGGAGTTCCTCCGCACGCTCGGGCCCCGTGAGGTGACAGATGTCGAACACTGAAGTGAGAGGAAGACAGAAGACAGAAGTCAGAAGTCAGAAGGGCGCCGCGCGGCGTCATGCCTTCTTCTGTCTCCTGACTTCCGTCTTCTGTCTCCTGTCTGTCGGTTGTCGCATCGACATGCAGGATCAGCCGCGGTACGAGTACTACGAGCCGGGCGACAAGAAATTCTTCCCCGACGGGGCCTCTTCGCGCGCGACCGTGGAGGGGACGGTGCCGCGCCAGACCGGCCAGTACCGCGACCGCGAGGACTACCTCTACACGGGCAAGGCGGCGGGCGCGCCGACGGGCGCCAGCGGCGCGGCGGCCGCGCTGGCGAGCGTGCGCGCGACCATCCCGGGCGGCGCGTCCGGCGCCGCCGCGACGACGGCCACGGGCGAGCCCGACCTGTTTCCCATCGAGATCGACAAGGCGGCCCTGGAGCGCGGGCGCCAGCGCTTCCAGATCTACTGCACGGCCTGCCACGGCATGACGGGCGCGGGCGACGGCATGATCGTCCGCCGCGGCTTCCAGAAGCCGCCCTCGTTCTACGACGACCGGCTCCAGGAGAACCGCACGCCCGCGTCGCACTTCTTCGACGTGATTACGAACGGCTGGGGCGCGATGCCCGACTACGCGGCGCAGGTGCCGGCGGAAGACCGCTGGAAGATCATCGCGTACCTGCGCGCGCTCCAGCTCAGCCGCCGACTCAAGCTCGAAGAGCTTTCGCCCGACGAGCAGAACCGTGTGAGGACGGCCGCGGAGCCGTCGGCCGGCGAGCACGGCGAGGGCGGCACGCCCTTGCAGTCGCAGCGGGGGGGAGAGCAGCACTAGGATGGAAGCGACCACCACACACACTTTCGACGCCCCCGCCGACCTCGGGCGCTACCGCAGCCGCGCGCTGCTCGTCGGCGTGGCCTTCCTCGTCGTCGGCGCCGTGCTGGCCTTCCTGATGGGGCAGACCGCGGGCTACGGCGGGCTCGTCCACGTCCTGCGCTCGTACCTCGTCGGCTTCTTCTTCGTGACGGGCATCTCGGTCGGGAGCCTCGCGTGGCTCTGCCTCGGCCACATGACGGGCGGGGCGTGGGCCATCACCAGCCGCCGTCTGTTCGAGGCGGCGACGCGCTGCCTCCCGCTCTGCGCGGTGCTCTTCATCCCCGTCGTCATCTCGCTCTTCGTCCACGAGCACGGCCACTCGGTCTACGAGTGGTCGGACAAGGCGGTGGTCAACGGGGACGACGCGCTCAAGCATAAGAGCGCGTACCTCAACCCCCTGTTCTTCATCATCCGCGCCGTCGTCTACTTCGCCATCTGGTTCGCCTTCACGTACATCCTGAGCAGCTGGTCGGCGCAGCAGGACAGGACGGCCGACCCGCGCCTGCGGCGCAAGATGCAGGACATCTCGGGGCCGGGGATTCTTCTGTTCGGGTTGACCGTGACGTTCGCGGCCATCGACTGGGGGATGTCTCTGGAGCCGCACTGGTTCTCGACCATCTACGGCCTCATCATCATGGCCGGGTGGGGGTTGTCGGCGCTGGCCTTCATCATCACGGTGGCGACCTACCTGGGCTCGCGCGAGCCGATGGCGCACGCCTACCAGCCCTTGCACTTCCACGACTGGGGCAAGCTCCTGCTCGCGCTCGTGATGCTCTACGCCTACTTCGCCTTCTCGCAGTTCCTCATCACCTGGGCGGGGAATTTGCCGGAGGAGATACCTTTCTACCTGCGGCGGCTGCGCGGCGGCTGGCAGTTCATAGGGCTCGCCATCATCCTCTTCCACTTCGCGCTGCCCTTCGTGCTGCTGCTCTCCCGGAACCGCAAGCGCGTGCCGCGGAGCCTGAGGCGCATCGCGCTGTTGATGATCTTCATGCGCCTGGTCGATCTGGTCTTCTTCTTCGCCCCCTCGGTGCACCAAGGCGGCGAGGGCGAGTGGGGCGCGGGCGATGTCCTGCGCAGCTTCCTGCCGATGTTGGCGATGGCCCTGGGCCTCGGCGGCATCTGGCTCTGGTTCTACTTCGGGCAGCTCGCCGGCCGCCCGCTGCTCCCGCTCGGCGAGCGAGACCTCGGACAGGCCATCGCCCCGGCGGAGGGACACCACTGAGGTAGTAGTCAGGAGACAGTAGTCAGGAGACGGTAGCGCTCCGCGCCGCGGTCGCTGACTCTGACAATCGAAAGGAAAGGGTTTCTACTGACTACTGGCTACTGACTACTTGAGGTCTTATGGCTCACGGCAAGCGTAGACGGGACAGCATCCACGAGACGCCGGACGTGTCTTACATCACGAACCCGGACGTGGCGCACGAGGAGTCGGACGTGGCGGTGCGCCCGCTGCTCTGGTTCGTGGGCGGGCTGACGTTCTTCACCATCGTCGTCTGCCTGGCGATGCTCCTGATGTTCAAGTTCTTCCTCGCGCGCGAGAAGTCGCAGGAGCTCGACCCGTCGCCCCTGGCGCGGCAGGGCGAGGAGCGCCTGCCGCCCGAGCCGCGACTCCAACTCGCGCCGGGCTGGGCGGTGACGAACGACCAGGGGAAGCGGCAAGACCTCTCCTACAGCACGCAGACCAGCCACGTGCCGCAGCCCTGGTCGGAGTGGATACTGGTCAACCAGGAGTGGCAGCACGAGCTGAAGGAGTACGGCTGGGCCGACCAGCAGGCGGGCACCGCGCGCATCCCCGTCGAGCGCGCCATCGACCTCTACCTTGAGCGCCGCGCCAAACAGCAGCCGGCGCCGCAGGGCGGACAGCCGCCCGCGCCGAACGCCGCGCCCCGGGAGACGACGCCCGCCGAGTCCAGCTCCGGCCAGCAGCCGGAGCAGAAGCACCAGTAGGCGTTTGTCAGGAAGTGAGAAGTTTTGTGAGAAGCAAGTTTAAGGCGGAGTTGTTGAGGCGAGTGTTGACGGCGGTCGGGCTCCTACTGCTCGCCGCCTACTGTTCACCGCCCGCCGCCCTCGGGCAGTACGCGCAGCCGCCGGTGGGGCCGGTGCCGACGGGCAAATCGACCGAGGTCTTGAAGCAGGTCAACATCGAGCAGCGGCTCGGCAACCAGATCCCGCTCGACCTCAAGTTCCGCGACGAGTCGGGGCGCGAGGTGCGGCTCGGCGAATATTTCGCGAAGGGGAGGCCGGTCGCCCTGACGCTCGTCTACTACGAGTGCCCGATGCTCTGCAACCAGGTCTTGAACGGCGCGGTCGGAGCGTTCCAGGCGCTCAGTTTCACGGCGGGCAAGGAGTTCGAGGTCGTCACCGTCAGCTTCGACCCGCGCGAGGGGCCGGAGCTGGCCGCGAAGAAGAAGGAGACCTACCTGCGCCGCTACAAGCGCGAGGGGGCCGAAGCGGGGTGGCACTTCCTGACGGGCGACAAGGCTTCCATCGACGCGCTCGCCGATTCGGTCGGCTTCCGCTACGCGTGGGACGAGCAGTCGCAGCAGTTCGCGCACGCCTCGGCCGTGATGGTGGCGACGCCCTCGGGCAGGCTCTCGCACTACTTCTACGGCATCGACTACGCGCCGAAAGATTTGAGGCTCGCGCTCGTCGAGGCGTCGGAGGGCAAGGTCGGGTCGCCGGTCGATTCGCTCCTGCTCTTCTGCTACCACTACGACCCGGCCTCCGGGCGCTTCGCGCCGGTGATGGGCGTCCTGCGCGCGGCGGGCGTGCTGACGGTGCTCGGGGTCGTCGCACTCATCCTCTACCTGGTGCGGAAGACGAAGCGGCGCGAGGAGAGCTGGGAGCAGGAGTTGAGCGTCGGCGGGCCGGTCTAAACTGAGAGGGGGCCGCCAGAGTACCGACCCTTCGGGGGAAGGGGAGTCCTTAGTGAACCTGATGCAGTCGATTCCGATACCGAATGTAAGCCTGCCCGTGCCGTTCTCGCCCGAGCAGGCCTCGACCTTCGCGCCGCACGTGGACGCGCTCTACGTCTACCTCGTGACGCTGACGGCCTTCTTCACGCTGGCCATCTCGGCGGCCATCATCTTCTTCGCCGTCAAGTACCGCCGGCGGCATGCCGCGGAGCTGCCGCGCCCCATCGCCGGCTCGATGGTGCTGGAGCTGACGTGGACGATCATCCCGCTCCTGATCGCCATGACCATCTTCGTCTGGGGCGCGTCGATCTTCTTCAAGGCGTACCGCGCGCCGCAGCAGGCGATGGAGGTCTACGTCGTCGCCAAGCAGTGGATGTGGAAGTTCCAGCACCAGACGGGGCAGCGCGAGATCAACGAGCTGCACATCCCCGTCGGCGCGCGCATCAAGCTGACGATGACGACCGAGGATGTCATCCACAGCTTCTACGTCCCGGCCTTCCGCATCAAGCAGGACGTGGTGCCCGGCCGCTACCAGCAGACGTGGTTCGAGGCGACCAGGCCCGGCAAGTACTACCTCTTCTGCGCCGAGTACTGCGGCACGAACCACTCGGGGATGGGCGGCTACGTCTACGTGATGGAGCAGGCGGCCTACCAGCAGTGGCTCGCGGGCGGGTCGGGGACGGAGTCGGCGGCCTCGCAGGGGATGAAGCTCTTCCAGCAGCGCGGCTGCGCCTCCTGCCACCAGGTCGAGCCGGGCGGGCAGCAGGGGCGCGGCCCCACCCTCTACGGCCTCTTCGGCAAGCAGCAGCAGATCGAGGGCGACGGCGCGGTGACCGTGGACGAGGGCTACGTCCGCGAGTCGATCCTCAACCCGCAGGCCA
>JBJMGP010000043.1:0-32548 GCA_045807865.1 Pyrinomonadaceae bacterium
GCCGACCACCTTTGCAAAGGTGGTCGGCCTCCCGACGCCGTCCTGTTTTGTGAACACCGAGATGTTGCGGCGGCCAAACGATTCTTTAGAAGAGCAATTGAACGGCACGGTGCTCCCGAGCGAATTACGCCCGACGGCTATCCTGCCACACATGCGGCTGGCGCAGAGCTAACGAAGAGCGGGGTGCTGCGCCCACGGACGAAGGCCCGGGCGAGCAAATATTGAACAATCTCGTCGAGCAGGATCACCGAAGGGTGAAGCAGCGCCTCTACCCGATGCTCGGCTTCAAGAACTTCAGCAATGCGACGGTGACAGTCAACGGGAGAGAGCCGGCGCGGAAGATCAGGGAGGGACAGTTCAACACTTCAGCGGTGACAGTGAGAGAAGGGGCGCGAGTGCCGCACATGTGGGAGGCAGTGCTCGCCGCGTGAGGGCGAGTGCGGTGAGACACACCCGCGCGCTGTCTCTGCCATTTGCACCAGGACCTCACCGGCTGAATTGATGCTGCTCATACTTCGGCTCCCCACTGAGCTCGTGCACTTTCAAGAAGTCCCAGGCACTGCGATTGATCTCTGCCGCCCGGTCATAATACCAATGCGTGTGCCCTTTTATCTCCGTCAACTCCGACTTAAAGCCGCGGGCGTTCAGAGCGTCGCGCGTGGCCCGGACCACCGGCAGCGGAAAGAATTCATCGTTCGTCCCGACAAAAATTGCAATCGGGATTTTGCGCTGCGCGCGCTCAATGTACGGGCCGTCCTCCGCGCTTAGCGACCCGGCGTGGACGGCCGTCGCGGCGAAATACTCGGACTCAAGCAGAGAAAGGTACAGAGCCTGCCCCGCCCCCGCCGAGTGACCGAACAGGTACACTCGGCGCGCGTTGATCGGGTATTTTACTTTCAGCGCCTCGACGAGTTCGTGAATGAAATCCGGCCCGTCCTCCGGTATCCTCCACCCCTGTGAGTTCAGGGCGTCCGGCCCCACGATAATGACCCCTTCTTTCTTCGCAAGCTCTTTCCACTTCTCCACGAGCGAGAGGCCGTTGCGGCCCGAGCCGTGCAACAGAACAATCAACGGCACGGGGGTCGCGGGATTGATTTTGTCAGGGATGAAAAGGTAGTAGGTGCGCTCTTTCCCTTGCGAGCGGACAGATTCCTTCGCGACTTTCTCCTCCGGAGCCGGTGACGAGGCAAAGGATATTAGGAGCGCGAAGAGAAGCACAGTGCAAAGTTTCATAGATTATCTTCACCTCAGGCTCATCCTCGGAGCGGCCTAACGCCCGGCATCACCCGCCGCCCCATTGATTGTAGATGAGAGCCGCCGTGTCGCGGGTCGGGTGCATCCCGTTGTTAGATGCGTCCTTCAAGGCTACAGACATGATTGCAAGAAGTATAAGTGAATTGCTTTATCCCGCTGTCGATGGCTATCTTCTTCAACATCTCCTCACAACTTTGCCTGGTAACGTCATTCATCTCCGAGACCATCTGACTCAACTGTGCATAGACATCTGTCCTTTGCCTCAGATAACCACGTCGAGACATCTCTTCCATGATATACAGCAAGCGGGCCTTTTCGGCATCGTCAACCTTCCTCATCTTTTCGATTATGGTCGGGATTACTTCAGGGCCGTGGTCCGCTATGGGTTCCGCGTAAGATGAGTCTGCGGGGTGTTGGCTCATCTTACACAGGTATAAGTTGAGTTGCTTCTCCACGGGCTGCTTGCCGAAGATTTCGCGCTGCTGCTCAACCGGGAGGCTAGTGAAGTCCCAACACTCGGGAGAGTAGGAGCGCAAGCTGCATCCTGAGACAAGCCAGGAGAGGACGAGGCCGAGGAGCAACAATAACGCCTTACCTTTCATAGTGAATATCTACCGTCACCGTTTGTGAGCCCCTTGCAGCTTGAAGCGCCTAACCCCCGGCATCACCCGCGCGCCCATTCAACGTGCATGAGAGGCAGCGTGGCGCGGGTCGGGTGCACGCCGTTGTTAGGTTGCGCGCTACGATAGACTTAGGAACGACGCGTAATCGTCTTCGTAAAACGCTTTGATGGCGGCGAAGTGCCGACGCAATAGCTGCCCAACGTCTGAGGTTGAACAATTGCCCAACCGCACCCAAATGACTTTCGGCGGATACCCAAACACGAAACTCCGCTGATGCATGTCCGAATCCTTCGAGACAATCATCAGGCCATTATTCTTGGCATAATCCCAAACTAGAGGATCATCCGCGGCTTTCAAACCGACCTCACGCACGTGAATCGAATCGGGGAAGAGGTCGGCGAGGAGCCGCACCAATTTGTGCGATAGATTCTCATCGAAGAGCAACCTCATGCGGCCGGCACGGTGACAAGCCTACGCTCCCGGTCGGCGGCAAAGGCGATGCAAGCCTTGAAGTCCTCGCGCGTGAGGTCGGGGAAATCATCAAGGATTTCCTCTTCGGTCATATCCGAGGCCAGATATTCCAGCACTTCGTACACTGTAATCCTCAAGCCGCGCACACAAGGCTTCCCGCCGCGTTTATTCGGGTCAATAGTAATGTAGTCCTGATAATTCATACACTGAGATTACGTCCGCATTAATCACGAGGTCAAGAACCTCAAAGCAACCTAACGCCCGGCATCACCCGCCGCCCCGCATCTTTGCTGAGGATGAGAGCCGTCGTGTCGGCGGTCGGGTGCATGCCGTTGTTAGCTGGCACGATGCAAGGCGGTATCAATCTTATCCCATCTCTCAATGTAGTCTTCAGAACGCAGCGCGGTTAGATCGATAATGCCTCTCGTCGCATACTGTTTGACCTTAGCCCGAGCTTCTTCGGCGGTGCTAATAAAATACTGTGGCGGTGTACCTGGATCGTTGAGGCATACGAACACATATAAAACGTTATCTACGATTTTATCCCGCATTATTGGCCAGCCAATACTCTTCCGATTCCTGATTGCTTTCACCTGAACGTTGACGGCTTGGGCCCCTTTCTCGGCAAACAAATCTATAGCCTTGGCGTTACCAAGAGTGATGGCAACGAAATACCCGCGCCGATAAAGTTCCGCGGCGACAAAATATTCACCTGCTATAGCGGCTTGCGCTTGAGTGCGACCGCGGATGAGTCAGTACCGCCTGCGGTAGCGGGCGGGTAGCGCGCACGAGACCCTCCCGCTACCGCAGGCGGTACTGACTTGCCGCCTTCCGCACCAGTCGCATCCAAGTGCAAATCGCTATAGGATTGCTGAAAGCCGCATTTTACAAGGTTAAGTTCGGCGAAAAGGTTTACCTATCAATGCAGCGCTCTGTAAGTACGTAAAAAATGCGTAATGAAGGACAGCCCTCACGTAATGATCGTCAGGGTACCAGTAAGTAGGAGGGTTCACCTACGGCTCCTTCGTGAACCCTGAGTGCAATGTCAAAAGCGGGAGGTGTGGTGACCGGTGCTGTTTCTTATACCGACTAGGTGACGCCTTTCAGCGAATCCGCCCGGCGGCGGCGGCGCTCCTCGATCTGCGTCTCTATACCCATCAGGTGAAGCCGGAGTTGGAACTTTTGGCCGCTCGCGAGCCGGTCGCACTTGTCGAACTCCATCTTGGCCTCGTCCCGCTTGCCTTGGAGCAGCATGACGTAGCCTCGTTCGGCGTAGATCAGCGTCGTCAGGAACTCGTGGCCGCGGTTGAGCGCCTCCGCGCGGTTGAAGTCGGCGACGGCCTCTTCGAACTCCTCGTTGACGAGCCGTGCCTGGCCGCGCCGGAAGAAGTGGTTCGGCTCCTTCCCGTCGTGCGTGATGGCCTTCGTGAAATCGGCGACGGCCGCGTCGATCTCCAGGCGTGTGAGCTTGTTCAGACCGCGGTTGCCGTAAGACTCGGCCACGGAGGCGTTGTTCGCCGTCGAACGAGGGTCTAACGTGCCGGCCTTCTCATAGTCCTCGATGGAGCCGTCCAGATCGCCCTTCGCCCGCCGCGCCATCCCGCGCTTGACGTAGGAGGTCGCCCAGGCAGGGTCTGCCTCGACGGCTTTGTCGTAACTGGCGAGCGCCTCAATCACTTTGTTCTGCGACATCAGCAGGTCGCCGCGCTTGAGGTGGATGCCCGCGGCGCGTCGCGCCGGCGCGGCCTGAAGCAGCAGTAGCAGTGACAGAAGACAGGCGACGTATCGCATACTCACGGGCGCGGGTCGGGTGCTCAGCGGCTAGGGAGAATGTGACCGCGGTGGCGAATTCTACACCCCAGGGCGGCGGTCAGAAAAGATTCGGGTCTCACTGCGCTCCCGTCGCCAGAGAGACCAGGCGGGACGAGAGGATCTGCCAGCGGTCGGCCCGGCGAACGAACGTGCGTGTGTAGAAGTAGCGCGGGCGCGCCTTCTTATCCGCGCCCGCGGGCCTCGTCGTCAGTATCCCCGAGACGGTCGCCCTCTCGCCCTCGACCCTCACGCCCACCTCGCTGAGCTTGAAGGCGCCGAAGTCGAAGAACGGGTCGGACGCTCGAACCGCCTCGATCTCCTGCGCTTTGGTGAGCATCCTCCTGGCGTCCAGGTCGAACTGGTAATCATCCGCGAGCAGCCGGCCGAGCGCTTCGATGTCGCGGGCGGCCACCGCCTCGTGCCAGGTGAGGTCGAGCGCCTTCAGCTCCTGCTCCTTGCTCAAGGGCTTACCCGAACCGGCGTCCGGCGTCTGGGGGCGGGGGGCGGCGGTGAAAGCGGCGGCGAGCGCGATGGTCAGTAATAGAGTTTTCATAAGGCGATGAGCGCCGACGGCACGACGGCGGAGGGCGCAGAAGCTAAAGACCTCTGCCTTACTTTTTGGACGGCGGCACGGCGCGCTCGCCGTCTCCGTGGACGAAGACGAGGTCGGCCCTCGCGCCCGCGTAGCGGACGCTGACCGTGTTGACCTGCTCCGCGAAAAGCTCGAAGAGTATGTGGTCGCGGAGGCGCGCGCCCGAGAGTCCTTCGGGCATCTCGGCCTCGACGTAGAGCCACGCGACGCCCGCCCGCAGCTCCATGCCGACCCACTTGAGCGCCTTCGCCGCGCCGTCGCGATTCCTGATCTCGAACGTGTCGCGCAGGTAAGCGAGGACGAGCCGGTCGGCGTCCTTCGTCCTGTCGAGACTCACCTCACGCCCCGCGCGCCGCGTGAGCGCCAGTTCGAGGTCGTCCGCGAAGACGCGGAGCGTGACCTCGACGGACTTCTCCTCCGCGTTGTATTCGACCTGCGCGAGGCTCGTGTAGTACTTGTGGGCCGCCGCGGCAGGGGTGAGCGCGGCCGCGGGCGTCGCCCACAGCGCGGCGCACCCGAGCAGCACGGTCGTCATGACGCGAGTCGAGAGCTTCAAGGGTTCCTCGGCGCCTCCGGCTGCTTCTGCTGCTCGCGCTGCATCGGGTTCGGCCGCGTCCGCTCCTTGTAGAGCTGGAAGCGGGTCTTGACGGGACGGCGCGGGAAGCTGTTGTTGGAGAGGTCGGTGTCGGCCGTCTCCAGGTGCGGGTCGAGCGTGATGGAGGCGATCTCCTTCTTCGTGATGAGCAGCTTCTCGACGTTGAAGTTGTCGTAGCGCCAAACCTCCGCGGGGATGCGCATCTCTTCGTTGGTGCCGTCGGCATAGTCCACGCGCAGGATGAGCGGCATCACGAGGCCGCCGACGTTCTTGAACTCCATGACGTAGAAGTTCATGCCCGACTTCAGCAGCTCGCGCTCGCGCGGCGTGAGCGTCTGGAGAAACTTCTGGTACTCCTCGCGGTCGCGCTCGGTGACGGCGAACTCGTCGTAGGTGTTGTAGAAGTCCTTGAGCGTCGGGAACTCGTCCACGCGCTTCGGCAGAGGCGCGTTGCGCTGCTGCGAGAGAGTCTGCGGGCGCTCCTCGCGCTCGTGTCGGCGCGCGGCCTTATCCATCTCGGGGTCGCGCGTGTCGAGCGCGTAGAGGCGCACATTATCTATCGAGATGTCCACGTGGTCGGTCGTGTAGAACCAGCCGCGCCAGAACCAGTCGAGGTCTACGCCGGAGGCGTCCTCCATCGTGCGGAAGAGGTCGGCCGGCATCGGCCGCTTGAACTTCCAACGCCGCGCGTACTCGCGGAAGGAGAAGTCGAACAGCTCGCGCCCCAAGACAGTCTCGCGCAGGATGTTCAAGGCCGTGGCGGGCTTCCCGTAGGCGTTGTTGCCGAACTGCAAGACCGACTCCGAGTTGGTCATGATCGGCACCTGCGCCGACGAGGCCATGTACTCGGCGATGTTCTGCGGCTCGCCGCGGCGCGAGGGGTAGTTCGTCTCCCACTCCTGCTCGGCGAGGTACTGGAGGAAGCTGTTCAGGCCCTCGTCCATCCACGTCCACTGGCGCTCGTCGGAGTTGACGATCATCGGGAAGTAGTTGTGCCCGACCTCGTGGATGACGACCGAGATAAGCCCGTACTTGGTGCGGGACGTGTAGGTGCCGTCCGGCTCGGGGCGCGGGCCGTTGAAGCAGATCATCGGGTACTCCATCCCGCCGACCGGCCCGTTGATCGACTGCGCCACGGGGTACGGGTAGGCGAAGGAGTAGCGCGAGTAGACGTTGAGAGTGTGCATGATGGCATGGGTCGAGTACTTCGACCACAGCGGCTCGCCCTCGTTCGGGTAGAGCGACATCGCCATCACGCGGTTACCCTCGACGTTGTGCCCCTGCGCGTCCCAGATGAACTTGCGCGAGGAGGCGAAGGCGAAGTCACGCACGTTATCCGCCTGAAAGACCCACGTCTTCTTGCCCTTCGGCTTCGAGGACTCGTTCTGCTTCGCCTCCTGCGGCGTAATGATGAAGACGGGTTCTTTGGCCGTCTCGGCCTGCTTCAAGCGTTGTCGCTGTGTGGGGGTTAAGACCTCCTGCGGGTTTTGCAGGACACCGGTGGCGGCGACGACGTGGTCGTCCGGGACGGTCAGGCGCACGCGGTAGTTGCCGAACTCAAGCGTGAACTCGCCCGAGCCGAGGAACTGCTTGTGCTGCCACCCCGACACGTCGTTGTAGGCGGCCATGCGCGGGAACCACTGCGCGATCTCGTAGATGTAGTTGCCGTCCTTCGGGAAGAACTCGTAGCCGGAGCGGCCGCCCAGCACCTTGGCGTCGTTGATAAGGTAGTTCCAATCGACCGAGAGGGTCGTCGTCTGCCCCGGCGCGAGGGACGCGGGCAGGTCTACGCGCATCATCGTCCTGATGACGGTGAAGCGGAGCGGGCTACCTTTCGCGTCGCGCACGGCCGTCACGCGGTGGCCGCCCTCGAACGTCTCCTGCGCGAGCAGGCGGTCGAGCGTCGCGTAGGGGACACGGTGCGACTCGGTGTACTCGTCGCCGGGCTCGGGCGTCGGCGTGAAGGTAGGAGCCGCGCGCGTCACGTTCGCCTCCGACCCGCGCTCGAAGATGTTCTGGTCGAGTTGTAGCCAGAGGTACGTCAGAGAGTCCGGGGAGTTGTTGTAGTAAGTGACGGTCTCCTTTGCCGTGATACGCCGGGTCGCGTCATCCAACTCGGCGTCTATTACGTAGTCGGCGCGCTGCTGCCAGTAGCGGTGGCCGGGCGCGCCCGACGCCGCGCGGTACTCATTCGGCGTCGGCAGTTCCTCTTCGAGCTGGCGGAACTTGTCGCTCGGCTCGGACTTCGACTGCGCCCCGGCCGGCGGGCACAACGTCAGGCAAAGCAAGCACGCCAGGAGCAGGCGCATGGAGAGTGACATCGGCTCTTCCCCTCTGCTGTTTGTTTGGTTTCGACAGGATGATAGCACGGCAGAGAGTCGCCGCCCGAATTAGAGGTTGACGGACGCCCCCATACCACATTCTTGTCACAAGTAACCTCTTCAACTCGCTGGCCAGATTCGACGTGGTGCATATCAACACTTAGTTCGTAGACCAGGCGAGCGACCACGACCCGACGGTGGCAGTCTTCAGACTGTCCGCGAGGTAATGAGCAGTCGAACTCAGGTCTCACCCTTCGGCCTCGTCCCTCCGCGGCTCTGCCGAAGTGCCGTCACGCCTGTGGACGTGTGCGCCGTCGCCTCCCCTGCCGAGGGCGTGGGCGACGTAGGCGACGGCGAGGCACACGACGCCCGCCGCCGTGAACGTCACGGGCGGCCCCCAACGGGCGGCGGCGTGCCCGACCGCCGGGTATGTAATAAGCCAGCAGGCATGTGTCAGCGCGAAGTGAGCGGCGTAAGCACGCCCGCGCTCCTCCTCGAACGTGTGCTCAGCCAGAAGCGTCGAGGACGGGATGGCGATGAGGGCCTGTCCCGCGCCGTTCAAGAACCAGAGCACCCCGAAGATAAGGAGCGGGGGCTTGAGCACTCCCGGCAGGAGTATCAGGCCGAGCAGCAGGCCGCCCGCGACGAGCGCGCGTGCAGCCCACCTGTGACGCAGCCCGTGCAGCACGGCCTTGCGACGCTTGGCCCCACGTTCATAGCGCCCCGTCACACGCCCGATGATGATGGCGGCCAGCGACGAGCCGAGACCCAGTCCCGCCATGACGAGCGCGAAGGCTGTCTCCCCGCGCGCCAGCACGTCGCGCACGTAGGAGACCGTCACGACGATGGCCGCCGCGCCCGCGGTCGCCTCCGCGAGGCTCAAAGTGAGCGCCTGCCTGAGCGACGGCTCGCGCAGCAGGATGCGCGTTCCCGTCGTGACCTCCGACATGAAGGCGCGGAGCGAGAGCGGCGTCTGTGTTCTCTTGACGAACGGCAGGCTTGCCAGGGCGACGAGCAGCGCCGAGACGAGGTAGGTGGAGGCGTCGAACCAGAAGACCCAGCGGACGCCGAAGAGGGCGACGAGCAGCGCGGCGAGCGCGGGCGCGGCGACCGCCTCCACGTCCACCGCCACGCGCGAGAGTGAGAGCGCCCCGACGTACTGCTCTTCGCCGACGACTTCGGGGATGGATGCCTCGAAGGCCGGCGTGAAAAAAGCGGTGACGGCGTTGATGGCAAAGATCAATGCGTAGACCTGCCAGATCGTCGTGATGAACGGGAAGAGGGCCAGCAGTCCGAAGCGAATAATGTCGGCGGCGATAAGAATCTTCTTGCGACTCACGCGGTCGGCGATGACGCCGGCGGGCTGCGAGAACAGGAGGAAGGCAAGTATGCGAAGGGTTAGTGCGTTGCCGATCACCGCCGTCGCTGACGCGCCCCCTGTGAGTTGATAGGCGAAGAGCGCGAGGCCGACGGTGGTGACGCCGCTGCCCGTGAGCGAGATGATCTGAGCGCCGAACAGGAGACGGAAGTCGCGGTTGCGCCGGAGTGGGTTTACTGCGACCGATGACGTGTGCGACTCAGACATGATTGGCCGTTGATAATCTCAGCGCTTGCGCTTACTCGCCGCCCGCTCCGCCCGCCTCTGCCTTCGATTCACCCCCTCAGTGCGACTTAGCCCGCGCCGTATTTTCCTCCGGTCTCTGGACGCAAGAACTATTATCAACACGACCACGACGGCGGACAGGAGTGCGGGGAGTCCTACTTCAACAAAGAGGTCTGCGGGATGCAGCAAAAGTATCATGCGCCCATTTGCCTGCTTCCGACTCCGCGACTGAAGCGATGCACGCTCACATGGTATCTCGCGTCTGAGCGTGTCCGGTCGGAAATTATCAGTTCGTTCAGTCTTGATAGTTCAGCATCAACTCGGTGCAAACATCAATGATACGGTCACGCTTCTCCCAAACCGCGTGTGTGGAGACGCCGAGCACGAACGCCAGTAAAGCGATTATGAGACGAATGACCAGACGTTGCATGCTTCCTTCCAGCCTACTTCAATAACTAATGAAGCGGCGGCGTCAACATGGCGGTTGGTTTGTGAATGACCTTGATTACAGCTGAGAGGCGGGGGGTGGCGCGCGACCGCGCCTCGGCGTGTTCGACGCCGAGGAGTAGACCGCGGCCGTCGAGGAGGTAAAGGCCGGTTGGGTCGAGGGCGGCGTCAGCGCCGAGGGTATTTTGTTTAGGGCGCTGTTAAAAAGCTGCTGCTGAAGCAGACAGATCAGGCACTCGTGGCTGTGAGTGTGGCTGTGAAGCGGGAGGTCGGCTGAAAAGGCAGACTGTCCTGTGGCGCTCTGTCCCGTGACACTCGCCGCGACGCTCGTGTGATGCCCCGACGAAAGGTTCCCGTGGCTATGCACAGAGCCGACGGTCGCCGCGTAAGTGATGCCGACGATCAGCACGCAAGTCAGCGCGCGCGCGAAGAGAGCGCGCAAGCGGCGTGTTGCTGTTCGGTCCGTAATGCTCACTTAGCTGACTACCTGCGAAGAGTATACGTTTGAAGGAACTATATGCACTCGCACGCGGCACTGTCAAACTACCGAGTCATCGCACGATACACGGCGGCCTCGTCGCGCGACTTGAAGCTATTGTCCTGGCTGACTGGCGTAAAGCCGGGCGGGAAGTCTGTGTGCAGAAGGTCTGTGGCGTAGGGCTTCGACACGAGGTCTTGGAAGTCCATCTGCGTCGGGCGCGCCCCGTCCGGGTCAACGAAGAAGACCTCGTTAATCGAGTTCGTCGCGCCGGTAAAGACCGTGTAGAAGAAGTTCTTGAGGCGGTACTTATTCGGCTTGATGATTACCTCGGCCAGACCGAGCGGGAAGGCAGGCACGCCCGGCAGTACGGTCGGGTCGGCGGTGCCCTTGAGCTTCAAGGTGAACTTCTGGCTGAGGCTCCCGACCTTCTGGTTCTTAAAGATCACCTCGACGTCATCCTTGGTGGGCTGTCCGAATACATCACGGAGCGTCATCAACACGTCGGCGCGGTCACGTTATCGCTCATCGTTTCTCCCTTACGGGCGATTACGGCAGCGCCGCGTTGATGCTCTTGAGCGCCTGCGCCGCGATGGTCAGCGTCGGGTTGATGGCGAGCGCGCCGGGGATGGCCGAGCCGTCCACGACGTAGAGGCCGGGGTACACGTCCTTCGACCCTTTCGGCTTGTTGCCGTCGAAGACGCGGCCCAGCTCGTCCACCACGCCGTCGAAGCTGGTCGGGGCGATGGGGCAGCCGCCCAAGGGGTGCGTCACGACGAGCTTCTTGTTGCCCAAGCCCTTCCAGAACGGGAAGGGCACGTAGCGCCCGCCCATCGACTCGGAGAGCGATTGCAGCAGTCGCTCGATCTTCTGGAAGACGGGCGTCTCGCCGATCTTCTTGTCCCAGTCGAGCTTGATCTGGTCGTTCTCCAAAGTGAACTTGCCGCTCGCGTCGTCCTGCCCCATGACGTTGAAGAAGAAGATGTTGGCGACCATCTCGGCCTCGGTCTCGTTGCTCGTCGGGTCGTGCGTGTCGGGCAGGTGCGGGAAGAAGTCGCGCAGATCGGGGAGCGTCATGTTCTGGAAGGAGAACTTCACCTTGTTCTTGAGCAGTTCGCGCTGTGCGAAGTTGTCGAGCACGTTGAGCGTCGTGCTGGCGACGGCGGCGAACATCTCGGGGATGCCCGCGTCCTCGACGTGAAGGTGCAGCCCCTCGAACTTGGCGTGGATGCCGGAGGTGTTGATCGGGCCGCGCGTGCTGTAGACGGGCTTCGCCGTGCCGACGCAGAAGGCGCCGAAGTCGCCGTTGGTGGAGAAGTGTGTGCCGAGTTTATCGGTGAGCTTGAGCCCGCCGCGGTCGCGCGAGCGCAAAAGGATTTCGGTCGTGCCGAGCGTTCCGCCGGCGAGGAAGACGAGCGGCGCGCTGACGGTCTTCTTGTTGTCGTCGCGGTGGTCGCGGTAGTTCACCTCGTAGCCGCCCGGAATCTGCTTGATGTCGCGCACCTCTGCGAGCGGCGAGAGCGAGACGCCTTTGGTCGGGTCGGAGAGCAGCTTGCCGTAGAGAGTCTTGTTGAGCGAGTGGCGGGCGGCGGGCAGGCAGCCGAGGATGCACCGCCCCTGCCGCTCGCAGAAGGTGTGATTCTTGGCGGCGTCACTCGCCGCGCCGCGGTCGGGGTCGTATTCGACGATAGAGAGGTCGAGCGGCTCCCACGGCATCTGGATGCCGAGCTTCTGCGAGGAGAGTTTCGCGGCGTCGCGCAGGACGCGCGCGCGGTCGAGGTAGAGGTAGTCGTCGTCGGTCAGTTTCGACACGTCGCGGCCGGGCAGCGGGATTTTGGTGACTACCTTATTGAGCTTACCCCGAAAATCCTCCATCCACTTGTAGGCCGCCTGGTAATCGGCGTCGCCGAGGTTGACGCCGATGCCCTGCAAGACCTCCGCCTGCGGGCGCACGGTGACGTTCGAGTAGATGAGCGAGCCGCCGCCGACGCCGCTCGCCGTCAGGATGTCGGCCTGCTTGAAGATCGAATACTGGTAGAGCCCGTCCTTGTTGAACGGGCTGCGCACGCTGGCGAAGAAGTCGAGCATCCCGTCCTTGTGGTTGGGGCGCGACCAGTACTGCACGGGCATCGGCGGCGTCTGCTTCTTGGCCCAGACCGGGATGGGCTCCTTGCCGCCGACGGGCGGCTGCCCCAGCTTCTCCGGCGTGACCCAGAACGTGCCGCGCTCCAGCATCAGCACTTTCTTGCCCTTCGCGGCCAGTTTGGTGGCGGCGATGGTGCCGCCGAATCCGGTCCCGATGACGATGGCGTCGAAGTTGAACGGCATGACGGTCGCTCCTTATGCTGAGTCTTAGTCAGAGGAAAGAAGGTCGTGGACTGTGATGTCTCCGGACGCCCGAGGATTGTGATAAGGATTCACGTCGGCGCTCTTGCGGAGAGTGTTGTTGAAGCCGTATCCGCCCGCCCTGGATCAATGGCGCGAAGCCCTTGTTTGGAGCAAAGAGCATACCCCTGTACGCCCCGATGTGAAAGCCTTATTTTTTCACACCGCCCGACACTCGGGTGTCTACTGCTGTTCACACTTCCTTCGCGCCGTCGTCCACAACCGTTGACTCGGCCGAGGTTCGTGTATGGGTTCTCCCCGCGGCCTAGAAAGTGAAGTCGCGCGTGAGCTTGAACTGAAAGCTGTATGACGGGCGTGCGAGGCCGGCGCCGGTCGCCTGGTTGTAGATGACGAAGAAGTCGCTGTTCGGGCGGTAGATGTAGCGCAGGCGCACGTTCAGCGCCGAGAGCCGCGCCGCCGAATTCAACTGCACGAGCGCCGAGGTCAGGAGCCTCCGTGAGAAGTTGTAGTTGACCCTGCCGAAGAACAGGTTGGTCGTGAAGTCGCCCTCGCGCAACCGCACGCGGTTGAAGCTGTCCGAGAAGTCGAAGAGCAGGTGCTCGTTCGGCCGCAGGGTGAAGCCGCCGGAGACCTCCTTTCTCTCGCCCGTATAAAAGCCTCCCCACTTGTAGCGGCCGTTGAAGACGAGGCGCTTGCTGGTGTCGCTCGTGAACGAGACGCGCGGCCGGTTGAAGTGGTAGCTGCCGGCCGGGATTATGATGCCCGGCCTGATCTCGAACGGCTCGGTCAGCACGTCCGTTACATCTTCGATTGGTCGGAAGAACAAGTCGGCGGAGTTTTTGAACTCTGTCTCCCACGAAAGCTCCGTCTGCCTCGTCGCAAGCCTCCCCCTCCTGTCCGCGTAGTATTCGAGCTGCGTCTCGAACTCCATCCGCCTGACGTGCGGGATGAACTTGGGACGTGGCTTGTAGGCCGCCTGACCGAAGTACTGATGGATGCCGTTGCGCTCGACGAAGCCGACCTCGGGGCGGAAGTTCGAGCCGATGTCTTCGTACACGCCGATGAAGCGCCAGAGGTTATTCTCAAAGATGGAATCGACGCGCCCCGAAAGAAAGCTCGAACGGAGGCCGGGCGCGGCGGTGCCCATGAGGAAGGCTTTCAGCGTGTAGTGGTCGGTGAGGTTGAACTCTGCGTCCACGCCGGCCCCGCGGTTATAGCGTGCGCCGCCCGCCGAGGTCGCGCCCTGGCGGTTGACGAACATCGCGCCGACGAAGGAGCGCTTCAGGATGTCGCGCTTGACGCGCGCGACGGTGTACTGCTGGCGCGGCACGCCGAAGCCCGTCAGCTTATCGCCGAGCCGCCGGGTTTGCACCTGGAAGAAGCCGACGTTGTACGGCCCGATCTTGCCCGTGACTTTGGCCCCGTAGTCTATCGGGACGGGCTGCCCTTCGTCGGTGAGGCCGATGCGGCGCGTGAAGAAGAGCTGGTTCGACTCCTCGCGCCCGAAGAGGAAGATGCCCGCGTTCTCCAGAAAGAAATCTCTCTTCTCCGGAAAGAAGACGGAGAAGCGCGAGAGGTTGACGACCTGCTGGTCAACTTCTGCCTGGCCGAAGTCGGGGTTGGCCGTGAACTCGGCGGTCAAAGACGGCGTGAGCCCCAGCTTCGCCACTTCGAGACCGCCCTTCGCTTGCACGCCGGAGTCGAAGCCACGCTCGCCGACGAGCGGCGCGCCCTGCCGCCACCCGCCCGACGCGTAAGGCTTAACTTCACGCAGCCGCCTGCGCTTAATGTCGCCGACGCCGGCGAGTTCTCCCGCCTGCGAGACGCGCTCCAAGCCGAAGCTGCGCTGCCAACTCGTCCACAAGTCCTCCTCGTTCTTGCGGCGAATGATGCGCGCGACGTTGAAGCCCCAGGTGTCGAGCCCCTCCTTAAAGCGGAGCGTCGTGAGCGGGATGGCGATCTCGACCGTCCAGCCGGTCTGGTCTATGTGGCTGGCGGAGACCCAGGGCGCGTCCCACGAGAGATTGATGTCTCTTCCCTCGTCGGTGATGAGCGCGTCCTGTTGTGTGCCGAGCGGGTTGACCGCGAAGCGGAAGGCGTTGCGGCGGTCGTGATAAGTGTCGATGAGAATCTCGACCTTGTCGTCGTTCGAGAAAGAGGCGTCGCGCACCAGTTCGCGCGAGTTGATGCGCGCCGGCTCGGAGTCTAATGCATGCATTCCGACGTAGAGGTTCTTGTCGTCATAGAGCACGCGCACCTCTGTTCGCTCGGATGCGGGTGCGCCTTCGGTCGGCTCTTCCATCCGAAAGTCGGTAGCCGCATCGGCCCGCGACCACGCAGGCTCGTCCAGCCGCCCATCTATCTTTATCCCTTCCGATACGCGAAGCGCCCGCACACGCGGACGCACGCCTGCCTCCGCGGGCGAGGCCGACGGCTGGGGCGTGGCGGCCGGCAACTGTCCCTGAGTCGGAACGAAGCACAGGGATAGGAGTAACGCGGCCCCAAAACCATAAAGGTGTCTTGTCGCCGTCAAATGCTTTGCGGGTTGGTCCTTAGTCTCATACCGTGGGGCATGGCCGTCTGTCAGGGCCCCGTCTGGTACACCATGATCTCCGCCGCGCGGTCGCCGCGGACGGGGGCGGCCACGAACAGCAGGCCCGACTCCGGGGAGAAGAGCGCCGTGCGCGCCCCCGCGGCCGTCGGCACTTTAGCGGCGAGGCGGTAGTGCTCCGGGTCGAGCTGCTCGTAGACGAACAACGCCCCTTCGCCGAAGCTGGCGTAGACGCGTTTGTTCTCGCCGTCGTAGAAGATGTCGTCCGAGTCTCCGCCCGCCTCGACGGTCGAGACCTGCTTACCCGTCCCCGTGTCGTAGACGAGCAGGCGCGGCGGACGCCTCGTCCCGACGAACAGCCTGTGGCGGGTCGCGTCGAGCGCCAACGGGTAGTTGGCGGAGGCGTCCGTCAACGGCCACGTCTCCGTCACCTTCGACTTGTCGGCGTCTACGACGGCGACCTCGCGCCGCGAAGGGACGTTGACGTAAATCCTCCCGCCGTCGAGTTGGAAGGACTCGGGGTGGCCGCCGAGTTGAACGTCGCCGACGCGCTCGCCCTCCGTGCTGAGCACGGCCAGCGCGCCCTCACCGTAGCCGACGTAGACGCGCCCGCGCGCCGCGTCGTAGCGGACGTTATCTGCATCGCCGCCCGTGCGGACGGTCTTCAAAGGCTTCAGCGATTCCCCGTCGAGGAAGGTGACGACGCCGTCGCCGCCGTTCGCGACGACGACCCTGCCAGACTCCGGTATGTAGACCAACCCTTGCGGCTCGTCGAACCCGGAGATGCTCGTCACCCTCTCACCCCTCTTGAGGTCAACCACCTCCAGCGTGTTGTTCCCGAGCGCAGCCACAAAGAGCCTCCGGCCTTTGAGGTCAACGGCCATGTGGTCGATGCGGCCCCGCACCTGCGGGAGCGGAATTCTATTGACCAGGCGCAGCGGCCCCACACCCTCCCCCTGTTCCAACGCCGTTGCGGTCGCGGCGGGCGAGGGCGCGTTGCCGCCGGCCCGCGAACTCGGCCGCCCTGACGAACACGAAGAGACGGCGCAGAAGGCCAGCAGGAAAAAGCCAAGTAGCGTTCTCGTCGTCACCCGTGCCCTCCCTTCATTCCCGCCGCGGTCGCGGGAGCCTATTTCGCCTGACTCTTCGCCACGTTCATCTTGTCGAGCGCCGCGCGCAGGCCGCGCGCCAGCTTCTGCGCATCGTCGTTGGCCCAGAAGTGCATGAAGAAGAGGCGCGGGTTTTCGGTCAGCATGTGGCTGTGGAGCGCCGTGACCTCGATGCCGCCGTCGCGCAGGGCGCGGATGACGGGGTTGACCTCGCCAGCGGTCAGCACGAAGTCGCCCGTGACGGCAGCCTTGCCCCCGCCCGTCGGCTGGAAGTTGATGGCCGTCGCCAGTCCCATCGAGGGCGGCACCTCCATGCCTCCGTCCGTGACGGCCTCGGCGCGCGGGACGCTGAACTGGTAGACGCCGCCGTTCACCTTGCCGCTCTGTCCCATGAGCTGGTCGAGCTGCTTCGTATCAACGCCCAAGTCCTGCTCGCCTCCGGCGGGGGCGCTGGCAGGTGCGGCGAACGGCGTCTTGCTCAGGGCCAGCGCATCATGAATCGCCTTGGCTATCTTCACCGCGTCGCCGTGCGCGCCGATGTGCATGTACATCACGCGCGGCGACTCGTGGAGCACGTGGTTATGCAAGGCCGTCTGCTCGACGCCGCCCTCCTGGAGCTTGGTCATGACGGGCGTCACTTCGTCCTCGGTGAGCACGAGGTCGCCCATCACCATCGTCATGTCTCCCGACTTCTTGAAGGCCACCCAAGAGCCGAGCGCGAGCGCCGGCTTGACGGCCACGCCGGACGCGGTGACCTGCAAGTCGCCGCGCGGCAGGCTCACTTTGTAAACGTCGCCCGGCTGCATCGAGCCCTCCTTGCCGAGCGCCTGCCCGACCGGCTTCCAGTCCGAAGCCCCTGCGGCCTGCTGTGGAGTGTTGGCCGGCTGCGGTGGGCCTTGCGGCGCGGAGCATGCGACCAGCACCAGCACAGTCGCCAGAAGCGTAACGGTTATCACAACCGCAAGTCGTCTCAGAGTTCTCATCGTCCTTCCTTCCTTTCAGTCCAAATTAGTGCAGACTTTTCAACTCGCGTAGCGTTCTTCAACGGTCGCGGCGAAGACGATTGTGCCGACGAGTCCGATGACCCCGGCTACGACGAACGGCACCTCGGGAGCCAGTTTCCAGAGAAGACCCCCGATAGCCGCCGACGGCGTGATCGTGATGCTGCGCCCAAGGTAGTAGAGCCCGACGGTGCGCGCCCGCAGGTCGTCCCGCGCGAAGTCCACGATCATGGCCTTGCGCGACGGCTCGCCGATCTCCCTGAGTCCCCCGATGACGAATGCTATGACCAGCCAGGTGAAGCCGGAAGACATGACGACCGCGACGGGGTAGAGCGAGAAACAGGCGAAGGTCGCGATGACGAAGGGCTTGCGCCCGACGCGGTCGGCGATCTTGCCCGCAGGGATGTAGACAAGAATAGACGTGGTGATCTGAATCGCCACCAGCACGCCGTAGCGTGCGACGCTCAGGCCCAGCACGTTCGTCACGTAGAGGATGACGAAGATGTCGGCCATGCCTTCGCACGTCCTGATGAAGATGTCGGAGACGAGCAGCCGCTTGAGCGCCACGTGGAACGAGCGCCAGACGCCGCGGATGTTCACGGCGTCGCCGGCCTTGACGGGGACGTTGATCGCCAGCACAAGTAAGGCGGTCAACGCCGCCAGCACGAGCGTGACGGCGAGCCCAACCCTGATACCGCGCGTGATGCCCAGGCCGGCGATGAGCGCGCCCCCTATGAGTGGAGAGACGACCATCGGCACGCGCTTCAGCATGGACTGCAAGGTGAAGCCCATCGCCCGCTTCTTCCTCGGCAGCGCGTCGCCGATGACGGCAAAGACGGCGGGGCTCGCCATGCTGTGCCACGCCGTCGCGAACGCGAGGCCGAGGAAGACCCACGGCCACGAAGGGCTCAGCAGGTACGCGGCGTACCCGACGCAGGCCACCGCGATGAAGACGAGGAAGGCGCGGCGACGCCCCGCGCGGTCGGCGAGCCAGCCTCCCGGGTACTGGTAGATCGCGTCGAAGAAGTCCTCGGCAGTGCCGAAGAGCCCGACGATCCCAGCGCCCGCGCCGAGCGCCTCCAGGTACTTCGGTAAAAACTTTCTCCAGAGTTCCTCGCCGAGGCCGAGCAGGAAGACCGCCGCCGAGGCGACCGCGACGTTGCGCTCCAGCCCTAAATAATCCGCTGCGCGCCGGCCGCGTGACACCGCGTTCGGGAACGTCGCTTGTGGTTCGTTGCTCGTTGCCACGGTCGAATACTTCGATTACTCAAACTTCACGAACGGCATTGTCAGCAGCCCCCTCACGCTCTGTTTACCCACGTCGTCGAAGCCGTCGAGCCCGTAGCGCAGCTCACCGAAGTCAACCCGCGGCGTGTACGTACCGCAGAGCCTGTCCCAGATAGAGAAGATGTTGGAGTAGTTCGTGTCCGTCTCCCTCCGTCTGCGGGAGTGGTGCGTCTTGTGCATGTTCGGGGTGACGAAGAATAACCGGAGCAGGCCGTCAACCCTGTCGCCCAACCTGATGTTCGCGTGTTCGAGCTGCGCGTTGAGGCCGGAGAGAGTCAGGTAGATGACGACGACCCAAAGGGGCAGGCCGAAGAGGACGAACGCCCCCAACTGCCAGAGTATCCTCCACACGGTCTCGCCCGGGTGCTGGCGGAAGGCTGTTGTTACGTCCACCGCCGCCTCCGAGTGGTGCACGCGGTGGAACTGCCAGCCCAGCCACGACTGGTGCAGTAGGCGGTGCGCCCAGTAGCCGAAGAAGTCCAGCGCGGCGACGCCGAAGACCAACGTCATGAGCGGCGAACATTCGAGCAGGCGGAACAGGCCGATCCCGTGACGGTCGGAGAAGGCCGCGAGGCGGGCGGTGCCGGCGGAGAGGGCTAAATTCGTCAGGACTAACAGCAGGGCCAGCACGACATTCGGGAACGCATGCGGCAGGTACCTCCTCCCGTACCGGTATAAGGGAACGACGGATTCGAGCGTCCACAACAGGGCGCAGAGGGTGATGAGCGCGTAAAGCCGAGCCCGTTCGGAAAGCCAGAACTGCATGGTCATCACCTCCGACAGTATCCGCCCGATATACATTTCGAGGAGTCATCCGACCTGGGTCTAGTAACGGGCGGTTCGATTAAGGCACCGAGAGCAATATCCGGCCGAGGCCCACCACACCTCCCGCCAGGACGACCCACAGCACGTCGGCCTTGAGTCTGTAGAGGGCGACGAAGGCCGCGGCGCTCATCAAGAGCGCGAAGAAGTTTGTGCCGCCTTCAAGCCCGCGCGGCCAGATGACGGCCGCGCCGAAGACTACGGCGAGGTTCAGTATCACCCCCACGACCGCGGCCGTGATGCCCGTGAGCGCGCCCGTCAGGTTCCTGTTGCCGCGCAGCACCTCGATATAGGGCGCGCCCAGGAAGATGAAGACGAAGCAGGGCAGGAAGGTCGCGTAGGTCGTGACGAGGGCCCCTACCACCGCGCCCGTCGTCTGATCCATCCCCTGCGGGTTGTTCCACCCGGCCATGAAGCCGACGAACTGGAGCACCATGATGAGCGGCCCCGGCGTCGTCTCCGCTAGCGCGAGCCCGTCCACGGCCTGCGCCTGCGTGAGCCACCCGTAGGAACCGGCGGCGGCCTGTGTGACGTAGGCCAGCACGGCGTAGGCGCCGCCGAACGTGACGAGAGCGGCCTGCGTGAAGAAGCGGTACTCCTGCGCGTGCAGGCTCCCAGCCCCGCGCCAGGCCACGAGCGCAAGTAATGGTATGAGCCAGAGGGCCAGCCCGACCGCAAGCACCTTCAGCGCGCGCGCCCGTGAAGGTCGCGTGTGCCGAGGAGGCGGCGCGTCGTCCTCTAAGACGAGGGGCAGTACGTCCGCACGTTCTCCCTTACCCTCCGTCTTCGCGTCTGCCTCTTTGGTCGTCGGCGCGGCGGCGAAGGCACCGGGCCAAAATCTCACACCGGCGAGCCCCACCCCGGCCGCAGCCAGCACGATTAGCGGGAACGGGACGTGGAGGAAGTAGATCGCGACGAACGCCGCCGCGGCGAGCAGGTAGTGGGCACGCCGCTTGAGGGCCTTGCCGCCGATCTTCAAGACCGCCCCGACGACGATGGCGACGACGACCGGCTTGAAGCCCGCGAGTACCCCGGCCACTACGGGGACATTGCCGTGGGCGGCGTAGACGTACGAGAGCGCGAGCAGGACGAAGATCGAGGGGATAACGAAGAAGGCCCCGGCGACGATCCCGCCCAGCGTGCGGTGCATCAGCCAGCCGATGTAGATGGCGAGCTGCTGCGCCTCGGGGCCGGGTAGCAGCATGCAGTAGTTCAGGGCGTGGAGGAAACGCTCCTCGCCTATCCACCGCCGCCGCTCGACCAACTCGCGGTGCATAATCGCGATCTGTCCCGCCGGGCCGCCGAACGAGATGAAGCCGAGCTTGACCCAGAAGCGCAGCGCCTCGCCGAAGCTGACGCGCCTCCCGGAGACGCCCGCGTCACTTACGCCCGGCCTTACCGCCCCGCTTCCCGCCCCGCCCGCCTTTTCTCCCGCGACCATCCTGTGCTCCCTCTGACGCTTGCCGCCCCAAGTGTTCGTAAACTCCGTCGAAAATCACGCCGGCCTGCCGCACGAGCTTGCGGTCATCCTTGAGCAATTCGCCCAGCCCTCGCACGGCCGCGTCGATCCCCGCCGCCTCCAGCCGGTTGAACTTATTGTCCTTGAGGTCTATGTCGTGGACGATCTCGGCCAACCCTTTGAGGGCCGGGTTGCCTGCCAGTCCGAACTCTTTGACCACCGTCTCGAACGTGCAATCCTCGCCCCGGTGGGTGAATTCGGCTTCGGCCATGTCAAAGTGGACGCCGCCCTTGACCCGCGCGCCGTCATCGACGAAGAGAAACCTCGGCCGCTTATCTATGAATCGTTGTATCAGCCAGGCAGTCGCCAGGCGGTCAATGTGTGGGCGCTTTCTGGTGACCCAGCGCCGCCCCTGATACTGCGCCGGGTCTAAGCCGCCGCCCCTCGACGCGCGCGCCTGAGCGCCACGGGCCCCGCCGCCCTGCGTGAGGCGCAACGCCTCACGGCAGCGCTCCAGCGCCGCGAGCGCCGACGCGCGGCCGTCCGCGAGAAAGAAGTCGACCGCGATGACGCGCTCCAGCTCCTGGTGGAGCCTGCTCAACTCGGCCTCGTGGGAGCCGAGTCGTCCCGGCGAGAGGTAGCCGCCCTTTAGCTGCCCGCGGGCGGTGCCGGCAAGTCCCTCCAGTTCGGCCGTGATTCGCGCGTACTCCTCGGCCCGCTGCGCGCGGAAGAGGAAGACCAGCTCGTCGTCAGTCGCGCCCTCGACGGCACCCGCCCGCAGCACGGCCGCCTCCCCGCCCGCGGACTCGACCTCCTGCTTGACCCACTGGAAGTCCTCGTGCGTCTTCTCGCCGGAGGGCAGCACGTAGACGGAGTTCTTCAGCGACACCGCGCCCAGCTTCTGCAACTTGCGCCAGATGCGCACCCGCAACGAAGTGGGCCGAGGGGGCAACTGGTGGATGAGCAGGAGCCACTCGCGCTTGGTTTCCGATTTAGCCATAGCGACCGTAACGGACTTAGAAAGTAACAGGTGTTACAATGAAATGCAATTAGGGTAATATGCGAGAGGTTATTTCGGCCGCAGGCTGTTCCTACTTTTACCGCCGTTAGTCGGCCGCGTCGGTGAGGTGAACTTCCCCTTCATCGTGTGCCCGTCGGTCGAGAGCGCCTGCCACTCGACCGTATACGTGCCGAGCGTCAGCATCAGGACGAGCGCCGTCCACGCGGCGAGTCTTTGATAAAGGTTCATGGTCTTCTACGACTGCTACTGTTGCCCCCGGGGCATCTGCATCCCGTCGTGCGCGTGGCTCATCTCCATCTTGCCAGGGCGGATGCGGAAGAAGAGCTTCCACGAGACGGGGCGCAGGCCGTAGATCGGATCGAGTGCCGCGGGCTTGGAGTAGAACGTCAGGTCGCTCCCGACTGCGAACGAGAGCTTGTCCGTGTTCCAGAGGTCGCGCGCGAAGCCTGTGGTATATGCGCCTATGCGGAACGACGGATGGTCGCTCGTGATCCCCAGCGGCGCCCGGTCGCGCGCCCGAAGCAGCTCGTCCTTGTCCACCAGCTCCAGCCGCGTGTAGGCGTAATTCTTGTCGAGGAAGTTGACCGTTGACTCGAACGTGTAGCCGTTGGCGTTGCGCGTCTCGCCGTGCTCGCTGATGTGGTTGCGACCCCAGACGAGGGCCGACGCCCAGTTGCCGCGGTCGAACGGCTTGTTGTACTGCACGGAGGCGGTCAAGCGGCGCACGTCCGCGTCCGGCTCCTGCCCTTCGGGGCTCCGCAAGAAACCGTATGAGACCTGCGCGGCCCAGTTCTTGTTAGGTATGAACGAGAGCCGGGCCGAGCGCGAGTTCCACTTGTGAGAGTCGAAGTCGTATCGGTTCTCGTCCGGCTCGCGCCCGTTGAAGACCGAGCCTTCCAACTTGATCCGGCGGTAGGTGAAGCCCGTCGTCAGGACGCCGAACGAGATGTGTGTCGAGTCCTGCAAGTGGTGCGAGAGCGTGGCCGAAGGGTTCTCCGACGCCGACAGGCGGTGCATGAAGGCGACGGGGCCGAGCGCGGGCTCGCCCGGATAGCCGAAGTAGGCGAACCAAGTCCCGCGCTCGCCTAATGGGTGCGTGTACTGCGCGGAGAGTTCCATGATGAGGTCGTGCGGGTGCTGGCGGTCGATGAGCGGCCGCCCCTTGTAGGTCTCGCCCGTCTGGAACAGGAGCGGCGAGCCTCCCGGCGGGAATGTGAACGGCTCGGCGCTGAACATGCCGCGCAGTTGCAGCGTGCCGCGGCCGACCTTGCGGTAGGCCATCGGCATGAACCAGTTCTGCGACTCGAACTTGGTGACGCCGCGCGGCCCTCCCTGACGGTTCAAGCCCGCCGTCAGGTTGAAATGGAACATCAGGAGCCATTCGTCCGCGACCTTGTAGTACATGTGCATCGGCCCCGACGAGGGCTGCCACGAAGTGCCCGACCCCATCGCGCCTATCGACGTGAGGTTGGTTTGACTTGAGCCGACGCGGATCGCCATGTCGTTCTCCGACATGACGAGCAGCGGCCCCATGTTCATCGAACCCATCCCCGGCATGTCCATGCCGCCCGAGGTGTTCGTGGTGGCCGCAGGCGACGGGCTTGCCTGCGGCATCGGGTGATTCATGGGCAGACTCATGTCCATCTTTTGCTCGGGCGTCGGCGAGCCCTGTGGGGTCGTTGACGTGGAGCCCGCCGGCACCTGCATCCCCGGCATGTTCTGCATGTTGGGCGGCGACGCCGAAGAGGCAGGCGTGGGAGTGGCCGCGGGCATCTGCATGCCGGGCATCTTCTCCATCTGCCGCGTAGAAGATGGGGCCGGGGACGACGTGGGAGCGGGCTTCCGTATGTTCATGCCCGGCATGGCTCCCATGTCACTCTTAGGTTGGGAAGGCGTCGGCGTCCGCGAGTGTGACGGCATGTTCATGCCGTTCATGTCATGTTTCTTCGGCGCGGTTCGCGTCCTCTTCTTCCGCCGCGTTGCGGTTCTGGCCTTCGCCCCGGCCTTTCGTTCTGCTTTGGGTTTGGCCTTGGGCTTCGACATGTCCATGCCCGGCATGTCCTGCATGTTGTGCCCTTGATGCTGCGCGCGCGTTATTACGCCGGCGGTAAGCAGCGCTGCCACGGCGAGCGCGCACAGTACGCCGCGCACGTTGTGTGTGAAAGTAGTAGAACTGATCATTGCTTCTTCCCCTGAATGACTTGTCGGCCGGACGATGAGACCGATTAAAGGGCTCCGTCGCCGCGACTCGACTAAAGATTTAATTGTTCGGTGGACGCAGGTGTGCGCGATTCGGCCCGGAAGGCGCCGAAGCGGTTGGCGGGTATTAAATGCGGAAGACGCTGATCAGGACGTGGCGTCCGAAGGAGACGGCCGTAGGAGGCGCGTGCTCTCTCGCCAGGACGATGGGTGCGAATGTAGTGGCGACCGAAACAGACTCCGAAAGCGCGGGCGGCGCGGACACGTCTCCGCCGCGTTTCGACTGTTCGGCCTCGCGCAACGTGGCGGGAGGCGTCGGCAGTTGCGAGCGGCCCATGCAGTGCTCACACGTCTCAACGGGCTTGTCTAATGCTCGTGTGTCCGCACTCTGCACCGCCCTGTGCCCGGCCTGCGTCTCGCCCATCTGCATCTCGTCCATACCGTGGTGAGACGTGGAATGGGGGGCGACCCTAGCGTGACAGCACGCGTGATCCTGTCCCAGGTGCGGACACGCGGCGCCTAACACGTTCACCCGCGCGCTCAACAGGAGCGCTAGAAGCAGGGCGCCGGAGGATAGAGAGCGTTTCCGCATAGAGCCGATTACTACTGATGATTTTGTAGCCTGATTCGTCGCCCACTTTAGCACAGACATGTATGCCGTGCACATCGAAGGCACTATGTTCCCAGAGACGCGGCTTTGCCTAACAGAACGCTATCAGGTGATCTGGCACGCCGCTCGTCGAGCGGGAAACAGATTATCGCGGAGAAGAGCGGGCACTACATCCAGTTCGACCAGCCCGACCTCGTCATAGATGCCATCCGTCAGGTCGTCGAAGCGATACGCCGACGTTGAGTACTCGCCGTGCGACGACCCTATCTTCGGCACGGCGGAACGTCGATATCTCGGGCGCTCAAGCCCTTTCATCCGAGATTAAAATAATGACGGGGCATTGACCCGCGCGCGGATTTAAGATACAAGACCGCTGCTTGTCCCAGACGACGCCGAGGCACGGACTCGGTTCTCAGACTTCTCACCTAATAATCGTTACGACACGGTTCCTCCGAAGAGCTAAATTTTCCTCGGGACGTGAAAGGCGTCCCTGATAAACTGGGCGTCCGCCGGTTTATCGAACCACATCGAACATGTTGAAAAGAGCCGCGATTTATATCGCGTTAGTCGTGCTGGCCGCCGGGCTGGCAATGTTCTCCCAAGCCGTCCCGCGCCATTCCTCGGCCGCCGTCACCGTTAAGACGCCCGCCGCGCAGGCGGGACTGCCCGACCTCATCGTCGACCAGAAGAGGCTCTTGCAGAACTGGGTCGTGCGGGTCGAAGACCTCAAGGCCAACTTTTGCAGCGTCGAGGAGGGCGGCGTCACGCCGGGGCAGCACACGCTCATCCGCTTTACGGTCTCCACCCCGAACGTCGGCGACGCCGACCTCGTCCTCGGCGACCCGAACGCGCACGTCGCCGCGGGCGACGGCCTCTACGAGTTTGCCTCCTGCCACCAGCACTACCACTTCAAGCACTACACGCTCTACGAGCTGGTAGACCCGCGCACCGGCTACGTCTGGCGGGCCGCCAAGCGCGGCTTCTGCATGATCGACATCGAGAAGTATCAGGACTACCCCGGCCCCGCGAACAACGACCGCAACTACCTGAGCTGCGGGGCGCCGGCCACGGCGACGAGCCCGATGTTCGTCGGCAACCAGGGCATCAGCAAGGGCTGGGCCGACACCTACGTCTGGAAGCTCGGCGGGCAGTACTTTGTCCTCGACGGCGGCGACGGCCAGCCCGTCGTGCCCCCGGGCAACTACACGCTGCGCATCACGGTCAACCCCGGCTTCGTCCCCGCGGCGGGCGACCTCTGCCGCTACGCCGACCCGAATCACGCGGGCGTCTGCCATCAGTTGCCCGAGTCTAACTACGAGAACAACGTCTCGGTGATCTCCATCAACATCCCAGACCACCCCGGGAAGCAGGGCGTCGGCCCGCTCAAGAACCAGCCGCAGATCACCTCGGAGCCGATTGACTGAGCGTCGGGAGCGCACGCCGGATTCATAAAAGCGTGCTCTTCATACTGCGATGTTAAGGCGGCGGCGACGGGCGCGCCGGCGGCGTGGAGGCTATAAAGCTTTCACGCCCCCGGCGCTCTTTCCGCTTGGTTCATAAAGGGAACCTGATTTGTATGCGGCGGTAGCTCAAACTGAGGTCCTCACCTTAGAATAGAACTGCTCGGTGTCATCTCCCAACTAATATTCCGCCGGAGACTGTTAATAAGGGTGGCCGTAAGAAACTTTTTTCGCCTTGTCTTAGTGTGCGCGGTCTCGGCAGTTTCCATCTACGCGCAAAACTCGGCTTCGACGGCCGCGGTCGGCGGCTTAGTCCGTGACGCGGCGGGGCAAGCGATACCCGGCGTGGTCGTCCGCCTGCGAGAACTCACCACCAATCAAACGAGACTGGCGACGAGTGAGGCGGGCGGTAGTTACCGTGTGAGCGTGCTGCCCGTCGGGACGTACGAGGTGCGCGCCGAAAGGGCGGGCTTCACGCCTTACGTCAACCCGCAGGTGACGGTCGCGGTCGGCACCACGACGACGCTGGACATCACACTGAATCCGGCAGGCGTCAGTGCCGAAGTCACGGTCTCTGATCGGCCGCCGGCTCTCGACGCCTCGCAGACCGCCTCCACTACGTCCATAGACCCGGAGCGGATAGAAGAGCTGCCGGTCAACAGCCGTAACTACCTTGAGTTCACGCTGCTGGCTCCCGGCGTCGCGCCTTCAAACACGCGGGCGGCGGGCGGGGGCAACGGCTCGACCTCCGGGGCGCCTCTGGCCGACAGCGGGTTTACCTTCGGCGGCCTGCGCCCGCGCAGCAACTCGATCTCGATTGACGGTTTGGATAACACGGACGAGACGACCGGCGCGGCGCGCGTCGCACTCTCGCCCGAAATCGTGCGGGAGTTTCAGATCATTAACAACGGACTGTCGGCGGAGTTCGGGGGCGCGGCGGGCGGTGCGATTAACGTCGTCACCAGGACGGGCTCGAACGAGTGGCACGGCGACCTGTTTACCTTCGTGCAGCACGAGCGTTTCAATGCGCGTGAGCCGTTCGCCGATCCGTCTCCTTCCCGCCGTCAGCGCTTCCGCCGCTACCAGCCGGGCGGCGCACTCGGCGGCCCCGTCATACGCGACCGGCTCTTCTTCTACGCCGCGGCCGAACAGGAGCACCTCTCGGCCGAGGACGAGGCCGAAATCAATCGTGCGGCGCGCGCCCGCATCAACTCACTGCTTGCTTCGGGCTTTGCCCCGGGCCTCCCCGTGCGCCGCCTCGCCGCGGGTCGCTTTCCCACGGGGGCGGACGAGACGGAAGCGGCTTTGAAACTGACCTATCTCGCGGGCACGAACAACACGCTGAATTTCCGTTTCGCCTACACTAACGCGCGCGACCGCGCTGACGCGTTCAATACGGACGTTCTGAGCGACCGCTCGGCGCGCGGCAGCGCCTACACGAAGGATTACCAGTTGACCGGCTCGGCCATCTCAGTCCTTTCCCCACGGCTGGTCAACGATTTTCGTTTTCAGGCCGGCACGCGACGCGCCGTCACGCGCGCGGGCGACACGGCGGGGCCGGGCGTCGAGATCGCCGGCATCGCCCATTTCGGCCGCCCCTTCGACGCGGACACGTCGCGCCGCGAGACCCGGCAGCAGTTTATAGATAACGCCTCCCTGACACGCGCCCTTAGTGAGTGGAAGGCCGGCGCGACGGTCAATCACGTCTCACTCGACGACGACGCGCGCGACGGTATGGGCGGGCTCTTCGTCTTCCGCACGCTCGATGATTTCGCCGCCCGCCGCCCCGCGCTCTGGCGTCAATCGTTCGGGGAGTCGCGCACGAACTTTGGCGTGGTTAGCTTCGGCGGCTTCCTCCAAAACCAGTTGAGGGTGACGCCGCAACTGACGCTCAACCTCGGAGCGCGCTACGACATAGAGCGTCTGCCCCGGCCCTTCCGAACTGATAGAAACAACTTCAGCCCGCGTCTGGGCCTCGCCTGGTCTCCGTCGAACGAGTGGGTCATGCGCGCGGGCTTCGGTCTTTACTACGACCGGCTCCCGCTCGCCTTCCTCAACCGCGCGATCCAGAGAGACGGCGTGCGCGGCTTCGAGCAGGCGGCGTTTGACGAGCAGGCTGCTGGTGTATTCGCGGCGACGGGCGGCGGACGCGCGCTCGCCCCTTTTGCCGGGGTTGTCCCCTCGGTCTATCGCGCTGACCCGAGTTTCGTCACCCCTTACAGCGCGCAGAGTAACGTCGGGGTCGAGCGGCTCCTGTCACAGGACGTGACCGTGCGCGCCGACTACCTCTTTACGCGCGGCGTCCACCTGCCTCGCACACGCAACATCAACCTTCTGCCACCGGTTCTGCTGACCGCGTCTAACGCCGCCGCGCTAGGCGTCTCGTCGCCCACGCCGCAACAACTCGGCCGACCCGTCTTCGGGCCGGGGCGCGTAGACCCACGCTTCGACGCGGTCTATCAGCTCGAAGACTCGGCGAGTTCGACCTATCACGGCCTGACGCTGGCGCTCAACAAGCGCCTCAGCGATGAGTTCGAGTTGCTAGCCTCTTACACTCTCTCGAAGGTAGTTGACGACGCATCCGACTTTGACGAACAGCCCGCCAACCCCTACGACCTGCGTGCCGAGCGCGCACTGTCGCGCCAGGACGTTCGGCAGAGGTTCGTGCTAAGTGCGCTGTTCGATCTACCCTTTGGGGACGACGAAGAGGACAAAGGCGGGGGCAAGGAGAATAATAGTCTATTCGCCGAGGTCTTGGGTCATATCGAGGTCGCTCCCATCGTGACTGTAAGCAGCGGGCGACCCGTTAACGCGCTGACCGGCGCTGACGAAGAGCGCAGCCGCGCTTTCCCGCTCGCCTCGCGCCCGCTCGGCTTGAGGCGAAACGCTCTGCACACGCCGGGCTTCATCAATGTCGATCTGCGCGCGCTCAAGTATTTCCCATTCGGGGAGAGGCGGAGGCTCGACCTGGTCGTCGAGGGCTTCAACCTGTTCAATCATCCTAACGCCACGTCGGTCAACTCGGTCTACGGGTCGGGGGCGACGCCGCTCGCAACATTCGGCACGCCGACCGGGTTCTCGGCTTCACGGCAGATTCGGTTTTCGATAGACTTTGAATTTTAGAAGGCCGGGGCTATAAGTGAGAGGCCGAGTGGCGGCACCGCAAACTCGGCCGGTCAATTCTCTCTTCGGTAAGGGGCATCAGTTATGATTTCGAGACGGCTGACACTGCGCTACGCGGTTCGGACTCTGCTTCTTTTAACCGCCCTCCTCATCGGCACGTCAGGGGCGTCGGCACAGAATCCGCCGGCGAGCGCGTCGCCTACGCCGCAAGCCTCGCCCACGCCGTCGCTGGAAAAACGCTTCTTCAAAAACATCCTGCGAGACCAGCGGGCGATCTGGACATCGCCGCTGCACCTGGGCCGAGGTGATGCGAAGTGGGCCGTCCCGCTCGGGCTCTCGACCGCCGCGCTGCTCGCCACGGATCAGGAGACGGACGAGTTCGGACACAACCGGGGACGCGTCTCGGCCAGCAGGGACGTGAGCCTGGCGGGCAGCACTTACAGCACCGCGGGGGTCGCCGCCGCCTTCTATCTAGCCGGCCGCGCCACGGGTAACAGGCGAGCGCGCGAAACGGGCGTCCTCGGGGCAGAGGCGCTTATCGACGGCGGGGTGGTCTTCTCCGTTCTAAAGAACGTCTCGCAACGGCAACGCCCCGACCACGACGAAGGCCAGGGCGAGTTCTTCGACGGGGGACATTCATTCCCGTCAGGTCACGCGACCGGCGCGTGGGCGCTCGCCACCGTCATCGCGAACGAGTACAGGGATCGTCGCGCGGTACAGATAAGTGCTTACGGTCTCGCGACGGCGGTCAGCATCTCGCGCTTTACGGGGCGCAACCACTTCCTCTCGGACGTGCTGGTCGGGAGCGCCATCGGCTACGGCATCGGCCGCTACGTGTATCGTACCCACCACGATCCGAGTCTCGACACACCCGACGGGCAGGCTACACGGCACAAAGAGTCAAAACTTCTTCCTCTCATCGAGCCCCGGTACAGCCGGGGGAGTCGTACTTACGGGCTGACCCTGGCGTGGGACCTTTAATTAGCCCACGCTTCGCAATCTCCGTCGATTGAAATCCGATTTAGTCTTCGGGGGCAGGAGCTTGGTGAGGACGCGGCCGCCCTTTGTAAACTCTTTGAGCGAACTCTCAACCATCGAATAAACAACTCTCGCGCTCTCAGTTAGATCGATTGCGCCCATCTCGCCTGAATCGAAACATTCATTTAGTCTCAGCATCTTGACAACGTCGAGACGTTCAGTCCCGTGAAAAACCATCGCAGGTGCGTAGAGCAGAGGCTTAAAGCCCAGCGCAAGAAATGTCGCTTGCAGGCGCGGGTCATATGCTGAGACATTGACTTCGATGATGCGCGCTCCGAACTGATCGGCAATCGTAAGTAACGACATGCACAACTGTCCACGCAGGTTTTCCGTCGCCGCTATCAGTTCAACGCCAATCAGGATTTTGTTCGTCTCATCGAACTGGAAGCCGATGGCACCGACCGGCCCTTTTACATCATCAACCGCCATCAGATAGACAGCATTTCTTCGTCGAACAAAGGAGTGCCCCTCGTCGAGCGAGAGCTTTCCGAAAAGGAGCGGCTCGACGAGTCTCCCCTCCTTGATACGACCCAGCTGCGCTAATGAGAGGCGGTTGACTTCCCTCAACGGGAAAGAAGTTTCTACGGGATAAGGAGCAGCATCTTGAACGACCTGAAGGCTTGAGTTCAAGCCCATTCCCTCAAGCACATGCATGGCGAGCGGCGCTATTTCAGGAATTAATGTTGGCCACGTATTACTCCGCAGAGCGTGGCTGTTGCCATACAGCTTGCCGTAGATCACAAAATTTTCGTTATCGTTTTTCCCTTTCTCTTTCTCACTTTCACCGGCTCCGCCGGTTAGCAGGTAATGCGGGAGGAAGCCGAGGGCCTGAAAGCCCGCCTTCTCCACCAGCTTCTGGCTTTTCAAATGGGCTGTCTTGGCTTCCCCCACAGCGAACTCTACATTGTTCTCGGCTGCCTGAAACAATCCGTTAATGATGCTTTGACCGCGACCGTGGCCTTGTCGATCCTGACGCACAACGAAGCGACCAAGCTCGCCCACTTGATCATTGTAATTGCCGACATCCATTACCAGTGCGCCCGTTCCGACTACCTCTCCGTTCTCTTCGAGCACTAGACAGATGATGTCGTCGTTATAAACACACTTCTTTACCCATCCTCCGTCGAAAACATCTGGAAAGGGATATTTTCTATCTTTGTAGACGCTCTCAAATAATTTTTTAATCGCTTCGGTGTCCGATTCTTTTACGAATCGGATATTTTGGTCGGGGAATTGAACAGAGCTTGTTTGGGAGTCGTTGCTGCTCATGTGCGATTTCATCGAGACAGTTATCCGTCGGAATGATCCGACAGGATGTTTCTAATATAGGTAGCTCTACCTACTCCGGTGTCACACTTACCGCTTAGTTCAAGTTCTTAACCTCTGCCATGCAAGAGAAATCTAACGCCCGGCATCACCCGCCGCCCAGCCCGATAGAAGTAGATGACAGGCAGCGTGTCGGCGGTTGGGTGCATGCCGTTGTTAGCTGGCGCGCTCACCAGGGCACAGGCGCGGGGCCAGTGACTTCTTCACAGGATGCGAGGCAAGGTTCATGAACCCAGCAAGGCAGTCCGTAGGAGAAGCCGCTCTCGAAATACGGGTAGAGCGTCGCGGCAATTCGGCAATCGCGAGAGGCGTCCTTCCCGCAAACTGGACAAATCTCAGAGACGCGCAAGCCAGCATCCACGAACTGAATCGGATCAGCCGCAACATCGACGCGCACCACTTCACCCCAGGTATGATCTGCCGTGGGCGCGACATCGATCTGAGGCGGGATTACAAGTCGGCGGAGAGGCCGCTCGCGCCAAACTCGATCCCATTCAGCACGGTCTTCGCCTTCGTCAGAATTCACTTCACGATGCTCCATAATGCCAGCTAACGCCCGGCATCACCCGCCGCCCCGCACCTCTGCCGGAGCATGAATGTGTTCGTGTCGGCGGTCGGGCGCATGCCGTTGTTATGCCTCGCTTACTCGAAGCCACTCATCTATCGCATCATGGTAATCGTCGGCAATAAGATGATACGTCTCGTTGCCATTTTCGTTTATGCTCATCATCCAACCAATATATTTGGGGCTAGAGTAGTTAAGCACTTACAGCGAGGTGCTAAACTACTGAGATGGAACGACCGAACCCGTTCTATCGCCGTTCCCGAATTTCCGCCAAGAAATTCCGTCAACTCTTGCGCTTGTTTGCGCTCGATTTGACGGCCACCGATGCGGCCCGACTGACCGGCTTGACGCGCAAGAGCGTCACCGTGATCTTTCTCAAAATCCGTGAGCGCGTCGCCGCAGAATGCGAGCGTCAGTCGCCACTCTCTTCGGGCC
>JBJMGP010000044.1:0-25431 GCA_045807865.1 Pyrinomonadaceae bacterium
GGCTCACCCAATCCACTGGCGTGTCCTGAAAATTGCCTTCGGCGTAGTAGTGCGAAGTATACCAATCCCCCATGTCGATGCTGTAAGTGATGACCTCGCCGTCGGCGTCCGTCACCTTGGCCTTCAGCCCGTACGGGAAGGGCTTCGCCCCGGTGTAGTTATTGTGGTCCGCCAGCATGAGCCGGACGGTCTTTTTACTTCTGTTCCTGAAGGTGCAGCGGATGTTCAGGTCGTCGCCTTCCTGATCGACTCCGGACCACCCGGCAGGGCGATCAATAGTGAGGGAAATTTCCCGCGGTGATTGAGGGAGTTGCGGGGGGGCGGCGAGGGCCGAGGCCGCGAAGATAAGCAACCAGCAAGCGAGCAGTGTCTTTTTAACGCTCATAATCGAAAGCCGTCTAACGCCCGGCATCACCCGCCCGCCAGCCCGATGGAGATTAATGACAAGATGCGTGTCGCGGGTCGGGTGCATGCCGTTGTTCGGCGGCGCTTGAACAGAAAAGTGGCAGGTCATCTAATGCCTGTGGATGAACGCCACCGCTCGAACTCAAAGGCGTGCTCGACTGTCGGCGCATGGATAGAAAGGAGACGTGGGCCATCTGTCCATAGCACGAACGCGATGTTCTCACCCGGTTTAAGCGGGAACAGGGCGACCACCCTCTCCCCGACACGCTCGCCATCGGCGTTCAGCTTCGGAGCGCGGTCGATGACCTGAACGGCATATTCAAGTTCCCGGAGCATTTCCTTATTGGCGCGGGACGGGGAGCGAAGGTCGTCGTTGGCGTAGGACACTGTCACTCCGTCCGATGACTTATAAAAGTCTCGGAACATGTCGGTGAATCCGAGGCGCTCAAAGGTAATCTGTTTAGGGGAGGGCGCAGGCTTAGGATTCTCAACCCGGGTCCCAACCGTTAGAGGCGGCGACATCGGCGGGCGATGATTGAGCCAGACACTTGCAGCGATTGAGCCGATGGCAAAAGTGAGTGATGCGATTAGCAACTTGGTAGATGTGCGATTCATATCACTTGGCCTCCACTATCTGAAAGTGTGTGCCACCAGAAGCAGCCGAACGCCGCGCATCACCCGCCGCGCAGCCCCGCGAAAGAGCTTGAGAAGCACTGTGTCCGCGGTCGGGTGCATGCGCTTGTTGGGCGGCGATGCTGCGCCGCTGATACGCGGAGCGCGCACCTTGCAGTACCCGGCACGGGCACGGCGACCCGCGGAACTAAACCATGCCCCGCACGCTAGACGCAACTCTTTTCTTTCGTGAGGACGCAGCCCGAATACTTCTCAAATCTCGGTTACGCTATAAGCCGCCCAACGCCCGGTATCACCCGCCCGCCCGAGCCTGTTCTGGAACATGACAAGCTGCGTCTCGCGGGTCGGGTGCATGCCGTTGTTAGACCTCGTCGCGATTGCACAATACCTGCACTACCGCCAAAGCAACCGGGCAATATCGACCAACGGATACGCGGCAGCTACCAGGAGAATCACTGCTAACAGCTTCAGCGCCCAATGAAGCCGGTGATAGGCGAACAGGAGCGACGCGGAAACGAAGAGCAGCCCGAAGCATATGGCCGGGATGGCAAAGAAGAGTTCGATATAGCCGTGTGGTGAAGGTTGCGCGAGCCAGAGTAAGAGCGCCCCGCCGCAAGTGAGCAGCAGTCCGAAGGCGAGGGCCACATAGTTACCTACCGGGAACTCCTTCAATACTCGTTTGAGTTCCATGTCGCCCCACCTCAGGAAGAGGTCTAACGCCGGGGATAACGCGCCCGCCCGCGAGGTTGAGTTTAAGAGCCGCGCTGTTCGCGGGTCGCGTTCATCCCCTTGTTAGGCGTGCCTTTCCGATGTAACTCCGCATCCCATTGGTTCAACCTCTTGCGCGCATAGCCGGCTACTAATTCGTTGTCCTCCCGCGCCAACACCTCTAATTTTGCTTTGGCTTCGGGCGTCCCGATGTCGGCCAACGCCCACGTGCATTTTCTAGCAAGGCCATAGAACTCGTCGTACTCAAGGTATTCGTAGGAGGCATGTGCCTCTTCGTATAACGCATCGACAGCCCGGTCGTCTTTAAGCTGTTGCAGGGCGGATACGACATCTTCGTGCCGGGAATGCCAAGACTGCCCGAGGAGTCCTATTAGCGCGGGGACGTGTTCCTGTGCGAGCCCTGCTCTGAAGCATTCGTTAAGGGCAAGCTCCACTCGCTCCCCGTCTTTCGCCTGGATGGCGCCGTCCAACTCACACAAGTTGACTTCCATATCTCGCTCTCAAGAATCGAAACGCCTAACGCCGCGCATCACGCGCCGGCCGGCCCCGTCGAGTGTACATGACATCCGTCATGTCGCGGGTCGCGTGCATGCGCTTGTTAGGCTTCGTCATCCTCAAGCCTACGCCATTCCGAACGCTCGTCTTCACGCCACGCATACCAGCCGGGAGGTAAATCGGCGACCTCTCTGACCGTAGCATCAAGCTGTAGCACCTCCGCCATGCAAATCAATCTGCCGTCCTGTTCATAATCCTCGCCCGTCCCATGCACGAAAGACCATGAATGGTCGTCCCCATAATGGGTGACATACAGGATAGGCAGCCCTTCGAGCACCTGCCTGGTCGTAAGGGCAGCGACATTCGGCTCCTGATCGAATGGCCACTCCCGATTTGACGCCATGCCACTCCCTTACACAGTTATGCTATCCATCGGTAGGGCGAAGAAGCCGAACGCCCGGCATCACCCGCCGCCCCACATCTCTGAAGGTACATGAGAGTGTTCGTGTCGGCGGTCGGGTGCATGCCGTTGTTATGCAGCCGATCCATCAATCGGCTGCCCCTCCGCATCGAGGTTGCGCTCCCCGATTACCCGACCGTCGGAGTCATAGTCATACTGCGTCCGCGTGACCAACGCTCCGCCTGCATCGTACTCCCGCTCCTCCGATCTCAGCCCCTGCGGATTGTAATCCACCTCAAAGCGACAGATTACCCCTCCTGCTCCGTCTGACGCCTCCCAGCCCAGCACGTCACCTTCATCATTATTACGATAAAGGCAATCGCATATAACTTGGCCGTCAGGAGCGTAGTCCGTCATGCGGATTTGATACCCGGCATCATCGTAGGTATAGACGGTGCGAGTGCCGCCATCCGAATATATCGTCTTATAGCAGCTTACGCTTGAGTGCGGGTAAAGACCCAGAGTAACCTGCCGCCATGAAAGCCTACACCCTGGACTTGCGGCAGAAGGTTCTAGCCGCCGCCCTCCGAGGCGACCACACCATCCGTGAAGTCGCCGACTCCTTCGGCGTCGGCACGACCTTCGTCGATAAGGTGCTCGCGCTACACCGCTCCGGGGAAGACCTCGCGCCTCGGCCGCACGGTGGAGGCTACCCGGCGCGCCTGCTGCCCCGGCACGAGAAGCTGCTGCGGGCGGAGGTGCGGCGGCGCAAGGACTCAACGCTCGAAGAACTGCGCTCCCACCTCGAAGCGGAGGCCGGGCTCGCGGTGAGCGCCGCGACCGTCTCGCGGGCGCTGGCCCGGCTCGACCTGCCGCGTAAAAAAAAGTCTGGCGGCGTCGGAGCGGAATAACTACAAGCGCGGCTGGTTCCGCCGCCGGGCGCGCCGCGTCAACCACCGGCGGCTCGTCTTCGTGGACGAGACGGCCGTCAACACCGCGATGACTCGGCGCCACGGGCGCGCCCCACGAGGCGAGCGCGTCCACGACAGCGCCCCGCGCAACTACGGGGCGCACACCTCGGTCATCGGCGCGATGGGGCTGCGCGGGCTGGTCGCGACGCTGGCGGTCGAGGGCGCGGTCGATACCCTCTGCTTCGACGCCTACTTGGAGCGGGTGCTGGCCCCGAGGCTGCGGCCGGGCGACGTGGTGGTGCTCGACAACCTGGGCGCGCACCGGGCGAGCCGGATCGAGGAGGTAGCCGAGGCGCGAGGGGCGCAGGTCTTATGGCTTTCGCCGTACTCGCCCGACTTCTCGCCCATCGAGCAATGCTGGTCAAAGATCAAGGCTTACCTGCGCGGCGCGAAGGCGCGCACCGCGGACGCGCTCGACAAGGCGCTGGGGCAAGCCATCGGGCTTGTGACGAGGGCCGACATCCGCGGCTGGTTCAGACATTGCGGCTACTCACTCGCACGCAAGTGAGAGCCGCTGTAGTAGGGTGATTTACGGCTCTGTTGAGTAGAAGACAAAGCGTCCCTCGCTCTTCAGCATGTCACTGACGTGCGCGTATACGCTCGGCGGCGAGAGATTCAGCTCCCCGGCGAGTTGAGAAATGGTCTTCGGCTCGCGAGCTAGAAGATTCAGAATCTCCTCCTTGGTGCCGTTCGGCAGGAGCCTGTTTTTACTGATACCCGCCCACGGGTCGCTGTAGCCGCCGCCCCGCCCCGATACACACTCGCAGGGGAACCGTAACCCTCCACGATCACCAGGCACGCTCATCAATCACCCCTTTACACGTTAACTTTTAGGGAGTACCCTAAAAGCCTAATCCCCTAACAAATCACCCCACGGCCTCTCAACCGAGGGGTGTCACAGATTGACGCGTATGTTCGGGGTGGAACGTAACATTGACCGCCGTATTCATGCAAAGCCGCGAGACCCGGCGCGCCACGGATTGCCCCTCGCTCCCGAGCACAAGAGACGCCCCTTGGTTCCCTCCTAATTTTTAATCTGCTTCACGAGTATGATTCCTACACGCCCCCGCAGACAGAGGAGAAGCGTCTCCACCTCCGGTGCACCTCCACCTCAGCTAGCGCCGCATCCACTGCTACCTGCTCCGCTAGCTCGGCATTAAGGTCTGCTCTGGGGCCGTCTGCTACGTCCTCAAGCGCAACGGCCTGAACCGGAGGAGTGGCAGGACTTCTACAATCATCACTGACCGCACAGCTCGCTGGCCGGTAAGGACGCCCTGCGAGATGCTGCGGGAGAAGTTAAACTTGAACGTAGCCGAAGCAGGGGTAGAATGGCTCAACTCGTCATCCGTGGTGCCGAGTCGCACACACTTCGCACTCACTGCATCGGTTTGCGGCCCGGCGTCTCTGGTGTTGAGCCGTGTGGGAGGGGATTACGGCACTTCTTACTCCGTGGCCCTGAAACAGCAATCTCACAAGTGAATCGGCTGAGGGTTGCGGATGCTCACGCATCTTTATACGTGTGAATGGAGACCCGATGCGAGTCAAAGAAGGCCCGGCGTTGATTGGCAAAGTCAAGAGGCTCTTCGCCCTCCTCTCGACTTACAGACCCTTGTGGGAACTGCTCTACGTTACCGCGCTGCCGCTGTTCCTCACGCACAATCTTGTATACGACATATGGCGGGCAGGCCGCCCGAGGGCGTGGGACGGCTCCGGGCATTACGGCATCGCGCAAATCTACGCGCAATCAATCTTCCCCGACACCTTCGGCTGGACAACCGCACACTTCGGCGGGATGCCGTTCCCGAACTTCTACCCGCCGCTCTTCTTCTGGTGCGTGGCCTTATTAAATCGTGCGCACCTCTTCTCGTTCCTGACGGCGTTCAAGCTTCTGGTGCTGCTGCCGCTGCTGCTCATCCCCGCCGCAATCTGGCTCTTGGCCCGCTCGGTCTCGAATAACAACCCTCGGGTGGCATTCCTCGCCGCGTTAGTGAGCGTGTACCCGCTCCTCAGCTCGCGCTTCGGCGGGCAGACACAGTGGGCCTCGGGGTTGGATTACTTCAGCACGCTCTCCATCGGGATGTACACGCAACCGCTCGGGTTCGTGCTGCTGCTCGCTTGGTACGCCAACTACGTCAAAGAGCAATACCGGGTCTGGCGCTTCGCCTTGACCTCTATCCTGCTCGCCTTAGCCGTGCTGGCCAATTTTCTGAACGGGATTATGGCCGTCATCGTGATCGCCTCAACGCTCTTCTTCGACCTGCTTCACTATCGCCGCCTGTCGCTCAAGACGGCATATGAGCGTTCGGACGTACGCGGCCTTCTGCTCACGCATGTGCTGTCGCCGCTCGTCTCGGCCGGGCTGACGCTCTTCTGGGTGGTGCCGATGCTCGGCACCTACGAGTACTTCGTCACGCGCCCGTTTACGCTCGTGATCTTCACGTCCGACATGGCGGTCTGGTTTGTGTTGGCGGGGCTGGGCGTTGCGTGTTGGCTCTACCAACCGACCCCCGCGATGAAGCCTTATCTCATGGCCTGCTGCGCTCTAGCCGTCATCCTTTTGACCGCGGCGACGTTTGCGCCCCGCTGGCTGCCCTTGCAGGCCAACCGCTTCTCGCCCACGCTCTATTTTCTTCTCTCGGTGCTCGTCGCGTATCTGGTCTCGACGGTTTACGAGAGGACGAAGCAGTGGCTCTTTCAGAGGTTCCCGCGCCGGAAACCTCTGGCCGCCCGGGTGGCGACCTTCGTCTGGGGAGGCATCCTTCTGGGGGGAATGGTTAACTACTACTTCGTCTCGCAGACTCCCAACGTTAAGTTCTTCTACAAGTATCAGGCGATGCTGGCTTGCTACCCGTCTCCTGAGGCCGCGGCTGTGAGCCCCGCAGTCCAAGCCCCCACGCCGCCGGGTCCGCCTGTCCTGCCCGAGCCACTGAGGGAGAAGAAGCCCGCCGACCTCACGAGCGACGACCTGATAGAGACGCTGAAACGTGAGCACCCGGATGACGAAGCAAGCATCAACGCTGCGGCCGCGACTCTTAACGGCGTGCTGAGCTTCGCGCGGGAGCACCGTGACGGGCGCTACTTAGTGGAGATACCGGCGCAGTACCGCACCGATGCCGCTTCGTTCGACGGGCGGGCGCTCAACTCCTACCTTGGGGCTCAGGGTAACGAGACGCTCACGGTCGTCTACCGCGAGGCGTCTCCGAACTCCGTCTTCATGTTCCCGCAGGTCGGCGCGCTCTCCTTCAACCCGGACAACTTCGGCTTCAGCTCCATCCTTGGCGACGACATAGACTTCTCCGAGCAGCCGACCTCCAAGCACCTTGAGCGCGTGCGCTTTCTCGGTGGCCGGTATCTGGTCATCAATTCACAGCAGATGAAAGATCGCCTCGCTCAGGAACCCGCCGTCGGCGCCCGGTACGATTACGGGAAGTGGAGCATCTTTGAGTTGCGTGAAGCGCCGCCGCCCGCGGCACGTGTGCTGCCATACAGGCCGGCCCTCCTGGTCAGCGAGTTCACGGTGAAGGGGCGCCGCCAGAACGAACGCAACTACATCAGGTACGCCGAAGAGCAGTTCGCCGACGGCTGGTTCGACGTGCTGCTCGTGCGCGCACCGACGACCAAGCTGGACCAGTTGGGGACGCAGACGGAGTTAAATCAGTTCGGGGCCATCATCCTCGACACCTACGACTGCGTGAAGTGCGACATCGTCTACCGCCAGCTCAAAGACTTTGCGCAACACAGGCCGCTCATCCTGCTGATGCGTGACGCTACCCTCTTCAACCGCATCAGGTATGCGCTCGACGACTTTCCAATGGCACGCATCGTCGAGCGCGAGCCGGACGATGCACCGGGCGCGTGGCTGGATAATCTCGGGGCAACCCGCCGCTACGGGTCGAGACCAGTCCGCCGGGAGTGGGCGGAGATACGCCGCATCCTCCAAGAGAACAAAACCCCGACCGAAGCCGTCACGGTCTCCGGCGAGTTTGAAGAGGACTCGATTCGGCTCAGCATCGACGCAGCTACAACGTTTTCGGAGTCGGGCGTGCCCGTGCTCATCGCCACGACGTATCACCCGAACTGGCAGGCCGATAACGCGCAGACGGTCTACGCCGCAGACCCGATGTTCATGCTGACTTTCGCGCGCAAGCCTGTGCGCCTTACGTTCGCGCGGCGTTGGTCAGACCGGCTCGGGGTGTGTGCGTCAGCCTGCACACTGTTGGGACTCTCAGGCTTCACCGTCTGGTACTATCTCGGACGCCGCAACGTCGTGAGGAACGGGGGCGGGCGCGCCGAGGTGCCGGAAGTTGCGCGGCATTAAGGCGGGGCGGGCGGCGGTCAGTCGGCGCTCGGTTCCCGGGCCGGCGCAGGCGGGGCAATCTCGGCAAAACTCGGCGTGTCCAGAGTTGGCGCGGACGCCGCGGCAGACCGCCCGGGCTTTTTCAACTTCAGGCCGAACAGGAACCTCGTCACCTTCGTCCTCCTAATCAAGATCTCGTAGATAAGGACGGACACGGCCAGCGTGGCAAGGGTGATAACGAGGAACTGTGCGAACGGTGGGAGCCTCCACCCGAGAACCCTGTACGCTATTATCGAGGCGACGGGCAGGTGTATGACGTAGACCGGGTAGACCGCCTCGTTGGCGTAAGGTAGTACCCTGTTTTTGAAACTCAGGTGCCTGAGCCCGAAGCCGAAGACGGTGACGCACCAGAACCAGACGTTCAGACTGCGCAGCACCGTGAAGAGCGTCCAATTCAGGTTATACCCTCTGACCGGGGTGTTGCCCGCGAACGTAATGAAGAGGTAAGCCGAAGAGGTGAGCGTGCCGAGCACCAGAGCGACCCAGCGGTGCCTCTCAATGGCCGCTCTGATCCTGCCGTCCGAGAAGATCAAGAACCCGTAGATGAAGAGGGCGAGGTAGAAGAGAAAGTTTGCCCAGTCATCGACGATAATCAGCGCCCTCCCGACCCACTTCGCCCGCAGAGTAGCCTCGATCACGACGAGAGGGAGCGCGAAGAGAAATATCGCTCCCTTCTTCTCCATCAGGGTCGCCAGCCTTGAGATGAGGTGACGGCCGTCCTTTTTCAGGTAGAGGAAGAGCGGTAGCGCCACGAGTGAGGAGACGAACAGGTAGGCGAGGAACCACAGGTGCGCCCAGTGCAGAGATTCCTTGGTGCGGCCGAAGTTGCCGTCGCGGAAGAGGCCGATGAGAATGGTCTGGTAGAACTGAAAGTACGACTTGTTGTAGGTGGGGTTTCTGTAAAACTGCCAGTAGTAAAGGTGTATGGGAACGATAAGCAGCGTCCCCACCACGAGCGGGATCAGGATACGTTTGACCCGGACTGACACGAACTGTCGCCCGGTGAGGAAGCCTAAGGCGAAGTAGGCACTGGCCCCCGACACGATGAAAAGAATCGCGAGCCGCCACTCGTGGACGAAGGTGGCGTAGACGATCAGCGGGAAGTAGGTTGCGCCCTTTACGGCCGTGATGGGATATGGGTCGAACATTGCCGCCGTATGAATCGTTATCAGCACGCATACGGCAATCACCCTCAGCCAGTCCACGTCATACTGCCTGCTGCTTTCCTTCAACTCGTTAGCCATGATGAGATATTTCAGCCCGCGTCCGCTTTCCGTGTGCTTTTCCGAGAGGTGGCCGAATCTGTTCGGGGCCGCGCGTGTGGGAAGTGTCTTAGACCGTCGCGAATCGAGTGACGCCCCGCAGCCGTTCGCGCAAGTCTAGATTTTATTTCTGCGGATATAATATACTGGGCGCGAGAACCAAGAAGCGGTTGCCTGATCGTACGAGTTCCCACCGCGACACGGTCGATGTGAGCCCAAGGTCGAAGCCGACGGCACAGAGCCAACGCTCAAGAACGTAAAGTATTCGCTAACTGTAAGCCGGGTTTCCGCGAGCCATTCGTTGGTAGGGTGATGGTTTTTCTACCATGAACTCACAGGCGACGCCATTACCAAAACTGGACACAATATAACAAGCGCCGAGTTAATAATCAAAAAATTATTCCTCGTCAGAGCTTCGGACGATCCCGGTGCGACTTCCGGGCGGTTGGCGCCTGTTCTCAGCCGTCGAAGAGGATCACGCAAGTCGCCTGTGCGGCGGGGCGCGCGCGCGGAAGACGCGGCCGAGGGTCGGAGGACGCCTCATCTCTTCGCGCCGACCATGCTATGAGGCAACCTGGAGAGGATGTGTCGTTCAGAGCGGCGCGGCGGCGGTGCGCACGAAAGCACACGACCCGTGGTTCAACGTCTCCGGTGGTCGCGCGCCTTGTGCCCGCGCTTCTCCTCTCGTGCGTGATCGCTTTCGTCCTTCCCGCCTGCCGGAAGGGAGCGGTAACCGCTCCCGCCGTCAAGGTAGATTTCACGGGCACGACGGGTGAACTGCGGTTAACGGATTGGCAGGTTTTGGGGCCGTTCGTCGCCGGGGGGAGCAAGGACGACGCGCCCGGCGTTAAAGCCGAAGCGGCCCTCGACCGCGACTTCATGAGCAGTCTCGGGCGCGGCGAAGCACAGGTCAGAGCCTCCGACTTTCCGCAAATTGACAAAGGGATTTTCAGCAGATTCTTCCTGCCCACCGACTTCAAAAATGCCCACGCTCATTTCGACGACGGCGTGATTCGCTTCGACAAACTGTTTCAGACCACGAGGAACGCGGTTGCCTACGCCGCGTGTGTGATCGAGAGCGCGGAAGACCAGGAGGTCGTGTTGGTGTCGGGGGCCGATGACGCATTGAAGGCTTGGCTCAACGGCGAACTGTTGCTGAGGACGAGCGTCAGGAAGACGGCATCGGGTCAGCCTGCCTACGGGAACCTCGGAAAGTCCGGCAGTTTTACCCCAGTCGGTTTAAAGAAGGGGCAAAATTTCCTCCTCGTTAAGGTCACACAGATCGACCGTATGTGGGGGTTCAACTGCGGCCTCTTCACACTGGAGGCCGCGCGGAGTCGTTCGCAGGCCAACGAGCTTTACATGCGCGATGTGGTCGAGCAGAGCATTCTGCCGCCCGCGGCCAGTTTGAGATTGAACGCCGAGTTGAGCGGTCTGCTGCGTACACTGAAGCTGCCGGCCCGCGTGGAGATACTCGATGCGAGCAGAACTGTGGTCTCTTCCGACGAGGTCGATTACCGCGTGGCGTGGAGCAGGTCGCTGGAAGGTATCGGTGAAGGGCTCTACTTTTGCCGGGTCAGTTGCTCCCTGTACGTTCTGGAGGAGCAGTTCTATCACGGGGACGCCGAGTCGCGGCTCGCGTCTCTACAGGAGAGGTACGCCACTCTGCACGACCTCGACGAGAGGGCGAGGATAGACTTCGAGGCATTGCAGATTCGCCGCGCGCATCTGTCGGAGCCGGCGAACAGGCAGCCGCAGGAGAAAGCCTGGCAGGCGAAGATCGTCTACCTCGTTAAGGAGGTTGAAGACCTCCTGACCCACCTCGCGGGCCGGGGCGCGCTCAACTATCCGGGGACGCACCTGCGTGGGTTCAGGTCGAAGATCGACGAGCAGGTTCAATACTACATGGTGCATGTTCCGCCGAAGTACGCCGCGGACAATAAGCCCGTCCCGCTCGTCGTGCTCATCCCGTTCCCGCTCCCGAACGTGCCTTTCCTCAAGAGCATCCATGTCGCGAACATCGACTTGATAAACACATACGTGAAGCTGGCGGATCGTTACGGTTACGCGCTGCTGTGGCCGTTCGCGCGCGGCAACCCCGACGGCGCCCCGGTCGCAATGACCGACATCTTCGAGGCTCTCGAAGCGGCGCGGGCGGACTATCAGTTCGATAGCGAGAGAATACACCTGTTCGGATGGTCTTATGGCGGGACTTACGCCCTGTTGATGGGCGAACGCTGGCCTGGACTCTTCGCCTCAATCGGGGCCATCATGCCCCCTTCAGACCTTGTCGCTTTCGAGGCGGGCGCCGAACATATCCACAGCCGGTTCGCGAAGTCCTGGCTCGCTCTCAACAGCCCCGTCGAGCTGGTCGAGAGCCTGAGCAACACGCCGGTCTACGTCATCCACGGCGACGAGGATAAGACCGTCTCTCCGCAGCAGTCCGTCAACCTCGTCGATAAATGTCGGCGGCTCGGCTTCGAAGTCAAGTTCGACCTGCTGCCGGGGATGGATCATGTCTATGCCCCCGTCGATCCGACGCCGATGATGTTCGAGTTCTTCAAAGACAAGACTCTCAAGCGCAATCCCGACACGGTCTCGCTCGCCACCGCGCAGCTTAAGTACGGCTCCGCGTACTGGCTCCGCATCGACCGGTTGACCGAGCCGACGGTCGTCGGAAGGATACTCGCCACCCGGCGTTCGGAGACCGAGCTCGAGGTCGTGACAGAGAATGTGAGCGAGTATGAGATTCTGCTCGGCCCTCTGGGTCATCGAAATGGTAAGCCGTTGTCGGTCACGACGAACGGTCGGTTGAGCTTTAGCGGGGTACCTGACGGTGACGTGGTCAGGCTTGACCTTGAGAGCGTGGCGCAGGCGCAGCCGGAAACGCTTCGTAAGAATCGTGAGGTTGAAGGCCCGATCCTTCACGCCTTCGCGGGCCCCTTCCTGCTGGTGGAGGGAGCGACGGGGCCGGCCGAGGGCCGCGTGAACGTGGAGGTGCTCAGTCGGAGAATCCGCGAGACGTGGATGAAGAACTATTTCGTCGAGTGTCCGCTCAAGAAGGATTGGGAGGTTACAGAGGAAGATGTCGAGAAGAAGAATCTAATTCTGCTGGGCGATGCGGAGACGAACTCGCTGATAAAAAAAGTATTGCCCGACATCCCGCTGAGGATTGACGCAGAGTCCGTGTCGGTTGGCGGCCAGCGTTACGAAGGGAAGAACCTCGGGGTCGAGTTAATCTATCCCAACCCGCTCGATAAGGACAGATACGTCATTATCCTCGGCGCGAACAATGCGGTAGGGTATCAACGCTTGGAGAGCAACCCCTCACAAAATGCCTGGTACGACTTCGCGGTCTGGAACATGGACGCACCGCAAACCCCCGAGATGGTCGCCGCAGGGTCTTGGGACTCGGCATGGCAGAAGGTCAGGATGGCTCCCGGCCCGCGCTGAATCCCGCGCACGCGATGGCGGTTAACGGAGATCGTCTGCCGGCATGCGCTGGATGCGTAGGAGGAGGCGGGCGATGGTCTCCGTCCGACCGGGCTGAGGGTCGCGCGCCGTGATGGCCTCGGAGAGTTGTAGCACGGTCGGGGACTCGAAGAGGTCGCGCAGAGGAAGTTCGATCATGAGCAGCTCGCGGATTCTGGAGACGACCAAAGTGGCGAGGAGCGAGTGTCCGCCCAACTCGAAGAAGTTCTCCTCGACTCCCACACGCTCCACGCCGAGGGCTTCGGAAAAAATCTTTGCGATGACCTCTTCCGTCGAAGTGCGCGGCCGAGCCGAGCCGTCTCCGTCACGCTTCTCGAAGCTTTCGGGGGCGGGGAGCGCCGTGCGATCCAACTTGCCGTGAGCCATCCTCGGCAACCGCTCCAGCAGGACGAACGCGGAGGGCACCATGTATCCCGGCAGTTGCCTATGTACGTGGCGGCGTAGCTTGTCGGCGTCGAGGCTCGCCCCCTTCCGTCCGACTACGTAGGCGACGAGCCGCTTCTCGCCGGCCTTATCCTCACGCGCTACCACGGCAGCCTCACGCACCTCTTCGTGCGCGGCTAGCACCGACTCGATCTCGCCCAACTCAACCCGAAAGGCTCTGATCTTGACCTGCTGATCTCGCCGGCCCAGGAACTCTACCTTGCCGTCGGGGAGGTAACAGGCGAGGTCTCCCGTCCTGTATAGACGTTGGCCGGGCTCGGCACCGAAGGGGTGCGGGATGAAACGCTCGGCGGTCAGTCCGGGGCTGTTAAAGTAACCGCGCGCGAGACCGTCTCCTCCAATGTACAGTTCGCCCGCAGCGCCAACGGGCACGGGTTGCAGGTGGCTGTCGAGCACGTAGACTTCGCTGCCGGGCAGCGGACGGCCCAGCGGTACGTTCTGGGTTGGAGATGCTTGAGTCCGCTCCGGGCCCGGCTCAACCGTATGGGTCAGCACCCCGACGGTCGTCTCGGTCGGCCCGTAATGGTTCGTGATAAAGCATTCGGGATTTAACTTCTTCACCTCGGCGGCCAGTTCTCGGCCGGCGGCTTCGCCCCCGAGTATCAGCCGCCGCCGCGGAATAACGTGCGCGCGCTCGGGGCTCGCAGCCAGCATCGCGCGCAGGTGCGACGGCACTATCTTCAAGTAATCAATCCGCTGCCGCCGGAAATACTCGCCCAGCGCCGCCGCGTCCATCGCCCGGAGAGAGGAGATGAGGTGCAACGTGCCGCCGTAGCACAGGCTCGGGAAGAGCATCGTGTGGCCGAGGTCGGCGGCGAAGGTTGAAACCAACGCGAAGTGAGCCCCGGCCTCAAACCCCATCCTCTGCGAGATGCCGCGCACGTAGTTGAAAAGTTGTCGGTGCTCGACCATGACGCCCTTGGGTCTGCCCGTCGAGCCGGACGTGTAGATGACGTAGGCGAGATTGGCTGGTGCGACCCGAACCTCCATCCCCTCCTCTCTCACCTCCTCCTCTTCGCCACACCGCATCATAGCGCCGCCCTCAGAGTCCACTAGCAAGACCTCGACCCCGTCCGCCTCCACCGCCCCGAGCAACTCTCCGCGGGTGAGGAGCAGGTGCGCCCCCGCGTCCTTGAGCATGAAGCAGAGACGCTCGGGCGGATAGGAAGGGTCGAGCGGGAGATAAGCGCCGCCTGCCTTGAGAATGGCCAGCAGAGCGACGATGGCCTGAGCAGAGCGTTCGAGCAGGAGGCCGACGGGCACATCGGGGCCGACGCCGCGCCGACGTAAGCGGCGTGCCAGACCGTTGGCTCGTTCGTTCAACTCGCCGTAGCTGACTTCCTCACCTTCAAAGACGACTGCGACTGATGCGGGTGTCCGTTCGACCTGCGCCTCGAACAGTTGATGGATGCAAGCGTCGCGCGGGTAATCGGCCTGCGTCTGATTCCAGTCGTGCAAGACTTGGCGGCGCTCCGCCGCCGACATGAACGAAACCTGCGCGATGGGCAGCAACGGGTCGTCGATGATTACGCCGAGCGTCGTCTCCAAATGTCTGAGCATGCGCGCGACCGTCGGCTGCTCGAACCGATGTTGCTGATAGGCGAGCTTGAGGAGAAGCTCCGCCCCGCCGTAAGCGACGACCGCGAGGGGGTAGTTACTCTGCTCCAGAAGCTCGAACTCTCTGTTCCGCCACGCCCCGCCCTGCGCGCGCAGGGTAGAGTTCAAATGATAGTTCTCGAAGACTACGATGCTCTCAAACATCGGCGACCCCGCGGGTAGATCACTCCACTCACGGATTTTCAACAGCGGCGTGTGTTCGTACTCGCGCAGGGCGACGGACTGCGCGCGGAGCTCCTGCAAGAGCGAAAGCAATGACCTTTCCGGCGACATCTCCGCGCGCACCGGCAGCGTGTTGATGAAGAGCCCGACCATCGCTTCGGCCCCGTCAACCGTCGCGCGGCGGCCGGCCCTCGTGGTTCCAAAGACTATGTCCGTCTCGTCGCTGTAACGACTTAAGAGCAGAGCCCAGGCTCCTTGAAGTATCGTGTTCAAGGTGAGCCCGTGCTTTTGCGCGAAGGAGTGTAGCGCGGAGGTGAGGCCGGCCGAGAGCCGTGTGCTCTCTTCGCCGACTCGTGGCTCTGACGGCTCATGCGTCGTGGCCGCAGCCACGACGAGTGGCGTGGGGGCAACGAACCCTTTCAGGCGACGCCGCCAAGACTCTTCGGCCTTGCGCCAGTCCTGCTGTTCAAGCCAGCCGATAAAATCAGAGTAAGACCGCGGCTCCGCCAGCGTCAGGTCGCGCCCAGAGCAGAACGCCTCGTAGAACGCGAAGACCTCTTTGAGCACGATGAGCCGCGACCGCCCGTCCAACAACGCATGGTGCGAGGTCCAGACGAGTCGATAGTCATCCTCCGCCATGCGGAAGAGCGCGAAACGCATGAGTGGGGCTTCGCCGAACTCGAAGGCTCGCTGTCTATCCTCGCGGAGGTAAGTCTCAAGGCCGGACTCTTGCGCGCCCGCGCTCAGGTCTCGCCAGTCGTGCTGCTCGAAGGGCAGCACGATCGTGCGTTGCACCTCCTGCCGGGGGCCGTCCGCGCCGTCCCAGCGAAAGCCCGTCCTCAGGACGGCGTGACGCTCTGCCACTCGCTCCCACGCGCGCACGAACGCCGGGACGTGCAGGTCTTCGTGCAAGCCGCAACGCAACTGCTGGAGATAGACGCCGGTGTGCAGGGCGGCCATACTGTGAAAGAGCATGCCCTGCTGCGCGGGTGAGAGCTTGTAGGTACTTTCGATCATCTCCGTCTGCATGTTCAGGTTCCGGTCAGGATCACGCTGGGGACTGCGTCGGGGAGGTCATCCTCCACCCTTCGTAAAGGGTCATAGAGGTAGCCGCAGAGCTGAGCCAGCATCGTCAGAACGCCGGCGAAGATGAACATGAGCCCGATGCCGCGCCCCGGGCCTTGGCCGATGTCGGCCTGAATGATTCTCGTGAGGTACTCGCTCCGGACGAGCGGCTCGAACACCCTGTCCGCCAGCGGCCCGGCGATCAGATAGGCGACCGGCAGGGTCGAGGCGACGATAATACGCCGGATTGCGAACACGCGCCCCTGCACGTCGGGCGGAATCTTACTCTGCCAGATCGCCTGACTGCACCCATTGACGAAAGGGAGTGCGAAGTACATCCCGAACGCGCCGGCTGCTACCTGCATCGCCGAAGGCCGCAGCCCGACGAGCACGCAGCAGAGCCCGAACGCGAACCCGAAACCGAGTACGCCGCCAACACGGTTCTTCGGCCCGCCCCAGACGCTCATCACAAGACTACCGCACAGGAAACCGATGCCAGAGACCGACAGGATAGTCCCGAGCACTTCGGCGGAGGTGAAACTCAGAATCATCGGGGTGAAGAGGACGACCGTACTGCCGAGCACGAAATTGACCGCGGCGAAGTAGACAAGCAAGGCCAGCAGGCCGTGTCGCTCCCTGATGTACGTCCAGCCGTAGGCGATCTCGCGCAGCAGCGAGCCTCCCCCGGTCTTGCTCCCCGCAGCCCTCTCCGGGCTGGGAATACTGACAAGCAGGAGCGGCGTGATGGCCGCCAGATAGCTCACGAAATCTATGACCAATATACCCCGAAGCTGTATGCGCCCGAGCAAAATGGCAGCGAGCAGCGGCGACACGACCTGCGACGACGCCTGCACCGACTGGAGCATGCCGCTGGCGCGGCCGAAGTGACGCTGCGGCACGAGCAGGGTGGTGGAGGCGAGGAGCGCCGGGTTAAGAAACGCGCTGAAAATCCCCCGAAGGGTCACCCCTACATAAACGTGCCAGACTTCGAGACGCCCTGCTGAGAGCAGTACGGCCGCCGCGAGCGTGGTCAGCGCCGCCCCAGAATGGCTGAGAATCATCGTCGTGCGCCGGTCCCAGCGGTCGGTCAAGGCGCCGGCCAAGGGTAAGATCAAGCCACTCGGCAGCCCGCCGAATAGGACAATCAAGGCGAACTGTGTGGCCGACCCCGTGCGCTGATAGACCCAGATCCCTACGGCGAAGTTGGTGAGACCCGTGCCAATCGTGGAGAAGAGCTGCCCCAGCCAGATCAACGTGAAGACGTGTATCCCGCGAGTGGCAATACGGAGTGCCATCGGATTGTCACCTGTGGATCGCCATCTCTGTGCAGGCTGAGCGACCTCGGCCGTCGAGCCCAAAGTATTTGAGTTGGTTGAGGGTTGGCCGCCGGGGCGCGAATGATCTCGACCCGACGAGGAAACCATAGTCCATTATTCGACGGTTTGTCGAGCCTCGTAATCCACGGCTACGCTCCGTAACAAAAGATTGAGGTGAGAAGGGCAAAGAAGACAGCCGCGGGACAAAATAAAAGATTGTCTGACATCAGGTGGATTCGTTACACTACCGGCACGTCAGAAACGGCGTGCGCTCTGCGCCACCAACTGCATGAGCAACCTGACACCTGCGGCCGATGCGTGTCGCCTGACCTACTTACCCGGCACCTGTGGCATAACCCTGAATCGACGAACGCTTGCTGACTGAAGGAGCTTGCGTGGAGCTTTTGCTCCGGCGCGCCCCGCAGGCCATTCACGGTCTTCGCATACGGTAATGAAGAGATTCAAAATGATGCTCATCATTCTCTGCCTCATTACTGTAGGGGCCGGCGTCGCCCTGAGGGTTTACACTGAACGCCTCGTTCGTCAGGCCGAAGCCCGGTATCCGCCGCCGGGTCAGTTCATCAGCGTCGAGGGCGTACGCCTTCACTATGTCAGCAAAGGCACGGGCCGTCCCGTGGTTCTGGTTCACGGGGGCGGCGGTTCAGTCTACGACTGGACGATGTCAGTCTTTGACAGGATGGCGCGCGACTACCACGTGGTCGCTTTCGACCGCCCCGGCTTCGGCTACAGCGAGCGGCCGCTCGGCGGCGCGCCGGCCATGACGCAGGCGCGACTCATCCACACGGCCGTCAAGGCTTTGGGCATCGAAAAGCCAGTGCTGGTCGGCCATTCGCGCGGCGGAATCGTTGCGACCGCATACGCGTTGCAGTACCCGGAAGACGTGGCCGGGATCATCACGCTCGGAACCGAGTTCTTCGGCGAGGGCGACAGGACGCCGCTCCCCATCAGAATCGTAAGGGTGCCGGTGTTGGGCAGTCTGCTGGTGCACACAGTCTTCGTCCCGTTCGGTGGCGGCGGCGTGGAGGACGCCTTGCGAGAGACCTTCTCGCCGGAAACGGCCGCGCCGCCCCTTTACATAGACGCATACGTGTCCATCATGCTTCGCCCGAAGCAGTTGGAGGCGGTCGCCGACGAGCAGAGATGCTTTGCGTCCGACATCAAGCAACTAGTGCCGCGTTACGGTGAGATCACCGTGCCGTTCTTGGTCGTCAGCGGCCAGGAGGACGCCAACACTTCCATCTCACACGGCCGGAGGTTTCATGACGTTGTCCGCACCTCCAGACTCGTAGAGCTACCGAACACCGGGCACGAGATCATGTTCGAGCATCCCGACATGGTGACGAAGTGGGTCGCAAACACTCTCGCTCAATAGAGCGCGCCGCCGGGCTACGCTTTGACACGCGACGCCGAAGTCACTCCTCAGCGTTGACAAACGATATCGCCTCCGACGCCCGCGAGCAGGTCGAAGCCAGAAGGGTGGGCGCGCCGTTAAAAAAATAGACGGCCGGAATTATGAGAACATGAAAGAAGGGGTTTACAGTTATGCTTGAGATATGCCAGACGGTGTCGGGTATCGCGCGTTGACGGACGTGAGCAGCAGAGCGGCTACATCCCCTTGGTGGGTACGGACACGACCTAATCCGAGGGCCGAACTTCGTCTCTTCTGCTTCCCTTATGCGGGAGGCGCAGCGTCGAGCTATTTCACGTGGCAGGAGTATCTGCCGCCGTCCGTTGAGGTCTTCGCAGCTCAGCCTCCGGGAAGAGCTAACCGGCTCAACGAGCTCCCGCTTAAAGACATCGACACGCTGGTCGCGGAACTCGGCCGGAGCATCCTTCCCCACCTCGACCGGCCGTTCGCCTTCTTCGGCCACAGCATGGGCGCGGTCATCGCCTTCGAGTTGGTGCGCCTCTTACGAAGGGACGGCCGGGCGAAGCCCTTCCACCTGTTCGTCTCAGGCCGGGAGGCTCCGCACGCGCCCGACCCGAGGCCGCCCACATATAATCTGCCGGAGCCCGAATTCATCGAGGCGCTCGGCCGTCTTAAGGGCACGCCGCAGGAGGTGCTCCGGCACGAGGAGTTGATGAGATTTGTGCTCCCGCTCCTGCGCGCCGACTTCGAGGCCATTGAGACTTACGTGTATAAGAACGAGCCGCCGCTCGACTGTCCCATCACCGCCTTCGTAGGACTGCACGACGACGAGGTAAGCCGCGAGCAACTCGAAATGTGGGCCGGACAGACGAAGGCTTCTTTCTCGGCAAGGGTGTTCCCCGGGGATCACTTCTTCCTTCACACGGCTCAGCCCGCTCTCCTGAAAGCGATTGCCGTGGAGTTGTTCCGGCATCGCTTGTCGTGAGAAGGCTGCGTGAGATCATCCTCACTCATAAACTCAACGGCGGCGATGAGAGATGCGAAGGCGCGTCGCCGCCTTGGATGTCGAGGCAGCGGCGCGCGGGTGCATGCGGGTGTGCGTGCGGGTTGATAACACGCGGCGTTGACGGAAAAGGGAAGAGAAGATATGAAGCGCAACTCGGACTTCGGTGGTGAGCTTACGGCGGAGCAGCGTCAACTGCTGGCGCGGCTGTTGGAGGAAGAGGGGATTGAGGTAGTCTCGCAGCCAATCGGGCGGCGCGGCGGCGACGAGCAGATACCGCTCTCCTTCACGCAGCAGCGGCTCTGGTTCCTCGACCAGTTGGAGCCGGGCAGCGGAGCCTACAACATCACCAAGGCGCTGCGTCTGTCGGGCGAGTTAAACCGTGCCGCACTGGAAGGGGCGCTGCGGGAGATAATCTCACGTCACGAGTCGCTGCGTACGACCTTCCCGATTCGTGACGGCCAGCCGCAACAGGTCGTCGCTTCGTCCTTCCCTTTCGAACTCTCCACGACCGACCTCGACGGCCTCCCCACCGACCGACGCGCGAGCACAGTCGGCGAGTTCATCCACGCAGACGCGGAACGCCCGTTCGACCTCGCGCGCGGGCCGCTATTCCGGTTTCAACTGCTACGTCTCTCCGAAAGTGAACACATCCTTACACTCAACTTTCACCACATCATCAGCGATGGTTGGTCGCTGACGATTCTGCTGAGGGAACTCTCAGCCCTGTACGCCGCCGAGTCGCGGAACGGCGGGGCGGTCTTAAGGCCGCTGCCCATCCAGTACGGCGATTACGCATTGTGGGAGCGCGGGTGGTTTGAGGGTGAAAGGCTGCGCGGGCAGCTCGACTACTGGAAGCAGCGGTTGACGGGTGCGCCCGCCCTCCTTGAACTGCCCACCATGCGGCCACGCCCAGCCGTCCAACGCTTCAACGGCGCTCGCCACAGCTTCTCGCTTTCAGAGTCAGTCCCGGACGCGCTCAAGTCGCTCAGCAGAAGGGAAGGGGCGACGCTCTTCATGACTCTGCTCGCCGCCTTCAAAATCCTGCTGAGCCGGTATACGGGGCAGGAAGACCTCGTCGTCGGCACACCCATCGCCGGGCGCAACCGGCCCGAGTTGGAGTCGCTCATCGGGAGCTTCGTGAACACGCTTGTACTGCGCACAGACCTCTCGGGCGATCCGAGTTTTTGTGAGCTGCTGGCGCGCGTGCGCGAGGTCTGCCTCGGGGCGTACGCCAATCAGGAGATGCCCTTTGAAAAACTGGTCGAGGAGTTGCAGCCCGAGCGTCACCTGAGCCACACGCCCCTCTTTCAAGTCTTCTTCAACATGCATAACTATTCGGAGGAGGAGATACACCTCCCCGGGTTGGAGGTGGAAAGCCTGCCCACACCCGAAGCCGGTGCGAAATTCGACTTGACGCTCTACGTTAAAGACCACCACTCGCGAATCAATTTCACCATCGCCTACAACACAGACCTGTTCGACCGTGAACAGATGGTCGGGTTGTCTGAGCAGCTCAACCATCTGCTGACGCAGATCGCCGAGAACCCGCAACGGAAGATCAGCTCTTACTCCCTCGTCACAGAGAGGTCGCGGCAAATCCTTCCAGACCCGGAGCAGGCGTTAAAGCCCTCTTGGGAGGGGAGCGGCCACGAGATATTCGCCCGTCAGGCACGGAGCGCCCCCGGCCATCCGGCCGTCGCCGACGAGCAACTCTCTCTGAGCTACGGAGAGCTGGAAGCGTCCAGCAACCGGCTGGCACAGTTCTTCGTGGCTGAAGGCATTCGGCGCAGCGAGGTCGTGGCGGTTTACGGCGCGCGCAGCGTCGGACTGGTCTGCGCCGTCCTCGGGATTCTCAAGGCCGGCGCGGCCTTCCTGATTCTCGACCCCGCACATCCGGCCTTACGCATCAGCGAACAGCTCTCGGTGGTCGAGCCCCGCGGCTGGGTAGACCTGACGGAGGCCGCCGCTCTTGCGCGACCCCTCGAAGAGGTCTTCGCGCGGATACCTGTCTGCATCCGTCTCAAGCTTGAGCGACGCGCGGCTAAAGGCGCACCGCAGTTGTCGGCCTACCGCCTAAGTGACGTGGGCGGGGTCTCAGGCGCGGCGGACTTGCTGGCGGGATATTCGGCCGAGTGCCCCGACGTTTCGGTTCGACCTGACGATCTGGCCTACGTGGCGTTCACCTCCGGCTCGACCGGGGCGCCTAAGGTCGTGCGCGGACTTCATGACTCCCTGACGCACTATTCCCGCTGGTTCGGAACTACCTTTGCCGTCAGCGAGGCCGACCGGTTCAGCCTGCTTTCGGGGCTCGCTCACGACCCCCTGCTGCGCGACATCTTCACGCCACTGCAACTGGGCGCGACCCTCTGTCTGCCTCGACAGGATACGATAACGACGCCCGGCAAATTGGCTCGTTGGATGCTTCACGAGAAGATCAGCTTCACAAACCTGACTCCGGCGATGGGCCAACTTCTGGCTATCTCCACGCCGGATTCTGCGGGGCTCGCACTCACGGAGTTGCGCTACGCTTTCTTCGGCGGTGACAAGCTCACGCGGCGCGACGTGTCGAGTCTATCCCGGCTCGCCCCACATGCCACCTGCGTCAACCTCTACGGCACGACCGAGACTCAGAGAGCCCTCAGCTATTACGTAGTGCCCGCTCCGGCTCTCGCGGCGGAGGCCGGTCTCAACGCCGACGTTCCGGGCAAAGAGTCTCTCCCCGTCGGCCGCGGGATTCAAGATGTTCAACTACTCGTCTTGAACAGCGCGCAACAGCTCGCGGGTGTAGGCGAGTTGGGAGAACTCTGCTTCCGCAGCCCACACTTGTCGGACGGGTACCTGAATGATGAGGAACTAACGCGAGAGCGTTTCCCGCTCAACCCTTTGACGCGGTGGCCGGACGACCGGATTTACAGGACCGGGGACTTGGGCCGGTACCTGCCGGACGGGAACGTTGAGTTTGCGGGGCGCGCCGACCAACAGATTAACATTCGCGGCTTCCGCATCGAGCCGGGCGAAGTCGAAGCAGCCGTCAAGGAGTTGGCCGGGGCGGAAGAGTGTTTGGTCGTGGTGCGGGAGGCGGCCGTAGGCGACCGTCAGATGGTCGCCTACCTCGTGCCGGGCGCAGGCTCGGGCGTCTCGGTAAGGGAGTTGCGCACGCGCCTTGGTGAGCGTCTGCCCGAATACATGATTCCGGCGGCCTTCGTGTTGCTGGACGAGATACCTTTGACCCCGAACGGAAAAGTTGACTGGCACGCGCTGGCGACGCCGGAGCTGAAAGGCGACGATACCGGAGACGGCGACGCCGCCGCCCCGCGTACGGCTGTCGAAGAGACGCTGGCCGCGCTCTGGCGTCAAGCGCTGAAGCTCGAACGCGTCGGGCTCAACGATAACTTCTTCGAGTTGGGCGGGCACTCGCTGCTCGGCATGCGGATGATGACGGGCGTGCGCGAAACCCTCCACGTAGACCTGCCGCTCCAACGCCTGTTCGAGTCCCCCACCATAGCCGGGCTGGCCGCACACGTCGAAAACGAGATCAGGGCAGGGCAGGGCTTGCCGACGCACCCCATCAAGCGTCTCCCGCGCGGTAAGCCTGCGCCACTGTCTTTCGAACAGGAGGCGTGGCTGCTGCGCGAGTGGATAGAGGGATTGAACGAGACGGAGACCAGGCTGTTTCACACGCACGCGGCGTATCGCCTCATCGGCCCGCTCGACCCGACCGCGTTGACTCAGGCGGTCAACGAGATCGTCCGGCGTCATGACGTGCTGCGCTCAGTCTTCCCGCCGACCAAGGGGCTGCGCTCTCAACAAAGGCTCTTTCCGCTGTTCAGGAAGGTTCTCACGATGAAAGGTCTCCACCGCGCCATACACAGGCTCGGCAACATGATCTTCGCCAACTCCGAGCGCATGAAGTTTCTCGGGAGGCCGAATCAGGTGATATTGCCGAGCCTGACCCTCACGGTTCCGCTCGTCGATTTGAAGGATGTAGCGCGGGCGGAGCGTGAGGCCGAGGGGCTGCGACTGATGAACCAGAGGCTACAGAAGCCATTCAACTACGGCACCGGCCCGATGTGGGGCGTAACCCTCTTCAAGCTCGACGACCAAGAACACCTGATGAGCATCGTGATGCACCACCTCATCTCCGACGCTTGGTCGCATCAAGTCTTCATGCGCGAACTCATCCAGCACTATCAGACCATCGTCGAGGGCACGTTCTCGCCGTCCCCCGCGCTGCCCATACAGTACGGCGACTTCGCGCAGTGGGAGCGGGAATGGCTGCGCGGTGAAGTCCTGCAAAAGATGATCTCCTACTGGAGGCCGCGGTATGCCAACATCGGCCTCTTCCCCGAACTGAAACTGCCCTTCTCCCGTTCGGGCCCGCTCGGCTCCGGCTACCACAGGAAGGGCGACCTTCAAAGCCTCGCCTTAGCGCTCGACCTCCACGGCTCCCTCGTCGGCCTGAGCCGCCGGCGTGGGGTCACGATGTACATGCTGCTGCTGGCGGCCCTCTACACGCTGCTGCACCGCTACACGAAGCTGGAGCACATCGGCCTCTTCTCCCCCATCGCCAACCGCTGCCGCTCTGAGACGCAGGACTTGATCGGCTGGTTCGTCCACGTGCACGTGCTGACGACCGACCTCTCCGGCGACCCGCGTTTCTCGGCCCTGCTCGACCAGACGAAAGAGGTGGTCTTGGGGGCTTACGCGCATCAGGAGATACCGTTTCCTCTCTTATTCGGGGCGTTACTGCGGCACTATAAAGACTATGAGATGCCGCAGAACATGTTCGACTTGCCCTACGTCTTCTTTGACATGAGGGCGCAGGCTCAGCAAGCGCCGCCGGCCGCTGGCCTAAAGATTCACTCTCTGGAGAAGGCAAACTACGCGGCGGATGCCGGGGTCGAGATCGTGGCGACAGAGTCGGCTGAGGGCTTGAACCTCGGCATCAAATATTCCACCGATAGGTTCGACCCGGCCGACATTCGCCGGCTGCTTCTGGACTTCGAGACGCTGCTGGCAGGCATCGCGGCCGATCCTGAAGCGCGGCTCACGGAACTACCGCTCGCGGCAAAGCCTTAGCCCGCTTCGGATATGTCGCGTCCTAGTCCGATGTAGTCTCGTCAGAAGTCACCATCAATGCTTCGACCTCTTCATCGGTCAAAGCTTCGATCTGCTTTCTGAGAGTTTCGATAATCAGCTTGGTTATGCCGTCCACCGTCTGTGACTTGATGAAGTCCTGGAGCGGCAGATCGATCTGAAAGGTTTCATTCACGCGTGTGGCAGTCCGCACCGCTAACAGCGAGTCGCCGCCCAGCTCGAAGAAGTTGTCGTAGACGCCCACACGCTCCACGCCTAGCGTCTCGGCCCAAATGCTCGCCAGTTGCTCTTCAAGCGGCGTGCGCGGCGGTACGTACTCGATTGACCTCAGGCGCTCGGGGTTCAGCTCGAAAGACGCAAGGGCCTTACGGTCGAGTTTGCCGTTGGCCGTCAGCGGCAGCTCGCCCACACGCACTATCTCGACCGGCACCATGTATTCCGGCAGCCGCCTCCCCAACTCCCCCCGCAGCCGCTCTCCACCTCGCCACTCTCCACCTCCTCCTCCCACCACCTCGCCCTCACCAGCCGCTGCCGCCTCCTCTCTCATCCCTGCCACGCTCGCTTGCCGCGCACCGATCCGACCTCCCACC
>JBJMGP010000045.1:0-34121 GCA_045807865.1 Pyrinomonadaceae bacterium
GGACGTCCCCCTGCCCCCTTCTTTTAACATCTCATTCGGATTCAGCTTCGCCGCCCTGAGCGCGGGGGCGAGGCCGAAAGCGACGCCGGTCAGGAGCGAGACGAGTAGCGAGAAGACGAGCACGCGCCCGTCAACGCTAACCTCTGCGGCGCGAGGGACGCTCTCCCCCGCTGCCGCCACGAGCGCCGTCGTACCCCACAGCGCCAACAGGACGCCGACGCCGCCGCCGGCCAACGCCAGGAGGGCGCTCTCCGTTAAGAGTTGTCTGACAATCCTGACGCGGCCAGCCCCCAGGACTGCGCGAATCGTAATCTCCCTGCGGCGGGCGGCGGAGCGTGCGAGCAGGAGGTTGGCGACGTTCGCGCACGCGATGAGCAGGACGAAGCCCACGGCGCAGAAGAGTGTGATCAGTGACGAGCGGACGTTTCGGACGATCTGTTCGTGCAAGGGAAGTACGTCCACGGTCGCGTTCGGGTCGGCGTCGGTGAGGGTCGGGTTCTGCTGCTGGTATTGCTGTGAGAGGACTCTCATCTCCGACTCGGCCGACTCCCGCTCGACGCCCGGCTTGAGTCGCGCGACGAGGGTCACATAGCCCGCGCCCTTTCGTACCTGGTCGGGAGTCAGACGGCTGGTCTCGAAGACCTTGGTGGTCCAGAGATCGACCCCCGTGGCCGGGAACGAGAACTCCCGCGGCATGATCCCGACGACGGCGTAACTGCTCCCGCCGAGCGTGAGCGTCCGCCCTACCAGAGTCGGGTCTCCGCCGAAGCGGCGCTGCCAGAGGCCGTAGCTGACGAGCACGACCTGTTCGCCCCCCGGCCTGTCCTCTTCCGGCAGGAAGAGGCGGCCCCGTACGGGGTTGACACCCAGCACTTCGAATAATGAGGCGGATGCGCGTACGCCCTGAAGTTGCTCCGGCTGCTCCTGCCCGGTCAGGTTGAAATTATCGAAGGCGAAGGAGGCAGTCTTTTCGAAACTCTTGTTGCGGTCACGGAGGTCTTCGTACCTTTGGTACGAGACGGGGCCGTCGGCGATGCCCCGCTGCTGATTGGAGACCACGACGCGCATGATCCGCTCGGAGTCTCTGTACGGCAGGGGGTGAAGCAGGACGCCGTTGATGACGCTGAAGATCATGGTGTTGGCCCCGACGCCGAGGGCGAGCGTCAGCACGGCCACCGCCGTGAAACCGGGCTTCCTGACGAACATCCGCGCGCCGTAGCGCAAGTCCTCAAACATCTCTTCCTCCAGTCGCCTCAGCTGTAGTGACAGCGCGTTCGGGGTAGATTTTCCGGACTCGAACAGGAGGTTCGCGAGGTTAGCCTGACAGGGGAGTCCGGGCTAACGCGCGTTCTCGCCCTGCGCGCCACCCGACATGAATATCTCGACTTCGACGTGCAGGTGGTCTGGGGTCGAACGCCTCCTGATTTCGACTCGGCTGACGGAAGAGGCTACGTCCAAAAGGCTTGCGACGTTTCCTGAAAAAAATTCCTCCGAGGTCGAACTCTGCCTCTCGGCTGCGTCGCCGCCTCGACTCTTCCAATAATCACTGACACGCTGCGCGTCCAGTTTGCCGAAGACCTGATCGAAGGCTTGTCCCTTGCGGTCAAAGCGAATCAGCGTCACGTCGTCGGGCGTGAACCTCGCGCCGGGCCGTTGCGCCTCGCCTCCCCCGTTGAGCGCGTCGTCGAGGAAGGCCGTGTCGTTCGAGACGAACAGCTCCCGACCCTTCAAGGCGTAGCAGAGCTTCCACCCGAGCATCGGCAGCTCCAGCTCCCGCCAACGGTGCGACGCCCCTCCGCCGTCCGCCCATCTCAATCCCGCGTCGCCCTTTCCGACGACCGTCAGGCGGCCAAACACCAGAGACCCTATGGCGTGTTCGAGCGCCTGCCGGTCGAGGCCGTCCCGGTTCTCCAATCTTAGAATCGCCAGCCTCCTGAACTCGACGAACAGCGGGCCGTCATGCGTGAGCGGGCCTGCCGCCGCCGCGCCTTCTGTCGGGCGCGCCTGTCCGAGCACGCGGTCGAGTTCGGCCACCGACCTCTCCTCGGAAACAGACGCGATGTCACCTTCGCCCTCTGCGGCGTCGGGAGAATCGTCTATCGCCTCGTCGTAGTCGCTGTCGAGGGATAGATAACCTCCGCCCGAAGAGTAGTCGTCGCTCTCTTCGGAGACCGGGTCGAACTCTTCGTGCAGCCGGGCGCCGCTCGCCTCTTTTTCTTGAGGCAGACGGTCGAGGAGTACGTCTCGTACGAGCGCCGCCGCGCCGCCGTCCCCGAGAACCCGCAGTCTCGCGTAGGCCGCCTCGGGCGGAATCGCGCCGCCGAAATCCTGTAGGGCCTGCGCGGAGAGCGCGGCGCTCTGTCGCTGCTTGCCGTTTTGAACGAGGTACTCTCTGCGCTCCAACCAGCGCCCCTCCTGCATCTCGAAATCGAAGATGCCGGCGCGTATTCCGCCGAGCCGCGCGGCGTCTCCCGTCAGCCAGTAGTGTTTGAAGTAATAGTCTCCGTTCAGCTTCGACTGATCCACCCAGACGGTCGCGAAATGCGGACTGACCTCGCCGCTCAGGGTTCTGAAAGACGGCTCGTCCGACAGCCTGTCCGTGCGCGACTTGCCGTTGACGTTTGCCAGCGCGCGCAGCATGAGCTGCTCGCCGGTGGCGAGGACGAAACGGCCCTTCACGAAGGCGAATAAAATTTTCTGCTTCTGCCGGCCGCGGTCGGCCTCCACATCGCTGCTGTAATAGACAGTCCCGTCGGGCAGTTCGGTCTTCTCGAAACGATCCAGGTCCTGGAAAAAGCGCGCCGCCAGCGCCTTCTCTGCATCGACGGGTGCGACGAAGACCAACTCCATCCGGCCGATGTCATAGAGGGCGACGGCGGCCTTCTTCTCCGTCGCGCCGGCGAGCGACGCGGCGTCGAGCGTGAAGCCGAGCGCGGCGTCAAACTCCTGAAAGCGCCGGACAAGTTTGAGCGCGATGTGCCCGCTCTGGAACTGCCTGAAGTTTGTGCTCGACAGGTATCGCTCCTTCAGCTTCGACTCGTCCCAGAGACGCAGGAGCGCGGGCAGGTCTGAGACCTGCGCGTACACGAGCGCGCCGCGCGGGCAGTCGTCCGCCGGCGCGTAGACGCCGCGGGCCGCGCGCGGGCGCGAAGCGTAAGCGAGCAGCGACGCGAGCGCGATGAATAGAACGACGACCGCGCCCGCGAGCCTGCGGCGGAAGGCCGGCGGGTTGTGCAGCAAGGTCAACGCGCCGACGACTCCGCTCACGACCCGGCCGGGACGAAACGATTCTTCTGTTCGCTCCATACGAACTGCTCCTCGCTGACCGGCACGGCCTTGATGACCTCGCGCGCCCTCGCGCGCCAATGCCTGCGCGCCTCGTGCCATGCGCCGTCGCCCTCGCGCCAGTAGGCGTTCGTCGGCGCGACGCCGGAGTATCTGACCATCCCCTCTTTGTACCCGACGCTCAGGCGCGCGGGCGCGCCTCCCGTGAGCGGCGTGAAAGAGTAGCTCGCCACGCGTCGCTCCTTGACATCAGACCAACCCGCGCCCGCGTACCCTTCGACCGGCGCTATCGTCTCTTCATCAATCGCGGCCACCTGTTCGAGGTGGTCGCCTGCGAGACGAAAGACGCGCGCCCTGCGCGTGTAGCTCGTCGCGTTGCCGGTGCTCTCGCGCACAAGTATCAAGTGCTGGCCGGGGCGTATCGCTTCGGGCAACTCGATCCAGTCGGTATAAGGGTAGTCCTCAAAACGCAGCCAAGGGCTGACGACCCCGACCGCCTGCCAGCCGCACGCGCAACGCTTCAACACGACCGCCACGGGGCTGTCCGCCCTCACGAACGTGACGAGCGCTTCGTCTTCGGGCGAGTCGTCGAGGTTGACGAATTGAAGGCGCGCGGCCTCGGCGCGCTCCGGGAAGTCTTTGTCCCGCTCGTAGTCGTAGTAGACCGTTTCGACACCGGGGCGCAGGAGGAGGCGGCGGAAGACCTCGCGCCTCACACCGACCTCTTCATCCTTGAGCGCGGCCAGCACCTCGCCCGGCGACGTGAAGGCTTCGCCCGGCGCGCACGCTTCGGGTCGCGGGGCGGCGGGGTTGCTCCTCTCGACGCGCGGCTCGAAGAGACCTGCGAGCAGAATGTAGACGGACGCGAGCAGCAGCCCGACGAAGAAGCAGAGCGCGCCAACCGCGAGCCTCCACCTGAATCTCCACACGGCCTTAACCATGTCTAAGCCCTCCTTAATTCTGCGCGACGGTCGAGCGGTCAACCACGAGCGCGGGCCTGCGCGCTTCGGCCTCCTGCTTCCGCAAAGCGACGAGCCTTGCGACGCGCTCGCGTGACGCGCGCTTGTCCGCCTCGCCCGCGAGCCAGCCCAAACGCGGGCGCTCAAACTCAATCGCCTTATCGTAATCCTTTACGCGCTCGGCGGCAGCCGAAAGAAGGCCGAGCAACTCCGACGCCGACGCAGCCCTGCGTGCATCGGCGCGTTCCTTCAACGTGTGGAAGCTCGCTGCGTCGTCCGTGTTAACGTCGTCGCGCGCATCAGCGCTTGCGCCGCTCGCGAGTTCCTTATCGAGCGACGCGAGTCTCAAGGCGGCGAGCGGCCGGCCCGCCGAGATGTGCAGGCGAATCAGCCTGCGCAGTGCAGACTCCTCGTCCGCGCCGAAGGCCGACAACAACCCTTCGCCCGCCTGCGAGCGCAGCGCGCTCGTGAAAGCGTCGGCCGCCTCAGCCGCGCGCCCACCCTGGGCGGCGACGACTCCGAGGAAGAATTCAAGCAGCGGGTTCGGGTCGTCGTTTGCGGCGCGTTTCAGGATGTCGGCCGCCTCCGCGGCGCGCCCCTCCGTCATCAACTCCTTGGCCTTAAGCGCGACGATCATCTCTTCGTCCGCCGGCACGCCCAGGCCCCGCGCGAGCAACGCCCACAACTCCTCGCGCCCGTCAGTGACCTCCGGCGCGATCCACACCGACTGCCAACGCATCGCGCGCGGCGCGTGGCGGTCGGAGATGATGGAGGCGAGTTGCGCGACGGCCTCTTCGCGCCTGCCGCCCGCGACGAGCACGCGCGCAAGCTCGATGCGATTCGCGTAGTCGTCAGGCTCCTCGACGGAGAGCTTCAGGCGAAACTCCGCGGCCAGAGTGAAACGTCCGCCTGCCCCCGCCGTCTCCGCCGCGAGTCTCAGAGCTTCGGCCGATGCGATGCGGTTCGACGGCTCGGGCACTTCGACTCGCGCGAGCGCCGCAAAGCGCTTGCCGACTTCGGGGAGCGCCATGACCTCGGCCGCCGCGTCGTCCTTCGTCTCGTCTCCCGCGAGGCCGACCAACAGGCGCAGAAGCTTCTCGCCGCGGGCGGCGTCGCCGCGCTTGAACGCGAGTCGTGCGAGGCCGACGAAAGACGGCGCCTCGTACTGGCCGAGCGCGAGAGACTGCGTGAAGCTCGCTTCGAGCAGTTGCGGCACGTCCGCGTCCGCATGTTCGGCCTTGAGGAGCGCGACCGCTTCGCTCAGTCGCTCGGCGCTCGGCGCGGAGACCGTCGCGAGGTCGGTCGGGACATCTGCGCCGACGTAACGCTTCAGCTCCGCGACCGCACGCGCGCCTTTGCCGCCGCGCAGTTCGAGACTGATTTTCGCCAGACGCAACCACGCGGGCCGGGCGTAGCGACGGCCGATCTCTTTTTCGATTGAAGAGATCAACTTTTCGGCCTCGACATTTCGTCCCTCTGCGAACAGGTATTGCAGGTACTCCTTCTGCCACTTGAGGCGCTCGGCGTCGGGCTCGGACACCTTGAACGAGTTGGCGTGGTCGAAAGCTTCGTCAACGTCTTCAACGCCGAACGCGTTCTGCGTGAACGAGGCGAACTCGTAATCCTGTTCGTAGCCCGACAGTCCGCTCGCGCGCTCGACGAGCATCGCGTAGAAGTCGCCGAGACGCGCGCGCCCGACGAGCCCGTCTTCCACAATCATCCGCGGCAGCTCCGTGTCGTCCGGCGCGGCCTCGCACAGCTTTCGCATGTAGGCCGCGAGCGCCTCTTCGTCCGACTTCGACGGCGGCGTCTGCGAATCGTCGCCCTCGCCGCCGCCGAACGATTTCGCCAGCGCGACGACCAGCGTCTTCGCCTCCGCGAACTGCTTGTTCGACTTGTAAAAGTAGCCCGCATCTTTCAGCCGCTTCGAGACGACGGGAAGAAGTCTCTCCCTCGCCTCGGCGGCGAGGCCGTGGCGTGCGAGCGTCTTGAGGTAGAGCACGCACGAGTCCGCCGAAGGCTCTTCGCCGTCGATGAGCTGCGCCCAGAGCGCCTCGGCCCGGCCGCGCTCGCCCGCGAGGAGATAGGCGGAGCCGAGATCGGCCATCGCGCGCGTGTCGCCCGCCGACTCTTCGCGAGCGAGCGACAGGTGCTCGACGGCCGCGCGCGCGTCGCCCTGCGCCAGATACCAGCGACCCAGCTCGGCCTGCGCTCCCGCATCACGCGGGCGCGATTCGACGACCGCGGGCAGCGCCGTGCGCGCACGCGCGTGGCTCTCCCGGCCGCCGGAGAGATAGAGCCAACGCCCGTAAGTCTCTTCGAGGCGCGGCCGTTCGTCCCCGCTCAACTGTTCGCCGCCCATGTCCTTCCTGCCGACGAGTTCGCCGATGGTCGCCGGCCTCAGTGCCGCATCGAAATAGTTTTCGCCGCGCTCATCGAACTCGCGCAGCGCGAGGCTCACCTGCGCGTTGCGTGCGAGCTTCCACGCCGACGTGGAGGCCGCGCGCGCGATGGCCTCGTGCGCGAGTTCGCGCTCGCCCTTCGCGATCAGGAAGTTGATGAGTTGGATGTCGTACTGCAAAGGCTCTTGGGCGCGGCGTTTCAGCTCCTCGCGTCCCGGCCGGCCCGACTCGCCGAGGAGGTTTAAGTAACGTTCGACGAGCGGGTCTGTCTGTGAGACCGTCCCCGCTTTGCGTTGGTCGTAGTAGCTCCTCAAAGCGGCAAGCTCGCGCGCGCCGTCACCCGCGAGGCGCGAGTATTCGGCGAGCAGGCTCGCGTACTCGAAGTCGTCGCGCGCGGCGTCCGTGCGGCCTTCGGCCTCCAACAACTCGACGGCGCGCGCGTGCTCGCCGCCGGCCGCGTAGAAGGAGGCGAGCGCACGCAGACACGCGTGGAAGGCTTGCGAGTCGCCGGAGACGCGCGCCGCGTCCTTCTGCCCGGTGAGGATTCTCTCTTCGAGCGCGGCGAACCCGGCCCTGTGGCCGAGGTTCTGAAGCAGCGAGAGCGTGCCGTAGGCGTCGGGCGCTCGCAGAGCGGCGTCAGTCTTCTGACGCAGACTCTCGAAGAGGGGCGCGAGTTCGCCGCCCGTCGCCTGCTCCGCCGCGAGCGACCCGACTGCTTCGGGCAGCGCGCCGTCGAGCACGCCGAGGAGCGCGCGCGCCTTCCCCGCGTTCGTGCTCTCCTTAAGATTCGCCTCGGCGATGAACTTCCCGCGCAACCCCCAGAGCCTCTCGAAGATTTTGTCGAGACCTTCGGCGTCGCGCACGGCCGCGACGTAGCCCGTGATCTCGGAGGCGCGCAGGTCGTGCTTGTAGGGGTCTGACGACATCGCCTCGAAAGCCTTTCGGTACTCCTCGACCGCCTGCGCGCGGTCGCCCGAAAGCTTCGCGGCCGCGGCCGTGAAGAGGTCGCGCGCGTTCTCGCTCTTCGGCGCTTCGGCGGCGGGCAGCCTCTTACGGACTGCTGCGGCCTCGCGCGTGCGGCCCGCCTTCTCCAGGACCTCGGCCGTGCGCCGCACGTACTGCGGGTCGTCGTTCGACAACCCTGAAGCCCTTTCGAGCGCGCCGAGCGCGCCGTCGTAGTCGCCCGCCTTCACGTAGATTTCGGCGAGCGCGGCGTGAAGCTCGACCATCTCCGGCTGATTCGTTATCGCCTCCCTGTAGCTTCGTGCCGCGGAGGCCGTGTCGCCCTTGGCTTCGTAGATGCGCGCGAGGAGAACGTCCCAACGGTAGTTCTTGTAAGCCTGCGCCGCCGTCTTCTGATAGTAGGAGAGAAGCGCGTCCGCGCCGCCGTAACGTTTGGCGTAGGCGATGGCGGCCTCGACGTTCGCGTCGTCGTCCGGGTCGCGGTTGACTATCTCGACGTGCTGCTCCATCGCGGCGCGGTAGTCGCGCAGTTGCGTGAAGGCGCCGACCATCGCGCGGCGCAGGTCGGCCACCTGCCCGCGCAGCTCTCTGGGGGCGGCGTCCGTCGTACGCACGGCTTTGAGGGTCTCGCCGAATGCGGCCTTCAACGCGCCCGCGTCGTCGGCGCGGACGTAGACGCGCGCCAGCTCGCGGAAGAGGCCGAGGTCGAGCGGGTCTGCCGCGTGCAGACCTTCGAGCACGCGGCGCGCCTCGTCGAGGCGGTTCAACTCCAACAGGCGCGCGGCGAGACGGCGCGCGAAGTCGCGTCGATACGACCCCTTGCCACGCGCCATCGCGTCGCGCAGGACGCGCAGAGACTCTTCGGCGAAGCCGAGCCGGCGATAGAAGCTCGAAGCCTCTTGCAGCACGCCGTAGTTGACGGGGAACCTGCGCACGAGCCCGCGCAGAAGCGTGGCGGCCGCATCGCGCTCGCCCTGCTGGCCGTAGGCGTCGGCGAGCTGCAAGCTGTATGAGATGACGTGACGCGGGCTGCGCGACACCCGTATCAAGCGTGTGAGGCACGCGCGCTCGCCTTCGGCATCTTCGGCTTCCGAGAAGACACCCTGCGCGGTCTCGATGAACTCCGCGTCGTCGCTGCGCGCGACCTCGCTCGCGAGAAGTCTCGAAGCCTCTTCACGGCGCCCCGCGTCTTTCAGCAGTTCGGCGTAGCCGACGGCGACGGACGCGCCGTGAGCGTTCGCTGTTCGCTCGCGCGCGTACGACGCGGCGACGAGCGCGGGCACGCCCGTCCGTTTGAGGAGCACGGCGAGGCGTCGGCGCGCGCGCGTGTGGCCGGTCGCTTCGGGGTCGAGTCCCTTGACGTACTCGGCGACGGCCGCGTCGAGTTTGTGCTGCGCTTCAAGAATAGCCCCCGCCTCGAATGCGTAGACGGCGCGGTCGCCGGTCTCGCGTCGCAGCCGGTTGATGATCGCGAGCGCGTCCGCGTACTGGAAGTAGTCCCAGTTGACCGTGGCGGCTTCGAGGTAAGCGTCGGGCTCGCCCGGCGCGCGCGTGACGAGTTGCGCCCACTCGGCGCGCGCGCGCTCGTAGTCGCCGAGCTCGGCGAGGATTTCGCCCGCGCGCGTTCGGTAGGCGGCGTCGGCCGGTCGCGCGTCCGCGAGCGAGCGCGCGAGGGCCGACGCCTCTTCGAGAAACTTTCGGTTGTGTTGGCCGAGCGAGCGCGTGAAGGCGATGAGGCGTTCGGTGAACTCCGGCGTCTGCGGGTAGAGCCTGTTCAACTCGCGGTAGGCGTCAACCGCCTCCTCGTAGTTCGAGAGGCGCGCGGCCGTGTCGGCGCGGAAGAGCTTGTAGGGCAGAGCTGTGACGGTCGCTTCCGTTTCGCCTCCGCCCTTCAGAACGTTTCGCGCGTCGTCGAGCCGCGCGCGCAGCTCGCCGCGCTCCGCGAGGTGCGCGAGAAACTGCTCTCGAATCTCCGGCGAGACGAAGTAGTATTCGGCGAGGAGCTTGCGATACTCGTCCCAACGGCCGTGCGCCGCGTAGAACTTCAAGAGCCCCTGAACGAGTCGCAGGTTCTGCGGGAAACGCTCGTGCGCCAACTGGTAGAGGCCGAGGTAAAGGTTCGACTCGAAGCTCGCGGCGCTGGCGCCCGACTGCGGGGCGATGAACTTGTCCAGATATCTCTCGGCCTCGCGGTCGTCGAGCTTCGCGATAAGCTCGCGCGAGAACTCTTCAAACTCTTTCCGGCGCTCGCGCCGCAGCAGCCAGCGCGCGAGACGGTCGCGCCAGACCTCGTCGGGGAAACGTTCAAGCGCCTCTTTGTAGGCGCGCGACTGCTCGTCGAAGAGGTTGGTCTGGCCGAGCCACTGGAGCAACTGCTCGTGGAGGCCCTGCTCGTCCGGGTACTTCTTGATCTCGCCCCCGTACAGCGCGAGTATCTCTTCGGTCTTGTTCTCGTTCGCGAGCGACGCGGCGTAGCGCGCGAGCACGTTTGCGTAAGTGACGTCAACGTTCGATGCCGTCCCGTCCTCTTCCGACTCCTCGGCAGACGTTGACGTCCCGTCGCCCTCCGCCGTCTCATCCGACCGCGCCTCATCACCTTCCGAGTGTTGCCAGGGCTCTGCGGGCGACATGAAGTCACGATACGAAGGCGACTCGTCGTAATAAGAGTCGGCCTTCTTGTCTTCGTCGGCCTTGATGCCGGGGTTCGATCTGGGCGGGTACTGGACGAGCGCCGGACGAATCTCGGTCGGCTCGGAAAACGAGGCGGCGGTTGTTCGTTCAGAGGGGAGGAGCGGCCTGCCCGCGGCGCGTCGGCTGCCGAGGTAGTCGAGCGTGCGGCGGTAGATGGCGCGCTCCTCTTCGTGCTTGTCGAGCAGGACGTAGCAGTCCGCGAGCTTCAGCGCGACTTCGGCGTAACGCGGCGCGTCGCCGTACCTCTGCTCGAACTCGGCGAGCGCCGCCGACGCGACCTCCGGCTCCTTCGCCGCGGTGTAGAGCCTGACCACGTCGAGGTACATCTGTGCGAGTTCGGGTGAGGTCGGATTCTCCTCCTTGTACGCGTTGAAAACACGGTAGGCCGCCGCGCGGTTGAAGAACTTGACGGCCTCTTCGTCCTCGCTCTCCATCTCGACCGACGGGTTCGTACCGGAGAAGATGAGCGAGAGGATGCCGCCGACCATGCCGGGGTGCGGGTCTGAAGCGGCCACGTCGCGGTAGAAATGCAGGTCGCCGCGCGTGAGCGCAAGTCTCCGGTCGCCCGCGTCGGAGAGCAGCTCGAAAAGTTGATAGAGGACGCGCGCGCGCACGGGCGTCCCCTTCTCCATGTCGCCGCGCGCGACGAGCGTGTAGAGGAAGCGCGAAGCCGTGTCGGCGTCGCCCTCATTGATGAGCAGGCGGGCCACGGTCGCAAGCTCCTCCGGCTCCCAACGCACGCCGTGCGCGGCCCGCGCCGCTTCGAGCCGCGTGAAGATGCCTTCAGTCGCTTCATACGCGTGCTTGCGGAAGTGGAACAGCCTGACGGCTGCTTTGAAGTCCGAAGGGTCGCGCCGGAAGAGTTCGCGCAACTCCTGGCCGTAGGCGCGGTAGCGGTCGTGCTCGCGCAGGAAACTGTAGAACTGCTCGGAGAGGTCTTCGGGCCAGAAGGGGTCGAAGGCGTCGAGGTAGACGGCTTCGGCCTCGCGCGCGCGCCCCGCCGCTTCGAGGAGAGAGACCTCCTTCTCAAGGAAGTAGCGACGGCGCGAAGGGAAGTGCGGCTTGTAGCGGCGCAGGGCTTCGAGCGCCGCGTCGTGACTTTTCTGCCCGTCGAGCCGGTCGATATAGCCGGCCACAACGCCGAAGGCTTCGGGACGTTCCGCGATGACCTGCTCGAAGAATTCCGGCTTGAGGTAGTTGTCCAGCTTCTGCGCCTCGGCCAGGCGGACGAGACGCGTGAGCAACTCCGCGCGCGCTTCGCCCGTCGCGGCGCGCAGCATTCTTTCGAGCGTCGCGGCCTCTTTGGCGAAGAGCGCGCGGCGGTGCTGGAACGCGGCCAGCTCTTCGAGCGCGTCGTCGCTCTCGCCCGACATGGAGACGTACTCGCCCAGCTCTTTTTCGGCGAGGTCGTAGCGCCCGAGCTTCTCGTCGAGGCGCGCAAGCGCGAGCGTGACGTGCGGCTCCTTGGGTCTCTGCTCGCGGAGCGCGCCGAGGCGGTTGCGCGCCTCGGCCGTGGGGAAGGGCACGCGCGCCTGCGCGCCGAAGAACTCGGCGCGGGTGAAGAGCGCCGAGTCAATCAATCTCTCCACATCGTCCTTTGCGCGCGATGCGACGTCCGCGCCGCGCTCGTCGCCCGAGGCCGCGGCGCGGCGCGCGACGAGGAGGAGGCAGACGGACACGACCGACGCGGCGGTCAGCAGTAAGAGAAGCTTCGTCGTCACACGGGCGTGCTTACGACCCTTGACGTCGAAGCCTTCTTTCGTCGCGCGTTGAAGTCGTGTGTGTCTCATACGTCGGTCGCAAAAAAAAGGCCGCGCGCTCAGCGGCCGATGACCTCGACCATCACCTCGACGCTCGACTGGTTGTGCGCGAAGTCTTCGGCCGAGACGGTCAGCACGTAGCGCCCCGAGGCAAGACCGGCCGGAACGCGCAGGACGCCGACGCTCGCCTTCTCCTCGTCAGACCAGCGCAGGCTCACGGGCTGCGCGCCGTACATCTTCGCCGTGAGTCTGTAGGTGTCTGCGTCCGCGCTCGCCGTCACCTTCAACTCGTCGCCCGCGCGCAAAGGGGTCCGCGCGACCGTCGCCTTCAACTTCGGCGCATGGCTGTCAACGACGAAGCTCTTCTCCTCCTGATAGCCGTTCCCCGCGGCGTCCGTGAGCAGAAGGCGGCAGCGGTAAGAGCCGTCGGGCAGCCACGCGGGTGCGAGGAAGCGCCCCTCCCACACGCCCTCGGCCGGGAGGAACTTGAGCGGGAGCGTTTCGCCGAACGGGAGGACGGCGAAGACCGACTTGATCGAAGCGTCGGTCTTGACGCGGATGACCGGGTCGCCCGGCTGTATGAGCCTTGGGCGGAGCAGCGCGCGCGGCGCGGCGATGAAGGCCGTGTAGGGGGTGACGAACTTGTACTTCTGCGAGAGGCGTATGATCTCGTTGATGTAGTCTTCGCGCTCGCCGTTCAAGTCCATCTCGCGCAGGAGCGCATCGACGCGCGCGCGCGCCCACACGCGCGGCAGGTGTGCGTGCGTGTCGTCGAACTCCGGCAGGCTCGCCTCGTGCGCGAGCGCGACGGGCTGCGACCCGTAGACGCCCGACACGCGCAGCTCCGTGTGAGGCGTCGGGCGTTTGTAGCGCCCGACGAAGGAGAAGCTTGAGCCGTCCGCGCTGTACTCGTCGGTCGCGTAGGTCTGGTAGAAGTTCGAAGGGTCTGCGGCGTCGAACTTCACGCCCTCGACGTTCGCAGCGCCGACCTTCTCGAAGAAGAGCTTGAGCGCGAGCGTGATGTCTTCCGTCTCGCGCGCCGCGGCGGCGTGGCCGTGGGTCGCGCGCGCCAGCTCCTCCATCAGCGTGTGGTCGGCGTCGCCTCCGACGGCGAAGGCGAAGACTCTCGCCGGCGCGCCCGCAGCATCGCCTCTTTTCGTCTTCAGCACCTGAAGAATCTTCTTCGCGTCGGTCGTGCCGAGCGTCGGGTTGGCGTCGGAGATGAGCACGACGTTGCGCTCGCCCGCGGGGAGTGTGTCGGCAAGCTTTAAGCCTTCGGCGAGGGCCTTCCGCATGTCGGTCGCGCCGCCGAGCGAGGAGTTGCGCACGAAGTCGAGCGCGCGCTCGACCGCGTCGGGCGTCGCGGGCAGGGCCGCGTCGGAGAGAGCCGTCGTCTCGTCGCTGAAGAGGGCGAGGTTGTAGTTGTCGCGCGGCGTCAGACCGCGCAGGAAGTATTCGACGGCCTCGAAGGCACGCGCGAGCTTGTCGCCGCGCATTGAGAGCGACGTGTCGAGGAGAATGACGACATTGCGCGGCTGCGTCCGCTCGTCGCCCGTACTGTTCTCACGTCCGGCCTGACGGTGGCTCTGGTCGAAGATGACGTTCGCCTGAAAGTAGCCGTCCGGGTTCGTGGCCGCGAGCGCGGGGTCGCGCAGGTCGTAGGCGGAGATTTGCTCCGGGGCGCGGAAGGCGATGACCGAGAGCGTGCTTTCGGGAACTTCGATCCGGTAGTTGAAGGCGAAGTCTTCGGTGAGCATCACGTCGCGCGCCTGGAACTCGGCCTCGAAGTCGCCCGGGCTGGAGCGGACGGTGCGCACGGGGTAGGCGGCCGCCGTGAACTCGGGCGCAGAGACGGGGTAGTCACTGAGGAGGCGGACGTGCAGGTTGAGTTCGCCCACGCGCTGCGCGTCGCCGAAGGCGGGCTTGAGCGGGAAGCTGAAACGAGAGGTGAGTCCGTCAACCGGGAGCGTCTCGGTGTACTCCATCTCCACGCGCTTCGTGCCGCGCGCCGGGATGGGAAAGACCTTCGCGGAGAAGGCCGTGCTGCCGCCGTGCTCGTCGTCCTGTTGCAGGAGGCCGGGGTCAACCTGCTGCTGTTTGACCGCGGCGTAGACGGCTCCGGCGCGACGCTTCTCCATCATCACGCCGGGGATACGCGTGTCGTCGTCCCAGACGGCGAAGTCGGAGACGGACGCGCGCGGCGAGAGGTCGAAGAGGTACTTGCCTTCGAGGACTTGCGCGGAGTGGCTGTCGAAAATCTGTAGCACGCGGACGCGCGCGTGCTGGTTGTCAACCAGCACGTCAACGTTCATCACTCCGAGCGAGAGTATCGAGTCGTCCGGCTTGTCCTTGATCGAAGAGGGAATCAGCACGCCCGACTGCGCGCCCGCCTTCGACGGCGCGATGAGCAGCGACGGCGCGAGCGCGGCGAGCAGCACGGCGAGCGCCAGAAGGTTTCGCGTCGAGGCCGCGCTCGCCCTGCGCCGCCGCGTCTTTAGTGAGTCACGCACGTTCATGCCAGACCTCATTCGGCGGATTTGAACTGGGCGGAGTCGAAGAAGGTTTCGGCGATGCGGGCCAGCCCGCTCGTCGTGCCGAAATAGATCTGTCCGTCGCGGCCCGTCACGCACAGAACGGTCGGCGAAGGCAGCTCGTCGCGCAGGCGGGTCCACTTCTGCGAGCGGAGGTCGAAGACGAGCGCGCCGTCGAGCGTCCCGACGTAGAGCCGCTCCGAGTCGCTCCACATCGCGTTCTGGTTGACGAACGCCTTCCCCGTCTCTTCCGCGAAGCCGCGCAGCTCGCCCGACGGCGTCAACTCGAAGACGCCGCCGCCGTACGTCCCGACGAACAGGCGACCGCCCGCGCCGCGGACGGCCGTCACCCAGTTGTTCGTGAGCGCGGAGTTCGAGTCTTTGAAAACTCTGACCACCCTGCCGGAAGAGACCTCCGCGAGTCCGCCGAGCGTGCCCGCGAAAGTCCTGCCGCCTTCGGCCCAGACCGAATAGACGCTGTTGCTCGGCAGTCCCTGCACGGTCGTCAGCGTGCGCAGTCTGCCCCGCTGGCCGAGTGACAGCCCCCTTGAGGTGGCGACGAACAGCTGTTTCCCGTCCGGACTCTTCGGCTGAGTCTGCGCCGCCGCGCCTTGTGACGACTCGCCCGACAGCGCGACGTGGAGGACTGAGTTGCCCGCGAGGCCGTCCGCCGTGCTCATCCGCACGGCGCGCAACGCCGTGTCGAGGCGGACGAGCCCTTGAGACGTGGCCGCCAACATCCCGCCTTCCGCTTCGGGGAGCAGGGCGTTGACCTCGCGCAAGCCTTCGGATTCGAGATGCGCGAGCCTCGCGCCCGACGGCGCGAAGATGTCGAGGCCGTCACGGAAACTGCCGGCCCAGAGGTTGCCGGCCGCGTCGAACGCGAGCGCCGAGATTAGATTCGAGGCGGGCGACTGCCGCGCCTCCTGCGCGCCGAACTCCGCGAAGGAGAGACGACTCGGCTCTCCCCCGACCGTGCCCTCGTCGGCAGCGACCGCCGCGCGCCTGACGCCGGCGCTGCCAAGCATCCAGAGGTAGCCGTCGAGCACGAGGAGGCGCGCGTCCCTTTGCGCGGTCGTGCCCGACCAGACGATCTCCTCGGCCTGTCTACGCGACGCACGATCCGGCGCGCCGCGCAGCAGCGCGACTTCGCCGTCGTCCTTGCACAGCAGGAGTTGACTTGAGAGTCCGACCGAACTGGAGAGGGTCGGGATGGTCGCCACGTCTCGCCACTTTTCGGAGGCGACCGCTTCTGAATTAAGCACGAGACCGTCGGCGCGCGCCGCAGCCAGTCCGAAGTCGGAGGCGACAAACACTTCGTCACCGCTCTCGACGACGGCGACGACGCGGTCGGACTTCAGTCCGTCGGCCGAGGTGAAGTGCGCCCAGCGCCCTCCCTCCGTCAGCCAAAGCCCCTTGCCGAACGTGCCGACGTACAGGCGCGGCCCCGCGCGCACGAGCGACGTGACGGCTTCGAGTCGCTCCCCGCTTTCGCCCGCTCGCAACTCCCTGAAACCGTCGCCGTCGAACTCAAGCAGCCCACCCGCGAACGTGCCGACGAGAAGCTTCCCCTGATCCTCCAAGAGTGCCGTGACGGATTGCGCGTCGCGCCCCGGCCACCAATATCGCTCGAACTGCTCGCCGTCGAAAGCGAGCAGTCCCTTGCTGCGCGTCCCTATGTAGAGCCGCGCGCCGTAGACGGCGAGGCACGTGAGATCGCTCTCGCCGAGTCCGTCGAGGACGCTGAAGCGCCGGCGGACTTCCCCCGCCGTCGAGAGTTCGACGAGGCCGCCGTCGGTCGCGGCGAAGTAAGCTTCTCTGAAGCGCGCGACCGCCCTGACCGAACGCGTTGACTGAAAGAGCCTGACGCCGTCCCTGCCCAGCGGGCCCAACCTCGCTCTCTCAAACCGTACCGCGTCGCGCACGGACCCGCGGGCACGCGCCTGTTCCAGCCCGTCGTGCGCACGCCTGACCAATGCGACTCCCCAAAGCGCGAGCGCGAACGCGAACAGTCCCGCCGCCGTCACGAGCCCGCGGCGTAAAGACGGCGGCACTCGCCGCCTGCTCTTCGGCCGACAATCGTCCCGCCGTGGATTAGTCAGATTCGTACTCATGAGCTGCGGGCCGACGATTCGTAAATCGTCTCCGGCTTCCGTTCAACTTCACGGGTGGTGTTTTCATTTACGCCGAAGGGGATTGTTGCCCGGCGCGCGAAAGTATGGAACGGGACGAATACTGTCGGGAGTATGAGTGAGACTATCTGCCCGGCTTGTGGATACCGCGCGGCCCCGTGTGTGGGAAAACACAGGTTGCGGGGAAGCTTGACCGCGGGGTGAATATCGTTTTGACTAAGGTGGGGATCAGCGCCGCGTTGAAGTCACAATCGAAACGGGCGTTCCGTCATCGTCTTCTAACTCGAAAGTTAAAAGCCCCGAGTGATTTAACTAAATCACTCGGGGCTTTTAACTCTGACTCCGCAGGTAGGACTCGAACCTACAACCCTTCGGTTAACAGCCGAATGCTCTGCCATTGAGCTACTGCGGATTGTAACGCCCGCGCGGGTTGAAGTATCCCGCGCGGGCGTGGAATTTTATAGCAGAGGGTTTGCGGGGGTGTCAAACGGGCAGTGGCGGCTTGCGCCCGGGGCGCGGTTTGGTGGATTATCTGGGTTCGCAAACCGGCAGCAACAGCCCGCGCCCGCCTTTCGTCGCGCACACCTTTGCCGTAGGGGAGATTATCTGCATGGAGCGTCGCACTACTTCGTGGTACAGCCCGGCCCTGGGGATGGAGATGCCGCTCGTGGCCTACGGGCACGCGGGCTACCCGCTCCTGATGTTCCCGACGGCCGCCGCCGACTTCCTGGAGTACGAGCGCTTCCACCTCATCGACTCCATCCGGCACCAGATCGAGGCGGGGCGCCTGCGGGCCTACTCGATCAACAGCGTCAACCGCTACAGCCTGATGAACGAGCAGGCGCCGCCGCCCTGGAAGGGCGAGCTGCTGGCGCGCTACGACCACTACATCACCGACGAGGTGCTGCCGCTCATCCGTAACGAGACGGGCGGGCAAGCTCCTTTGACGACCGGCGCGAGCTTAGGCGCCTACCTCGCCGCCAACGCCTACTTCAAACACCCGGACTTGCTGCGCGGCACCGTCGCGATGAGCGGCAGCTACGACGTGCGCTCCTGGTTCGACGGCTACCACGACGACAACGTCTACTTCAACAACCCCGTCGAGTACCTGCCGGGCCTCGACGACGGATACTTCCTGCCGCGCCTGCGCGCCGCCGACGCCATCGTCATCCTCACGGGGCAGGGCGCCTACGAGGCGCCCGAGCGCAGCCGCCAGCTCTCCGGCATCCTCCACTCCAGGGGCATCCCGCACACGCTCGACGTGTGGGGCCCCGACGTGAACCACGACTGGCCCTGGTGGCGCAAGATGCTGCCGTACTGGCTGGAGAGGCTACTGTAAGAAGGCGGAAGTAAAAAGGCAAAAGTAGAAGAAGAAGAGCGCGGCTCTCATCAACGATTGATGAGAGCCGCGCTGCTTCTTACCTCTTAACTTTTGCCTTTTGCCTTTTTACTTCCGCCTTACTGGTCGTCTCCGCCCTTCTTGCCCTTCTTCTTCGGGGGCTCGACCTCGCGGGGGCGGGTGGCGGGGGCGGGCGGGGGCGGCGCGTCGTCGTCGTGCGTGTTGACGCGCGGAGCCGTCTCCGCCTTCTTGGGCGCGGCCGAGTCGGCGGGCGTCGTCGCGGTCAGGCCCTCGCCGGCGGCGGGCGGGAGCGTAATTTGTTCGAGCTTGGTCTCGGTGCCCGTCGTGGGCGTGGTCTTGTCGCCCTTGGCGGCCGCGGTGATGAAGGCGCTGCGCTCCTCCATCTGCTCGCGCTGACGCTGAAGGTGCAGCTCGCGGATGTCCTCGGGCATCTTCGGCGGCGCGTCGAACTTCTCCTTCGGCTTGTCCTTGAGGAAGTCCTTCATGAAGTCGATCCAGATGGGCAGGGCGCCGTGGCCGCCCGTCATGTCCGAGCCGAGGTTCTTCTTCATGCCCGGGTAGCCCATCCACACGCCTGTCACGTAGGTCGGCGTGTAGCCGATGAACCAGACGTCCGTGTGGTCGTTGACCGTGCCGGTCTTGCCCGCGACCTGGACGCCGACCGAGGAGGCGCCCGGGGCCGTGCCGCCCGGCGAGGTGACGCCGCGCATGACATCGACCATGGTGAGCGCGACGTACTCGCTCACCACCTTGAAGGTCGTCTGCTCCCACTCCTCCAGGGTGTTCCCCTCGCGGTCGAGCACGCGGCGGATGAGGTGCTTCTCGTGGCGCACGCCCTTGCCGGGGAAGGAGGAGTAGGCCGAGACCATCTCGATCAGAGGCACCTCGGTCGCGCCCAGCGCCGAAGGCAGGTAGGGCGCCATCGGGCGCGTGATGCCGAAGCGCCTGACCATCTGCGAGGCCGTCTGGATGCCGACGGTGTCGAGCGTGTGGACGGCCGGGATGTTGAGCGAGTGGGCGAGCGCGGTCCTCAACGGCACGTCGCCGCAGGAGGTCGAGCCGTCGTAGTTGTGCGGCGTCCAGCCGTTGCGGGTGATGGTCGCGCCCGAGAGCACGGTCTCGGGCGTCATGCCCCACTCGATGGCCGCCGTGTAGATGAAGGGCTTGAAGCAGGAGCCGGTCTGGCGGTCGGCCTGCGTCGCGTTGTTGAACTTGTTGCGGTTAAAATCGTACCCGCCGACCATCGAGGCGATCTCGCCGTTCTTGGCGTTGATGGTCATGATGGCGCCCTCGACCGCGGGCGGCTGCGACATCTCCACGGTCAGCCGGCGCGAGCCCTCGTCCACCGACTTGATCTTGAACTCGGCGAGGTAGCCGACCTTGAACTCGTCCTTCGGCTGTCTTCCGGTGGCGCGCCCCATGTCCTTCGCCGTCACGACCGCGTCGTAGGCGCCGAAGTGCGCCGTCGCCTCGTTGCGCGCGCGGTCAACCTTGGTGATGAGCCCCATCAGATACTCGCCCTCTTTGTAGCGCTCCTCGTACCAGTCGGGGTGGTGGTAGCTCGCGAGCTGCTGCGGGGTGACCTGGACGGTGTTGTCCGGGTTCAACTGCCCGATGGTCTGGAACTGGCCGCGCCAGCCGCTGTGCCCGCGGTCGTAGACGCGCAGGCCCTCGCGCAGGGCGTAGTAGGCCTCCTTCTGTGCCGCCGCGTTGATGGTCGAGTAGACGGTCAGGCCGCCCTGCGCGACGCGCGTCGTGTACTTGTCTTCGAGCTGCTGCCGAATCTCCTCGACGGGGTAGGCGAAGATCGGCGAGGCCGATTGGAGCGAGGGCGCGTAGGCCGACTCGTGCAGCTTGATGGGCCGCGCCCGGGCGGCGTCGGCCTCGCCCTGCGAGATGAAGCCGTTGTTGGCCATCAGCTGGATGACGAGGTCGCGCCGCTCGGTGGCGCCCTTCATGTTGACGGTAGGCGAGAGCTGGCTCGGCGCCTTGGGGATGCCGGCGAGGAGCGCCGCCTCTTCGACCGTGAGGTCTTTGGCCTGCTTGCCGAAGTAGGTCTCGGCCGCGGCCTCGAAGCCGTAGGAGCCGGCGCCGAGGAAGATGTTGTTGACGTACATCTCCATGATCTGCTGCTTGGTGTAGTAGCGTTCGATCTGGAGCGCGACGACCCACTCGTTGACCTTGCGCGTGTAGCTCTGCTCGGGCGTCAGGAAGAGCCGCTTGGCGAGCTGCTGCGTCAGGGTCGAGCCGCCCTCGCGGCTGCCCGTCGTGACGTTCTTCCAGACGGCCCCCATGATGCGGATCGGGTCGATGCCCTTGTGCTCGAAGAAGCGCGCGTCCTCGACGGCGAGGATGGCGTTCTGGACGTTGGGCGGAATCTCCTGGAACTTGAGCGGGATGCGCCGCTCCAGGGCGAAGGTGCCGATGACGGTCTCCTCGTCGTCGGCGTAGACCCGCGTCACCACACTCGGGCGGTAGGTGGCGAGCGCCTTGACCTCCTCGGCCGCGCGCGAGTAGTTGAGGCTGTAGGCGAGCACGATGCCGGTCAGGCCGCCCGCCGAGAGCGCGAGCAGGAGCACCGCGGGGAACCAGAACCGGCGCCAGAGACGCCTGCGCGGGGCGGGCGCCGGGAGCGCGCGCGCCTTCGGGCCGTCGTTTCTCGTCTGCTGAGTTGACATGGGAATCCTCGGAAAAACTCTGACGTGGAAGTCTGGGAGACTAACGCCGCACGCCCCGATTATAACTTAACCGCCGCGCGCCGCGCGAGGGGGTCGCCGCCCGGTTTTGTACACGAACTTGGATGCGGAAGGGAACGTGGTTATCCACACCCCTCAGAATTTGAAATTCACGCGTGCGAATCTTATTCTCACGCCCGCGCATGCTGTTCGCGCCGATGAGAATGACGTGCGCGCGGATGAGAACGGCATTCCGCCCCGAGGTAATGCCATTCCGTCGTGAGGTAATGGCATGCACACGCGTGAGACATTTGCCGCGGAAGCGGGTGGCATCTATAATCGGGCTCGCGCATCTAAAAAGGTGTGCGAGCAAGAGGGGGCGATAGGTCTCGACAGGGGCTTGGATCGTCGGACGGATGCATGCCGGGCGTTCTATGCGGCCCGTTAATAAGCGTAGAAAAACACAAATGCGAACTCTAACGAGTTAGCTCTCGCGGCCTAGGTTATCTTAGGCACATAGCGAGCGTCCCACCGCGAGTTGCTCAAGCGAAGCGGAGCGGGGCGTCACTCAGTTGAGCTGGTCTGGCGCGCGTGCTCAGGCGCGCCGGACGAGAAAATTCTGGGCTAGTCGCGAGCGGGGTCTTCGACGCTTCACTTACCCGCGAGCGGCGAACGCGCCGGAGCAAGACCGGCTGAGGAGAAGCGGCTAAGCATGTAGATTCCACCGGCGTCGGCTTCTGGACCCGAGTTCGATTCTCGGCGCCTCCATCGAACGAAAAGTGGCGGTGCTTCTCGGAAGGGAAGCGCCGCCGCTTCGTTTTAACCCGCCGGCGTGTGTAACCTCAGAGGACTCCTGTGTCCGGCAAACGTTCGCGGGCGGACACGCTATCCGGGCGACCCCGCGGCACATGCGCCTCAAATCAACTCATTCGTAAAGACTAAGCGCCCTGGCCGCAGGCGGCGTGTGTTGGCACCGCGCTTGCAATCTGGCCGGGTGATGAAACCGAAAAGAAGTTTGGCCGGAAGCCTTTCGGCGGGGCTCCTGGTCGCTCTGTCAGCGTGGGTGGCTCAAGCCCCTCTGTCCGCCCAGACGCCTGCGGCGACGCCGGCCGCGCAGGTCACCGTGTCGCCGAAGCATAAGGCGGCGTTCGCGGCCTTCGAGGCGCGCGTCAAGGAGTATGTCTCCTTGCGCGAGAGCCTTGAGGTGAAGCTGCCGAAGCTCTCGAAGGAGGCCACGCCCGAGCAGATCGAGGCGCACAAGATGGCCTTTCAGGAGGCCGTGCGCACCGCTCGCGCCTCTGCGAAGCAGGGCGACCTCTTCTTGCCCGAACTCGCCCAACACATCCGCGAGGTCATCAAGTCCGAGACGCCGCCGCGTGTGAGACAGGAGGTGCGCGAGACGGTGCAGGAGTCTGAGGTTAAGGCCGTGCCGCTGCGCGTCAACTACCCATACCCGGACACGCAGGAGCTTCTGGAGATGCCGCCCACCCTTCTGCTCCGGCTGCCCCAGTTGCCGAAGCAGGTCAGGTACCGCTACGTCGGGCGCAACCTGCTGCTGGTGGACAGGGAGAACGGGCTCATCGTCGATTTCATGACCGACGCGCTGCCGTAAACGGACTGCCAAAGTATGAGAGTGGAGAAGCCATGAGACGCATCCTCGCTTCGTTGTTGACGGCCGGCGTGCTCGTCTGTCTCGCGCCGGCCTTGCCCGCACAAGGCCAGGCGCAGCCGCGGGGGAGCCAGGTCGCGGCCGCCGCGCCCGTCCGGCTCACGCTGCCCTTGAAGGAGGGCTCGACGCGCTTCATGGTCGTCGGCGACACGGGCACGGGCGGCAAGGAGCAGTACGAACTGGCCGGCGTGATGCTGCGCTACTGGCAGTCGTTCCCGTTCGAGTTCGCGCTGATGATGGGCGACAACCTGTACGGGACGGAGAAGGCCGAGGACTACAAGAAGAAGTTCGAGGACGCCTACCGGCCGCTGCTCGACAACAAGGTGAAGTTCTACGCCACGCTCGGCAACCACGACGAGTCGAACGAGCGCTTCTACGCGAACTTCAACATGAACGGCGAAGAGTACTACAACTTCAAGAAGGGCGCGGTCTCCTTCTACTCGCTCAACAGCAACTACATGGATAAGAAGCAGCTCGCGTGGCTGGACGAGAAGCTCAAGAATGATGCGTCCGACTGGAAGGTCGCCTTCTTCCACCACCCGCCGTACTCCTCGGGCGGCAAGCACGGGTCTTCGTCCTCCCTGCGCGAGGTGGTCGAGCCGCTCTTCGTGAAGTACGGCGTCAACGTCGTGCTGGCCGGGCACGAGCACTTCTACGAGCGCATCAAGCCGCAGAAGGGCATCTACTACTTTATCTCGGGCGCGGGCGGGAAGCTGCGCGAGGGCGACGTGAAGGATAGCTCGCCGCTGACGGCGAAGGCTTTCGACACAGACCTCTCCTTCATGCTCTGGGAGGTGACGGGCGACGAGATGCACTTCCAGGTCATCTCGCGCACCGGCGAGACCGTGGACTCGGGCGTCATCCCCCGCCGGAAGGCCGCCGCCGCTTCTAACTGAGCGCGCGGCTGCACGAGCACTCTTTCAACCGAACGGCCGGCGGCCGGTTCGTCTCGCGTTGTGATAACATCGCGGCACGAACCGGCCGCCCTATCTTTACCCGCGCGGCCGCCCCGGAGGACTGCCATGACACAGACGCTTCAACGCTCGACCGCCAGCGAGCTGTACGAGATGCCGGACGACGGCTTTCGTTACGAGCTGGTGAAAGGAGAGCTGCGAAAGATGTCTCCCTCGGGCTGGAAGCACGGGGTGGTCGTCGTTAACATCACCCTGTTGCTCGGTCAGTACGTGAAAACGAACAAACCCGGCGTCTGCTGCGGAGCCGAGACGGGATTTAAAATCGCCTCTGACCCGGACACGGTGCGCGCCCCCGACCTTGGTTTCGTCAGCCGCGAGCGTATACCGGAGGGCGGCGTCCCGAAGAGTTTCTGGCCGGGCGCGCCCGACCTCGCCGTCGAAGTCGTAAGCCCCGGCGACAACCGTAGAGAAGTTAACGAGAAGGTCGCGGACTGGCTGGAAGCGGGTGCACGGGCCGTGTGGGTCGTTAACCCGAAGCAGCGCGCCGTGACCGTCTATCGCTCGATGAGCGACGTGACGCGACTGAACGAAGGCGAAGAGCTTGACGGCGGCGACGTGGTGCCTGGCTTCCGCTGTCAGGTGTCGGAGATTTTCGTCTGAGCTATCCTTCGCTTGGTTTGAACCGCAACCTTCCCATCGGAATCTTCGACAGCGGCGTCGGCGGCCTGACGGTCTACCGGGCGCTGCACGGGCGGCTGCCGACGGAGCGCTACGTCTACCTCGGCGACACGGCGCGCGTCCCCTACGGGACGAAGTCGCTCGCGACGGTCGAGCGCTACGCCATCGAGAACGCGCGCTTCCTCGTCTCGCGCGGCGTGAAGCTGCTCGTCGTCGCGTGCAACACGGCGTCGGCGCTGGCGGTGCCGGCGATCCGCGCCGCCGTCCCGGTGCCCGTCGTCGGGATGATCGGGGCGGGCGCGCGTGCCGCCGTGCAGGCGGCCGCGGGCTCTGCGCGGGTCGGCGTCATTGCCACCGAGTCCACGGTCAAGAGCGGGGCGTACAGTAAGGCCATCAAGGCGCTCGCGCCCGGGGTGGAAGTCTACGAGCGCGCCTGCCCGCTCTTCGTCGCGCTGGCCGAGGAGGGTTGGGCTGAGACGGAGGTGGCGCGCATGGTCGCCGAAGAGTATCTGGGCGAGATGCGCGGGCGCGGGGTGGCCGCGCTCGTCCTGGGCTGCACGCACTACCCGATCCTGCGGCGCGTGATTCAAGAGGCGGTCGGCGAAGGCGTGCGCCTCATCGACTCGGGCGAGGCGGCCGCCGCGGCCGTCGAGGCCCTGATTGAGAAGGAAGACCTGCGGCGCACGGCGACGCAGGAGCTGAGGGACTTGCGCGAGGCCGGCGCGCACGCGCGCTACCTGTGCGACGACCTCGACCACTTCTACGTGACGGACGCGGCCGAGCGCTTCGCCCACGTCGCCGAGCGTTTCCTCGGCGCCGCGCCGCGCAGGCTCGAAGCCGTCGAAGTCTGGGGGCACGATGAGCTTCAACCCCGCTAGCAATGCTTACGCGCGCACCGACGGGCGCGCGGCCGACCAACTGCGCGAGCTGCGCATCACGCCCGGCTTCATGCCATTCGCCGAAGGCTCCGCGCTCATCGAGATGGGTCGGACGCGCGTCATCTGCACGGCCACGCTCGACGAACGCGTGCCCCCTTTCCGGCGCAACTCCGGCCAGGGCTGGCTCACGGCCGAGTACTCGATGCTGCCGCGCTCGACGCCGCAGCGCACGCAGCGCGAGACGGGGCGGGGCGGCCCTTCGGGGCGCACGCACGAGATACAGCGGCTCATCGGCCGTTCCTTGCGCGCCGTGACGAACCTCTCGAAACTCGGCGAGCGCACCATCACCCTCGACTGCGACGTGCTCCAGGCCGACGGCGGGACGCGGACGGCGGCGATCACGGGCGCCTACGTCGCGTTGGTGCTTGCCTGCCGCCGGCTGGTCAGGGAAAATAGGCTCTCGGTTCTGCCCATCACGGGCGAGGTGGCGGCCGTCAGCGTCGGGGTCGTCGCGGGCACGCCGCTCCTCGACCTCAAGTACGACGAGGACTCGCGTGCCGAAGTTGACATGAACGTCGTCTGCACGGGCGACGGCCGCTTCGTCGAGGTGCAGGGCACGGCCGAGGGCGAGCCCTTCACCCAGGAGCAGATGGACGCACTGCTTCAGCTCGCGCGCGGCGGACTCCAGACGCTCTTCGCCGCCCAGCGCGCCGCCGTCGAGCAGTCGTGAGTCGAGACCGAAAGCGTTGATCTCCTCTTCCTAACCCCTTTCAAGGAGCTTTGAGAAAGTGTCTGTCAAAACTTCGCACCCCCTCTTCATCTTCCCGCGCCTCCTCTTCGTCGCCGCGTTGCTCTGTGCCGTGCAGGCCGGGGCATTGGCGCAGGGCGTCGGCGCGCACCGCGGCGACAACGGCACCGGCGGCGTGGCCGGCGGCACGCGCTCGATCCAGGGGCACATCATCAGCCCCACGGGCCGGATGCCCGAGACGCGGGTCCGCGTCACCGTCAGCAGCTCGAACGGCGGGACGCAGTCGGTCTCCGCCGACGGCGACGGCGGCTTCCTCATCAACAACCTGGAGACCGGCCCCTACGACGTGACCATCGACGCCGGCAAGGAGTTCGAGCCGGTGCGCGAGTCGGTCTACATCGGCGGCGCGCAGCAGACCGTCAACGTGCCCATCTACCTGCGGCTCAGGCCCGAGTCCAACCCCGCGCTCGCGGGCGTGCCGAAGCCGGCCGTAGACCTCTACGTCAAGGCGCAGGAGGCCGCGCACAAGAACGATAACGACAAGGCCGCGTCGCTGCTCAAAGAGGCCATCACGCAGCACCCGCAGTTCGGGCTGGCGCACAACGAGCTGGGGCTCGTCTACATGCGCGAGGGCAAGCTCGACAAGGCGCTCGAAGAGTACAAGGCCGCCTCGCAGGCGCTGCCCGACGACCCCTTCGTGCAGCTCAACTACGGCACGGCGCTCGCGCAGAAGAAGGAGTTCGCCGAGGCCGAGAAGCTGCTGCGCGCCGCCCTCAAGCGCCTCGACAAGGCGGCCGCCGGCCACCTCTACCTCGGCGTCACCCTCCTCGGGCTGAAGAACTTCGACGAGGCGGAGCGCGAGCTGCAAAAGGCGGTCAAGCTCGGCGGCGACCAGATGGCGCCGGCGCACAAGTACCTCGGCGGACTTTACTGGGGCCGCAAGGAGTACAAGCGGGCGGCCGACGAGCTGGAAACCTACCTCAAGCTCTCGCCCAAGGCGCCTGACGCCGAGCAACTGCGCGAGACCGCCAAGAAGCTGAAGAGCATGTCCTGAGCGGCCCGCGCGCGCCCCGGGCAACACGGCCCCGCGCCCGCGACATCTGAGCGGAGTTAGCAACCTTCGACGGCCCGTCCGCCGCGCGCACGGCGCGAAAAGGAAGAGGACCAAAGTATGCGACGCACCACGAAGCTCTTCATCTGCGCGCTCGCGCTCCTGGCCTGCGGCGCAGCCAACGCTTCGGCGCAGGAGCAGCCCTACACGAGCGAGACCGACGAGTACTCGGTCGAGCTTCCCTCCGATGCCTGGAAGGCCGTTCCGCGCCCCGACAGCGAGCACCGGCGCATGGAGTTCGTCAACGGCGTGCGGCCGGACGGCTACCTGCAAGTGCGGCGCGAGGTGGTCGAGAGCGACACGAAGCTCCAGGAGTTCGCGCGCGCCGAGGCCGACACGAAGCTGCGTTACAAGCCGGGCTTCGTCGGCGGCAAGGACGAGCGCTTCGCGGGGCGCCTGAGCGGCGTCGTCCTCAACTACGAGTACTCGCAGGGCGGCAAGTCGATGGCCGGTCGCGTCTACTACCTCCAGGCCGACGGCCGCACGATCTACGTGCTCCACTTCACCGGCTCGCGCGACAAACTCCTGCGCATCCAGAACCAGACCGACGCCATCGCGCGCAGCTTCAAACTCAAACAGTAAAAGACCGTGAACCGTGAACCGTAAACCGTGACCGGAGGAGAAGCGGTCTCCTTCTTGTCACGGTTTACGGTTGACGGTTCACGACTTAATAACTCATGCCGCAGAAACTAGCTCCGGGTCTCGCCATCCAGAAGTCGCCCATCGACGGGAAGGGCTGCTTCGCCACCACGTTCTTCCCGAAGGGTAAGAAGATCGCCGAGTACGCGGGCGAGTTGATCTCGGAGCGCGAGGTCGAGCGCCGCATCAAGACGAGCCGCAAGCACCGCATCTGCGCCATCGAACGGAACCGCCACCTCGACGGCGCGCGTGGCGGCAACGGCACGCACTACATCAACCACTCCTGCCAGCCCAACTGCTACATGCGCCTCACGCGCGGCCACCTGCTCTTCATGGCGCTGCGCGACATCCTCCCCGGCGAAGAGATCACCTGCGACTACATCTCCACGCACCACCCGGACGACTACCGCTGCCGCTGCAAGGCCGAGGGCTGCCGCGGCACGATCAACCGCGTCTGACCCGGATTACAAATCGTTTAACTTCGGCGCGAAGCGGGTCGGGACTGTAGCGGTTTCGGTAAAATTCGTCACAAGCACGACTGCTTTCGTCACGAACACAATCGAGATTGAAACAATAGCAGTCGCTACTGCGACGAAATCAACTGCTATTACGGCGAAAGCAGTTGCTACCGCGGCGATAGCAGTTGCTATTAAGGCGGTAGCAATTGCTATCGTGACAATAGCAGTTGCTATTGTCACGATAGCAACTCGTTTTACGGCGGTAGCAACTGCTATCGCGACGATAGCAGTTGCTATTGTGACGATAGCAATTCGTTTTACGGCGATAGCAATTGAGATCGTCACGATAGCAATTGAAATCGTGACGATCTCAATTGCTATCGTGACGATCTCAATTGCTATTGCGACGATCTTAATTGCTATCGTCGCAATATTAGTCCGCTCTGTCGCGAGCCCGTCGCGGGTAAGGGCAGTATTTACATGAGTTTGGGGTGATTTCGCCGTTTTCTTCAGAGACGCGGGAGGGTGAAGCCGACTTTGGAGCCGAGGCCGGGTGCGGATTCGAGGAAGACCTGGCCGCCGTGCTGCTCGACGACCTGGCGGACGAAGGAGAGGCCGAGCCCGGTCGATTCCTCTTCTTTGATTCTTCCGTCGCGGGCGACGCGGTAGAACTTCTCCCAGACCTTCTCCTGGTCCTCGGGCGGGATGCCGTAGCCGCGGTCTTCGACCGTGAGGCGCACGGCGTCCGCCTCCAAAGCCGTCGAGAGCGTGACCGAAGTGCGTTCGGGGCTGTACTTGATGGCGTTGTCCACGAGGTTGGCGACCGCCTGCGTGATGAGGCCGCGGTCGGCCGCGACGGGCGGGAGGCGCTGACCGTCGCGCTCGACCAGGCGGATGCGCTTGCGCTTCGCCACCGGCTGATAGTTTGTGATCGTCTCGCGCACCACGTCGTCGAGCGTGAGCGGCGCTATCAAGACCTCCTGCCTGTCCTTCTGTTCGAGCTTCGCCACCGACAGGAAGGTCGAGAGCATGCGCGCGACGCGCTGCGACTCGGCGTGGATGATCGAGAGGAACTCGCGCGCGTCCTCGGGGACTTTGTCGTCGGCCATCAAAAGCTCGGCGAAGCCGTTGATGGAGGTGACGGGCGTGCGCAGCTCGTGCGACATCAGCGAGAGCATGTCGCTCTTGAGCCTGTCCAGCTCCTTCATCCGCGTCACGTCGCGCACGGTGACGGCGAGGCAGAGCGGGAGGGGAGTACGTTCTCCGTCGCCCTCGCGCTCGTCGGCCGCGGCGCTCGTCACGAGGGCGATGCGGAGCAGCAGCGTCTCGCCGCGGTCGAGGAAAGTCAGCTCGCGCTCGTAAGCCTGTCCGGTCTGGAGCACGCGGCGGACGGCGATCTGCGGCTCGTCGAAGACGCCCGTGCGGAAGCGTTCGAGCAGCGCGAAGAGGTCGAGCTTACGCCACTCCGCGGTGCCGAGTTGGGCGGCCGCGCGCATCGCCGGGTTGACGAAGGCGAGCGTGCCGTCGAGGTAGGCGGCCGCGTGCGCGTCCGACCCCTCGGAGAGCACGAGGCCCGCGAAGCCCTGCTCGGTCAGCAGGCCGCTCACCACGCCGAAGGCTTCGAGCCGCTGCCTCGCGCCGCGCGAGGAGTAGAAGGTCGCCCGGGCCCTTGGCACCTCCAGCGCGCGCGCGTCGTCGCGTTGCAGGTTGCGCGCGAACTGCGCGCTCACGTTCTCAAGCAGCGGGCGGTCTTCCTCGTCGAAGCGCCCGCCCAGACGCAGCAGCAGCGCGCCGACCGCCTGCCCGTCGTGGCAGAGCGGCACGGCGACGGTCGAGGCCCCGCCCTCTTCGGCAGCGCCCGCCTTGATCTCAAGCTCACGCGAACGCATCACGCGCTCACACATCCCGACGCCCTCGCGCCACGCCGAGTTGCTGCCGCCGTCGTCGCGCGCGCCCGCCCGCGCCGGCGCGCGCAGCCGCCCCGCCTGCACGGGCGCGCCCCACTCGTCGAGCCGGAAGATGACCGCCTCTTCGAGCGGCAGCACCGTGTTGAGCAGCTTCAGCCCGCTCACCAGGCGCCCGTCCGCCCCGCGCCCTTCGAGCGCCGAACGTCGCAGCGCCAGGCGCTCGACGTTCTCCGTCAGCAGCGAATCGATCTTCCACAAACGCCGCGCCTGCGAAGCCAGGAGCGAGCCGAAGCAGGCGAACATCATCGGCGCGAAGACGATGTCCAGATGCAGGAGGCGCGAGACCAAGAGGCTCGCCGCGCACAGCAACACGAGCGCGCCCCCCGCCACCTGCAAAGCGCGGCGCGCGCCCAGACGCTCGGCCGCGAACCCGCCGCCGAAGCCGGCCGCCGCCACGAGCAGCAGCACCACCCAGACCTGCGGCGGCACGCTCGGCGTCGCCGGGTCGTCGAACATGAAGAGCGCGGCGGGCGAGGCCAGCACGCCTACGCCCCACGCCCCGGTCACCAACGCCGACACGCCCAGCGACAGCGCCGCCGAGAACAGGAATGACTTGAAGGAGAATGAGACCGGATTTTTCAAGGCTTTATCAGGAGAAGGGACAAGTCCGAGGCGGGGTTCCCGTCGCGGGATCGCGGTGCACGACACCCAGATTCAAGTTACCACGCCGGCCGAGTGGTAAACAAGAGATGAATTTTTTGAGGGCCGCGGCACGCAACCTCAGGCTTGTGATACGCGGACGAGGGCTTCAAGCAGTTCGTCGGCCTCGGGCTCGGCCACGGTGCGGAGGTCGAGGAGGACGCGGCCGTCGAGTATGCGGGCGATGACGGGGGGCGTGTGTTGACGAAGGTGTTGGTCGAGCCCGGCCGCGGAGTGCCGCGGGTGTGTGAGGGCGATGAGCGAGGTCGGCGGGTGCGTGGTCGGGGCGGAGCCGCCGCCGACGGCAGACTCTCCGTCGAGAAGCTCGAAGTCGAGAGTCTCTTCGTCCAGACGTGAGCGCAGGCGTTCGGCGAAGGCGAGGGCGCGCGCCTCGATGTCGGCGCGCGTCGCGGCGAGCATCGACAGGGTGGGCACCTCCCGCGCGGCCTCGCCGCGGCGATAGGCTTCGAGCGTGGCTTCGAGCGCGGCCAGCGCCAGCTTGTCTGCGCGCAGCGCGCGGTAGAGCGGGTGGCGGCGGAGCTGTTCGACGACTTCGCGCCGGCCGACGACAAGTCCCGCCTGCGCGGAGCCGAGCAGCTTGTCGCCGCTGAAGGTGACGACATCGGCGCCCCGCGCGATTGATTCTCTGATGACCGGCTCGCCCGAGAGGCCATGCGGGGCGAGGTCGATGAGCGCGCCGGAGCCGGCGTCCTCGTAGAGCAGCAGCCCGTGTTCGTGCGCGAGCCCCGCCAGCTCTTCGAGCGTGGGCGTGGACGTGAAGCCGACGATGCGGTAGTTCGAAGGGTGCACGCGCATCAGCAGGCGCGTGCGCTCGCCCACGGCACGTTCGTAGTCGGACGGCCGCGTGCGGTTCGTCGTGCCGACTTCGACCAACGTCGTGCCGGACTGAGCCATCACGTCGGGCACGCGGAAGTCGCCGCCGATCTCGACCAGCTCGCCGCGCGAGACGACGGTCTCGCCGTCGCGCGCCAGTGCCGTCAACACCAGCAGCGCGGCGGCGGCGCAGTTGTTGACGACGAGGGCCTCCTCGGCGCCGGTCAACTCCGCGAGCAGCGCTTCGGCGCGCGCGCCGCGGCGGGCACGGGCGCCGGTCTCGGTGTCGTATTCGAGCGTGCAGTAGCCTGCGGCCTCTCGCGCGACGGCGCGGCGCGCGGCTTCGGAGAGAGGCGCGCGCCCGAGGTTCGTGTGCAGCACGACGCCGGTCGCGTTGATGACGCGGCGCAATCCCCGCGCACGCTCGCGTTCGGCCGAAAGCTTGAGCCGGCGTGCGGCCTCCGCGAGGAGCGACGCGCGCGCGCCGTCGGGTGAATCAGCGTCAGGACTGGAACGGAGTTCTTCGCGCAGGTCGTCGGTCACCGCGCGCGCGAGGGCGGTCAGGCGTTCGGCACCGAGCGCGTCGCGCAGCGCCGCGGCCTCGTCCGTGCGCAGGAGCGCGTCGATTGAGGGGAGCGCGCGCAGTCTCTCTGTCAGGGGCGAGTCTGGCATGTCGGCCGAGCCGGTAGTCAGGGACGAGACGTTAGTGGTAAGTTTAATCGGCGGCGCCGGCCGCGTCGGTGTATTCTACGCCCCGCCCCGCCCCGTTGAGAAACCGAAAACCGTGAACTCACAGAGCACGACGAGGATGACGAACGCGCGGGCCGTCTTCGGCGCGGCCGGGGAGGGCGCCGCCTTAGAGGTGTCGCGACTGCTGGCCTCGGGCGCGGCGGCGGACGTGCGCCTGACGCCCGGCGGCGAGACGCCGCTCATGCGCGCCGCGGCGCGCGGCCACGAGGATGTCGTGCGCGTCCTGCTCGACGCTGGCGCGGATGCCTGCGCCCGCCGCGCCGACGGTTTCACGCCCCTCATCCTCGCCGTCTTCTTCGGGCACGAAGCAGTCGTGCGGCTGCTCGTCGAGCGTGGCGCGGACGCCTCCGCGCGCACCAGCCTCGGCACGACGGCCACGCGCTGGGCCGAGGCTCGCGGCTTCGCTTCGATGGCCGATCTCCTGCGCGCGGCCGAAGCGTCGAGGCCGCCCGCCGTCGTCCGGCACGTGGTTGAGAAGGCCGGGGAGGTTCGTACGAGGGCCGCGGCGGCGAAGTCGTTCGACGAGATCGAAATCTTTTCACGACGCATCGGGCGCAGGGATGCCGAAAGGGGAGAGAGGGCTGACGAGTCAGCATTATCCACGTGGGACGCGGAAGAGGATCGCTCTACCTCGAACGTGACGGCGGCGGGTGTCTCCGTCAGGCAAGAAGGAGAACTCCCCGCGCACCCTTCGGCCTCGGTCTTCCGGCTCGGAGACTATCTGCGCTCCTGGCAGGGGTCTCTGGGCGTGCTGCTTTTGCTGACCGCGTTTGGAGTTGCAATCTTCGCGCTTATTAACCGGAGCAACGCACCGCGCGGAGCCGTCCAACCCGCGCCCGTGCCCACGGCGCCGCAGGCGGCAGCGCAGCAGACGCCCGCGCCGATGCTCCCGACGCCGGAGCCTTCGCCACCCTTCCCCACGCCGGACGCGCAAGGGGGAATCCCCGTGCCCGGCCAGACCTACGTCGAAGTGCCCAACGCGGCCGGCCAGCCCTACTACGTCTCGCCCGGCCCGGTCGCCCCGGTTCCCTCTGACGTGCCGAGGGAATTGACCGTGGTCTCCGAGAGCGGCGCCCCGTCTGCCCAGGACTCCGGGCAGACGAGCCGCCGGCCCGGGGCCAACGACTCGTCCACGTCCACACGCGGAGACGCACGCAACGCCAACGCCTCCGACGCCAACGCTGCACGCACAACACGCACGCCCGAACCCGAACCGCCGCGCGCCGCGTCCCCCGCCGCGCCCACGAACCAGACGCCTCCGCCCGCCCCGCAGCCGACTCCCACCCGCGCCAAAGTCATCCAGTGGCCACCTCAGTAAAGTTGTTGACACTCCCGCGACCTAAAACATATTCTCGAAGTGAGGCCGCCCGCGCGGTCTCGTGAGGAGTAAAGAGAGTGCCGATCCGAGAGAATTCATTCGCGCGCCGCGCGAGGGAGCGGGAGCGCGAGGAGAGCGCGACCACGAAGAAGGTCGTGTTCCGCGACGCACAGCCGACGGTCGAGGAGCAGTTGGCGCGGCTCGAAGATGATATCCGCCGCCTTAAGGTCGAGTTCGACATCTACTTCAACGGCGCCGCCAAGCGCCCGCCCTACGACACGAAGGGGCGCGTCGAGACCCTCATCAAACGGCTCGCCGATGAGCGCACGCTCACCTTCGCGCAGCGCTACCATTACAACTCGCTGGCCGCGCGCTTCTCCTCCTTCATGCAGCTCTGGCGTCGCACGATGCAGGAGCGTGAGGAGGGACGCGGCGTGGGCGGGCGCCGACCCGCGCCGAAGCCCGCGCCTGAGCCGGAACCGCCCCCCGCCACCTTCGTCTGCTCCGACCCGCGCGCTGACGTGCGCACCGTCCGCGGCCTCTTCGACGCGCTGGTCGAGGCCCGCAGACGCTGCGGCGAGTCGACCGAAGACCTCTCCTTCGCGCGCTTCCACCGCATGGTCGCCGAGAAGTCCGAGACGCTGAAGGATCGCGCCGGCTGCGAGCGCGTGCACTTCTCGGTCGCCATCCGCGACGGCCGCGTCCAGTTCAAGGCGAAGGCGGAGAAGTAGAAAAGTAAGCGGTAAGCAGTGAGCGGTGA
>JBJMGP010000046.1:0-47452 GCA_045807865.1 Pyrinomonadaceae bacterium
CGTCATCACCGAGACGCTCCGGCGGAACGACTACAACGTGGCGCGCGCGGCACAGGCGTTAGGACTCGGCTCACGCCAGACGCTTTATAAGAAGCTGAAGCGCCTGACGATCAACGTCGGCGACTTCCTACAGGACGAGCAGCAGCACGGCCTGCAACTGCGCGCCGACCGGATTTAAAGCCGGGCGCGTGCTCAACAGACCGACTCGCACACTCTTCACTCACGTCTCGACCATTACAAGGCTCACGGACGACCTCCCGATGCTCATCACCTACGTCCTGCTCTTCGCGGCGACGATGTTCATACACGAGCTGGGCCACCTCGCGGCGGCGCGGCTGTGCGGCGTGCGTGCGCCCGAGCTGGGACTCGGGTGGGGGCCAAAGCTTTTCGAGGCGAGCGTCCGCGGCGTCCGGTTCAAGATGCACCTCCTGCCAATCGGGGCGTACGTGCGTCTGGACATGAGAGAGTTGCAGAAGAGGCCGCTCGTGCGGCAGGTCTTCGTGCTGCTCGCGGGCGTGCTGGTCAATCTCGGGGCGGCGCTCGCGACGCAGGGGAGCTGGTTCAGTCTGATGAACTACCTGCTGGCCGCGACGAACCTGCTGCCGCTCTATCAGCAGGACGGCTGGAAGTGCGGGATGGTGATGCTGCGCGCACTGCTTGAGCGCCGCAGCCCGCTCGTCGAATGGACGTTCACCGTCGCCGGCGCCGTCGTCAGCCTCACCGCGCTCGCCGCGCTCGCACACCGCTACCTCTAATCCCTTCGAACATTCAAACCGCCTGTCGCCTTCGGTAACCGAAAGGTTCCGGAGGGGTCTGTCTGTTGTCAACCGCGGGCGACAAAACTCTAACTCGTTGAAGGCGAGTTGCTTCAAGCGGCTGGCGCGGTCGTGTGGCTGTTTCCGCACGGATTCGTTTGTCGCCCGCGGTTGACAAAGGCTCGTTGAAAACGGAGGGCGCGAGCAGTTTTCAAAGGGCTTTTGCAGTCGGAGGGTTGTGGCACGGGCATTGAAAAGGGGAGTACGTCGGAAGCGGAAGCGGCTGCGAGGTTGGTGGCACTGCCTGGCGGTCGTGACGCACGGAGGAAAGGTTGATGAAGACTGTCCTGACAAAATCGCTGGTGGTCGTCGTGGGGGGCGCGCTGGTCGTGCCGTTCGCAGCCGCGGCCGTGCTCGTGGGGGCGCGGGCCGTCGCGGGGGCGGGCGGGACGAAGCAGCTCCTCCTCCTGGCGGGGCTGGCGCTGGTCTGGACATTCTTCGGCGGCGTGAAGGGCTTCGCGCAGAACGGCACAGACGAACGTGAGGGGCATGGGCTGTTCGTCGAGCCGCGTCGGCGCGGGGCCCGCCGCCAAGCCTTCCTGCACACGCGCGGGCTGTAGAAGCCCGCACACAGCGTCCGGCGGCCGCCTCGCGCGTCTGGCACGGGCCTGAAACCCTCGACTCAGTAAACCCAAAACTCTAAAGGAGCAAAAACAGATGTTGAAGAAGTTCTTCCGCGACGAGACCGGCCTGGAGCTTTCGGAGTACGCTGTCGCCGCCGCGCTGATCGCGCTGGCTTGCGTCACGGCCTTCACCACCCTCGGCACGACCATCAAGACCGCGATCACGAACCTCGGGACCAAGATTCCGACCAACCCGTAAGCGCGCTCTCGGGAGAGGGCGGCGCGCCCCCGAGCCGGGAGCGCCGGCGGCCGCGCCGCCCTACACACCAGCCCAATCATTCATAGAGGTGCAGAGAGATGATTAAGAGATTTTTGAGGGATGAGGCCGGCCTGGAGCTGTCCGAGTACGCGGTCGCGGCGGCGCTGATCGCCCTCGCGGCGGTCACGGCTTTCACCACCCTCGGCACGACCATCAAGACGGCCATCGAGAACCTGGGGAGCAAGATCCCCACGACGGCCCCCTAGTTTCGAGCCGCTCGCCGGCGCGCCCGCACGGGAGACCGTCGGGCGCGCCGGCGAACACTCGAAGCCGTCACCGTGCTCGCACGGCGCAGGCCACGACGAGCAGACCCCGCACACTTCCTTCTGCAAAGCAGTCATGTTCGACACGACGACCATCGCGGCGCTAGTCCTGCTGTTGCCTCTGACGGCAATCATCACCTATTTCGACGTGCGCTACCGCCGCATCCCGAACCTCTTCGTGCTCGCCACGCTCGTCAGCGGATTCATCATCAACTTCATGGCGGCCGGCCTCTCCGGCCTGACGGCGAGCGCGGGCGGGTGCCTGCTGGCGTTCGGGCTGATGTTCGTCCTCCACGTCTTCGGCGCGATGGGCGCGGGCGACGTCAAGCTTTTCGCGGCGGTCGGCTCGGTCGTCGGCAGCGGGATGGTCCCGGAGACCTTCCTCGTCGTCCTGCTGACGGGGGGCGTGCTCGCCGCCTACACCATCCTGCGCAACGGGACGGTACTGACGACGCTGACGCGGGTGTTACAGATTTTCGTCGGGCTGCTGCCGGGCTGGCAGATCCCGCGCTTCGACGTGCCGACCGACCGCCGGCACACGCTGCCCTACGGCGTGGCCATCACGCTGGGCAGCCTCATCTCGCTCTTCGTCTTCCGCGCCTGACCGAGGGCGCTACGGCCGTTTCAGAGTCAGAACCTCGACTGGAGAAAACCGGACATGCGTAACAAACGTCTCCTCTTCGTGCTGGGCAGCGCCGTGGTCTTCGGGCTGCTGGCCGCCGTCTCCGTGAGCCGCTACCTGTCGGACGCGCAGGCCAGCTCGCGCAACGTGAATAACGTGGTGGTGGCCAAGGTGGACATCCCCCTCGGCACCAAGATCGCGGCCGAGCAGCTCTCGACCGCGCAGTTCCCCTCGGACGCCATCCCCGAGGGGGCGTTCACCGACGCGCAGAAGCTGGTCGGCCGCGTCACGGTCGTCGGCGTCGCCGCGCGCGAGACGGTCACGGACTTTAAGCTCGCGCCCGAGGGCTCGCAGGGCGGGCTCTCGGCGGTCATCCCCGCGGGCTACCGCGCGATGACGGTGAAGGTCGATGACGTGATCGGCGTGGCGGGCTTCCTCCAGCCGGGGACGATGGTGGACGTGCTGACCGTCATCGAGCAGCCCGGCCAGATGTCGAGCGGCAACCCCATCTCGAAGATCGTCCTCCAGAACGTCAAGGTGCTCGCCTCGGGGCAGAACCTCGACAAGCCGAAGGACGAGCGCGAGGCCGACGCCGTCAAGGCCGTCACCCTCCAGGTCACGCCCGAGCAGGCCGAGAAGCTGGCGCTGGCCTCGACCGAGGGCAAGCTCCGCCTGGTGCTGCGCAACATGATCGACCAGGACGACGAGCAGACGCAGGGCGCCGACAAGAGGAGCCTCCTCGGCGGCGAGCGCGCCACGACGCCGCCCCCGCCCGGCTCGCTCAAGAGCGAGCAGCCGCCGCAGTCCGCCCCGGCCCGGAGCCGCGCGCCGCGCCCGCAGGCCCCCGCCCGCGTCTCGCAGGCCGCGCCCGCCGAAGCGCCGAAGCCACCCCCGCCGCCGCGCCCGAACGTCGAGATGATCCAGGGCACGAAGAAGAGCACCGTTGAATTCCCGTAATGATGAATGATGAGTGATGAATGATGAATTAAAGGCGGCTCGTCTCTATTCATCATTCATCATTCAGCACTCATCACTTCATCCAAAGGAGTCTAAACCGTCATGCAGAAACGTTCCCTGGTCGCGAAAATCTTGGTGCTCGTCGGCGTGCTCTCGGTGGGCGCGGCGTCGGGCAGGGCGCAGGGCCAGCCGCAGCAGAACTACGTCGCGGCCTCGTTCGAGAAGGCGGCAAGCGAGCCCGTCCAGATCAACGTGCTGGTCGGCCAGTCGCGCGTCATCAACTTCGACAAGCCCATCGGCCGCTTCTCGGTCTCGAACCCCGAGGTGGCCGAGGCCGTGCTCGTCTCGCCCGACCAGGCGGTCGTCAACGGCAAGACGTTCGGGCAGGTCAACTTCATCGCGTGGTCGAAAGAGGGCGGCTCCTTCATCGTCTTCGACGTGTTCGTCCGCTCGAACCTCTCGCTCATCGACTCGCAGATCAAGGCGCTCTTCCCCGACGACGACGTGCGCCTGAGCCAGGCCAACGGCTCGGTCGTCCTCTCGGGGAGCGTCAAGAAGGGCTCGACGGTCGCGCAGGTCGAGGCGGTGGTCAAGGCCGCCGGCTTCAACGTCGTCAACATGCTCCAGTCGCCGACGCAGAGCGTGGCGCAGGTGCAGTTGCAGGTGCGCGTGGCCGAGGTCAGCCGCAGCCGGCTGCGCGAGCTGGGCGCGACTTACGCCTACCAGTCGGGCCCCGGCGTCGGCGGCGTCGTCGGCTCGGGCGGCGGCCCGTGGACGATGAACAAGGTGGACGCCGGCAGCATCTTCGGCTCGACCATCGGCAGCGCCCTCAACCTCTTCGTGATGGGCGGCAACACCTACAACTTCATCCACGCCCTGAAGACGCAGGGCGCGCTCCGCTCCCTGGCCGAGCCGAACCTGATCGCGATGGACGGCCAGCAGGCGAGCTTCCTCGCCGGCGGCGAGTACCCCGTGCCCGTCGTCCAGAACACGGGCGACAAGTCGATGGTCACCATCATGTTCAAGGAGTACGGCGTCCGGCTCAACTTCAAGCCGACGATCATTGACGAAGACCACATCCGTCTGGAGCTTGAGCCCGAGGTCTCCTCCATCGACTTCGCCAACGGCGTGAAGTTCGACGGCTTCCTCGTGCCCGCGCTCAAGACGCGCCGCGCCAAGACGGGCGTCGAGCTGCGCGACGGCCAGTCGTTCGCGCTCGCCGGCCTGCTCGACAACAGCGAGACGCGCTCGCTCTCGAAGATGCCCATCATCGGCGACATCCCCATCCTCGGCACGCTCTTCAACTCGAAGTCGTTCCAGAAGAGCGAGACCGAGCTGATGTTCATCGTCACGGCGCAGCTGGTGAAGCCGGTCAACCCGGACGACCTGCCGCAGATGCGCGGGGTGGACGGCCTCAAGAACGGCTCCCCGCTCGGCGTCGAGCCGAAGGGCGAGGGCATCACCGGCGACCACGGCTTCTCGACCGGCGAGAAGAGCAGCGCCGCGCCGGCCGCGCAGCCCGAGGCGCAGCCGAAGAAGCCCGAGGCGCAGCCGAAGAAGAACGCCGACGCGAAGGACGCCGCGGCCACGGCCGAGGTCTCGAAGAAGCAGTAGGGGCTGGGAAGGACGGAGGATGAGGCGTAGGCGCACCCCGAAGGCGGCGCCTACACCCCTCATCCTTCCGCCTTCGACCTTCGGAGAAGGAGGGGGAGATGAAGCTGTTTAAAGATCGTGGCGGATGCAAGGGGGAGCGGGGCTCGGTGCTGGCGATGAGCGCGCTCGGGATGCTCACGTTCCTGCTGGCCACCGGCCTGTGCGTCGACCTCGGCCACTTCTACCTCGTCAAGTCGGAGCTGCAGAACGCGGCCGACGCCGCGGCGCTCGCCGGCGCCTCCGCGCTCAACTCCGGCCCGGCGGGCATCACCAGGGCGAGGCAGCGCGCCACGGCCGCGATGAACAGCTACGAGTTCAACCAGAAGGGGCTCGCAATCGCCGCGGCCGACGTCACCTTCGCCGTCAACCTCGACGGCCCCTACATGAGCGAGGCGAGCGCCGCGGTGCCCGCCACCGCGCAGAAGGTTCGCTTCGTGCGCGTCAAGACGCCCGCGACGCCGGTGCAGGTCTTCTTCGCCGCGCCCGCGCTCGGCAGCAAGAAGGACTTGACGGCCGAGGCCACCGCCGGGATGTCCGTCCCCATCACGAGCGTCTGCGACTTCCTCCCCGTCTCGGTCATCGACTACGGCACGCCCATCAAGCCGGGCGACCTCTACACCTTCCGCGCCGCGCCCGCCGGCACCGTCTCGCCGGGCAACTACCAGCTGCTCGCCGTGGCCGGCTCCGGCGGCCAGGATGTGCGCGTCGGCATCGCCAGCGGGGTGGACGCCTGCGCCGCGCCGGGCGAGGAGTACGCCGTCGACACGAAGACCGGCGTCACCGCCGGGCCCGTCCGCGTCGGCGTCAACACCCGGTTCGACGAGTACGGGTCGCAGGTCGACCCGGCGATGCAGCCGCCCGACACGAACGTGATGGAGAACATCACCTACGCCCAGTACGTCGCGGGCGCGCCCTCGCAGGCGCCGACGCACCCGGGCGTCAACGGCCGCCGCATCGTCATCATCCCCATCGTCAAGCAGAGCGAGTACGACCCGGGCAAGGGCACCGTCAAGTTCAACCGCTTCGGCCTCTTCTTCCTCCGCAACAAGGTGCCGAACGGGAGCGGTGGCGACCTCGTCGCCGAGTACATCGACCAGGCGACGGTCGTCGGCCGCGGCAAGGTCGGCACCGGCCCCGGCGCGGCCGAGGGCTTCCTGACCAAACCCGTGCTCTACAAGTGAGGGCCTAACGATGCGTGCCATGCGTAAAGAGATCGCGCGGAGGCTCGGCCGCTTCCGCCGGAGCGAGCGGGGGACGCAGCTCATCGAGCTGGCGCTGGTGCTGCCGATCCTGCTGACGTTCTTCGCGGCCACCGCCGAGTTCGGCCGCTACTTCTACAGCTACGCGACGCTCGACAAGGCCACGCGCGCCGGCGCGCGCTACCTGGCGACGACGCCCGTCAAGGCCGGCGGCGCCAACCTCAACGAGGACGCGCGGGTCAAGCGGCTCGTCGTCTACGGCGACCCGAACGCGGCCGCCGGGTCGCGGCCCGTCCTGCCCGGCCTCTCGGTCAACAACGTCGAGCTGCTGCGCAGCGGCCCCGTCCCCTCCGTGCCCGACACGGTGACCGTCCGGATCGTGGGCTACAGCTACACGCCGCTCATCAACCTCGGCAAGTTCGCCAGCAAGCTCAACTGGACCGCCGTCCCGATCAAGTCCACGACGACGATGCGGTACCTGCTGACGCAGCCGTCACCGCCGGCCTAGGGAGAAGGGGAGGGACCGTGCGCCTGAATCCAACAAGAAGGGGCGAGCGCGGCGCGGCGCTCGTCGAGTTCTCGATAGCGGCGCTCGTCTTCCTGACGTCGATGTTCGCCGTCATCGAGTTCGGCCGCCTGCTCTGGGTCCACGGCGCCCTCACCGACGCGGCGCGGCGCGGCGCGCGCTACGCCGTCAACCACTCGGCGGGCGACGCCGAGAACGCCCGGCGGATGGCCGTCTACGGGACGACCGACGACGGGGCAGCGTCCCCCCTGGTCACGGACCTCAAGACGGCGAACGTGAAGATCGTCTACTCGCCGAACTTCAGCGTCGGGGACGGCACCGCCACCGTGACCATCCAGAACTACGACTTCAAGTTCGTCGTGCCGCTCGTCGGGACGACGATCAAGATGCCCGAGTACACCTCGACGCTGACGGGCGAGAGCGCGGGGCAGGTGCCGAACGCGCTCCCGTAGACGCCGAACGCCGGGCCGGCACATCGTTCCCAGGACACCGACATGACGAACAAGCTGACCTTCGCAATTCTGAGCAACGGGCTGGAGAACTTCAAGGAGCTGCGCGCGGCGCTCGCCACGCAGGAGGGCGCGCGCGTCCTCGTCGGCGGCGACGACCCCGAGCAGGTCTTCCCCGAGATCCAGCGCCTCGCGCCCAGCGCCGCCGTCGTCGCGCTCGGCGCGGAGCCCGAGGCCGGCCTCCGCTTCGTCGAGCGCCTCGCCCGCGAGTGCCCGCGCACGGCCGTCATCTGCGCCTCGCGCGACGCCTCGCCCGACACCATCCTCCGCTCGATCCGCGCCGGCGCGCGCGAGTTCCTGCGCCTGCCCGTGCGCCCCGAGGAGTTCGCCACCGTCTACCAGCGCACGGCCGAGTTCTGCGCCGTCCAGCCCGAGGCGCCGAAGCGGCGCGGCCGGGTGCTGTCGGTCTTCTCCTCGAAGGGCGGCACGGGCACCACCTTCATCGCGACCAACGTGGCGGCGGCGCTGCGCGCCCCGACTGTGCTCCTCGACCTCAACCTCCAGGCCGGCGACCTCGGCCTCTTCCTCGGCGTCGAGCCGAAGTTCTCCGTCGCCGACCTCGTCGAGAACATCGACCGCGTCGACGACGCGCTGCTGCGCAGCTACCTCACGCCGCACACCGAGAACCTGAGCCTGCTGGCCGCGCCGCGCGAGGCCGACTCGGCTGACGACATCGAGGCCGAGCACGTCTTCCAGGTGCTGGAGATCCTGCGCGCGCGCCACGACTACGTCGTCGTCGACCCGCAGCATACCTTCGACTCGATCACGCTCGCCGCGCTCGACCAGTCGGACGAGATCGTGCTCGTGCTGACGCTCGACATCCCGGCCATCCGCAGCACGCAGCGCGCGCTGCAAATCTTCGACCGCCTCGGCTACCCGCGCCACAAGCTGCACGTCGTCGTCAACCGCTTCAGCAAGCAGATCGACCTCGACCTCCGCCAGGTCGAGCGCTTCATCGGCGAGCGCGTGACGGGGTACGTCCAGAGCGACTACCGCACGGCCGTCAACTCGATCAACCTCGGCCAGCCGCTGGTGGACTCCGAGCCGAATTCGAAGATCGCCACCGAGCTGCGCCAGATCGCCGCGCGCTTCTGCACGGCCGCGCCGGCCGCGCCCGCCGTCGCCCCGCGCCGCGGCCGCCTCGGCTCTTTCTTCCGCAAAGAAAAGGGCGTCGGCCGGCAGCTGTCGGCAGTCGGCCAGCCGGTCCGGTAGGGGTGTTGATCTAGCCCGCTCGTCAAAATTGAAAGGGGAGGCGGTCGGCGGCCCGGATTCCGCAAGCCGGCCGCCAAAAGCACAAAACCATGTCACTTCGCGAAAGACTCATCAGGGAGACGGGGCCGAGCGGCGCGGCGCTGTTCGGGCGGGACGAAGCCGCGGGGCCGGGGGGCGGGAACGTCTATCAGGAGATGAAGGCGCGCCTCCACCGCGCCATCATCAACCGGATGGATTTGACCAAGCTCGGGCAGCTCGACCCCGAGCAGCTCCACGCGGAGGTCTCGCGCCTCGTCGAGGACCTGATCGCCGCCGCGAACGCGCCGCTCTCCGCGGGCGAGCGCGAGCGCCTCATCGGCGAGGTGCGTCACGAGCTGTTCGGCCTCGGCCCGCTCGAGCCGCTGCTGGCCGACCCCGAGGTCTGCGACATCCTCGTCAACTCGCCGAAGAAGGTCTACATCGAGCGCCGCGGCAAGCTCGAACTGACGAACGTCGAGTTCAAGGACGACGAGCACCTGATGCGCGTCATCGAGCGCATCGTCTCGACCGTGGGCCGCCGCATCGACGAGTCGTCGCCGATGGTGGACGCGCGCCTCCAGGACGGCTCGCGCGTCAACGCCATCATCCCGCCGCTCTCGCTCGACGGCCCCGTCCTCTCCATCCGCCGCTTCGGCGCCGAGCCGCTGCGGATGGCCACGCTCATCGAGAAGAACGCGCTCACCAAGGACATGGCCGACATGTTCGAGATGTGCGTCCGCGCGCGCCTCAACGTCCTCATCTCGGGGGGCACGGGCGCGGGCAAGACGACGCTCCTCAACGCGCTCTCCGCCTACATCCCCAACGACGAGCGCATCGTGACGATTGAGGACTCGGCCGAGCTCCAGCTCCAGCAGCCGCACGTCGTCCGGCTTGAGACGCGCCCGCCCAACATCGAGGGGCGCGGCGAGGTGGGGCAACGCGACCTGGTCAAGAACGCGCTGCGCATGCGCCCCGACCGCATCGTGATCGGCGAGGTGCGCGGCGGCGAGGCCATCGACATGCTCCAGGCGATGAACACGGGGCACGACGGCTCGCTCACGACCGTCCACGCCAACACGCCGCGCGACGCGCTGGCGCGACTCGAGACGATGATCCAGATGACGGGGATGCGCCTCTCCGACCGCGCCATGCGCCAGCAGGTGGCCTCGGCGCTCGACCTCGTCATCCAGGCCGCGCGCCTCTCCGACGGCACGCGCCGCATCACCTCCATCTCCGAGATCACGGGCATGGAGGGCGAGACCATCACCATGCAGGAGATCTTTCACTTCGAGCGCAAGGGCGTGGACAAGGACGGCAAGGTCATCGGCCGCTACCGCCCGACCGGCGTCCGCCCGCGCTTCGCCGAAAGGCTGAAGCAGTACGGCATGCAACTTCCGCGCGTCTTCTTCGAAGAGGTGTAGGGCACAAACATGATCCCCTTTCTGGTCTTCATCACCTGCATGTTCGGCGTCTTCGGCGCGTACCTGTTGGCCACGCGCGGGACGGAGGCGAAGCGGCGGCGCTTGCAGCAAAGGCTGTCGGAAGCGCTGCTCTACTCAAAGCGCTCGGACGACGAGGAGATCCAGCTCGCCCGCCAGGAGCTGATGAGCGAGATCCCGGCCCTGAGCCGCCTGCTGATGCGCGTGCAGGTGGCGACCTCTCTGAGGAAGATGCTCGACCAGGCCGACCTGCACATCACGGTCTCGCGCCTGGTGATGCTCTCGGTGATGGCGGGGCTGCTCGCGGCGCTCGCCGTCTCGATGCTGACCATCTCGAAGCTGATGATGGCCGGCGGGGGGGTCTTCGCGGCGGCGGTCCCGTTCCTGCACATCGCCTACAAGCGCCGGAAGCGCCTGAACAAGTTCCTCGAACACCTGCCCGACGCCCTGGAGCTGATGAGCCGCGCGCTCCAGGCCGGCCACGCCTTCGCCGAGTCGCTCCACATGATCTCGACCGAGATGCCCGAGCCGGTCGCCACCGAGTTCCGCAAGACCTACGAGGAGCAGAACCTCGGCCTCTCGCTCAAGCTCGCGCTCGAAAACCTGTCGGAGCGCGTACCGCTCCTGGACCTCCGCTTCTGCGTCACGGCCATCATGATCCAGCGCGAGACGGGCGGTAACCTCGCCGAGATTCTGGAGAAGGTCTCGACCACCATCCGCGAGCGCTTCCGCATCCTCGAAGACCTGAACACGCTGACGACCAGCTCGCGGATGTCGGCGTGGATCCTGTGCGGCCTGCCCGTCTTCATCGCGCTGGCCGTCACCGTGATGAACCCGGACTACATGAGCGTCCTCTGGCGCGACCCCCGCGGCCACAACCTGATCTTCGCCGCCTGCTTCATGCAGGTCACCGGCATGCTGATTGTCCGAAAGATTCTGAAGATAAAGATTTAGCGTGAACCGTGAACCGTAAACCGTGACGAGAGGCTTCCACCCTTTCACGGCTCGCGGTCACAAACACGGTTCCTACTTGTCACGGTTTACGGCTCACGGTTTACGGCTATGTTAATCATCACCATCTCAATCTTCGTCTGCGTCACGCTGGGCGTGATGGGGGTCTACTGGCTGATGTTCCGGCCGACGAGCGCGGCGACCGAGCGCCTGAAGAGTATGGGCGGCGCCGGGGGCGGGGTCGGGCTGTCGTCGTCGCTCGCGGCCGAGGACTCGGCCGTGGGCGCGCTGGCCGAGAGGATGGCCTCGCCGCTCCAGCGCCTCGCGCCGCCGTCGGCCGCCGAGGCGCGCAAGGTGCAGAAGAGGCTGATGAACGCCGGCTTCCGCTCCGAGAGCGGCCCGGTCATCTACCGCGCCATCCAGCTCGTCTCCCTGGCCTTCTTCCCGGCGGCCGTGGCCTTCGGGTGCGCCGTCCTCGGCCGCCCGCTCAACAGCGCGCTCGTCTGGATCGTCCTGGCCACGGTGGTCGGCGCCTACCTTCCGAGCTTCGCCCTCAAGCGCATGATCGCGCGCCGCCAGCTGCGCCTGCGCTGGGGGCTCGCCGACGCCCTCGACCTGATGGTCGTCTCCGTCGAGGCGGGCCTCGGCCTCAACGCCGCGCTCGTCCGCGTCGGCGAGGAGCTGCGCGAGGTGCACCCGGAGATCAGCGAGGAGTTCGAGCTGACCAACCTTGAGATCCGCGTCGGGCGCGAGCGCGACGAGGCGTTGCGGAACCTCTCGGAGCGCGCCGGCATCGACGACCTCAAGAGCCTGGTCGCCATGCTCATCCAGGCCGACCGCTTCGGCACCTCCATCGCGCGCGCCGTGCGCGTCTACGCCGACTCGCTTCGCACGAAGCGGCGGCAGCGCGCCGAGCAGGCCGCGCAGAAGGCGGCGGTCAAGCTGCTGATGCCGCTCGCCCTCTTCCTCTTCCCGACGCTCTTCATCGTCATCCTCGGCCCCGCCTTCCTGAACCTGATGGACACGCTCGGCAACATGAACTAGGCAAGACAGGAGAAGAATCATGAACACGCGCAGGGTCATCATCATCTTCGCCACCTTCGCACTGCTGGTCAGCGCGACGGCGCTCTGGGAAGCCTCGGGCGACGAGCGCGACGGCGACACGGCCGCGAACGTCGTCGCCACGTCGGGCGCCGAGGCGGGCTCGGACGCCGCCGCGCCGAAGAAGAAGGGCGGCGGGCTCTTCGGCCGCATCCTCAAGGCGCCGTTCAAGGCCGTCGGGAAACTCCTGGGCAGGGGCGGCGACGACGGCAAGCTCGCGCGCATGACCGAGAAGGACGCCGAGCACTTCGAGAGCACGGGCGTCGAGCGCATCGAAGACCGCGACCACCAGCGGCCCGAGTTGAAGGACGAGGGCGGCGACGCGCGCGACTACCTTGAGCGCGGCCGCGCGCTGCTCGAAGAAGGGCAGCTCAACGAGGCCATCGCGGAGCTTTCGCGCGCCGTCTCGCTCGACCCGAAGCTCTCGCAGGCCCACAGCCTGCTCGCCGTCGCCTACGACCGCAAGGGGCTGCACGACCGCGCCGAGGACTCCTACCGCCGTTCCATCGACGTGAACGACCGCGACCCGCAGGCGCTCAACAACCTCGGCTACTCGCTCTACCTGAACGGCAACTACCGCGCGGCCGTGGACAGGCTGAAGAGGGCCGCGAAGCTCGCGCCCGACGACGCGCGCATCCTGAACAACCTCGCGCTCGCGCAGGTCAGGCTCGGCAAGTACGACGACGCCTACCGCAACTTCGCGCGCGCCGAGGGTGAGTTCAACGGCCACGCCAACCTCGCCGCGCTGCTCATCCGCGCGGGGCGCGAGGAGAAGGCCGTCGAGCACCTCGAAGCCGCGCGCAGGCTCCAGCCCGAATCGCAGAACGTCCTGCGCCAACTCGCCGAAGTCTACGAGCACACCGGCCGCGGCGAGAAGGCCGCCGACGCGCGCCAGACCCTCGCGGCGGTTGACGCGAGGCAGGCGGTCGCGGCGGCGGAGGAGAGATAGACTTTACGGGCGCGCGGCGGGCAACGGACAGAAAGTCCGCTTGCCACAAACGCCCGCCGGTAACGCGCCCTACCAGACACGGAACGGAGTAGACGATGAGCCACACCGGAATCCTGACGCGCGTCGAGATCGAGTCGATGGGGCCGCCCGTCCTTGAAGAGCTGCGCGAGGCGGACGTGCCGGCGAGCTTCCTGTGCGACCTCGCCCTGAAGCACGTCGCGCAGATGCCCGAGCCTTCGACGAAGAGCATCAGCGAAGAGTTGAAGCTCCCGCGCTCGCTCGTCGAGGAGATGCTCCTCCACCTCACGCGCGAGAAGATGATCGAGGTGAAGGGGCAGATCGCGGTCGGCGCGACGCGCTACGCGATGCTCGACCGCGGCTGGGATCGCGTGGCGCGCGTGCGCGACCTCTGCGGCTACGTCGGCCCCGCGCCCGTCAGCCTCAGAGACTACGCGCACATGATGCGCTTGCAGGCCGTGCCCGCGCGCGCCGCCTCGGTCGATACCGTGCGCGCCGCCTTCCGCGACCTGGTGCTCCCCGAGTCGCTCATCCAGACGATGGGCTGCGTCATCAACTCGCGCCGCTCGCTCTTCATCACCGGCCCTCCGGGCACGGGGAAGACGGCCGTCGCCGAGCGCATCAACTCGGGCCTGCCCGGCTACATCTGGATTCCTTACGCCATCGAGATCGACGGCCAGATCATCCGCGTCTTCGACAACCACAACCACCGCGCCGCCCCTCCGGACGAGACGCCCACGGACTACGACCGCCGCTGGGTGCTCGTCGAGCGCCCGCTCGTCATCGTCGGCGGCGAGCTGACGCTCGACGACGCGGACTTGCAGTGGAGCGAGGCCGCGCGCTTCTACGAGGCGCCGTTCCAGTTGAAGTCGAACGGCGGGACGCTCGTCGTGGACGACTTCGGCCGCCAGCGGGTCGAGCCGCACGAACTCCTGAACCGCTGGATCGTGCCGTTGGAGAAGCGCGTCGATTACCTGACGCTCCACACGGGCAAGAAGATCGAAGTGCCGTTCGAGCAGTTGGTCGTCTTCTCGACCAACCTCGACGAGAAGGATCTGGTGGACGAGGCGTTCCTGCGCCGCATGGGCTACCGCGCCCGCGTGGAGCCGCCGACGCCCGCCGCCTACGTCGAAATCTTCAAGCGCGCCGCCTACACGCGCGGCCTGCGGGTCGAGCAGCACTGCCTCGACCACCTGCTCAACAACTACACGCTCGAAAAGCGTCAGATGAAGGCGTGCGAGCCGCGCGACCTGCTCGACCGCATGGCCGACATCTGCCTCTTCGAGGCGCGCCCGCCGGAGGTCTCCGTCCGCCTCATCGACGCGGCCTGGCGCAACTACTTCGGCACCTCGCACGGCTTCGCGCAGGAGCAACCACGGAAGAACACGGGGGACTTATCCGATGCGAACCCGCTTCAAATCTGAACGGCTGCCGACGAAAGCCACGCTGCTCGTCATCATCCTTCTCTCTTTAACTTCGACGGCCCTCGCCGACCAGTTGAAGCTGTCGGACGGGACGACGATGGAGGTTGACGAAGCCTGGGAGGATGCGCAGGGCGTGTGGTACAGGCGCGGCGGGGTGACGAACCTCGTCGAGCGCTCGCGCGTGCGCGAGGTGGTGAAGACGGCGGGGAAGGGCGCGAAGCAGGTTCAGGCGGCGAGCGAGGCGTCGGTCGTCAAGACCGTCGGCGACGCGGCGCCCAAGGTCGAGGAGGTCCAGACCGTGTGGATCTACCTCGTCGGCGGGGCGAAGATGGAGGTGGACGAGGCGAGCGAGGGCGCCGACGGCGTCTGGTTCAAGCGCGGCAACATCTCGACCTTCATCGAGAAGGCTCGGGTTGACCACGTCGAGCGCGAGCGGGTCGCGCCCGAAGAGGTGGCGGCCGACGGGACGCCGAAGAAGAGGCGCGAGCGGCGCTGGACGACCGGCAGCACCGGCCTCGACTCGATCATCCGCCAGAACGGCGCGCGCCACGGCGTCGATCCCTACCTCATCTTCTGCGTGATGGAGCAGGAGTCGCACTTCAGCTCGAAGGCCGTCAGCCCGGTGGGCGCGCGCGGGCTGATGCAGTTGATGCCAGGGACGGCCGCGCGCTTCGGCGTGCGCAACCCGCACGACGCGGCGCAGAACGTCGCGGGCGGCGCGCGCTACCTCAAAGAGCTTCTGCGCCGCTTCAACGGCCGCGTAGACCTCGTGCTCGCGGGCTACAACGCCGGCGAGGGCAACGTCATGCGCTACGGCTATCGCGTGCCCCCCTTCCGCGAAACGCGCAACTACGTCAGGCGGGTAGGCGGGAAGTACGCGAAGGGAGAGTAGACGGTAGTCGGTAGACAGTAGTCAGCAGGTTCGCGGTCGAAGGGGCGCGATTGTTCGGCGCCGGAGTTCGCCGAGGTCAAAACATGAACGTTCGGGAGACGGCTTCATCTACTGACTACTGTCTACTGCCTACCGTCTACTGCCTTCTGGAATGTCCGGCCGGTTGCGCGTGTTTAGTGGCTGAGGTGTTTTAAAGATGAAGACTCGTCTATTGAGTTTCGTGTTGGTCTTCGTCGCCGCGGCCGCGACGGCGCGCGCGCAGGGGCAGAGTCCGGCGGCCCCGAACACTCTGACGAACGCGGCGGTGGTGAAGCTGGTGCGCGCGGGCTTTCGCGAGAAGACGGTCATCGCCATCATCAACGCGCGGCCCGTCAACTTCGATCTGTCGCCCGACCGCCTCATCGAGTTGAAGAAGGGCGGCGTGCCGGAACGCGTCATTCTGGCGATGATCGGGCGCGCGGAATCGGTCGATGTCGCCGACGAAGGTTGGGACGACGACGAGATGCCGCTCGGCGGTCTCGGGCGCACGGGCAGCGGGCGGACGGGCGCGCCCGGCCAGACAGGACAGCCCGGCACCGACCCGGGCGAGGTCGGCATCTTCGGCTCGTCGGGCGGTGCGAGCGGGCGCACGCGCTCGCGCAGCGGGAGCGGCGGCGGCGACTCCGATACTTTGACGACGGGCAGCGCTTCGGTACGGATCATCAAGCCGCCGGTCGAAGGCGGCGGCGCGGGGAAATTGGAGCGCACGCCGACGCTGACCAACGACTCGGTCGTCGAGCTGGTCGAGGCGGGCTTCTCCGAGGGCACCATCGTCCGCCGCATCGAGCAGTCGCCGGTCGAGTTCGACCTCTCGCCCGCGAAGCTCGCCGAGCTGCGCAAGCGGCGCGTGGGCGAGCCCGTCATCAACGCCATGCGCGCCGCGATGGGCGAAGACGCGAAGGACTCGAAGTAGAACGACGGATGCGGGCGCGATGGCTTTCAACAGAGAGACATGGAGACACGGAGACGCAGCCAGACGGGTTAAGCTGCGTCTCTGTGTCTCCGTGTCTCTCTGTTTAATCCTGACCTGCATCCCTGCGGCCTCGACGCAGAATCGCCCGCGCCCTTCGCGGCCGGCACAAACGTCGAAGGCTCCCGCGGGGCCGTACGTGCCGCCTCCGGCCGATGAGCCGCCGCCCGACCCCTGGCTGAAGCCGCGCGTCGAGTCGCAGCCGCAGAAGCCGGAGCCGGTAAAGCAGGCGGAGCAGGAGGTCAACGAAGACGAGATCGTCCGCATCAACTCGTCGGAGGTGCTGCTGCCCGTCACGGTGCGCGACGCCGACGGGCGACTAGTGACGGGGCTCGGGCGCAAAGACTTCAAGGTCTTCGAGGACGGGCGCGAGCAGCCTCTGAGCGACCTCTCGCTCCGGCAGGTGCCGGTGGACGTGGCGCTGCTCGTGGATGCCTCGTCTTCGGTCGCGGAGAGCTTCGAGGACTTCCGCCGCGCGGCCGAGGAGTTCGCGGGGGGCGTCTCGACGGATGACCGCTTCTGCCTCGTCAAGTTCGACGACCGCGTCGAGCTTCTGCTCGACTGGTCGAAGAGCCGCCTGCAACTGCGCCGCGCCCTGAACCGGCTCTCGACCGGTGTCTTCACGCGCTTCAACGACGCGCTGCTGCTCGCCGCGCGCGAGCAGTTCCAAAAGAACGAGCGGCGCCGCGCGCTCGTCGTCTTGAGCGACGGCATCGACAGCAACCGCGGCTCGGCCACGGCGGACGCGGCGCTGCGCGCGCTGCTTGAGACGCAGGTGACGGTCTACGCCATCGCCAACACGGAGATCGAGCGCTTGCGCAAGCGGGAGGAGCTTGACAACCTGCTGGGCGGCGGCGACGCCTCAGTCCGCTTCAACCAGCTGCGCATCGGCGACCTGCGCGAAGGCTTGCGCGTGCTCGACGTGAGCGAGCAGAACCTCGGGGCGCTCACGCGCGCGACCGGCGGACGCCTCTACCGCCCGCAGAGCTTCCGCTCGCTCGAAACCGTCTACGCCGAGATTGCCGACGAGCTGCGCCACCAGTACGCGCTCTACTACACGCCGACGGCGCCCGCACGCGACGGCCGCTTCCGCCGCGTGCGCGTCGAGGTGCCCGGGCGCGACTACGAAGTCTCGACGCGCGTCGGCTACTACGCGCCGGGGAAGAGCAGTCGGCGTTAGGCAGTTGGCAGCAGGGAGTTGACACCCCCCGACCGGCTCGTTTATAACGGTCGCGTCACACGGGACACATGTACAGCATGACGCAGCACCCCCACACCGCAGCGCACCGCCATCATGGCCACCACGGCCATGCACGCGGCCGCGTGTGGGGTGATTCGTAGGGCGCCGACTTATCGGGCAGCAGTAGGGCGCGGAAAGAGTTCACCAGCACACGCCGCACGCGACACACAGGGTGTCGGGCGGCGTTTTTGATTTTTCAGCTTAAACCTTCTCATGGAGCCTCTCTCGAAAATTCCGGGCGGCATGCGCTACTACTACGGGCGCGAGGCGCGTCTGCGCCGCGCGGTCGAGACGGCGGCGATGTCTGTCTTCGACGGCTGGGGCTACGAGGAGATCGCGACGCCCTCGGTCGATTACTACGCGCTGTTCGAGCGCGGCATGGGGCACGTCGAAGCGCGCCGCGCCTTCCGCTTCGCGGACACGGACGGCCGCCTGCTGGCGCTGAGGCCCGACATCACCTCCTCGGTGGCGCGTGCCGCGGCCACGCTCTTCGCGGGCGCGCCGCGTCCCCTCCGCTTCTGCTACGCCGCCTCGGTCTTCCGCCAGCTTCCACATTCGCGCGCCGAGTGGAGGCGGCAGGGCCGGCAGCTCGGCTGCGAGCTGATCGGCGCAGGCGGCGCCGACGCCGACATCGAAGTCCTGGCCATCGCCGCCGAGGTGCTCGAACGGCTCGGCCTCGCGGGCTCGTACCGCGTCACGCTCAACCACGTCGGCGTCTTCAACGGGGTCGCCGAACAGCTCGGCCTTTCGACCGAAGCGCGCGAAGAGATGCGGCAACTGGTGGACGCGCGCGACGCGGGCGCGCTCGGCGAGTTCCTGAAGACCCTGGGCCGCTCCGACGCGACGGCCGCGCGCGCGTCGCGGCTCGCGCTTCTGCCCGGCGGTCTCGGGATACCCGAGGGCGCGCGCGACATCCTCTCGAACGAGCGCTCTCGCGCCGCGCTCGAAGAGCTCGAAAGGCTCTGGTCGGCGGTCGAGACGCTGGGCCTCGGGAGTGGTTACGCGGTCGATCTCTCGGACGTGTCCGGGCTCGACTACTACACGGGCCTCGTCTTCAAGATCTACGTCGAGGGCGCGGGCGCGCGCGTCGGCGGCGGCGGTCGTTATGACGACCTGACGGCCAACTTCGGCCGCCGCGAGCCCGCCATCGGCTTCGTCCTCGACCTCGACGGGCTCACAGACATCCTCGCCACCCGCGACTTCGAGACGCAGAACGGCGTGGACGCGCCCGCCGCAATCGAAGGTGACAGTGTGACCGAACGCTTCAAAGAAGCTCGTCGCCGTCGAGCGCGCGGCGAGAGGATAAAGATGGAATAATTCACATGGATGGACAGGATAAACAGGATAAAAGGTAAAGCAATTTCAAATCTTCAACCCCATCCTGTTCATCCTGTCCATCCATGTGAATTCTCTGAACCATGTTAACGATTGCGATTGCCAAAGGCAGGATGCAGCAGGACGCGCTCGGGCTGCTGGCGCGGGCGGGCGTGAGCGTGAGTGCGGAGGCTTTGGCGTCCCGCCGCCTCGCAGTCGTGGACGAGTCGGGCAGTTACCGCTTCGTCTTCGTCAAGCCTTCGGACGTGCCCGTCTACGTCGAGCATGGCATCGCCGACTGCGGCGTGGTCGGCCGCGACGTGCTGCTCGAAGCAGAGGCGGACGTGTTGCAGCCGCTCGACCTCCGCATCAACCGCTGCCTCATTGCCGTCGCCGCGCGCGCGGGCGACCGGGCCGAGCGCGCGGGCGTGCTCCACGTCGCCACGAAGTACCCGCGCGTCGCCTCCGCGCACTTCGGCGCCCGCGGCGTCCCCGTCGAAATCATTGAACTCTCGGGTTCGGTCGAGCTGGCGCCGGTGCTCGGCCTCTCCGATTGCATCGTCGATCTCGTCGAGACGGGCCGCACGCTGGTCGAGAACGGCCTCGCTGTCGTCGAGACCATCACGGAATCGACGGGCCGCCTCGTCGTCAACCGCGCCAGCTACCAGTTGAAGGCCGAGGCGGTCGGCCGGTTGATCGGCGACCTGGGCCGCGTCGTCGGCGGGGGAGGAGCACAAGGTTGATCGAGGTCGTCACAGACATTAAACGCCGGCGCGAGAGGCTCGCTGCGATACACGCGCGCAACGTCGCGGCCGACGCGGAGTTGACGGCGGTCGTCGCCGCCATCGTCGAGGACGTGCGCCGGCGCGGCGACGCCGCGCTCTTGGAATACGCGGCGCGCTTCGACGGCGTGCGCCTGCGCCCCTCGGAACTGCGCGTCGAAGAGACGGCGCTGCGCGACTCGGCGGCAAGAGTTGACGCGCGCGTGCTTGAAGCCGTGCGTGCGAGCGTCAGGAACGTCCGTGCGTTCCATGAGCGCGAGCTGGTCGGGAGCTGGGAGTTCGAGGCGGCGCGCGGCGTGCGCCTCGGCCAACGCGTTTCGCCGGTCGAGGCGGCCGGCCTCTACGTGCCCGGGGGGACGGCGAGCTACCCCTCTTCGGTCGTGATGAACGTCGTGCCCGCACAGGTCGCGGGCGTCGCACGCATCGCCGTCGTCACGCCGCCGCGCACGCTCTCGGAGACGCCCGCCGTCGCCGCGACCCTTTTAGAACTCGGCGTGACGGAGGTCTACCAGGTCGGCGGGGCGCACGCCGTCGCCGCGCTGGCTTATGGTACAGAAAGCATCCCGCGCGTCGATGTCATCACCGGCCCGGGCAACAAGTTCGTGGCCGCCGCCAAGCGGCTCGTCTACGGCGCGGTCGGCATCGACTCGGTCGCAGGCCCCTCCGAGGTCGTCGTGCTCGCCGACGAGTCGGCGCGCGCCGACTTCATCGCCGCCGACCTGCTCGCGCAGGCCGAGCACGGCGAAGACGCCTCGGCGGTTCTCGTCACGACGAATCTCGACCTCGCCCGACGTGTCGCCGCCGAGGTCGCGCGCCAGGCCGAGACCCTCCCGCGCAAGTCCATCGTCACGCGCTCGCTCGCGGACTTCGGCGCCGCGTTCGTCGTCAACGACATCGAAGAGGCTTGTGCGATAGTCAACGAGCTGGCGCCGGAGCACCTCGAAATCATGACGCGCGACCCCGAGGCGGCCGCCGCGCGCGTGCGCCACGCCGGCGCCATTTTTTACGGCGAGCACACGCCCGAGGCCGTCGGCGACTACTTCGCCGGCCCCAACCACGTGCTCCCCACGGGCGGCGCCTCGCGCTTCTCCTCCGCGCTCGGCGTCCACAACTTCCAACGCCGCACCAGCCTCATCCGCTACACGCGCGAGGAACTGAACGAGACCGCGCCCCTCATCGCCGCGCTCGCCGAGGCCGAGGGCCTGGACGCGCACGCGCGCTCGGCCTTGATTAGACTGAAGGGTTAAAGACAAAGCAGATGGCGAACCCGCTCGACAAGATCAAGCCGCGCGTCCGCGAGTTGAAGGCTTACACTTTGAAGCCCGACCGCGGCACGGTGAAGCTCAACCAGAACGAGAACCCCTGGGGCATCCCCGAGGCCGTGCGGCGCGAGACGCTACGGCGGATGGAGGGGCGCGCGTGGTCGCGTTACCCGGACTTCGTGCCGGCCGGGTTGCACGAGCGGCTCGCACGGTTCGCCGGCTGGCGCGCGGACGGGGTGGTCGCGGGCAACGGCTCGAACGAGTTGATCCAGGCGACGCTCATGGTGACCGTCGGCGAGGGCAAGCGCGTGCTCATCTCCGAGCCGACCTTCGCGCTCTACCGGCAGGTCGCGACCGTGCTCGGCGGGGAGGTGTTGAGCGTTCCTCTCAACGACGGACTCGGCTTCGACGTGAGCGCCCTCCGCGAAGCTCTTGAGCGCGAACGGCCCGACGTGACCATCCTCTGCTCGCCGAATAACCCGACGGGCTGCCGCATCGAAGAGGACTCGCTTGAAGAGTTATTAACTATCACGAGCGGAATCGTCGTCATCGACGAGGCTTACTTCGAGTTCTCCGGCCGCACGGTCGCGCCTCTCTTAGCACGTCACCCCAACCTCGCTGTCTTCCGCACCTTCTCCAAGGCGATGGCGCTCGCGGGCCTGCGCGTCGGCTACCTGCTGGCCGCGCCGGAACTCGCCCGCGAGGTGAGCAAGGCCGTGCTCCCCTACAACCTCAACTTCTTCTCGCAGACCGCGGCCGAGGTCGCCGTCGAGCTGTACGACGCGGAGCTGCGGCCGACGGTCGAGCGCATCGTCGCGGAGCGAGAGCGGCTTTATGCCGGGCTTAAAACCGTCGGAGGGCTCGCGCCCGTCCGCTCGTGCGCGAACTTCATGGTGGTTCGTTCTTCAATCGGGCCGCGCCGCGTCTACGACGAATTGCTCGAACGCTTCGGCGTGCTCATCCGCGACATGAGCGGCTACCCCAAGCTCAAAGACTACTTCCGCGTCAGCGTCGGCACGCCCGCCGAGAATGATCGTCTGCTCGAAGGTCTGCGCGACATCTTCGGCGGAGGAGGGACGAAGGACTGATGACGACCGAACTACAGACGAACGTGCGCGAGGCCGAGGTGCGGCGCGGGACGAAGGAGACGGACGTGCGCGTCCGCCTCTCGCTCGACGGGACGGGGCGCTCGCAGGTCTCGACCGGCGTCGCCTTCCTCGACCACATGCTGGAGCTGTTCGCGCGCCACGGCCTGTTCGACCTCGAAGTCGAGTGCCGCGGCGACCTGCACATCGACGACCACCACTCGGTCGAAGACATCGCCATCACGTTGGGTCAGGCGCTGGCCGAGGCGCTCGGCGACAAGGCCGGCATCTCGCGCTATGGCGAGGCGACCGTGCCGATGGACGAGGCCCTGTGCCGCTCGGTGATCGACCTTTCGGGCCGCTTCTATCTCGTCTACGCGGTCGAGACGCGGCGGCACATGATCGGCAACTTCTCGGTCGAACTGGCCGAGCACTTCTGGCGCTCGCTGGCCGAGGCGGCGCGTTGCAACCTCCACATCGACTGCCTGCGGGGCCGCAACACGCACCACATCCTCGAAGGCACTTTTAAGGCGACGGCGCGCGCGCTGCGCAAGGCGGTCGAGCGCGACCCGCGCGTGACGGGTGTGCCGAGCACGAAGGGCACGTTGTGAGCGTCGCGATCATCGACTACGGAGTCGGCAACCTGCGTTCGGTGGAGAAGGCTTTCCACGCGGGCGGGGTGGAGGCGCAAGTCAGCTCTGAAGAGTCTGTGCTGCGCTCGGCGGCGAAGCTGGTGCTGCCCGGCGTCGGCGCGTTCCGCGCGTGCATGGAGGCTTTGACCGGGCACGGCTTCGACCGGCTGGTGCGCGAGCGGGTCGAAGCGGGAACGCCCCTGCTCGGCGTCTGCGTCGGGATGCAGATGCTCTTCGATGAGTCGGAGGAGTTCGGCACGACAAGCGGGCTCGGGTTTTTGAAGGGGCGCGTGCGCCGCTTCCCCGCAGGCTTGCGCGTGCCGCAGGTCGGCTGGAACCAGGTCGGGTGGAAGGGAGGGCACGCTCTCTCCGAAGGCATCGGCGACAGGACGTTCTTCTACTTCGTCCACTCCTTCTACTGCGAGGCGGATGACGCAGAGGCGGTCGTCGGCGAGACGGAGTACGGCGTCACTTATCCTTCGGTCGTCACCCGCGGCAATGTCTGCGGCGTCCAGTTCCACCCCGAGAAGAGTCAGGCCGCGGGGCTGCGACTGCTCAAGAACTTCGCCGAACATCATGCTGGCTAAACGCATCATCCCGTGCCTGGACGTGGACGCCGGCCGCGTCGTGAAGGGCATCCGCTTCGTCTCCCTCGTGGACGCGGGCGATCCCGTGGAACAGGGCAAGCGCTACGACCTCGAAGGCGCGGACGAGCTGACCTTCCTCGACATCACGGCCTCCTCCGACAAGCGCGCCATCGTCGCCCACCTCGTCCGCCGCGTGGCCGACGAGGTCTTCATCCCGCTCTGCGTCGGAGGCGGCCTCGGCTCCATCGAGGACGTGCGCGCGGTACTGCGCGCGGGCGCGGATAAAGTCTCGCTCAACACGGCCGCCGTGGAGAGGCCGGAGTTGATCACCGAGGGCGCGACCGTCTTCGGCAGTCAGTGCATGGTCGTCGCCATCGACGCGCGCCGCCGGCAGGGGGGCGTCGGCTGGGACGTTTACACACACGGCGGGCGGCGGAACATCGGCTGGGACGCGGTCGAGTGGGCCGCGCGTGCCGAAGAGTTGGGCGCGGGCGAGATTCTGCTGACGAGCATGGACAGGGACGGGACGCGCGACGGCTACGACATCGGGCTCACCCGCGCGGTCTCGGACGCGGTCTCCATCCCCGTCATCGCGTCGGGCGGCGCGGGGCGGCTCGAACACTTCTACGAGGCGCTGACGGCGGGCGGCGCGAGCGCCGTACTGGCCGCGTCGCTCTTTCACTTCGGCGAGTTTCAGATCGGGGAGGTCAAGTCTTACCTGCGCGAGAGGGGAGTCGTGGTGAGATGAGTGTGAGGCCGGAGGATGTGCGTTTCGACGAGCGCGGACTCGTCCCCGCCGTGGTACAGGACGCGAGGACGCGCGAGGTTCTGACGCTCGCCTACATGAACGAGGAGAGTCTGCGCCGGACGCTCTCGGAGGGGCAGACCTGGTTCTGGTCGCGGTCACGCTCGGAGCTTTGGCACAAGGGCGCGACCTCCGGCAACACGCAGCGCGTCGTCGAGGTGCGGCTCGACTGCGACTCGGACGCGCTCGTCGTGCTCGTCGAACCGCGCGGCCCCGCCTGCCACACCGGCGCCGTCTCATGCTTCCGAAGCGAGGAGGTTGACAATGACGCTGCCGGAATCGGCGCCGTGCTCGAAGACTTGTATGCGGTCGTCGAAGGGCGGCGGAGGGAGATGCCCGAAGGCTCTTACACGACGTACCTCTTCGAGAAGGGCTTGAACAAGATTCTGAAGAAGGTCGGCGAAGAGGCTACCGAGACCATCATCGCGGCCAAGGAGGAGGACGCCGCCGCGCTGACGGCCGAGACGTCTGACCTCATCTACCACCTCGTCGTCCTCATGGTCGAACGCGGGCTCACGCTCGAAGCGGTTGCGGGAGAGTTGGCGCGCAGGCGAGGGGGAGGGAAGTCGAATGAGTGAAGCGGGGTTGAAAGAGCTGCTCGACTTCTCGGTCTCCGCCGCGCGCGAGGCGGGCGAGATCACCCTCAAATACTTCCGACGGGAGTTCGAGACGCGCCTGAAGGGCAAGGACAACTTCGTCACGCAGGCCGACCTCGAAGCCGAGGAGTTCCTCCGCGGCGAAATCCTCAGACGCTTCCCCGGCGACGCCATCGTCGGCGAGGAGGGCGGCGAAGTCGCGGGCACCTCGGGTCGGCGCTGGATCATCGACCCCATCGACGGAACCTACTCCTTCGTCCACGGCGTCCCCTTCTACGGCGTCCTGTTAGGCTGTGAGGTGGACGGAGACCCCTCGGTCGGCGTCATCAACATCCCCGCACTCGGCGAGATGGTCTACGCGGCGAAGGGGCTCGGCTGCTTCTGGAACGGCGAGCCGGCGCGCGTCTCGCAGACTGAAAGGCTCGAAGACGCCCTGCTGCTCTCGACCGACTTCGGTTCGTGTGCGCGCTACGGCTTCGGGGCGGCCGGCGACGAGTTGCAAAGCCGCGCGGCTCAGCGCCGGACGTGGGGCGACTGCTACGGCTACGTCCTGGTCGCGACGGGGCGCGCCGACGTGATGCTCGACCCTTCGATGAACGTCTGGGACTGCGCGGCGCTCCTGCCCGTGCTGGAGGAGGCGGGCGGGACGTTCACAGACTGGCATGGGCGGCGGACGATTCTCTCCGGCAACGCCGTGGCAACCAACGGGATGCTCTTCGCTGAGGTCATGCAGATTATCAAGGAAAACGAGCCTCTTTCCTAAACTTTCTCACCCCTGTGAGTCAGAAAAGCCGGCGGCTCCCGTCAAACTTGCTTCGAGTGTGTCATTAGTCTACACTGTTCGGCTGTAAGAAGGAGTCGGGCCTCTTTGACTCGAAAAAACCTCTTCCGTGGGCAGGCACAAAAAGCATAGGGCGGCAGTTTCCCCTGCTATTTCTTCACTTAAGCAAAACCCTCCCGGCTGGCATAGCCATTGCTGAAAGCCTTGTGCCGGTCTATGTCTGGCCGGCGGCAAGATACACAGGAGAGGTTTTGGCATTCCCGACGAGGCGCCGGGTCGAAGCTTTACAGAGACCTTTGAGACCGGCGCCCTAAGTAATAATAGACCGCGGCTCGGCCCTCGCAGCACGGCCGCGCGGATGAGACGAAGGGACGAAGAATGAAACCGATTAAGCACGCAGAGAAGGCACTGGCGACCGTCGCGGGCGGCCTCTTCAACACAATCCAGTTTTTCAACCAGTACAGGCCGAACGAGTCGTTCACCCCGAAGTGGTCGGACAAGCCTCTGCTCAAGTCCTGGCAGAAGTCGAAGCCGCCGCTCGGCTTCCCCCGCACCACCGACAGCCTCTGCCCGAAATGCGTCATCGAGGCGCGCAACAAGATTCTGAGCGCGCCCACCATCGACCCGTCGTCGCTCGTCCAGGAGAAGGTCGGCGAGATCAAGGCGCAGATCGTCGAGCGCGACGGCCAGATCTGGATGGTCAAGGATTGCCCCGTCCACGGCCACTTCGAGGACATCATGGCCATCGACTCGACCTTCCTCAAGCACATCGAGGCCAATTTCCCCGGCCGCGACATCCAGGCGCACAACGACGAGGGGCTCCACGACCACGGCTCTTCGTCCATCAAGTTCGGCCGCGGGTCGGTCTTGACCATCGACCTGACGAACCGCTGCAACATGATGTGCGACCCGTGTTTCATGGACGCCAACCAGGTCGGCTTCGTCCACGAGCTTTCGCTCGACGAGGTGAAGGACATCCTCGACAAGGCCATCTCGATCAAGCCGCGCCGCCAGATGTCCGTGCAGTTCTCGGGCGGCGAGCCGTCCATCTCGCCGCACTTCCTCGAAGCCATTCGTTACTCGCGCAAGGTCGGCTACAACTCCGTCCAGTGCGCGACCAACGGCATCGAGTTCGCCAAGTCGAAGGAGTTCGCGAAGGAGGCCGCCGAGGCGGGCCTGCGCTACGCCTACCTCCAGTTCGACGGCATCGGCAACGACGCCAACTCGCACCGCCAGGTCGGCAACCTCTTCGACGTGAAGCTGCGCGCCATCGACAACCTGCACGCGGCGGGCGTCGAGATCGTGCTCGTCATCACTTTGGTCAACGGCATCAACAACGACCAGGTCGGCTCGGTCATCCGCTTCGCGCTCGACAACCCGAAGAAGATCGCCTTCCTCTCGTTCCAGCCCGTCTCGTTCACCGGGCGCGACGAGGAGATCACCGACGAGCGCCGCATGCAGCAGCGCTACACGCTCTCGCACCTCGCCCAGGACGTGAAGACGCAGGTCGGCATCACCGAGCCGACGCGCGACTGGTTCCCGCTCTCTCTGATGGGCGCCTTCGCCGACTTCGCGGACCTCGCGCACGGGCCGGACGCCGAGTGGGGCCAGGTCTCCTGCGGCTGCCACCCGAACTGCGGCGTCGGCACGGCCGTGATGATCGACAAGGAGACGAAGGAGATGGCTCCCGTCCCCGAGTTCCTGAACATCCCCGGCCTCGTCCACGACATGAAGCGGATCACGGACGCGGGGCGCGGCAAGTGGATGTCGAACATGCTGATGGGCCTGACGCTGCTGAAGCACTACAACCCGTACAAGGCGCCGAGCCAGTTCTCGCTCTACGAGCTGTTCAAGAAGTTCGACAAGTCGTTCGGCCTCACGGGCCGCACCTATGGCCGCGTGGACGGCAGGCGCTCGAAGGAGGACATCGCGGCGCGCCGCGCCGACCGCTGGAACTTCCTCTTCATCGCGGGCATGTGGTTCCAGGACCTGTTCAACTACGACTTCCGCCGCACAGAGATGTGCATCATCCCCTACGGCACGCAGGAGGGTGAGATCAGTTTCTGCGCCTACAACACCGGCATCGGCTGGCGCAACATCATCGAGCAGATGCACCAGAACGCGACCGTCGCACAGTGGTACAAGGAGCACGGCCGCCACGAGATCTTCGCCAAGAACAAGGAGGTCGAGCTGCCCGAGTCGCCCGTCAGCCTCGTCCTCAACGAAGTTGACTTGCAGCGCCCGAACAAGCCCGAGATGGAAGGGCCGAAGACCGCGGCCGAAGAGGCGGCGGCCATGCGCAAGCTCTACCAGGAGATGGTTCTCAAGAAGAAGCTCGGCGCGGACGTGGAGAAGAACACGCCCGTCCAGATCAAGGGCCTCTCGCGCAAGAGCACCGAGACGACCAACGCCTAAAGCCCGCTCCTCAAACGCAACCGGAGAGCCCCGCGGCCTTTAAAAGTCGCGGGGCTTTTCCTTCCGGCGCGCCCGCTTGAATAAATCGAATCGTTAAGGTGTAATGTCTGGCGGTTTAATTCTATGGTTCGCATTCTTCTGACAAACGACGACGGCATACATTCCGACGGACTCACGAAGTTGGAGGAGGCCCTGCGCGAGCTGGGCGACGTGTACGTCGTCGCGCCCGCCTCCGAGATGAGCGGCGCCTCGCACAGCCTGACTCTCTCGCGCCCCCTCCGCATTCGCCGCATCGACGAGCGCCACTGGACGGTGGACGGCACGCCGACCGACTGCGTCACGCTCGCGCTCAACCAGATTCTCGGCCCCGACGAGCTGCCCGACATCTGCTGCTCCGGCATCAACTACGGCGCCAACCTCGGCGACGACGCCAGCTACTCTGGGACCGTCGCGGGCGCGCTCGAAGCGACCATCCTGGGCGTGCCCGGCCTCGCCTTCAGCCTCGTCGCGCGCGAGAACTTCGACTTCACGCAGGCCGCGCGCTTCGCCGTCACGGCCGTGCGCAAAGTCCTCGACGAGTCCCTCCCCGAAGGGACTCTGCTCAACATCAACATCCCGCCGGGCGAGATCGCGGGCGTGCGCGTCACGCGGCAGGGCATCAAGCAGGCGCGCCCCATCATCACCGAGCACATCGACCCGCGGGGCAAGGCCTACTACTGGATCGGCGAGGAGTATTTCGGGACGAGCGCCGAGGACGGGACGGACTACGCGGCGGTCGAGGCGGGTTACGTCTCGGTCACGCCGCTCCGGAGCGACATGACGAACCACAGCGCGCTCGACGCGCTCGACCTCTGGAACCGACTGGGCGCGGAGGCGGTCGAAGGGCGGGAAGAGGATCAACCGGCGGGTCTGAGTTAACAGTAGTCGGCGAGTTCGGGAAGAGGTTTTTTTGAGTTCTTCGTCTTCAAATTGGTCGGCCGCGCAGTCTTCGAGCTACCGCATCCCGCGCCAGCGCATGGTCGAACGCCTGCGCGAACACTACCGCATTCACGACCCGCGCGTCCTCGAAGCGATGCTCGGGGTGCCGCGTCACCTCTTCGTCCCAGAGGCTCTGCAGGGCCGGGCCTACGGCGACCACGCGCTGCCCATCGACGCCAACCAGACCATCTCGCAGCCCTACATCGTCGCGCGCATGACCGAGCTGCTCGAAGCGGACAAGTCGAGCCGCGTGCTGGAGATCGGCGCGGGCTCCGGCTACCAGACGGCCGTGCTGGCGCGCGTCGCGGGGCAGGTCTACGCCATCGAGCGCATCGCCGACCTCGCCCGGCAGGCGCAGACCCGCATACGCTCCCTGGGCATCTACAACGCGACGGTCAAGTGCTTCGACGGCACGATGGGCTGGAGCGCGCACGCGCCCTACGACTGCATCCTCGTCGCGGCGGGCGGCCCGCGCGTGCCCGACCCGCTGCTCGCGCAGCTCAAGGTCGGCGGGCGCCTCGTCCTCCCCGTCGGCGAGTCGCGCGAGTCGCAGCGCCTCGTCCGCGTGTTGCGGACCGAAGAGGGCTTCCAGCACGAAGAGCACGGCGCCTGTGCCTTCGTCCCGCTCATCGGCCGGCATGGTTGGTCGAACGAGTAGCAGGCAGATGTCAGTTCTGACTTTAAAGTTCGACCGTGCGGAGTGACTGTTTGATCGCGAGAATCATCGAAATCCTTTCCGCCTTCATCGTGGCGACGATCTCGACGCTGGGCTACACGGGCGTCGCGCTGTTGATGGCCATCGAGTCGGCCTGCATCCCTCTGCCGTCCGAGATCATCATGCCGTTCTCGGGCTACCTCGTCTACAAGGGGCAGTTCAACCTCTGGTGGGTGGGCGTGGCGGGCGCGGTGGGCTGCGTCGTCGGCTCGTGGGTCGCGTACTACGCGGGGCTCTACGGCGGGCGCCCCTTCATCGAGAAGTACGGGCGCTACGTCCTGCTCTCGCGCCACGACCTCGACCTCGCCGACCGCTGGTTCGCGCGCTACGGCGAGGTCATCGTCTTCGCCAGCCGCCTGCTGCCGGTCGTCCGCACCTTCATCGCCTTCCCCGCCGGGATCGCGAGGATGAACCTGACGCGGTTCACGATCTACACGTTCCTCGGCTCGCTCCCGTGGTGCCTCGGCCTCGCCTACGTCGGGCAGGTCTTAGGCGAGCAGTGGGACAAGAGCGAGACTTTAAAGACCTGGTTCCATCGCTTCGACTTCCTCATCGGCGCCGTCATCCTCGCCGGGGCCGTCTGGTGGGTCTGGCGCCACATCAAGCACTCCCGGCCCGAACACGCCTCGGCGCATGGCGCGGCCCACACCAAAAGCGACTAGCGTGTTTGACACACACCCTCGGGCCACTTAGAATGCACAGGCAATCTTCGACGGGGCGTGGCTCAGCCTGGTAGAGCGCTCGGTTCGGGACCGAGAGGTCGGAGGTTCGAATCCTCTCGCCCCGACTTTTAGTCAGAACGGCCACTCGACAGAGTGGCCGTTCTTCTTTTGGGGCATACCCGCTAGTCGTTCTTCTCGGCGAGCGCCTTCCTGATCTTCTCCACCATCTGGCGCGCCTGCCCGGCGAACTCGCCTTCGGGGGCGAGGCGCAGGTACTCCTGAAACTCCGTGAGCGCGTTCTCGCCCTGCCGCGCGCGCAGGAGGATGTTGCCGGCGAGCAGGTGCGCTTCGGCGAAGTCCGGTTTGAGCTGGAGCGCCCTCCCGACCTGCGGCCCGGCCCTGGCGTAATCCCCCTTGTCCCAGTAGACCCGCCCGAGCGTGTAGTGGCCGGCCGCCGACTTCTCTTCCATCGCCAGTCCTTCATTGAGCACACGCTCGGCCTCTTCGTACTTCTTCTGATGGCGGTAGACCTCGCCCAGCGCGAAGAGCGCGGCGCCGCCCTTCGGGTTGATCTCCCGCGCGCGGCCGAGCGCCGCCGCGGACTGCTCCCACTTGCCGGCGTCCATGTAGACGGTGCCGAGCAGGAGCTGCGCCTCGTAGAAGCGCGGGTAGATGTTTACGGCCTTCTCCAGGTGGGTCAGCGCCTCGTCAACCTTCTTATTGTTGAGGAGCGCCGCGCGCGCCTTATCCAACTCGGCGTGGGCCTCGGCGGGCACGTTCGCGTCCATGACCCGGCCGGCGCTGCCGTCGGGCGCGGGGGCGGCGCCGCCGGCCTTCTCCGGCGTGAGCTGTAGTTGCAGATAGTCGGACGGGTTGGTTTCAAGCTCGACCTGCCGCTGGACTTCACGGTAGCCGGGCATGCGGATGGTGACCACGTACTGTGCCGCCGCGAGGCCCGTAAACCGAAACTTCCCGAGCCGGTCGGTGCGCTCCTCGCCGACGTAGCCCCCGGAGAAGCCGTCGAGGCGCACGATGATGTTCTCGGCGGGCGCGCCGCCCTGTGCGAAGCGCACCTGCCCCGTGATGGTTCTCCTGATCGGGAAGGGGTTGCCTTCGCGTTGCGCCGACGCCGCGCCCGCCCAGGCGGAGGTGAAGAGCAGTCCGAAGAGCAGTCGAAATAACGCGTGAGACATGGCCTTAAGTCCTCCGTCAAAGTCTCGATCCGCGGGAGGGAGGAGAGGGCTTATGTTCATCCACCCCGCCCGAAAGAACAAGAGGGAGGGGAGTGAATCCCCTCCCTCCAGAAGGCCGTCCCGCAAGCGGGGCCGGGCTAAAACTCGAAGCGGGCGCCGAGGCGCATGTTGAAGGGCAGGTAGAAGCCGCGGGTCAGGTCGGTCGCCGCGATGCCGGGCTTCAGGAAGTCCGGGTTGTTCTGGCCCGTCGTGCTCTCGCGGAACTGGTCGGGCAGGCGCAGCGTCTGGCTGTTGAAGACGTTGAAGAAGTCGGCGATGAAGACCACGCGCGTCTTCTCCGTGAGCGCCCACTTGTAGTCGGCGTGCAAATCGAGGCGGGTGTAGAAGTCAGTCCGGCCCAGCTTGCCGCGGCCGCCGACCGGGATTTCGCCCGCGTTGGCGTAGACGGGGTGGGCGAGGTACTCGCTGATCGGCACGCCCGACTCGCCGTGGAGGCCGCCGCCGAGGTTGAGCCCCTTGAGCGTGCGGCCGAAGCTGGACTCGGCGAGGGAGTAGTTGCCGTAGACGTTGAAGATGTGACGGCGGTCCGTGTTGAGCGGGCCGACCGCGAACTGGTCGCCGAGCAGGTTGAACTCGCCGGCCGTGAAGTCGAAGAGCGAGCTGATGGCCGGGTCGGTCTGGCCGTTGTCGTTGCGGAAGTGGCCCTCGTAGTTACCTTCGAGCTTGGCGATGCGCCAGTTCGAGAGCAACTGCCAGTTGTTCGAGAAGCGCTTGTTCAGCTCGATCTCGACCGCCTTGTAGTTGCGCACCGCGTCGGGGAAGCCGTCGGGCACCCCGTCGGCGCCGGACGAGCCGGCGGGCTGGCCGTTGGCGCCGTTGGCCGCGTAGCAGACCCCGAGGGCCGCGTTGACGAAGTTGGGGCTGCACTGCGAGGGGACGGCGCCGCCGGGCGTGAACTTGAACGAGACGGGGTTGACCGCCGCGTCGAGGGTCGAGCTGACGTTGCCGATGAAGTAGGTCTGGCCGAAGAAGTCGGCCGACTCGGGGGCGACCACCGCCGCGTCCTCGACGATGCGGCCGAGCCGGCGGTCGAGGTACCTCACCGAGAGGGTGAAGTCGCGGGGCAGCTGCTGCTCGAAGCCGATGATGTGCTCCTTCGTGAAGCCGAGCTTGGTGCCCGGCAGGATCGGGTTCGTCGGGTCGTTGGTCGAGATCGAGATGGTCGAGCCCGTGCCGCCGGCGGCGCCGGTCAGCAGGTGCGAGGCGTCGATGACCGGCGTCACCGTGCCGAAGGAGTTGATGCGGACGCGGCGGACGCCGGCCGCGTCGGTGAAGAAGTCGGGCGCGAAGCGGCCGTTGCGGAAGTCCTGCTCGGCCGAGAGCGAGCGCTCGGCCAGGTCGAGCGGGATGTACTCGAAGAAGCGGCCGTAGTTGTAGTAGAGCTTCGTCTTGCCGCGGCCGAACGGATCGACGGTGACGCCGACGCGCGGCGCCCAGTTGCCGGTGAAGCTGTAGGCGATGCGGTCGCCGGTCGCGCCCGGGTTGCCGATGATGCGCTCCTGCTCACTGCGCAGGCCGAAGAGGCCCGTCACGTAGCGGTTGAAGCGCCAGGTGTCCTGAAGGTAGACGGCGTGGTAGTTGGACTGCGTCTCGAAGGAGGTGTTGCCGTACTCGCCGCGGTCCTGCCGCAGGTAGACGGGCACCTGTGTGCCGTCGGGCAGCGTGCGTACGGGGCAGAGCGTGCAGGAGGCGGCGGCCGTGAAGAGCGAGAACTGCGCGTTGACCTCCTGGCCGATCTGGCTCGCCGGCAGCGCCGAGATGGCCGTGACGGGCACGCCCGTCGCGTTCGTCGCCGGGATGGCGTACTTCGGCCCGCTGCGGTCGCGCTGCCCCGCGTAGGAGCCGCGCTGGAACTGGTAGCCGAGCGCGAAGGTGTGCTGGCCCCAGAAGTTCGCGATCTTCGAGGTGTCGGCCGAGAAGCGATTGGTCTTGCCCTGCGTCGGCTCGATGAAGCCGTAACCGATGGCGGTGAAGTTGCCGCGCGCGGGCTGCGTGCGGTCGATGATCTGGTTGAAGTCGGCGAAGCCCGACTCGCTGAAGTTGTTCTTGCCCTGGCCGAACGAGGCGCTCAGAGTCCAGGTCTTGGTGAGCGCGCCGTTGTAGCGGAGCGCGATGCTGCGCGTGCCGTACTCCAGCCGGTTGAGCGCCGTCGCGTTGTCGATGTTGAGCGTGACGAACGGCGCGATGTTAGTCTCGGTCGGGTCGCCGAAGATGGAGAAGGCGACGGTGTGGCTCGGGTTGATGTTGTAGTCGAGCTTGGTCGCGTAGTTGTAGCTGCGGTAGCGGCGCGAGTACTGGTCGCCCAGGATGGTGCGCAGCCCCGAGCCCTCGGCGCCGCGGACGAGCTCGCGCCTCACCGTCGGGTTGAACGAGCCGAAGAAGAAGAGGTGGTCGCGGGCGCCGGGGACGTAGCCGCCGATGTCGGCGCCCACGTCGTAGTTCTCCTCGTGGAGCAGCTTGCCGAACTTGTTCGTGCGGGTGTCGTCGGGCTGGTTGCGCGTGGCCTCGAAGGCCGCCGGGCGGGCGAAGCCGTAGAGGGCGCCGTGGTACTCGTTGCCGCCCGACTGCGTGATGATGTTGACGATGCCGCCCTGCGACTGGCCGTACTGCGGCTCGAAGCCGCCCGTCTTGACCTGCACCTCTTTGATGAAGGAGGTGTTGATGCCGGTGCCGAGCGTGCCGTAGTTGCGCGTGAAGGTGCCGAGGCCGCCGAAGGCCGAGTCCGTGATGTTGACGCCGTCGGCGATGTAGAGGTTGTCGAGCGCCGAGCCGCCCGAGATGGACGGGTTGGCCGTGCCGCCCTTGCCGCTGTCGGCGACGCCGGGAGCCAGGTAGAAGAGGCTCGTGACGCTGCGCTGCACGGGCACGTTCTGGAAGAGCGAGTCGGACAGGTTCCGGCCGACGGCGGTGCTCGACAGGTCGGTCGCCGCCGCGCCCGAGACGGTCACCACCTCGGAGACCTGCCCCGGCTCCAGCTTGATCGAGATCGACGAGGCGCGCCCGACGTTGACTTCGAGGTCGGCCACCGACGCGGCCTTGAAGCCGGTCATCTCGACCCTGACCGTGTAGGCGCCGGGGATCAGTCCGTCGAACGTGAAAGTGCCTTCTCCGCTGGTGGTCGCCGTGCGCGGTGACGGCAGCGTCTGGCCGGTGACCGTGACCGAAGCGTTCTGCACGGCGGCGCCGGTGGCGTCCGTCACCGTCCCGGCGATGGAACCCGTCGTGGAGCGATCCTGCGCGAAGGCGGAGGCCGCGCACAGGAACATGACGACGACGAGTTGGAACATTTTTCTCATCAGATTCTCTCCTTGATTCATATAAGAATCATGCTCGATGTTCCCTGCGATCAGGTTGCGTGGGGAGCGCCGCGGCAGGTCTACATGCACCCTGCTGCCGCAAGGCTGCGGTCGAAGGTAGGCAATCTTTATACCTACACGGACTGCAATCGGAGGGGGCAAGTGGCTGTCGGTAAATAATTGCCCGGAGCAAACTCTCTCGCCGGTCGGCGTCCTCTAAGTGCATTATTTCCACGAGGTTCTTTGGCCGACGCGGGTTTATGAGATTCGATACTTAAACCATTTTTTTGCACCCGCTTTTTTACTTCCGGACAGAAAACCATGTCCCTGAATTTGTGCCCGCGGCAAGGTTCTGAAGGCCCGATGGATGTTTAGAATTCTGAAAAGCGTTCTCCATTTTTCTGAATGAAAGACATCCGTCAGGTCGGGGTTTAGGGTCCGTCAAGAGGTTTGCCGAACGGCGCCTCCGAGGGGACTTCTTAGGCGACGTACACGCTGGTGGAAGGAACTAACTCTTATGAAACTCCTGTCGGTTCTTCAATCCCGGGTGGTCGCGTTTTTGGAAGCGGACGAACTCTTCACGCGCCATCACATGTTGGGCCCGGAGGTGACGCCGAACATCGTCGAGAGGTACGGATTTCTGAAGTCTCCGGATCACCTTGAGGACTTCCTTGACGAGCAGAAGGGAATTCAATTCGCTTTCGGCAGGTGGAAAGGGACTGTCATTAAACAGCTGGCGTTTTATACGCACGGGATCGCGGTCGAGACGGCGGCGTCCACGGATATTTCCGACGAGATACTTTCTGACGTGCTGGGCTGGAGGGCGCACACCCTCAACCTCAAGTACCACCCGGACATGGTCAAGAGGAAGGCGTACGTGAGTGGGCTTCTGTTTTCGACAGACGTTTCTCTAAATGCCTTGCACCCGAAGCTCCGGGGAGTCGGAGAGAGGCTGTCTGACTCCGTCAAAAACAGCCTCGGACACGTCTTCCCATACGAAGTCACCGGCATCTTCTTCGGCTACGATACGGCCAACACAAAGCCGAACGCCCCGGTCTTCACGATAGAGAGGCGGGCGGACGTTCCATTCTCGGAGAATAAGTATTTTTCGACTGCCCCCATGCCGACCAACGAGCACCTTGAGTTGCTCAAGGACTTCGAGGCCGCGCTCGCGGGCTAAGACGCATCGCGCCGGCACGCCGCGACTTATCCGACAAAGGCGTGAGGCCACTCGATATCGAGTGGCCTCACGCCTTTGTGTTTCGAAGTCGGATGACTTCAGTTCTTGTCCACCTGGAGGATCGCCCGGAAGGGCGGGGTGGTGTCAGGCGGCTCGGGGTCGGCCTGGAGGAGGCGGAAGTTGTAGCCGAGGGTGGAGAAGGGGGTGTTGCCGGCGTAGGGGCGGGGGACGTTGCCGGGGATGTTGAGGATGAAGCGTTCGTTCTCGCCGCTCGGCTTGGAGGCTTCGACGAGGACGTAGAGGGAGCCGGGGAACGGGCACTGAGTTCCGCGCTGGCAGCGTGCGTCGTAGCTCGTCTCAAGGATGATGACGCGCAGCTTGTCTGGGAGCACGATGGCCTCCTCGCGTAAGCCGATGGTGAAGGGCGTGCCGAGCGCGACCTCCTTCTGCGGCTCGTAGAAACGCCGGCGGTACTCTTCAGAGGAGAGGAAAGCTTTGACCATTTCGGCGCGGACGAAGTCGCCGCCGAAGGCGTTGAGCTTGTCGAGCCAGAACTCGTAGCCCTCCTCGTCGGGGTCGCGCCGCAGGTAGCCGAGATACTGCATGAGGACGAAGGCGGGCGCGAACTCGCGGCGGCGGAAGTCCGCGTCGTCGGCGACCTTGAGGAGGACGCTGCCGCGCGTCTCCGTCCCCGCTTCGAGCCCCGCGACCAGCGCGGCGAACTCCGAGGTCGAGAGCGCGCCCGAGGCCCGCGCGTTGAGGCGCTCGACGTACTGCGCCGCCGTCAGGCTCTCGGGGAACTGCTCGCGGAAGTCGGCGCGCATGGTGAAGGCTTCGGCGTAGGCGCGGCGGTTGGCGTCGAGCCGCTGTCGCCAGTTGTCCTGCCCGACGATCACGCCCTCGCCCAACCCGCGCGCCTCCTTGACGAAGCTGCGGTACGAAACCCTCTCTTCGAGCGCGAGGCTGTGAATCCGCTCGACGAGGAAGCCCGTCTCCTGAAACTCTATCGACAGGAAGAAGGCGGCCGACACGTTGGTGCGCTTGACCTCGCGACAGCCCGCGTCCGCGCCGCAGGACTCGATCTCGTTCGTCCAGAACTGTAAGCCTTCGGCGTCGGGCTCGCGCGCGAGGAAGTCGAGGTAGTGCTGTCGGACGAAGAACTGCGAGCCGTCGATGGGGTTCGTCGTGCCCGGGTGCTCGTCGTTATCCACGATGGTGAGGCGCGCGGAGACGGGCGCGTCGAGGACGGCCGCGCCGCGCAGGTCGTGGAGCGAGAGCGTGAGCGACTCGTCGCCCTCGACCGTGCGGTCGTCGGTGACGGAGACGGTGAACTCCTTCAACGTCTCGCCCGGAGCGAAGCGCAGAGTGCCGCGCGCGGTCGTGTAGTCGGAGCGCTCCGAGGCCGCCCCCTCGGCGCTCGTCGAGTAGTCTACCGAGACCTCTTGCGAAAGGTCGCCCGAGCGCACCACGACCGCAGGCACGGAACCCTCGGACTCGCCGACCGTGTAGGTCGGCGAGTCGAAGTGCACGCGGCTGGTCTGCGCCGGCGGTGCCGTCTCGGAGAGCTTCGCGAGGAAGCTGACGTAGACGAAGTCGAAGGGCGCCTGCATGTCGCGGTACGCATTGACCGTGGGGAAGTCGTCCGAGCTGGTGTAGCCGAGCAGGTAGACAGCCCCGTTGGGGTCCGCGTGGATGTCTGTGCCGCCGTCGTAAAAGCTTCCGCCGAGGCGCGTCGAATAGAGAGCCTGCCCGGCCGGGTTGAGCTTGATGACGTATGCGTCGGAGGGGCCGTTCGGGGCCGGCTGGAACGTGTCGGAAGTGGCGGGGAAGTCCAGGGAGATGGTGAGGCCCGTGACGTACGCGTTGCCGGCCGCGTCGGTCGCGACGGCCCCCGCGTACTCGCCGCCGCAGACGACCAGCTCGGAGATGCTTTGCGAGCGGCAGGCATCGCGCGGCGTGCCGCTCAGGTAGGTCGAGTAGACGAGCGCGCTACCCGCGGCGTTCAGCTTCGTCAGAAAGCCGTTACCCTGCGGGTTGCGCGCGGTCGGGTAGAGCGGGTTCTGCGTGGGGAAGTCTACGCCGTAGGTTGCGCCGGCGACGTGGAGTTGACCGGCCGCGTCCAGCGCGACGCCGAACGTGGACTCGCCCTGTGTGCCGCCGAGATAGGTCGAGTAGACGAGCGAGGCGCCGTCGGGCGCGACCTTTGTCACGACGGCGTCAGTGGAGAAGAAGCCCTGTGGCGTCTTCGTCGCCGGCTGGTATGAGCCGGGCGTCGTCGGGTAGTCGCGCGAGTAGGTGGAGGCGGCGAGATACGCGGCGCCGGCCGCGTCCACCGCGACGTGCGCGTCGTAGCCGTTATCGGTGTCGCTACCGCCGAGGTAGGTGGAGTATTCGAGCGACTTACCGTCGGGCGCGACCTTCGTCAGGAAGAGGTCTTCGAAACCCTTCCTCTCTGTCTGGAAGGCGTTTCTGAGGGGGAAGTCGGCCGAGTATGTGCCGCCCGTGAGATAGGCCGCGCCCGCCGCGTCCAGAGCGATGCTGCGGCCCGTCTCCGAGCTGCCGCCGCCGAGGTAGCTTGAGTAGACGAGCGCCGAGCCCGTCGCGTTGAGCTTGGTGACGAAGGCATCGACGGCCCCGCCGCTCGTGGGCCGGAAGGCGCCGGGCGTGACGGGAAAGTCCTTCGTCTCCGTCTCGCCCGTGACGTAGGCGTTACCCGCCACGTCCACGGCGATGCTCTCTCCGCGGTCGTTGAGGCCGTCGATGCCTTCCAAGCCGGTGCCTCCGAGGTATGTGAGATATGAGAGGGTCGAGCCCGTCGGGTCGAGCTTGGCGACGAAGACATCGGTGAAGCCGCGGCGCGTCGGCTGGAAGGCGCCGGGCGTCGCGGGCAGCGGGCCGAAGGTGTTCTCGGCCGTGCCGACGACGTAGACGGCGCCGGCCGAGTCCACGGCCATCTCCGAAGCGCCGAAGTAGTAGGTCGAGTAGACGAGCACGGGGTCGATGATGAGGGGCGCGCCGCGGTCGTACTCGCCCACGCGGAAGCCGACCTCCCTCCCACTTCGGAGCACGTAGCCGCCCGCGACCTCGCGGCGCACGCCGTTCACGTTCTGAAAGATGACGGGCGCGCTCTGCGAGATCGTGCCCGCCTTCGTGTGGAGCAGCAGCTCGCCGTCTCTGCCGAGACTCAAGGCGTCGGCGCCTTCGAAGCGCAGGCGCACGTCCCGGTGGTCGGCGCCGGGCGCGAGGACGAAGTCGTATTCGAGCCGGCCTTCGCTGTCGCCGCCGTGGAAGACGAGATCGACGCCGGGGTAGAGGTCGCGGTAGCGGACGCCCGCGAACGTCCTCACGCCGGCGCGCCACTTCGAAGGGTCGCGCCCGACGAAGTAGTTGACCCTGGCTTCGAGCGCGCCGACGCCCGTGGTCTCGGGGCGCGGGTTCGCGCCGAGGAACCGCATGTTGACGAGTTGGTAGGAGGGCTCCGGCGCGCGCCGGCCGCGGGCGTCCTCCCCAGGCGCCCGGTTGTCCGACGCGGCGCCGGAGCCCTCCTTCGCGCCGCCCTTCTTCAGGGCGAGCGTAACCCCTCCGGCTTCGAGCAGCAGCGTGTGGCCCGCGCCGCGCGAGAGGAACCTCACGCGCGAGTCCGCCTGCCCTGCGTTCCCTTCGAAGACCGAAGGCAGATGCGCCGTTGACTTCTTAACTTCCTGCCGCGGGCCGCGCGTGTTCGTCCGCGAAGCCGGAGGCTGCATGCGAGAGGTCTCGGCGCTGCGCGCCGGACGCGGCATCATGCCGAGGAGAATCGTCAGCGACAGGAGTGAAGCTGCGAGCTGATCGACGTGCTTGAAGAGAGTCCGCGTCATCGCTTGATTCCTTCGATGGTTCGTTCAAAAGCTGAACCGCAGCGCGAGCTGGACGGAGCGCGGGCCGCCGACCTGATAGAGCGGGCTCAGGCCGCCGTTGACGCCGCCCGTGCCGAGGCTGCGCGCGAGCGTCTGCACGCTCAGCCCGAAGAGGCGACTGTTCAAGTCGCTTACGGGGTCGCCGAAGTTCGGGTGGTTGAAGACGTTGAAGAACTCGGCCCTCACTTGCAGCCGCGTGGTCTCGCCCAGCACGAACTGGCGGCGCACGGCGAGGTCTAACTGCGAGAGCCCGAAGCCGCGCAGCGCGTTGCGGCCGAGCGAGCCCTGTCGCCCGACGGTCGCGCTGAAGGCCGCCGGATTAAGGCGACGGCCGCCCGGCGCGTTGGAGTCTTCGAGGTAGACGGGGAGGCCGCCGACGAGGTCGGGCCGGAGCGCTTCGACGAGGTCGCCGGTGAAGACGCCGGTCGTCTGGATGATGTTGATGGGCGTGGCCGTGCGCGCGCGGAAGATGGCGTCGAGCGACCAGTCGCGCACGAGCATCCCGCCGTGCGCCGGCTTCGGCAGGTCGAAGCTGAACGCGCCGCTCAAAGAGTGGCGCACGTCGAAGGTCGAGGGGCCGCGCTCGGTGCGCGTGTTGAAGGAGCCGACGATGAGCAGCCCGCTCGCCGAGTCGTCCGAGTCGTCGTCAATCGAGTGTGACCAGGTGTATGCGACATGCGCCTGCAAGCCCTTCGAGAGCCGCCGCGCGTAGACGGCCTGGAGCGCGTGGTAGTCGGACGAGCTGGTGTTCGTCACCAGCCGCACGACCGAGAAGTTCGTGTTCGGCCGGAGCACGGCAGTCTGGCGCAGCAACCGCCGACCGGCCGCGCCGACGTATGAGAGTGAGAGCGACTGTCCCGCGCCGAGCGGCTGTTCGAGCGCCGCGCTCCACTGCACCGTGAGCGGCAGCTTTAAGGAGGGCGAGAAGGCGTAGACCGTCCCGTAGGGCGGGTCGAGCCCGAGCGGTGGAGGCAGGGCCGACCCGGGGTCGAGCGGGAAGGGGACGTTCGAGAGCAGGCGCTCGCGCGCGTACGGGAAGACGCTGCCGAACGCCTGCGCCGCCTGCCCGGTGCCGAGGTCGTAGAAGATGCCCAGCCCCGCGCGCATGATCGTCCCGCGCTCGGGCGAGAGCAGGTAGGCCGCCCCCGCGCGCGGCGCGAAGTTGCCGTAAGTCGTCTGCCAGAGCGGCGTGCCGCTCGGCGCGAGCGTGGTGACGGGGGGCGTGGTGCCGAGGGGGATGAAGCCTTCCAGGTTGAGCCCGCCGCCATCAAGCCCCCGGAAGACGGCCGGGTGGTTGCCGTTGCGCTCAGAGGGCGGCGGGTTCAGCTCCCAGCGCAGGCCGTAGACGACCGTCAGGTACGGAGTGATGCGCGCCGCATCCTGCGCGTAGACGGAGAAGTTCTGGAAGAGCGGCTCGCGCGGCTCGGCGTCGGCCGTGACCTTGACCTGGAAGGCGCGGCCGGTGTTGGCGGCGGCGCTCGCGCCGTTCGTGATCGCGTCGCCGAAGATGACCATCTGCGCGTAGTTGAGCGGGCCGTAGACGGGGGCGAGGCGGCGATAATCGAAGCCCAACTTCAGCTCGTGGCCGGAGTGGACGACCGAGACGTTGCCGACGAGGTTGAGCTGACGCTGTAGGTTATCGGCGTTCTTCCCCGTGCCGAAGCCAGCGTTGAGCCCGCCGCGCAGTGTGATCTGGAAGCCCGAGGAGTCGGGGCGAGCGAACGGTGGGAAGAGAAGCGACGCGCTCGGCGGAGTCGCGCCGCCGAAGTCGTCGAGCACAAGCTCGGTCTCGCCGCGCGCGCGGCTCCAGTTAAAGCGCAGGTCGCCCGTCACCTGCGGGTTGAAGGCGGCGGTGGCGCCGGTCGTCAAAGTCTGTGTGTCGAGCGCGGTGCGGTTGACCGTGTTGAGGCTCTGCCCGGCCTGACCGGGCGAGCCGACGCCGCCGCGCTGCGAGGTGCGCGAAGGCGCATAGGCCGCGCGGGCGAAGGCCGTCAACCAGTCGTTGACGACGTAATCAAACCGCATGCTCGCGGCGTCGAAGCGCGAAGGGTCTGTGTAGCTGGCGGCGAACTCGGCGAAGCCGTTGCCGAGGTCGGCGCCGTTCGGGATGGGGAAGGCGTCCAGGAGCGGTCGCACCTGCACGGGCGCCGCCAAGCGCGAGCCGAGCGAAGGCAGGTCGGTCAGTGCGTACTGCGGCTGGCGCAGGCGCATGCCCTCGTATGAGGCGAAGAAGAAGGCGCGGTTGTGCACCACGGGGCCGCCGAGCGTGGCGCCGAAGTCGTGCTGGCGGATGGCCGGCCGCGCGAGGCCGCGGCTGTTGGCGAACCAGTCGTTGGCGTCGAGCGCCCCGCTGCGGAAGTAGTCGAAGGCCGAGCCGTGCAGCGCGTTCGTCCCCGAGCGCGTGGCGATGGAGACCTGCGCGCCGGGCATGCGGCCGAACTCCGGCGCGTAGGAGGAGGTCATCAGGCGAAACTCTTCGAGCGCGTCGAGCGAGACGAGGTTGTTCGCCCCGCCGAGCACCGTCAGCGCCGGCAGACCGCCGGCCGCAGCCTGCCCCGGCGACGTGCCCGCGCTGACGCCGACGTTGGCCGAGACGCCGTCCACCGTGAAGTAGTTGGCGTTGGCGCGCTGGCCGTTGACGGAGAACTGTCCCTGCTCGTTGAAGCTCGTGCGCGTGAGCACGGCGCCGGGCGCGAGTTCGAACAGGGATTGGAAGCTGCGCCCGTTGAGCGGCAGGTTCTCGACGAACTGGCGGTTGACGATGGTGCTGACGGAACTGGAGGCGGAGCGCTCGACGCCGGGGCTGACCGCGTCCACGACCGTGACCGACTCGCCGACCTCGCCGACGCTCAGGCTGATGCGCAGCGCCTGCCGGTCGCCGACGTTGAGAGTGATGTTTCTGACTTCGAGCGTCGCGAACCCGTCGCGTTGCGCCGTCAGGGTGTAGCGGCCGGGCGGCAGCAGCGGCACGACGAACGCGCCCTCGCCGCTCGTCACCGCGTGCCTCTGCACGGCCGTGCTCAGGTTGAGCACCGTGATTTCGACCGCGGGCACGACCGCGCCGTTCTCATCCAGCACCGTCCCGCCGAGCGTCGCCGCAGGCGACTGCGCGCGCACCGCCGGGACAAACAACAGGGAAGACGCAAGCAACAACGCCCGCGCCGCGTACCCGACCCACCTGTTCGCCGTACCATTCATCTCTGCTGCCGGGTCAGAACCACCCGCGGTAGCGGGTGGCCCTTGGTGAGACGGAACCACCGCATCACAGAGGGCCGCCCGCTACCGCGGGTGGTTCTGACCGTCGTCTCTTTCGTACGCCTGTTCGATCTCGGCCGCGAGCCGCTCGGAGGTTGAGAGCTGGCGCCAGAACTGCTGCGACTTGATGGCGGCCGCCGAGCCCGCGCCCTCCGAGATGGTGAAGGCCGCGCGCACCGCGCCGTCCTGCGCATAGCTCGACTGGAGCAGCCGCTCGGCCGCCTGCCGCGGCGCACCGCCGCCTTCACCGCCGCCCCCGCCCTGCGCGCCGAAGACCGTGGAGAGCTGCGCGCGGAGCGCCCCGACCTCGCGCCGGTACGCGCCGGCGTGCTCGCGCACCATCGAGACCCACTTGGCGCGCGCGTCCGCGTCGAGCGCGCGCACCTCCTCGGGCGTGAAGCGCGCCGCCATCCGCTGCAAAGCCGCGGCGTGCAGCAGCGCCTGCCGCGAGTGGCTCATGGCCTGCGCGGCGAACTGCTTGATGGCGGCGTCCACGCGTTCGCCGTCGCTGAGGCGCGCGGCGAAGTGCGCGCGCAGCTCCGCGTCCGCGGGGATGCGCCCCGCCCCGACGACGACCTCGCGCTCGGTCAGCCTGTCCTGACCGGCGGCGCGCGCTCTCCGCGCCGAAGCCTCCGCGACCGTCGAGACCTCGACGACGACCGCCGGGTTGTTCAGAACTGGGCCGAGGGCGCTAAGGATGTCCTCCTTGCGCGCCTCGGACTCGACGAGCGCCTCGACGCGCAGGGCTCCTCCTGTGGTGCGCCCCATGCTGACTTGCTCGCCGAGATTCGCCTTGATGCGGTTGAGGAGGTAGGCCACCTCGACCTCCAGCTCGGCCGAAGCGACCGCCGGCTGACGAGTGACGAGTGACGAGTGTTGAGCCGTCTCGTCCTGCGCGGGCTTCGACCCTCCGGCCGCACCTTGATTCGTTGTTGCCGCGCCGAGCAGCTCGGGTTCGAGCTGGTAGACCGAGGGCGGCACCTCCTCGGCGCGCTTGCGTTCGAGGCCGCCTTCGATGAGGCGATACTCGAAAGCCTCGCCGCCGCGGCGCACGAAGAGCGTCAGGCGGAAGGCGTGCAGGTCGGACTTGTTGAGCCAGAGCGTCACGCCCCGCAACCCTTCGCCTTCGGCCGACGGCTCGCGCCCGACGACGTAGGCGCCGAGCTTGTCGTCAACCTTCAAGCCATCCGCGCCCGCGGCGAGAGACTTAAAGTTCGCGGCCGAAGGGTCTATACGCCAGACCTCGCCGGACGTGAGCAACTCGACGGGCGAGGCCGCGCCCGACTCGGTCGGCGCAGAGCCCTTCTGATAGATCGTGCTCGTGCCGTCCGACTTCGTCCACTCGCCCGCGACGAGGCGCCCGTTCTCGTCGTAGAGGCGGCGCAGGCGGATGCCGCCCGCGCCGCCCTGCCACGTCTCGACCCTTTTGCGTGTCACCGGGCCGCGCCCGTCGGCCCGCGCCTCTTCGACGTAGACCGTGCGGTGCTGCACCTGTGTCGAGCCGACGGCGTTCGACTCTTCGGCCGCCGCCGCGCGCCGCAGAAGCTCCGCCGCCGAGACGGGTGGCACGTACAGCTTCGTGAAGAGTAGCGCCGCGACGACCAGCACCGCGAGCCCCGCAGCCAGAGCGCCGGGGCGGAGAGTCGCGAACGGGTTGAAGAGTCGTCCTAAAAACTTGAGGAGCCCACGCCACGCCGTCGCGACCCGCGGCCGGAGACGCGCGCGACTCCCTACACGGCGACCCTCATCTTCAATCTCGGACGCCGCCGGCTCAAAGGCCATCAGCGGGTCTCGGTAGACGACCTGTACGGTCGGCGCGGAATCGACGTAGGAGAGCCGCGCTTCCAATGTGCGGCGGCCGCTCAGACCCACGCTCACGACGCAGCCGCCGTCCGCCTCGGCGGGCCAGATCGAAGGGTCGAGATAGAGCAGACGCACCCGTTGCTCGCTGAAGACCTCGACGAAGCCGACCTCCTCGCCCGCGCCGACGTTGAGCTTCTGCTCGTTGATGATGGAGCCGACCTTCTGCGCACCCACGGGCCGTCCGTTGACCGACACGCACAGCTCGCGCGGCCTGTGCTCGAAGACATCGCGCGCACGCTTCTGACAAAGCACGGCCTCTTCGGCCGACGCACGACCGCCGCCGCCCGCGTCGCCTCCGTCGTCGCCGTCATCGCCGCCCCCGCCCTTGCGACGCGGCTCGGCGCCGAGCGAATCGACGGGGAAGCGTTCGGACAGCAGAGGCAGGTCGTGCAGTTGGTTGACCTCGTCGATGCAGCGCGGGCAGCTCACGAGGTGTGCCAGCGTCGCGCAGTCGGGCCCGCCCTTCGCCTCATAAAGCTTCGGGAGACGTTCTCCGGCCGGACAGTCGCCGCGGCGCGAGTCGAAGACGCGCTGCCGCAGGTCGCGCAGAAGCTCCTCGGGTGTCTGCACGTAGCCGGTCTGGGCCGCGCGCACGCCGCGCTCCTTGTTGATGAAGCGCAAACTCTCCGGGTCTTTCAAGTACTGCCGCGCCTCGTTGCGCGCCACGCGCAGGCGCTCCTCGACGGCCTCGCGCGTCGAGCCGGTGAAGCGGGCGATCTCGGCGGGGTAGTAGCCGTGCATGAAGCGCAGGATGAGGACGCTGCCGGCCCTGGAAGACTCCTTGCGCACGCAGGCGTAGTGGCAGACCTGGCGCAGGTCGTCCTGCACGCGGATGAGGTCGCGCGGGTCAGCCGCGCGCAGCACGAACTCGGCCGAGTCGTACTCGAAGACCGCCGGCTCGTCGCCGCGCCGCCGGTTGGCCCGCCTCAGCTGCGAAATGTTCAGGTTGCGCAACATCTGGTAGAGATAGCCGTCAAGGTTCTGGACGCGCGCGAGGTCGGGGCGGGCGAAGGTGAACTGCACGAAGGCGTCGTGGACGAGGTCTTCGGCGCGTGCGGCGTCGCCCCCCGTCAAACCCAGCGCCCACGCGCGCAGAGGCCCGTAGCGCGCGAGGAAGACCTCCTCGTGCGACAGCCCTTTCGACTCCTCGGCCCGTAGAATTTCCGAAGGCTCCAACATCACTCTCAACCCTTAAGACGCACGGCGCGGGCGCGAACCCACGGGCGCGTCCGGGAAAACTTTAACAGTTTATGGGAAGGGGACTGTACCGCACCGCCCGCCCGCGGCACGACGTTTGAAGACTCACTTGGAAGAGCAATTTTGACGAGCCGTTTTCGGACAGGCCGCGTTCTGTCCGGCGGCCGGGTGTCTGGAAAACGTTAGCAAGAGGAGAAGTCGAGATGGCAACAATCGAGGAGAGACTGAATGCGACGGGTCAGGACGTGTCCGAGCTGACCGGCGGGGAGTCGGCGTCGGCCCCATCCGGGTCGGTCAACGTCGGGGAGTACGAGCGCTGGGCGTCGGCCATCGGCGGCGGCGCGCTCGCGCTCTACGGCATCACGCGCGGAAGTTTAGGCGGCATCGCCTTGGCGCTCGTGGGCGCGGCGCTCGTCCAGCGCGGCGTGTCGGGCCATTGCAACCTCTACGAGGCAATGAACTTCAGCAGCGCCGGCGGCGAGGGCCTGCGCAACAGCGAGAACGTTTCGGTGCCGGGCGACCGCGGGACGAAGGTCGAGCACAGCATCACCATCAACCGCCCGGCCGCCGAGCTGTACGCCTTCTGGCGTAACTTCGAGAACCTGCCGAACTTCATGAGCCACCTGGAATCTGTGAAGAGGTTCGGCGGCGACCGCTCGCACTGGGTGGCGAAAGCGCCGGGCGGGACGACCGTCGAGTGGGACGCTGAGGTCTACAACGAGAAGGAGAACGAGCTGATCGCGTGGCGCACGCTCGAAGGCTCGCAGGTGGCGTCGGCGGGCAGCGTCCGCTTCGAGCCGGCCGGCGAGGGCGCGACGAACGTCCGCGTCTCGCTCAAGTACGACCCGCCGGGCGGCAAGCTCGGCTCGCTCGTCGCGCGTCTCTTCGGCGAGAACCCGCAGCAGCAGATCGAGGAGGACCTCGCGCGCTTCAAAGAGATCATGGAAGGCAACATCGGGGCGCTCGGCAACCAGTCGGCCGGCGCCTCGGCAGGCAGGTAACAAAGGGGAATCAGATGGCAGAGAGAGACGACGACGAACAGCTCATCGGTCACGACTCGACGACCGCGCCGGGCGGCAACAAGGAGCGGACGGGCGACCCCGGCCGCACACCGGGCCAGGCCGAAGGCGACGAGGAGACCGTTGACGAAGACCTGAGAGAGAAGAGCTAAGAACTTCCGCGACGTGCGGTGTCATCCCATTCAGTGATGACACCGCAC
>JBJMGP010000047.1:0-9217 GCA_045807865.1 Pyrinomonadaceae bacterium
CACCCGAGCAACGAGGTGCGCCTCGCCGTCGTCAAGCTGCTCGCGCTCTCCGGCCAGAAGGAGGTGCTGCCGGCTTTCCGCCGCCTGGCGGTGCGCGGCTCGCTTCCCACCGAGGTGCGCTCGGCCGTCATGGAGGCCATCTACCAGATCAGCTCAAGCCAGCCGACGCCGGCATAAAAGGCCGTAAACCGTAAACCGTAAACCGTGACAGGAAGTAGACAGTGGTTCTTCCTGTCACGGTTTACGGTTTACGCTACAGGAGGAACTCATGTCAGCTAACCCGCCGTCGAGACTCACGGGCATCGACGTTTCGCACTTCCAGGGCGCGGTCGATTGGCCGGCCGTCAAGGCCGCCGGCTGCGCCTTCGCCTTCGCCAAGGCGACCGAGGGCGCGGGCATCTCCGACCCGGACTTCCACGCCAACTGGGCCGGGATGAAGGCCGCCGGCCTCCTGCGCGGCGCGTACCACTTCTACCGCGCCGAACAGCCGGCCGAGCAGCAGGCGGCCCACTTCCTCTCGACGGTCCAGCTCGTGCCGGGCGACCTCCCGCCCGTCCTCGACATCGAGGTCAACGACGGCGTGACCGGCGAGCAACTCGTCGGCGGCGTCCAGACCTGGCTCGACGCGGTCGAGCCGGTCGCCGGCGTCTCGCCCATCATCTACACCAACGCCGCCTTCTGGGACGCACACTTCAACGACCAGTTCAGCCAGTACCCGCTCTGGATCGCGCACTACACCAACGCCCCCGCGCCCTCGCCGCTGCCCGTCGGCTGGACGGTCTGGACGTTCTGGCAGTACTCGCAGAGCCTGACCATCAACGGCGTCAACGGGGACGCCGACCACGACTACTTCAACGGCCCGCTTACTCAGCTTCAGGCGCTCGCCGTCCCGCCGGCGGCCTCACAGTAAGGGTGGAGGCCGATTTCGGATGACGGAGGCCGGATGTTAAAATCAACTTTCTGACATCAGACATCCGAAATCAGCCCTTATGCCTTTCAAACTCCGCTCCGAATTCAAGCCGCAGGGCGACCAGCCCGCCGCCATCGACACGCTCGTCCGCGGGCTGGACGAGGGCGCGAAAGACCAGGTGCTCTTAGGCATCACCGGCTCGGGCAAGACCTTCTCGGTCGCCTCCGTCATCGAGCGCACGCAGCGCACGACGCTCGTCATCGCGCACAACAAGACGCTGGCCGCGCAGCTCTACCAGGAGTTCAAGTCGTTCTTCCCCGAGAACTCGGTCGAGTACTTCGTCTCCTACTACGACTACTACCAGCCGGAGGCCTACGTCCCGGCCTCGGACACGTACATCGAGAAGGAGGCGACCATCAACGAGGAGATCGACCGCCTGCGCCTCTCGGCCACGCGCGCGTTGTTCGAGCGGCGCGATGTGATCGTCGTCGCCTCGGTCTCCTGCATCTACGGCCTCGGCGACCCGGACGCCTACTACGACATGATCCTCTTCGTCGAGCCGGGGATGAAGACGACGCGCGAACAGTTGTTGCAGCGCCTCGTCGAGTTGCAGTACGAGCGCTCGGACGTGGAGTTCGACCGCGGCTCTTTCCGCGTGCGCGGCGACACGGTCGAGGTCTATCCTTCTTATCAAGACCAGGCTTACCGGATTGAATTGTGGGGCGACGAGGTGGACTCGGTCTCGACCATCGACCCGCTGTTAGGTGAAGTGCTTGAGAAGCACACGTCGCGCCTGCCCATCTACCCGAAGACGCACTACGTGATGCCGAAGTCCACGGTCAAGCGGGCGATCAAGACCATCAGGGGCGAGCTGGACTGGTGGGAGCCGCAGTTGATCAAGGAGGGCAAGCTCGTCGAGGCGCAGCGCCTCCACCAGCGGACGATGTACGACCTTGAGATGATCAAGGAGATGGGCTTCTGCCGCGGCATCGAGAACTACTCGCGCCACCTGACGGGCAAGCCGCCCGGCTCGCCGCCGCCGACGCTCCTCGACTACCTGCCCGAGAACTCGTTGGTCGTCATCGACGAGTCACACCAGACCGTCCCGCAGATTCGCGGCATGTTCAACGGCGACCAGTCGCGTAAGCGCACGCTCGTCGAGTACGGCTTCCGCTTGCCGAGCGCGATGGACAACCGCCCGCTCAACTTCGAGGAGTTCGAGGCGCGCATCGGCCAGACCATCTACGTCTCGGCCACGCCCGGCCCTTACGAGCTGACGCGCACCGGCGGCGAGGTCGTCGAGCAGATCATCCGCCCGACGGGGCTCACCGACCCGGTGGTCGAGATCAGACCCGTCAAGGGGCAGATCGACGACCTGCTCGGCGAGTGCCGCACGCGCGCCGAGCGCAACGAGCGCGTCCTCGTCACGACGCTCACGAAGAAGATGTCGGAGGACTTAACCGAGTACTTCGCCGAGGTCGGCGTCCGCGTCCGCTACCTCCATTCGGACATCGAGACGCTGGAGCGCATCCGCATCCTCCGAGACCTGCGCCGCGGCGAGTTCGACGTGCTGGTCGGCATCAACCTCCTGCGCGAGGGGCTCGACCTGCCGGAAGTCTCTCTGGTCGCCATCCTCGACGCGGACAAGGAGGGCTTCCTGCGCAGCGAGTCTTCGCTCATCCAGACGATGGGGCGCGCCGCGCGCAACGCGAACGGCATGGCGCTCCTCTACGCCGACAAGCTGACCGACTCGATGAAGCGGGCCGTCGGCGAGACCGAGCGCCGCCGCACGATTCAGGAGGAGTACAATCGCGAGCACGGCATCACGCCGCAGACCATCATCAAGTCTATCGAGACCACGCTCGTCACCGCCTACGAGGCCGACTACTTCAAGGTGCCGCTCGAACTCGAATCGATGGAGGAGTACACGGCCGCCAACATCGAGGCCACCATCGCCCGCCTCGAACATGAGATGCGCGCCGCGGCCAAGGCTTTACAGTTCGAGCGCGCCGCCGAACTCCGCGACCGCGTCAAGTACCTCCGCGAGCGCGAGCTGACGATGACCTGAGTTCACCGATAGCGATGCTGATTAAACAGGCACAGGACGAGATTCAATCCTTCCTCGCCGACGCGAGCAACACGTCGGGCGGACGTGCCGAGCGCGTGCTCTTTCCCGAAAGCGCGGAGGAGGTGGCGAGGGCTCTGGCCGAGGCCGCGCGGGAGGGCATGCCGGTGACGGTGGCCGGCGCGGGGACAGGGATAGTCGGCGGGCGCGTGCCGTACGGCGGGGTGGTGCTCTCCACCGAGAGGCTGAACCGCGTGGGCGAGTTCGTGCACGAACCCTCGGGCGGCGGCTGGGCGACCGCCGGCGCGGGCGTGGTGCTCTCAGACTTCCAGCGCGAGGCGAAGGCGCGCCGGCTGCTCTACCCGCCCGACCCGACCGAGGGGAGCTGCTACCTCGGAGGGACGTTGGCGACCAACGCCTCGGGCGCGCGCACGTTCAAGTACGGGCCGACGCGCGCGTACGTGCGCGCCTTGCAGGTCGCGCTCACGACCGGCGACCTTCTGGAGATCCGTCGCGGCGAGCTGTTTGCCGGCGCGGACGGGAGCGTCAAACTTCCTCTCGGCGGAGGAAGGAGCATCGAGGCGCGGCTCCCGACCTACACAATGCCGGCGACGCGCAAGCACGCGGCCGGCTACTTCGCGCGGCCGGGCATGGACTTGATCGACCTCTTCATCGGCAGCGAGGGCACGCTCGGCGTCGTCACCGAAATGGAGCTGTCACTGCTCACACAGCCCGAAGGCGTGCTGGCGGGCGTCGTCTTCTTCCAGACCGAAGAGTCCCTGCTCGCCTTCGTCCGGGAGGCGCGCGAACGCTCGCTCGAAACGCGCGCGGACTCGGGCGAAGGCATTGACGCGCGCGCCCTCGAATACTTCGACGGCGAGGCTTTAAACTTCCTGCGCGAGCGCTACCCGCTGGTGCCGCTCGGCGCGGCGGGCGCGGTCTTCTTCGAGCAGGAGACGACCGACAAGACGGAAGAGGAGCTGATGGGCGTGTGGCTTGAGCTGGTCGAAAAGCACGACGCGCTCGCCGACGAATCCTGGTTCGGCACCAACGAGCACGACCGCGCGGAGATGCGCGCCTTCCGCCACGCGCTGCCCGTGATGGTCAACGAGTGGCTGGCGCGACGCGGGCAGCGCAAGGTCTCGACCGACATGGCCGTGCCCGACGCGGCCTTCCCCGAGATGCTCCGCTTCTACAAGGAGACCCTGCGCGCGGGCCGCCTCGGTTACGTCATCTTCGGCCACATCGGCGACAACCACGTCCACGTCAACATCCTGCCGCGCGACGACGCCGAGCAGGCGGCCGCGCGCGCGACCTACGGCCGCTTCGTCGAGCGCGCCGTCTCTCTGGGCGGCACCGTCTCGGCCGAGCACGGCGTCGGCAAGATCAAGCGCGAGTACCTGCGCGCCCTCTACGGCGACGCCGCCCTGCGCGAGATGGCGCGGCTCAAGCGCGCCTTCGACCCGGCCTGCGTCCTCGGCCGCGGCACCGTCTTCCCCGAAGAGTTCCTGCCCGCACCGGGCGGGCGTGAAGTTTAATCCGGCACTTCTGCTGACAGTCAAACTCATGGTAGAAACTTCCGTCGGCGCGCCCGTCCTGCTCTACGACGGCGTGTGCGGCTTCTGCAACAAGTCTGTGCAGTTGATACTCGACCACGACCGGCGCGGTGAGATGCGCTTCGCCGCGCTCCAGAGCGACTACGGGCAGGCGGTCATCGCACGCCACCCGGAGCTGCGCGGCGTGGACTCGGTCGTCTTCGTCGAGTGTCACACGGGCGGCGAGCGCGTCCACGTCCGCTCGGACGCGGCGCTGAAGGTCGCGGCCTACCTCGGCGGCTTCTGGAAAATCTTTCTCGCCGGCAGGGTCTTACCGCGGAGACTGCGCGACTACTGCTACGACCTGTTCGCGCGCAACCGCTACAAACTCTTCGGCAAGTACGACACGTGCATGTTGCCGCCCCCAGAAGTTAGAGCGCGATTTCTCGATGTCGCGCCGCGGAGCGGCGCTTGAATTTAGCCCGGCCTTTCAAGGCCGGGAACAGAGAATCACGGCGACCGGCGTCGCGTCAGCGACGCTTGAGGGCGTGACACGGTTCAGGCGTCGCTGACGCGACGTGGCTGCACATCGTCGATGCTGACCCGGCCTTGAAAGGCCGGGCTAAATTCATAATGCCGCTCCGCGGCGGTGTCATCGCTAAACTGAATAAATTAATGTTTCGCTTCAACACAGCCGGGGAGTCGCACGGGCGCGCGCTGGTCGCGATAGTCGAAGGTCTGCCCGCGGGTCTTCCCGTCGATGTAGAGGTCGTCAACCGCGAGCTGGAGCGCAGGCAGTGGGGCTACGGCCGCGGCGGGCGGATGAAGATCGAGCGCGACCGCGTCGAGTTCCTGAGCGGCGTGCGCCACGGCCGCACGCTCGGCTCGCCCGTCGCCTTGCAGATCGAGAACAAGGACTGGAAGAACTGGACGAACATCATGTCGGCCGTGCCGCCCGACCTCGAAGAGGTGCCCGAGGAGAAGATGCGGCGCGTGAAGCGGCCGCGACCGGGGCACGCAGACCTCGCGGGCGGGCTCAAGTACGGCGCGCGCGATCTGCGCGACGTACTCGAACGCGCCTCGGCGCGCGAGACGGCCGCGCGCGTCGCCTGCGGCGCGCTCGCACGTCAACTGCTCGCCGTCCTCGGCATCGAGCTGCGCAGCCACGTCATACAGCTCGGCGGCATCCCGGCCGCCCCGCTCGAAGTGGACTGGGAGAGCATCGGCCGCATCCCCGACGACGCCCCTCTGCGCTGCGCCGACGCAGAAGCACAGGCCGCGATGGTCGCGCTCGTTGACGAGAAGCGGCGCGAGGGCGACACGCTCGGCGGCGTCTTCGAAGTCGTCGCGCGCGGCGTCGTCGCGGGCCTGGGCTCGCACACCTCTTGGGAGGCAAAGCTGGACGGGCGGCTGGCTCGCGCTCTGATGTCCATCCCCGCGGTCAAGGCCGTCGCCATCGGCGCGGGCGTCGAGGCGGCTTCCTTGCCCGGCTCGCAGGTGCACGACGAGATCGGCTACGACAAGGGCAGGCGCGCCTTCACGCGGCCGACGAACCGCGCGGGCGGGCTCGAAGGCGGCATCACCAACGGCGAGGAGCTGCGCGTGCGCGGCTTCCTCAAGCCCATCTCGACGCTCCGACGCGCGCTCCGCTCCGTGGACATCGAGACCAAGGCGGAGGAGTCGGCCGCCTTCGAGCGCTCCGACGTGACGGCCGTCCCGGCGGCCGGCGTCATCGGCGAGGCGATGGTCGCGCTCACGCTCGCCGAGGCCGCCCGCGAGAAGTTCGGCGGCGACCACGTCGAAGAGATGCGCCGCAACTTCGACTCGTACTGCGAGCAGATTCGTGAGTACTGATGGCTCTCTCTGACATCGAACAGATACTGACGCGGCTCTCCGCGGACGAGGAGTTGCGGACGCGGTTCATCGAAAACCCTTTCGCGCTCGGGCGTGAGCTGGGACTGTCGCCGGCCGGGACGCGCCGGCTCAGGCGCGAGGCTTCGGAGCGTTTCAACTCTTTCGCCAACACCCCGCACGAGCGTCGGTTTGTGCAGGTCAACAAGCTGCTCCCGTTGACGCACCGCGTCCTGCGCGAGCGCTTCACGAACTACTTCGACCGCTACGTCGCCGAGCACGGGCCGCCCGCCGTCGCGCGCCTCTTCGGCGACGTGCTCCGCTTTGCCGAGTACCTCGAAGAGAAGTTGAAAGGGGACTACCTCGGCTCGGGCTGGACGCTCGACCTGCTGCGCTTCGAGAAGTCGCGCGTGAAGGCGGCCGACCCGAACCGCCGCCTCGTCGTCCAGACCTTCCGCCACGACATCAGTCGCCTCGTGCGCGGCATCGCGCGCAAAGACAAGGATGCGTTGCTGGAAGTCGTCGTCCGCCGCTCGGTCGCCGTCTGGTGGAGACGCCGGCCGCACGAACCCATCCGCTACGCCGTCTTCGCCGCGCCGAAACTCTTCGGCCGGCGCCGCTGAAGAGGCTTATCAAAGACGCCGACACGCACCCCTTTATGAACACTAACGAGAGGCTCCAGGTCACGCTCGACGCGGGCGTTAAACGCATCACCTTCAACAACCCCGCGCGCCGCAACGCCGTAGACTTCGAGATGTTCGAGGCGTTCGCCGCCGCGGTCGAAGAGTCTGCTCACGACGAGAGCCGCGTCGTCGTCATCACCGGCGCGGGCGACTTCTTCTGCGCCGGCCTCGACATGAAGTCCATCGACCCGAGGGAGCTGGCCGGGATGGACATCGCCAAAAGGATACGGGAGTTGATTAACCCGCCCATCGCGAGCCTGCGCACTCTGCCCAAGCCGGTCGTCGCGCGCGTGCACGGCCCCGCCGCCGGCATCGGCTTCAGCTACGTGCTCGCCTCCGACGTGGTCGTCGCCTCCGAAGAGGCGACCTTCAGCCAGAGCTTCGTCCGCGTCGGATTGATGCCCGACGGCGGCGCGACGCACCTCCTGCCCGCCCTCGTCGGCCGCGCCAAGGCCTTCGAGTTGATGGCCACGGGCGACACACTCTCCGCGCCGGAAGCGCAAAGGCTCGGCCTCGTCGGCCGTGTCGTCCCGCGCTCGGAACTCGACGCCGTGTGCGACGAACTGACCACGCGGCTCGCCGCCGCGCCCCAGCCCTCGCTCGCGCGCATCAAGGCCGCGCTCAACCTCTCCGAACAACGGGCGCTCAACGCCGCCCTCGACTTCGAAGCCGAGGGCCAGGCCGCGTGCTTCCGCTCCCCGGACTTCCTCGAAGGCGCCACCGCCTTCATGCAGAAGCGCGCCCCGCAGTTCGGGAAGGGCAGGGGCTAGGGCTCAAGGCAAATAGTTGTAACCGCCGCCGCGGGCCTCACGTCTTTCAGGGTTGTCGGAATGATTGATTCTGCACTTCGGCGGCCCGAGGCGGCCCGCCTTTCGATCTCTTTCCAACTCAAGGAGCTGACAATGATGCGTAAGTTTTTCGTCGGAAGCGCGCTGGCCTGCGCCCTTCTGGTTAACGCCCTCGCGGCCCCGGCGGCACAGACGAGTTTCGCGGGCACCTGGGTACTCAACAAGTCGAAGAGCGCAGACCTCCCGCCGCAGTGGTCGAACCTCGAAAGCCTGACCCTGACCGTCACGCAGGACGGGCAGCAGATCGTGGTCGCGTCCGAGACGAAGATGGCGGCGGACGCGAACGCGGGCGGCGGCGGAGGCGGGGGCATGGGCGGCGGAGGCGGCCGCGGCCGCATGGGCGGCTACCCGCCGAGCACGACCTACAAGCTCGACGGGTCGGAGACGACGGCCGAGGCGATGGGCGGCCGCGGCGGCACCTCGACGCTGAAGGCCGAGTGGAAGGACGGCGGCAAGTCGCTTGAGCTGAAGCGCATCAGCAAGTTCAACTTCCAGGGCAACGACGTGACGGCGACGACGACCGAAGACTGGTCGCTGTCGGCCGACGGCAAGACCCTCACGATCAAGCGCAGCAGCGAGTCGCCGCGCGGGTCGCAGACCTCGACGCTCGTCTTCGACAAGAAGTGAGCCGGCGGGCTGCTTGGTCAGGTCTGAGGGCTTTGTAGTAAAATCTGCCGGCGCGGGCGAACATGAGACGCCCGCGCCATTCTATTCGAGACGGGTCGGGCGCAGTTTGAGAGATGGCACTTTTAGAGATAGTGAAGTACGGCGAGCCGGTGTTGGAGACGCCGGGTGAGCCCTTGACGGAATTTGACGACAGGCTCAAGCGGCTCGTCTCGGACATGTTCGAGACGATGTACGCGTCGCGCGGCGTGGGCCTGGCGGCGCCGCAGATCGGGGTGTCGAAGCGCCTCTTCATCATGGACTGCTCGGGCGGCCGCGACCCGGAGGCGCGTGTCGCGCTGATTAACCCCGTCGTCCTCAGCGTCGAGGGCGAGCAGACGGGCGACGAGGGCTGCCTCTCTTTCCCCGGCATCTTCTTCCAGGTGAAGCGCTCTCTGCGCGCCGTCGTCCGCGCGCAGAACCTGGACGGCGAGGAGTTTGAGTTAGACGGCCACGACCTCGAAGCCCGCTGCATGCTCCACGAGACAGACCACTGCGACGGCATCGTCTTCATCGACCGCACCACCTCGCTCAAGCGCGAACTGGTCAGGCGGAAGATCAAGAGACTTCAGAAGCAGGGGCGCTGGGTTTAGTTTAATCTTAAATTGCCGATTGCGGGTCGAGGTTTGATGAGAAGCACGCTGCTTCTCATCATCCCTCGA
>JBJMGP010000048.1:0-21497 GCA_045807865.1 Pyrinomonadaceae bacterium
AGCAGATACTCATCGAGACCGCTCCCCCGAAGAAATAACTTAACCACAGAGGCACAGAGACACGGCCTGTTGACTTCGTCATCTTTAGAAGTCAACAAGCCGTGTCTCTGTGCCTCTGTGGTTAACTTCCCGCGTGGCGGGTTTCTAAGGCGGGAATTACTTGACGGTGAAGCTGGCCGACTTCTGATCCTTCTGCTCGCCGGCGTCGTTGAGCATGAAGACCTCGATCTTATACTTGCCCTTCGGGAAGCCCGAGGAGGGCGGCGTGAAGGTGTAGGTCGCCGTGCCGCTGCCCGGCAGGTCGAGCGTCTTCTCTAACCCGGGGATGGGTCCGGCCTGCTCGCCCTCGACATCCTCGAAGGCAAGGCGCCCTTTGACCTTGACCGCGCCCGGGGCGTTGGAGATCGTCGCCACCGCGTAGATCGTGTCGGTCGCCGCGAACGTGCTCGTCGGCTGGCTGGCCGTCTGATCCTTACCGAGTTTCAGGTCGCTGATGTTGGCCGTCGAGGCGCTGAAGTTGCACGCCACGGCGGCGAAGACTAGAACCCCTAAGGAGACCAGAAGCCCCCCTCTCGCTGTACGCATCCTAACTCCTTTCGTCTGCAAATCCGGTTTGAGGGAAAAGTTGAATTTAACGCCGCCCCTCTCGCTCTGCGCTCGGGGCGGCGCCACATACTACCACTTCGCGGCTGCCCGGCGGAACCGAACGGCCCGCGCGGGTGTCAATGTCTCACGCCGTCGCAAGTCTTCGTCGGCCGCCCCGTTCCACACGGCAGAACACGGTGGGCACAGTTCGAGATGCCGCGAGGTAGAGCTATGAGAATCCTTGTCTTCCTTTTCGTCACGGCGGCTTTCGTCGTCCCTGGCGCGTACGGCCAAGCGGGGGCGACGGCCGTTGCCGCGACCCACGCGGGCGCGAAGTCCGTTAACAAAACCCCGAAGAAGCGCCTGCGCGCGTTCCGCTCGGAGCGCGAGCTGAGAAGATTTTTACGGAAGCTCGCCGGCGGGCAGGTGGTGATGAGGAAGGATATGGCAGTGGTCGCGCCCGCGCCAGCGCCGAAAGCGTTAGCGTCCTCGGACTCCGCCGCTGTCGCGTCCAACGCCGGCGCCGCCGCGGCAATGCCGGAGCCGACGCCCGCCGAAGAGTCGGTCACGAACGTGCAGCACGCGGGCGTGGACGAGGGCGACATCGTCAAGCTGCACGGCGACCAGTTGGTGGTGCTCAGGCGCGGCCGGCTGTTCACCGTGGAGATCGGCGGCGGCGCACTGCGCCCCGTCTCTTCGCTCGACGCCTTCGGCCCCGACATCGACCCGGAGGACGCTTGGTACGACGAGCTGCTCGTCTCGGACGAGACGGTCGCCGTCATCGGCTACAGCTACGAGCGCGGCGGCACTGAGGTCGGACTGTTCCGCATCGACCGCGCCGGCCGCCTGCGCTACCGGGCCACCTACCAACTACGCTCGGACGACTACTACTCCTCGCGCAACTACCCGAGCCGCCTCATCGGCGACAAGCTCGTCTTCTACGCGCCGCTCTCCCTCGCCCCCGATGCCGAGAACCCTTTCGAGACTTTCCCCGCGCTGCGCAGGTGGCACAAGGGGGCCGCCGAGGGCGGGTTCCGCCGCATCGTCCCGGCGACGCGCGTCTACCGAGGGGCGCAGGACTTGAGCGAGGCGGGCGAGCTGGCGCTGCACACTGTGACGGTGTGCGACCTCGCGCGGGGTGACATGAGCTGCGCGGCGACGGCGCTGGTCGGCCCGCCGGGCAGCGTCTTCTATGTGTCGCCCGCGGCCGACTACGTCTGGGCGAGTGACTGGTCGAACGACGAAGAGGAGGCGGACACCAGATCAAGCTCGATGCTTTACCGCATGCCGCTCGACGGCTCCGGCCCGAGCGCCCTGCGCGTCTCGGGCAGCCCCGTCGATCAGTTCTCGTTCCTTGAGAGCGAGGACGGCAACCTCAACGTGCTCGTGCGCTCAGACGCCGCGGGCGACCGGATGTGGAACGCAGAGGCAGCGGAGGGTGACGTGGCTCTGCTGCGCGTGCCGCTCTGGAGCTTCTCCGACGGCGTGGAGGCCGCGTCCGCTTCGAGCTATCGGCAGCTCCCTAAACCGCAGGGCGACGGCGACGCCTTCCAGAACAGGTTCGTCGGCGACTACCTGCTCTACGGCACGGGCAGCGGTTGGGACGGGCCCAACGGCGCACACCGTTCGAGCCTCTACGCGGTGCGCTGGGCGACGGGCGAGAACGCGACGGTTCAGCTTGAACACGGAGTGGACAGGATAGAGGCCCTGGGCTCGGACGCGGTCGTCGTGGGGGCAGACACGGAGGACTTGCACTTCACCAGCGTGCGACTCACCGCCGGCACGCCGAGCGTCGCGGGCCGCTACACCCGCAAGGGCGCCTCGCAGGGCGAGCTGCGGAGCCACGGCTTCTTCTACAAACCGGAAGGCCCCGACTCCGGCCTGCTCGGCCTGCCGATCAGCACGCCCGGGCGCCCCGGCTTCGAGCACCTCTTCGAGTCGTCGGCCGCCGTCCTCTTCCTGCGCAACGAGTCGCTGGGCCTGACCGAACTCGGCGAGCTGGACGCGCGCGATGAGACCGCGACCGACGACGAGTGCCGCGCCTCGTGCGTGGACTGGTACGGCAACGCCCGCCCGCTCTTCCTGCGCGGCCGCGTCTTCGCCCTGCTCGGCTACGAGATCGTCGAGGGCACACTCGACGGCCGGCGCTTCGTCGAGACGCGCCGCATCAGCTACGCGCCCCGCCCGACGCAGAACGCGGCGCGCTGATATTTGAGCGGGCTCTTGGCGCACGTCGGCGACCTGGATTTGTGCCGGCGGGTCAACATCCTTATAGTCTCGGATGGTTATCTCGTTAATTGGATGGCTGCGAGGCGCAGGGTGGTGAAGCTGGAATCTCTGGAGACGTACCGTGACATCTTCGACCGTCTCGAACGTGAGGGTGTCCGCTACGTCGGCATCGGCGGGGCCGCGGTCGTCCTGCACGGCCGCGCTCGACCCGTCGCCGACCTCGACCTCGTCATCGACCCCGCGCCGGAGGAGTGCGAACGTGCGCTGCGGGCGCTGATCCGCGCCGGCTTCGTGCCGAGCCTCCCGCTCCCGCTGAGCATGCTGACGGTGCTGCGCCTGTTCGACCGCGCCGGGCGGGAGGTAGACCTCTTCGTCCGCTACCAGATCCCCTTCGCAGAGCTGTGGGCCGCCTCCGAGCGCAGGTGCCTCGGGGGCGTCGCCGCGCGCGTGATGTCACTGGAGCACCTGCTGCTGACCAAGCGGCTCGACGGCCGCCCGCGAGACCTGCTCGACCTCGACGGCCTGCTCGCCCTCCACGCGGGCGGCGGCCCGAAGGAGGAGCCCGCGGAGTAGTAAAGCAGTGGAATAGTAAAGCAGTTTCAGTCGGGCTCTTTCTCAAGAGCTTCGACGGCTCGCTCCGCTGTCGCCTCGTCGAGGATGCGTTGTGGGGCAGTATTGAGAGAACCCGCACATGGTAAATGGTTCTCGGGGCGCTGTCACGGTCTGAGGACAAGATCGGTTTTCAAGAACTATGCAGAAACGGTCCCGAGCAATCAAGATTGCTCGGGACCGTTTCTGCCATCGCCGACTGTTCCCGGAAACGCTACCTTTTAACTCGGAACGCTGACTGTTCTCCGGGAACGCTAATCACTTTTCTTTCACACAGGTACTGTAGATGAACAATAAAGTTGTGAACTGAACTGCCTCTAAGTTGTTGATTCTCCGTCCGAGATTTTCCTCATTACCAAATTAAAGTTGTGAACTGGAGCTAAGTCGAAGGGTCGCGGTCTCGGAATTTGAGACAATAAAGTTGTGAACTAGAGCGCCACCAGTTCTGAATCTCTTTTTCTAATTCTCGATAATCCTCTCGGAAGGACTCTAGTTCCTCTTGTGTGAGTTGGCGCGACGGGACATTGTTCTGGCTTAATGAAATATCTTCGTTCTGTCTGGAGGACATTGGAGTAACCTAAACTGTCGAATGAGCTTTACAGTTAATTGGGGAAACAAACAGTCTAATATGACCTAGCGGAGTTTAATTACAAGTCGTTCACTGCTCCAAGGATGTCACGACTTCTCGCACGGTAGCTAGAAAAGTATCAAGCGAACCACTATTGTCAATCTCCAAAACTTGGAAGGCCTTCTTAAGTACGGACAGATCATCATCGCGATAGAGTTCAGACATGACTTCTTCCGGAGTGTGCGGGCACTGGTGGCGGCCCCGCGAGACATTTCGCTCCATCTGCTGGCCCCATGTGCTATCGAGATATACAAAGGTCGAATGACTTAGCACTACGGGATGAAGGAGCGATAACGCTCGCGCGAATGTAACGTCGAGGACCCCACTCTTTAGACCTCTTGCCAACTCTATGACTACGACGTCGCAATCCGTAAACTGCCGCTTTACAATTGCGAGTAGGCGTTCATTGATGCGCCTGATCCCTTCGTCAAATGGAAAGTTGCTCCTGAAAAGAAACCGGGCCGACTTGTCAGGATAATAGTGATGGTGCTGTTCCTTATCGTTTCGAATGATTTCGAAAAGTAACTGCTCATCGCTCAGACGAAGACACCGAACAGCGTTCCCCGACCACAGTTTCACTGCTAAGGCTGCGAAAGTCGACTTTCCTACCGCGGCTCGGCCAGTCACCCAAATAAACGGCTTCGTGAAGGCCATAGACATCCCTCGCATTGCAGACAGCGCTCACTTGCGGAAGCTGATCTTCCTTGCATACGTACTATAGTCAAGGTGATTTACATGACACCAGTTCCTCAGTATTCGGTGTTCATGAGCCAAATCCATCCATGGCCCGTGCGACAGGCGTATCTGTCGAAGTTCCGACAACGTGTATAACCTATTACAAAAGCGCCACGCCTGACAGGCCATCAGGCAAGCGGCTAGGAATAACTCACTCATGATCGGGTCCATGACACGATTAGGAGCGCCGTTCGTATCCGGAGGGAAAAAAATGGCTGGATAGCCATCCGCGACAAACAGAATGTGCTTCTGCGTTCCGTCACTAAACCGAAAGCTATATTCAGTGCCGTAGCTCTGATCGCGCACGATCGTTACCTTAGCGCTTCTCCCCGTCAAGGCTCCACATGCGGAAGGGTCTAGTCTAAGTCGCTCGCATAACGCAAGGATGTTCGCAAATTCGACTTGCTTCGATGAACCGCTGATAAGAATCAACCGCGAGTGCCCAATCCTCTTAGTCAAGAAGGATATTGGAATTTCATCAGGTACTGACGACAAGCCAGTCGCGCCGATAATTACATCTAGTTTCTGCGCCAACGGGACCGTCAGTCTCGCATAGCACCGGGCGCTCACGTCCATCCGCCTGAATGAGTGACGTCTCGCTAAGTCTGGGTCGACAACATAAACCTCGCTCCCCAATGCCACCAAGTGCCGCATGAGACCTGTACCGAGAGTCATCCCGTCACTTGGAGAAAGGTTGGCCGTCGCACTTTCGTGGTCAAGTGGCATCCCTTCCTTCTTTCAAATTCACCGGTTGGGGACGACCCCTCGCACGATTTCAACCTTTGTGCGCGTGCCCGGCGCGCCGGTCGCAGGGCCGGGCCGACGCGGAGCAACATTCGTCCCGATTACGAGCCCATCATCAGGTGAACAGTGGGTCGAGGCTCTGCGTCGTACTCATAAAAACAGTGTCACAGTCGGCGCGCCCACTGACGAGGGCCGCCGGGATGGTGACGCGCGGGGAACGGGCGTCTGGTGCCGGGGTTGTCGGGGGCTCGCCCCAGATAATGTGCTGCTGGCCCGTTACGTTGAGCACGTCGTAAAAAAGATGGAAGTCGCCCTTCTCAAACTTTTGGCCCGTCGGCAACGTTGGGGGGCACAAGTTCGTCAGAGAAATCTGCCACGGGTCGCCGGGCCTGTGCGGCAACTCAACCACTGGGACGCCGTCAACCTTAATGATGACCTTCCCGTCGGCGGGGGCGCAGAAGATGTCGGCCGCAATCTGGTCGTTCGTCTTGCCGAGGATGTGAGATTTAATATCACCCAGACTCATGTTGTTCGGGTCGTCGTGCGGGTCGCTGGTGAAGGACGCTTTGAGCAGATTCTTGGGCGAGAGCGCAGTCGTGTAGAAGACGCCGTTGTTAATGAACGCCCTGGTCAGCCGGAAGGGCGGTTTCTTTAACTGGACATTGCCGTGCGGCACATCTCCCTGGTCTTCGAGATTGATCGTCCACCTGAAATTCTCCGCCGCGTCGTCGTCCGGCGCAGGGTCAACCCTCCTGTCGGCGATGCGGCCGATGTCGAAGAAGCCGTTCGGCGAGCCGGGGTAGTTCGGCGTCTGCGGGTTCACCGCCACGAACTCGATGAGGCTAATGCGAAAGGGTGGAGGGTTAGTAACGATCAAGTCGTTATCAACTAGCAGCCCGAGATTATGCAGGGGGGGATGTGGGTGGTGCAGGTAGGCCAAGTCCCACTTGCTCTCGTCCTTGTTGTAGCAACCGAGGGCTAAACCGTCAACCGTCACCTTGGCCGTGGCTTGATTGTGATTAAGCGTCATTGTCTTTTCCTCTCAACTAAGCGGGTAACAGCCGACGCGCGACGCGGTCGCGCAAGGATGCGAGGCTTCACGGGAGCAGGTCGTCCAAATCCATCGTGTCGCCCAGCCTGATTGTGTTGCAGTCCGCCCGCCCGCTCTTGGTCAGGTCTGCGTAGCCCCAGAGCGAAACCTTTTGGCCGTCAACTTCTATGGCGTCGTAATAGTATTGAAAATCGCCTTCTGCCAGCACCGGTTTGTTCTCCTCTTTCGGGATGTGACCCCTTGCATGTGGCGAGTCCTGATTGATGCAAGGATTATCGTGAGGCATATCGCGCATGTTCATCAGGCTAATCTGCCACGGCTTGCCGGACTTACTGTCGAGGAGAGGAAGCTTTTCATCGCCGACCGTGATAGTTATCTTCCCTCCGTCCTCGCAGAAGATATCAGCCGCGATCTGGCGGTTCGTCCAGCCTATTTGGCATGTTTCGAGCTTTTCGGTGGGGTACTCGTTGGGGTCATCGCCCAAAGGCACCATGTAGATCGGCGAGCACGACTGGTTGACCGTATAAAATACCGCGGCGTAGATATAAGCTACGGTCGCGCCGTATTCGGGACGGTGTATTCCTGTGACATCTCCGTGCGGGACATCGTCATTGCTCTCCAGATTAAGCACCCACCTGAAGTTCTCTTTGTCGAGATTCTTGATGGGCTTAACTTTCCGCTTAGCCTTACTAACCTTGCCCGCGTCTGCGTAGCCGCGCACGTACTCGTGGCCATAATCCGGTGGGGTGCCGTTCTTCGTTTCGATGCGAATCTTGCTCACGTCACTGTCAATTGAGTAGTGCTTATGTTCGCCGCCCCGCTCGATTGTCAACATTAATTTGTGCTCCTTCTGGCGCAGGAAGCCGACCTCCCAGTAGTTAGGTCTAGGTAGGCGACCCGCTTCCTTATTGAAGCAGCAGATGGCTAACCCTTCGATTGTCAGATTGGCGGCGGCGTCATTGTGGTTGAGCGGCATCGTTCTCTCCTTTCACTTTACGGCTGCGTACCGGTCGCGCGGCGCAGACAGTCAGCTCGCGAAGGGCGAGGTTGTTTGCATACTCGCTCGCGTCACATCTCTTAATGAACTGCGCGTAGAAACGTTTCACGCCTGTCGCGCGGCCGTGTCAGTAGTCGGCGTGGCCGCCGACCGGGAGGAAGGCGGCCCAGTAGTATGGGCTGCGGTGGCGCTCGTCCGAACCAGCGAGCATCTCCTGTTGGGCGCGGCGCAGGGCGGTGGCCGTGCTCAAGCCTTCGACTTTGCGCAGGCGGTGGAAGTTGATCATCAGGTCGGCTGTGGCGTAGGAGTCAACCGGCCATTGGCTGGCAACGACGAGTGGCGCGCCCGTCGCGAGGAATGTGCGCGCGATACCTATCATGCCCTCGCCGTTGTCGTAGTGTTCGAGTTCGGTTTCGCAGGCGGACAGGACGACGAGGCGCGCCTGCGGTAATTGCCTGCCGAAGACCTCAGCGGCCGTCAACGCACCGTCGCCCGCAGCATCCTTGGCGAACAGCAGACGAGAGCGTAGCGGCATACGCTCGTCTGCCACGTAGTGGCCAGCGAAGTGGATCACGTCGGCATGTGGGAGGAGTTCCGTGAACGCGGTCTTCAACGCGCGCACGCCCGTGAGCGCGGGCGCGCCGCCGTAGATTTGCGCCACCTTCTTCGCCTCGACCTCGGCGGCGGGCAGGTCGGGCAGTTGCGGGTACGCGGCGCGGTCGAAGGCGGGGTTGCCGACACTCAGGAGCGTCTCGGCGTGCGCGGTCTGCGCGCGCTGCTCTGCGGCGTGCGTACAGTGGATGAGCACGCTCGCGCTAGGCGCGAATAGTAGCGTGAAGTCCTGTATGAGATAGCGCCCGGTGGCGGGCGCTACGAGCGCGGCGAACGGCAGGTGGAAGAGCGCCTTGTCGGGGACGATGCAGACTTCGCTCGCGCCGTCGAGCAGCGGCGCGACGGGCGCGACGAGCAGCTCGTAGAGCGCCTCGGCGCGCCGCCTGACCTCGCCCGCCTGCGACTCGTCATTGCGCGTCAGCAGCGCCACGTAGTCGAGCACGCGCGCGTTCAACTCGGCGGCAGGCACGGGTTGCTCGCGCACCTCGAACCGCGTGCGCGAGACGAGCCAGATGAGCAGCCTGTCCTTCAGCACGGCGTACTGCACGACCTGCGTTCCGGGCGGCAGTTGGGCCTGCACCGCTTCGAGGTCAAGCGGCGAGGCCGCAGCCTCGATCGCTACTTCAGGCTCCGCGTCCGGCGCGGCCGCCTTTGTGCCATGCTTCAGCAGGTCTAAAAGCGAGCGGGCTCTGGACTGTTCGCTATAGGCGTATGCACGGCGATTGTTGCCCCGCGCGTAGGCGTAGCCGATGGCGATGTCGTATACGCCCTGCTCTGCGTCGAAGAAGCTGTTGCGATTCTGCTCTTCAACTATCTCGGCGCGATCCTGCTCAAAGAGCGCGAGCACGCGCGCCATCTCCTCCTCGGTGGCCGCGTCGTCGCTGCTGTTCAGGTAGCAGAGCAACCGCCCCTTGTGCGCGTCGTAGCCGTCCAGATTGGCGATCTCCATGCCGTCATACAGCCTAAGCGCCTCGTTGTAGCGTCCGAGCGCCGCGCCGCAGTCGCCTGCTTGCCGCGTCAGGTGACCAAGTTGCAGGAACGAGTAGGCGATCATCTTGCGGCTGACCGAATCATTCTGGATGGCGCGCGCGACCTCAAGACCGGCGGAGGCTTGCTGGAGTGCCTCTTCGTAGTGACCCATGCCGGCGAGGATCATGCCAAGGTGCGTGTATGACAGGTGCGCGAGCGTGGGGTCGCGTGGCTCGTCAAGGCTAAGGCGTAGAGCCTCGCGCTCGTAGGCGGCGGCCGCGTGATAACGTTTCAGCGTATAGAAGGTCTGTGCCGCATAGGTGAGATTGCGCCAGTCCTGACGCGGACTTGGCAGGGCAGAGGCGGAGAGCGCGAGCGTGCGCTGGTGGTAATCGAGCGCGTGTTCGGGGCGACCCAGTTCGGTGTACTGGAGGGCTAGTTGTGTGAGCAGCTTCTGCTGGTTGTAGGTATCTTCGATGGCGACGGCGATGTCGAGAGCCTGATGGTCGAGGGCGAGGGAGCGGGAATGATCGCCTAAAAGATCGTAACAGTTGGCCAGCCAGCAGAGCGCCTGCGAGAGCAGCCAGCGGTAGTTCCGCTGCCGGCAGAATGCAGCCAAATCATCAAGCAGTGCCGCACCTTCCTCCAGGCGATCTCCTTGGCCGATGCAATAGGCAAGCCAGTAATCTGTGAGGCGCGCTTCGGTAGTGTCGCTAGCAGCGCTGAAGAAGGAACGCGCGCGGGCAAAGTGCGTACGCGCCTCGTCGTACTGTGAGGCTTTGCAGAGACGATAGCCCTCGTCGAGTTCCGCGTGCGCGGCGGCAAGTCGCCTACGGCTGTCGCTCCCTGCCGCCATGTAGTAGCCCGCTAGATCGGCGACGAAGGGGTCGTCGGCGCGCGCACGCTCCAGCGTCCCCGCATATCCTAATGCGGCGAGGAGTTCTTCGGTCTCGCCGCGTCTGCCTTCCGTCTCAGCCTCAAGCGCGCCGCGCGCGAGTTGAAACGGCACCATTCGCCCCGTGATCATTTCGCGGCTGCCGCTCATGATCTGCCATGCGCGCTCGTCGTCGCGCTCACGGTATGCGCTGAGGAACTCTTGCAAGGTTTGCGGCGCGGCCTCCGAGACACTGTGCTGCTCTTCGAGCAGCTTCAGGTTACGGCGCACCTCCGCGGCCCAAGGTGAATCAATATCAACCTCAAGGTAGTGTCGCCAGTCGTCGGCCGCCTGTCTCGGGAGTTTCATGCTCTGATAGAGCAGAGCGCGGTTGAAGAGCGCGTCGGGGAGCGATGCGTCGATCTCAAGCGCGCGGTTGAGGTGTTCGAGGCTGCTCGCGAAATCTGTGAGCGACGCACTATCGGGAGCGCCCGGCGGCTCGTTGTTGCCACGCTCCATTAACGCCGCCCCGAGGTCACTGTGAAGTCGCGCGTCTTCGGGGGCGGATTTGAGCGCTGTCCCGAGCTGTTCGATTGCTTTGTCATACTGGCGCTCAACTAGGTAGAGCCGGCCCAGCGCGTGGAGCGCCGCCGGGCTCCCTTGCTCGCGCGCGGCGTCTTGCAGGAGGCGCTCGGCACGGTCACGGGCTGCATAGTCGAACTTGCCAGAGTCGCCGCCGCGGGTCGCGGCCGCGGGCGCGTAAGCGAGCCCTGTGATGCGCGCTTCGCCTGGACGCTGCTGGCGGTAAGCCTCGTTGAGCGCGAGCAACCCGCGCTCTACGTCCAGACGGCGCGAGTAGGAGGGCCAGAGCAGTCCACCCGCGACGAGTATCAAGAGCGCGGCGGCCAAACCGGCGTAGGCCCACGCGGGTCGGCGCGACCAGAATGAAACGCGTGGCGGCGACTTAGCGACGGCGTCCTTAGCAATGCGCGCGCCGGTTGTGCTCGAATCCTCGTCGCGTGTTTCCGCTGGTGCGGAGTGGGGCTCAGTTTTGGTCGCGGCGTACCTGTTTAGAGCGCGCGCTAAGGTGAACTTCTGTCTGCGCTCGGTCGTGCCCAGAAAGTATCGCTCGAACCCCTCGCGTTCTCCGGCCCTCAGTTCTTCGCAGAGGTACTGATCGATCAATGCGTCCTCGGCGACTTCGAACTCTTCACAGAAGTCGTCGTCGGTCAGCAGGCGCTCTTCGATCCCCCGCCGCTGCGCTGCGTCGAGCGGTGCGCCGAGCAAGTATTGTCTGAGGACTTGCTGTTCCATGTCTTGCGTCATAGGACGCCGCAGTCCATGAGGCCCCTCACTAATTGTATGCTACCCGCGACGATTCGTTTCAACTCGATGACTGCGCAATGCAGTCGAGGATACACTGGCGGAGTCGCTTCAGGAGGCGGTGTATCCGAATACGCAGCGCGTTCGTCCCCAGCCCGTGTTGCTGGCCAAGTTCCTGCCGGCCCTCAATCTTAGCGCGCCCCTGTCCCTGATGATACTGCAACACGAGCGAGCACTCATCGTCCGTTAACAATAGCTTCATACAGCGCTCAAGGCATGCGTCCTCGCGCTCTGCCTGTTCTGTGTCCGGGGCGGGTGGCGGCGGCAAACTTTTCCTGGATTTGCGCCGCACGCACTCGCGGCGCACGTTACGCGCGACGGCGTAGAAGTACAGTGCCGGGTCGTTCACCCAGCCGGGGGCAACCTCATGCACGTTCAGCTCGACCCGCCGGAGTGTTTCGTCGGTTAGGTCTTCGGCCTCCGAACAACCGCGGCGGGCGAATATTTTAATCAACCGACGGCGAATCTCTTCGTAACGCCTCCCTGCTTGTTCGCGATCTGGGTTGAGCCAGGCGAGCAAGAGGTCGAACGATCCCGTCGGTGGCGCTGACTCTTTATTCGTCATCTTAAGTCGGCAGAGCTACGACCCGCCCGCGTCTCGGGCGTGTGGATGTACGCAGTAGGCGATGGTGCGTCCCATCCGCGCTTCAAAAGCAGTTAACGGCATTTAAGAGTGGCAAGGGCTTAGACCGTCGGGCGCGAGCAAGCAGAGAGTAAGCAGGCCGCCCGATTCGTGTCAATAACATTCTGCGCAGAGGCGGGGCGCGGGCCTGCTTGGCCTCCCGCGTGCGCCGGGCGTCCGCGACAGCGGCGAGCGGTGAAACGTTTTGACGGCGGCGTCATAACATGGGTGAGAAAGGTTACGGCATGCATCTCGCCCGTGTCTCCCGGCGAGAGCGACAGAAGACACCTTCATGAAGAGAGTAGCCCACGTCAGGAGCCTTTGGGGGTTACGGCCATACCGCGTCTCTCAATGAAAAGGAGATTATATGGAGCAACTAACCACCGCCTTGGGGCCCGCCTTCGCAGCCGGCTTCGCCGTCCAGAGGCTGCTGGAAATACTTGACCCCATAGTAAACAGGCTCGTCAAAGAGGAAGACAAAAAGATTACACTGGGTCTGGTCTCATTACTTGCGGGCATGGGGCTTTCGTTCGGGGTGAAGTTGACCGTGCTCGACCACCTCGGCCTCACCGTTGACAAGTATCTCGACTACCTCGTCGCGGGACTAATCATCAGCGCAGGCACCGAGGGTTTCAACTCCATCCTGAAATTCCTCAGTTACAAAAAAGAAGAGAAGAAGGCCGAAGCAGCCGCAGAGAAGGTCAGCGCCTCGCGCAGCCTCGCTTCAGCCGGGAACTCTACCGCGTCTACTTCTTTCGAGCGAGCGGCGCTGGCCCCGGTGGGCGCTGCCGACGTTATCGCGGAGGACGACATGGCAAAAAAAATCATTAAAGACGGCATGACCCTCGACGATGGCCTTGAGGCATCCCTGATGCTGGAGTTGAAGAGACGCTTCGAGAGTAAGTTCACCGAGGTGAAATGGAAGAAGCGCCCTTTCAGCAGGCTGACGAATGACGTTGACGACGCGAAAGTCGCCGTCCTCCAAGCCACGCGTAGGATAGCCGCAGAGGTTAACCTGACAATGTCGAAAGAGGTCGAGAGGAACTTGCAGAGACAGATAGACCTCACCACGACTCCGGAAGACGCCTTGCCGTTGATGCGCGAAGCGCTCGACTTCGCGGACTCCAACGTCTGATGAAACGATAGGCCCCCTGCCGACGGGCCGGACATTTGGCTGATCGGCGCACGGTGGCAAGGCGCGCCGACGTTACGAGTCAGCGCCTGCGGGCGCTGACTGGCCTGATGGAAGGGAAACCTTGCTTATGAGAAATCTACTTGCCCTCCTGTTCGCCGCGTTATGCGTTTGTGGCGCGGCCGGTTCCGCTGCCGCGCAAACGGCCAGGGAAAAGGCCATCATCGAAGACCCGAAGGGCACTCCACACGTGCTGGTAAACACCGGGAAGAACAAGCCCCTTAGTAAGCCGACGGGCGCCCTCTACCTCGTAGACAAAGGCGAGCGCGTGCAGGTCACGGACGTGTTCTCGAACGTGAGCAGCACGTTCGAAGAGTTTCAGTTTAATTTCCCGGCGTCCCTTCCATTCGACCCGTCGGCGAACTACGAGGTGGTGCTGACTTTCCCGGTCAAGGGCGACGGCGGGGCGACGCGAACTATCCTTCGCACGATCACCGTTCAGCCTAAATTGTCGGCCGAGCTCCAAAGGAGCGGGAGTTGCCAGGAGGGAATCATGCTCGTCCTGACGAGCAACCTCGACTTGCATGACTGGTCGGCGGTCTACGCCTGGCTCGATTCCTTTCAGTCAAATCCCGCGAGCCTCGCGACCGTCAGAGTTCGCGCCGTCGGAACCGACGATTCCAGAGAGCGACGCATAAGCTCGATCAACTTCAAGCGCAGGCCGCCGGGGAATCTGTTCGACGTGCAGAGAATCTGCCTCAAGTTTGAGGAAGCGCTCCCGACAAAAAAATTCGACGCGGAGATGACGTTGAACGACGCCAATCGCCCGCCGGAGGTGGACGCGGTGGTGAGCGGCGAGGGTCTCACGGGGCGAACAATTTTCGCTGCCGATGACTCGCTGGAGCGCAACGTGGACTTGGGCGTCACCCTTTCCAGTTCCGTGGCGAATGAGGATGTGCCCGCCACGGCCAGCGAGCCTGCTACCACTATACGCAGGCGCACGAACCGCGGCGCGCTCGACTTGAAGTTCAAGCCGTGGCTCGACATCGTGCATCCGATCATCGAAGACAACAAGTGGCTACACTATTTCACGCCCTTCTACCTCGACGCGAACGTGGCGACTGGCAAAATCACCGAGGACACGCTCGCGCTAAACCGCATCACCTTCGGGTTCGAAGGCGAGGCGCGTTACCGCAAGACGAGGGGCTCGGAGCCGGACTCCGACGAAGACTTCCGTAAGATCGTCACGCACCGCATCACCTACGGAGCCACGCACGCTTCGGATCGCGACTTCAAGCAGGACGAGTTCACCGGCAAGATTGAATACAAGCCGGTCATATGGAAGCTGAACTCGCCGATTAATCTGAACTACACGCTCAACAGCAGGGGCGAAGAGTCGCCCGGTAAATTCGGCTACAGCTTCCTCCCGACCTTCGGCTTCGAGGTAGGGAGGACTTATCACCGAAACAACCCGGCCCCGGCCGTCAAGCCGAGCGACACGGTCAGGCGCTTTTACGTCGGGCTCGACATGGGGCTCGACGTGACCCAACACCTCACGTTCGGCGTCACGGACACCTTCTACTGGCGGGGGGAAACGCCGAACGACCGCGCGAGGAACTACTTCAAAGGCGGCTTCGAGGCACCACTGGGTGAACTCTTCAAGTCGGCGGTGCACGGCTTCTTCTTAACGTTCGAGCGCGGCGACCTCGCGCCGTTCGCGACGCCGAGCGTGAACGCGCTGAAGTTCGGCTACCGAATTCAGGCTAACTACTGCGCGCCAAACTGTCGCTGATTCTGAAGGGCGGACGAACGTAGGCGGTAAGGTTTCGGTGACCTGACGAGCAGGCTTATGCATTTTGATAGGCGGTTAACGGATGCAGAGGCCGGTAAGGCAGTGATTTTGGGAGGGCGCGGGCCGAAACGAAAGGAGAGAAAACAATCATGTCAACTCCTCGAACGAGAGTTAAATCACGGGCGGCGCTACAGTGCTTTACCGTTGGCTGTGCCTTCGTGCTCGCGATCATAACAATGGGGCGCGGACGTTCGATGCCCGCTCAAGCCCAATGTCCCGATAACCCGCCCGTCGATATTACGTCGCCGCAAGTGCCTGCCGACGTGTGCGTGCCGGACGGGTTCGGCGGCGTTCCCACAAAGTTTTTCGATGACTATTCGTGGCGGAGTTTCATAGCCCTCGTGTGGCCCGCGCAGCAGGGGCAGAGGGGGATGCCCGACCTCAGCCAGACGGTCGGCGGCACAGGGCCGCGAGTCTTCCAAACTTTTAAGTCAGCCTGGGAGGTATTTCATAACGACGGCTCGCCACCCGTGGAGTGGAATGTCTATGAGGATAAGAAATTCAACGCATGTTTGCAGTCCGTCAACTTCGGAGACCTTGTGCTCGCGTCCTTCTCGAAGTTCGGCGACATAGGCCAAGCCGATTTCGGGAGTTTTACGGGGCCGCTGGTGGCGCAAAACAATACTTACGTGCGCTACATGACAGGCTTCAACAAGACGGAATTCGACAAGATAGCTTCCGAGCAGTTGTTCCTGCGGGCCAACCTTGGTACGGACGCCAAACCGCTCGTCTTCCACGAAGGGGCGCTCGACGTGAAGTCTGCATGGGTCGTCATGGACGGCATCGGCCACCCCGAGCGCTTCTACCAAACCAAAGCTTTTGTACTCGATCCCAAATCGGGGAAGTGCGAGGAGAAGATGGTGGGACTGGTTGGCCTGCACATCGTGCAGAAGACGCCGAGCCGCCCGCAGTGGATTTGGTCGTCGTTCGAGCAGATAGACAACATCCCGCAGCCCGGCGCCATCATGCCTTTTACGTTCAACGACGGGGGCGGCACGCCCATGCCCGTGAAAAATCCAATAGGCTTCCCCCCACCGCCGACGCCGCCGACGAAGTTCAACGTCCAACGCCTGACGGACATTGCCAAGTCAACCAGGGACACCAACGCCTTATATCAGGCGGCGCTCAGGCAGCAGGGCTCGGTTTGGCAGTTCTATCAGCTCGTGATGACGCAATGGCCCGTCCCGCCCGACACGCCGACCAACCACGGGTTGCCGGCTCATACGACCCCGCCTTTAGGGTCGCCCACCGCCTTCGCCAACATCACGATGGAGACCTTCGACCAGACCCGCATCGCGCGGGGGTGCATGGCCTGCCACGACAGTACAAGGAACGAGTCGGACTTCCTTTGGTCGCTGAACGATCACGCGTTCCCGGTGCTTGATCCCAACTTCATGCTGAAAGAACAAGCTTTCAGAAAGCTCACCGACCTGTTAAGAATGCCGGAAGAGCGACTTGCAGTTCCGCAGCCGCGGCCCGCGCGAGGCCGAAGACGCAGATGAGCACGGGGCGAGCAGATGAATCGCCTTTTAGAACTTGATCTACCCCGAAAGGAGAAGGATTCGGATGGCTCTTACGCTAAATTCATACGCGGACGTGCAGAAGCATCTGAACGACATTCTGACGGCCAACGGCCAGGTGAATGACACTAAGCACGCGCCACACAAGGACTGGTGGAACAGCGTGACTTACGAACAGTTCGTTAGCGGGAACGTGCCGGGCGTCAGCGACCCGAATACCGGTCAGCCTATGCCCATACTCGTGAAGGGCGACGCCGCGCAGTCGAACATCATTCTCGCTTTGCAGGGCACGCCGGGTACGGTCTTCGATAACAATTCGGGCGCGATAGGACAGATGCCGGCAGACGGGCCGCCCTTCTTCACGCAGGAACAGATTCAACCACTGATTGATTGGATCAATGCGGGTTGCCCTAACGGTGAGTTGCCGCCCGAGCGGGGCGAGGTATATTAAATGCTCCTATACGCTTCTCTCAAGGTTCATCCGCGAGCGCAACCATGACTGCTATCACTGATGGCAGCTCATTTCACAAGCGCCTCGAAGAGGAGTTTGCGCAGCCGTGTCTCCAGCACTCCAACTGACCCGGGCAAAGAGCTCAATGCCTCCAGGCCTTGGCCGTACGTCTCGGTCTCGCTTCCTGGATACATGATGGCAGCGTACTCGATCACTCGTTCCCCGCTCGCGTCACGGATTGCGTCGCGGTAGGCGTGCATCTTGTCGAGATCCTCCTTCTTAGGCTTGCCGTCGCTCCTCTCCGCGTCGGCATTCTCCGCCATCAGCTTATACTTGGGGTCAAACAGGTACAGGCGTGGTGCCCCCGTCCGAGGATGCACTTCGAGCGTCACGTCGGGCCGCTGCGAGTAGCTGATGCTGCGCAGCCCGCCGGTCTTGGCGTATGAGCGCTCGACGACAAGCTCGGCGCGGGTTCCGTGCCGAGGGTGTTCCAGCATGATGACCGTCAGCCCGTCGGGGAGGATCCGTACGAAGACGCCGCCGGACTCCCTCACCAAGAGAGTCTGTCGTTCAATCTCGTAGCCCAGATCGGCGGCCACCTCCAACGCGGCGTGGAACACCCGAAGCGTCCCCCAATGCTGGTAGAGGGTCGGGAGATTCTCCAGCGGCGAATCGAGGGCCGGGGAGTCAAGCACAGCCCAAGCGCTGCGGTGCAGTTCTATGAACCCCTCGAACGCGGCCCGGTACAAAGGCCGCTTGAGCAGCACCATCGTCAGCCGGAGGGGTAGGTGGGAAAGTTGACCCACGTCATCGAGGAAGATTGCTTGGCGGCGCGCGCGACGCAGATTTTCTTCGAGACCCTGCATCTCCGACCACGCGGCGTCCTGTTTGGCGGCGAGCAGGGCAGGGAGTAGACGGCGCAGCCTCGCACGCACCTGCCCATAGAAGGTCTTTACCAAGCGGTTCTCATACACGTCAACCGTGTGCTCAACGCGAGCGTCCACGACGCGCATGGGGAGCCCGTCTTGGCCTACGTTATGCCTCAGCATGACGGCGGCGGCCAAGTGGGTGGGGGAGGGCCGGCGCGCACGCTCGCGCGGTACCCGCTCGTGGATGTGGCGCAGCACACGGTGCGGATCGGCTGCCATCCGAGTCAACACCGTCAACAGTCCCGGCCGCCCAGCAGATCCCGAGACTGCGCGACGCAGGCGCGACACTTCGGCCGCCAACGTCGTCTCCGAAGGCGGCAACAGCTTCACCCCGGAGAGTGCCCCCATCCGTTGTAGACTGAGTGCCACCGCCCCGGGCAGCGTTTCGAGGTCGGCGAGCAGTTGATCGAACTGCTCGTCCGAGAGCTTCCGCGGCCGGACGGTGACAACGTAATTCTCCGCAGCGGACTCGACGTCTCGGAGCAGTTGCAGGCGGTAGTGGCCAGCCCCGGAGCGCGGCCAATCGGCCAACACACTCAACTCATCCCTCAGTCTCTGTAGATACAGGGGCAGCTCGCCGCCCTGGAGAAGGAGCCGCGCCTGCTCCCACCGCGCCGGAGCGATCAGCACCTCTACAAGCGCTGGCTCCCACTCGCGTGGCGTATCCACCTCCCGCCCCTCTTGATCCAGGAAGCGCAGCGCTCCGACACTCGGCTCGTCGTCCAGGGTCTCAGAAGAAGGAAGCGAACCCGCTCTGTCCGTACTCATCGAGCATCTCCTTCGCCTTCCGGCTCGTCAGTGGGTAAGCCTCCACCGGTAGCTCACTTAAAAACTTGAGCGCTCGCTCAACCCGCAAGTCTGCCCCGCCACACTTCGGCAGAACCTTCTGCAGCACCTGTTCGTCCAAGGCCACCTGCCAGGAAATGCCCATCCGCTCAGCCTCTTCGACGTAAGCCTTGATGTCGTCAAGAACCCTGAAGGCGAACGGCGCGACGAGATTTACCTCCTTCCAGATGTCCATGATCTCTTCGGTGAAGGGGGCTTTCCCCAAGTGCCGACGGAGATCGTCAGGAGAGGCTTGCAGTTCGATCAGCTGTGCGCGGTCGTAGACCTTCTGTGCGAAACCATGTGTGGTCTCGTCTACGTTGACCGTCCCGACGAAGTGGAGGTTGGGCGTCAGGTTGACGGATTCAGCCGGGCCCAGCCAGATCACGGCCTGCCCTTGGCGCTGTCGCACCTCCATTGCCGAGAGGAACTTGGCGAAGTAATGCTCGACGCGTGCCAGATTCATCTCGTCAAGTATCAGGTGGTAGGGGCGCGCCGTGAACCCCCTTTCGCGCGCGCGCTCATATTCAGTGGCGCACTCTTTCAGGAAGAGGCTGAAGGCGGTGTGATGGTATCGGAGGTCAAACGGGTTGTGGTAACCGAGCAGGTCCTCGTTCGTCGTCCAATTGGGCGCGACCGGCTCGATCAGATAACGCGCGCCGACGGCCCGCGCGTACGCCTCAGCCAGCCACGTCTTGCCCGTCCCGCTCAGTCCCGAGAGAATGACGAACTTGCGCGTCTTGAGCGAGAGGTGGTAGCGCCGCAGCGTCGAGTCGTTAATGAGCAAGCCGAGCCCACGCACCGCCTCCCTGATTTCATCGAAGGGCGGCTCCGCGTACGCCTCGGCCGGCGGAGAGCTTGGTGCTATCAGTTTTTGTAGCGCCTCCCACTCCTCGGGTGTCACCCTGAAGTTGGTCCCTTGCGGAGAACGGATGACTTGCATGCCCGCCAGCACCGGGTCCTGTTTGATGTCGGCCTTACGGATAGGTTCAGAGAGTATCGTGGTATATCTGAAGTTGACCCTGCTCTCGGCAGCAGGCTGGCCGTCCCCCTTCGTTCTTGCCCAGGGCGGCTCGGTGCCGTCCTCGTAGGTTTTCTCGTATGGTTCCCCTGTCAACTCGCCGAGCGCGTAGATACCCGCGTCCTTGCCCGATTGCCAGAGGACGGCGATGTCGGCCGTACGCATCTCGCTTGCGTTAGCTGTAACTGACCAGCTACTCACGTCCCCGGCGCGCTTCTTCGACAGTTCGGCCCTCAGGTTGTAGTGCTCTGGCCTCGCCTGGAAGAGCCAGACGTTCCCGCCCCCATCGCCGTTGGGTTCAGGGCGGAGCCGGTAAATGCCCTTCGAGACGCGCTCGAACAGCTCAGGGTTGGTAGTCAACTCATGGCTTACCGTGCGTTTCGGCGTGAGTCCGCCCGTGGCGATGCCCGAAGCAACGACCCGCTCGGTGACCTCGCGCGTGGACAAGGGGCCGCCAGCCTCGCGTAACACGCGCACGATTGCGTCGCGCCAGCCGACGGACGCTGGGGGCATCGGAGCCAAGTACTTGCCTTGGTTAACCTGATAGAGGAAGAGATCCAGCTCGAGGAAGTCGTCGGCACCGAGCAACTCCTTCAACTCCTGTGCTGAACGCTCGAATGCCTCCAGTTTCCCGGCCTCGTAGCCGAGCTTCCTCAGGGCTTCCTTCGACTGTTCGTTGTAGACCGCGAACTCGTCTGGGTGGAACATCATCACGGCACCGGTCGCCGTGCCCACCCCAAAAGAGTGTATCTGCTGGATCGCCCGCGCTTTCTCAAGCGGAGTCAGTACCTCGTCGTTGAGGGGGCGCAGGGCGCGGCGTATATTGTCCTCCCTGCTGACTCCTTCCTGCTCTTTGGGGCTGTAGACGTGACTACCCGGACGCCAGACATAATTACCATGCAGCTCCACTTCACCGGCGTCGAGCGCCGCGCTCAGCTCGGCGACCCTCTCGGGCGGGAGGTTGAAGTCATCCAGGAAGACGCCGGTTATGTCCTCGCCTCTCAGCAGGGTTTTACTCTCGCCCCGCCAGAACTCACGGTTGAAGGTGTCAGAATCAACCTCGTCGGGGCGCGACAGCATTTCGCGGAGCTGGCCCGCGCGCCGCCGCCGCGCCTTCACCCGCATCCTGTCGAACGAGTCTTGCCTGAAGCTCACGAAGGCCGCCCTCAGCATCGCGGCCTTATCTTCGGTCATAGAACCTTCACCGGTAATGATCTGGTAGAGGTCTGGCGCGACGAGCCCGACAGTGATCGTGCCCCAGTAGGGCTGCTTCGCGATGCGCTTGGCGTGAGTGGTGTCCCACTCGACGGCTACCGTGTGCTTATACCCCGCCCGATCCTCCCGCCAGACGTAGCCGGGCTCGACAACCTCCCCGACCGCTAGGATTTCAGACATCCCTCGGTTAGCTACTACCTTATCTCCGGGCTCTAAGTGAGTAGCCAAAAGTTATTGCACAAAAGACCGTAACCAAAAATCCTTTGACAAGACGCCGGCTTTACGCAATGCCTCTTTGTCGGTGAGGCTCAGCAGCCAGTCCTCGGCATACGCGGCGTGTTCCTCAATGCTTGAGAACTGATGGTTTGCCGACACCTTACCCTTCAGCTCTTTCCAGAGTTGATCCATGCTGTTGAGTTCCGAGCATTGCTTCGGCAGCCACACCAGATGGATGTCGAGCGCGGCGGCTAACGCCTCGCTCCTGGCGGCGAGGTGGCAGGGCGCTTCATCGAGC
>JBJMGP010000049.1:0-15667 GCA_045807865.1 Pyrinomonadaceae bacterium
CGCTCGGCCAGAACACCATCGAGATACGCGGCCGGCTCCCCATCGACGACCGCGGCTACACCGCGAGCCTCGCCGTCACACACCCGGCGCTCGTCTTCGCCTCGATGCTGCGCGCGTCGCTCGAACGCCGCGGCGTCGTCTTCAACGGCCAGACGCGCACCGTGGACGCGCTCGGGCGGGCCGACGGCAAGCCCCTGCCCGTCTCCTCCCTGGTCGAGATTGCCGCGCGCAAGTCGCCGCCCCTCTCCGTCATCGCCGCGCAGACCTTGAAGCCGAGCCAGAACCTCTACGCGGAGCTTCTGCTGCGCACGCTCGGCAAGCTGAACGGGTCGGCCGACCCGAAGCTTTCGAGCGAGGACGCGGGTGAACAGGTCGTCAGGAATTTTTTGACGCAGGCCGGCATCGACCCCGCGGGGCTCGTGATGAACGACGGCTCCGGGCTCTCTCGTTCAGACCTCGTCACGGCCGACACGACCCTGCAACTGCTCGTCTACATGAACCGGCACCGCTTCGGCTCCGAGTTCCGTCTGGCGCTGCCCGTCGCCGGCGTGGACGGGACGCTGCGCAACCGCATGAAGGGCACGCCGGCGCAGGGGAACGTCCGCGCGAAGACGGGGACTCTGGGGACGGCGACCTCGCTCTCGGGCTACGTCTTCAGCGCCGCGGGCGAGCGGCTCGCCTTCTCGCTCATGATTAACAACCCGCCGCGCGACGCCAACCCGCGCACCGATTTCACTGATGTCGTCGCCGTCCTCCTCGCCTCCTTCAACGGACGTTCTTGAGGGGCGAAGTTTGAGGGTAAAAGGTCGGGAGTTGAGACTCAGAGAGTCAACGTTCCGTCTCCGAGACCCAACGTTGGGTCTCGGAGACGGAACGTTGACTCTCTGAGACGGAAAATTGAGTCTCGGAGACCCAACGTTGACTCTCGGAGACGGAAAACTGGGTCTCAAAGATGGAACGTTGACTCTCCGAGAATGAATGTTGACTCTCGGAGAGTGAATGTTGACTCTCCGAGACGGAACGTTGACTCTCGGAGGGCGGAATTTGGCCCTCCGAGGGTGAATGTTGAGTCTTTAACCCTTAACTCTTATGAATTTCACCAAATTCCACGGTTACGGCAACGACTACCTCGTCTTCGAGGCGGCCGAGCTGAAAGGCGTCGGCCTGAGCGCAGGCTTCGAGCGCGTCGGCGCGGGCGAGCCTTTCCACGAGTTCGTCAGGCGCATCTGCGACCGGCACTTCGGCGCCGGCTCGGACGGCGTCGCCGTGGTCGAGCCTCTGGGGGAAGGGGAGGCGGGCGACTTCCGCCTGCGCATCTTCAACCCGGATGGGGGCGAGGCGGCCATGTCCGGGAACGGCTCGCGCTGCGCCGCCGCCTACCTGCACTACGCAAGGCTCTGGTCGGCCGATGAACTGCGCTTCTCGACGCGCGCGGGCCTTAAACGCTACCGCCTGCGCGAACGTCTGGGCGAGGGCAGTTTCCGCTTCGAGGCCGAGATCGGGCGGCCACGCTTCGACAGCGCCTCGATCCCTATGCTGACCGGCGAGCCGCTCGCGGAGGTGCGCGAATACCCTCTGGCGCTCGACGGCGGCGAGACCGTCCAGGTCACTGCGCTCCAGATGTGCAACCCGAACTGCTGCGCCTTCGTCGTCGACCTGGCCGAGGTGGACTGGCGCCGCCTCGGCCGCACCATCGAGTCGCACCCGGCCTTCCCGGAGCGCACGAACGTCGAATTTATTCGGATTTTAGACCGCGGCAACATTGAAGCGCGCGTCTGGGAACGCGGCGCGGGCGAGACGCTCTCGTCGGGGACGGGCGCCTCTGCGGCGGCCGTCGCTTCGATGGTCGGCGGCCACACCGAACGGCACGTAAAGGTCTCGATGCCCGGCGGCCTGCTCGAAGTGCTCTGGCGCGAGGACGGCGAGGTGCTTCTGACGGGCGAGGCCGAGGTCGTCTACCGCGGCGAGTGGCTCGGGGAAAAGATTGTTTAAAGGGGAACGTTAACGGTTGAGGTGGCAGGAGTTCGTGCGCCCACGTACGCTTAAACAACGCATCTGTAAGTCCCCTTTTGGTACGGATTTTTAGGGCACATTGCAACTGGACAGGCGCTAAATCCTTGTGTTACTTTCTCTTGCGTGGCAAGCGGGCTTAATGTTCGCTTGTCATTCTTTTTGTACTAGATTCTTTCAGCGCTCCGCATCAAGGACGTTGTTCCCCACTCCGGCTGACTCTTCAAACTCCTAGAGCCGGAGGTCGAGGACGGGAGGTAACTTACCTACTCGCGCGCCGCTGAGAGTCTTGAATCGGTAGGAGGACCGAGAATGAGTAAACCCCTGATTGAGGGGGGCGCGGCCGCGGCCGTTCTCCTCTCATGTTCTTTGCTCTTTTTAGCTCAGACTTCAGTCGCAGAACCCCTCGGGCAAAACCCGCAGGAGATGCTACAGAAGGGCGCTGTGACGGAGATGAACAACTCCGGCGCCGAGGCTACACGGACGGCGGCCGCCGCTGAGGACGGCGCCGCGGAAGAGTCGAATAAGGCGGAGGCGGCCCCGCTGAACGGAACGAAGGCCGCGGTTGACAAAACGGAGACGGGAGCCGAGGCGGAGGCGTCTTTACCGGTCGTGACCTTTACGGCGACGGCCTACAGCCTCCGCGGGCGCACCGCCAACGGAAGCGCGGTTCGGCGCGGCATTATCGCCGCCGACCGCCGCGTGCTGCCTCTGGGCACGCGCGTGCGGCTCGAAGCAGGCTCCTACAGCGGCGAATATATCGTCACTGACACTGGCGGCGCCGTGCGCGGTCGCAAGATCGACATCTGGGTGCCGCAGACCTCCGAGGCCATGCGCTTTGGACGGCGCCCCGTCAGGCTGACAGTCCTGACGCGCACGCGCCCACGCACGACCACCACACAAGCGGGGCAGTAAGAACAAGCGGATAAAACTTTCGATTTGAAGAGTGTCGAAAGAAAAAGAGGCCGCCGTCGGAACATTCCGACGGCGGCCTCGCTGCTTTTCATCAAGTGTTTTCCACAGGCGGAAAACCTTTCGGACGCGGCCGCCGGTTGCAGGCTCCATTCTCTGCGTTTAAGATTCGACACATTTGAGGCCCGAAAATCAAAGTCATTCAGCGCCTAAGCCTGCGCCGCTCGTCGAAGTCTGGCGCGGCCCTATCGTCGAGTCGCGCCACCGCGGCCACGTCGCCGCCGTGGCCGGCGACGGCCGCCTCGTCGCATACCTCGGCGAGCCGGAGACGGTCACCTACCTGCGCTCCTCGGCCAAGCCCTTTCAGGCCATCCCACTTCTGACAAGCGGCGCGGCCGCACGCTTCCGCCTGACGGAGGCCGAGTTGGCCATCGCCTGCGGCTCACACAGCGGCGAAGACCTGCACGTCGAGACGGTCACGCGCATGCTCGAAAAGATCGGCCTGGACGCTGAATTCCTCAGGTGTGGCGTCCACGAGCCCTTCGACCGCGAGACGGCCGAGCGCCTGCGCGCGCGCGGCGAGGCGCCGGGCGTTCTGCGCAACAACTGCTCGGGCAAGCACACAGGCATGCTCGCCCTCTCGCGCCACCTCGGCGCCCCGCCCGAGCTTTACGACGACCCCGCAGGCCCCGTCCAGCAGTCCATCCTCCGCGCCGTCTCACAATTTTCAGGCATGAGCGCCGGCGAAATAGTCCTCGGTACGGACGGCTGCGGCGTTCCAGTCTTCGGCCTCCCCGTCCGCGCTATGGCGCACATGTACGCGCGCCTCGTCGCGCCCCCCGACAGTTTCGACGCGGAGACTCGGGCCGCCTGCGTCCGCCTCACCGGAGCCATGAACGCGCGGCCGGAGCTGGTCGGCGGAACGCAAGAGCGGTTTGATACAGAGGTCATGCGCGCCGGTCGGGAGAGACTGGTCTCCAAGATCGGTGCGGAGGGCATCTACACCGCCGGCGTCCTGCCCTGCGAGCGTTGGCCGAAGGGGTTGGGCCTCGCCTTCAAGATAGAGGACGGCGAAGACCGTCGCGCACGCTCAACCATCGCTATCGAGGCTCTCCGACAACTCGGTGTACTAGATAAGGACGCCTTTGAAGCGCTCTCACCCTATGCGAGCTTCCCAGTCCAGAATCATCGATGTGAAAAAGTTGGCCAAATTCAAGCCTTTTTCCGGCTCATTTGCGCGTAAACGTACGGTTCTCAACTATCAAAACAGACGGTTGTGTAACAGAATAGTTCGCACTACATTCTCAGAGTAATAAATCCGTACGGCTTCCGCCGCCCGCTTGTCCCTGTCTTGTAACTACTTGAAAAGGCAGGGAAATTTTATTTCGAGCTGTTTTACTAGGGAATTTAACCGCTTGGAGGTTTAGAGGATTTGAGCAAAGTTTCGGTGGCACAGTCGTTGCTCAGCCAGTGGACAGATAAAATGTAAGGGGTAAATAGAGTTATCGGGTCAGGCTCGGAGACGGCTAGTGAGTGAAAGCTTTGGGGGAGGTTTTCTCTCACTTCTTGCTGGTGACAACTCTTTGGGGGAACAGAGGCGTTGTCAGCATAGTCGTCGAAAGGCCATCAATTAGCGGGTTACTGATTCCGTTTCTGTAGGGGTTTGGGGGAGCCCCGCAGTAAGATCAGTAACCCGCATATTTGTGACCGGTCACTCTATCAACAAGAAAGCGCCGCGAGTTTCGACTCGCGGCGCTTTCTTGTTTTAGACGAAAACGGGGTCGCTGACGGCTCCTTCTTCAGAAATCCTCAATCCTGCCTGCGCCCGAGCAGGTTAGACGCGGAGGGCGGGGTGTTCAGGTCTTCGATATTGAGCCTCACCATGCCGCCCGCATCTGTGTAGACCTCCCGCTCGGCCTGCTGCGAGCGTCGGCGGAGGAAGACTAAGCCGCCGACGGCGCCGCCGACGCCCAGGCAGAGCAGGATGGCAAGCCCGGTCGTCTTGAGCGTCGTGAGGATGACGCCGCCCATCGTCGAGGTGTAGGCGCGCGTTGCGATCTCCTCCGCGTGCGGGTTGCGCCCGAGCCAGCGCACGTCCTTCTCGTACTTCACCTGCGAGGCCAGCGACTCGGCCGCTGCAAAATCGGGCGCGTCGAAGACGAAGACCGAGTAGTTGCCGACGCGGCTGTAAAGCGAGGGCACGCGCGTGCCCGCCGCCTTCAACTCCTCTATGCGCCGTTTGATGTTGGCGTCCGCGTCGACCGAATGCTGCGGCGTCGGGAACTCGACGATGACGAGGCGGCCGCCTTCATACCTGGCGGTGACGGCCTCCGTCCCCTCGTCGAAGTCGAAGGCGTCGAGGGCCGGCTGTTCCCCGGCGGCCTTCTGCAACTCCGGCAGGCTGCGGGCGTAGACCGCCCCCTCCTTGACCTTCTGCTCCCAGGCGGGCAGGTGCATGACGAGGACGGGAACGTCCCCCGTCCCTCCGATGTCCGACGCCTGAACTCCCGGCCGCGACTGGGCGACGGCCCCGACCGCGCACAGCGCGAGAAGGGAGAGCGCGGACAGTAGCTTCTTCAACTTCAATGCTCGCACGACTAAACCTTTCCGGCGGACAAAGTGGCGCGCGGCCAAACGGAGCACCGGCACCCTCGCGGCAAAGCGTTTGGATGAGTTAGACGGCGGCGCCGTTGTGCTTGTTCCGCTACGTGGATGATAAGTCCCGGTGCGGCGTCAGCGCCAGCGGCGCAGCGCACGGAGTATCTGGTCGGCGTGGCGGCGCGGGTCGGGGATGTTGCGCAGGACGGTGTTGCCGCCGGTCTCGCTCGCGTTGTCGATGACGACGTTGCCGAAGCGGAGCAGGCGTTGCAGGATGGTCGTAGTGACGGAGACATCCTGTATGTTGCGCAGAGGAAGGTTGCGCGTCGTGCGCGAGGTGAGCCCCTGGTCGATCTCGATCTTCGAGTCGGTCAAAGTGTAGCGCACGGTGTTGCGCATCAAGTGCTTGTAGGCCGGCCAGAGCAGCAACGTCAACGCGATTGGGATTGAGACGTAGACGGGCACGCTCACCCAAGGCTGCCACGCGAGCAGCGCGACGAGCGCGACGGCCCCCAGCGCCGCCAGCAGGTAGCCGAGCTTGACGAAGAGAAGCGTCGGGCTGACCGTGAAGATCGTTCGCTCCTCCCCCGTATCGAGCGGGCCTGCGTCCGACCTTTGGGGTGAGGCGGAAATGGGTTGGACTTGCATCGGCTGCGCGGGGCGCGGGCGCGCGGGCGCGGCGACGCGGGTCTCTTCTCCCGCGAAGTCAGGGGCGTAGCGCGTCTCCTCGGAGCCGGCGGGCGAACCGCACGAGGCGCAGAAGCGCGCGCCTTCGGTCAGACGCGTGCCGCAGACTTGGCAGTTTTCCATCTACTTCTTCATTCCTTCTCGCAGAGTTCGCGCAAGCGTTCGAGTAGTTCGACGGCGTCGTAAGGCATTCCTATCACACCGCGCGCGCCGGCCGCGAGGGCTTCGGCCCGCAGGTCTTCGCGGCTCGACGGCAGGAGCAGCAGCGAGGGCGGCGCGTCGCCGGAGCGAGACTGCTTGGCGAGCCGCCTGAGCATCTCGACGCCGTCGAAGCCGGGCAGTTCGTAATCGACGACGAGCGCGTCCGGGCGGTCGATGCGCAGGAGGTTGAGCGCGTGCTGGCCGTCGAAGGCCGCGCGCACCTCGTAGGCGGCCGAGCGCATCAGCAGGTTGACCTGCGCCATCCGTTCCGCGTCCGAGACGACGAGCATCACGTGTTGGCGCTTCCCGCCCGTCCTTAAAGCGCTCGCCTGCGACGCGGCGGCAGGCGCGGGTTCGTTCCCGGCGGTTGTCATCCTCTGCGTGCGCCGCTCTGTGTCTCTCACGGCGGCGCCCGATTCCGCGAGGCCGTAAACCACGACGCGCGCCGCAGAGTTCTCGCCGCGCGCCTCGCCCAGGGCGACTTCGGCCTGCTCGACCAGCCTCTCGACCTCCGAGCCATGCGCGGGGAAGGAGGAGATGCCGACGAAGAGTTCGCCGCCGCGGTAAGAGTCCGCGAACTCTTCGCGCAGGCGCGTGAGCGTCGCACGCGCCGCAGTCCCTTCGGCGCCGTGCAGGTAGACGAGCAGCGTCGCGGGGCCGTAGAAGGCGACGGCATCGAGCCGCCGCAGGTTGAGCTTTAAAAAACCGTGTGCGCCTGCGAGCGCCGCGGGGCGCGCGCCGTCTCCGTCCCGCGCGCGGCCGCCCGCCGCCTCGACGAGCGCGAGCGAGCCGGTGGCACCAGCGCGCGCGTCCGCGCCGACGGCGTCGAGCAGGAAGAGGAAGTTGTCGATCTCGGAGCGCTGGTCGGCGACCGCGGGCGCAGAGCGTCGCCCGGACTCCGCGCGCCAGAGGAGCGACGAGAGCCGCGCGTGCAGCTCTGCGGCCGAGGCTTCCTGCGTGAAGTAGTCGTCCGCGCCGAGGTGCTGGGCGGCGCTGCGCAGCGCGCGGTTATCCGCGCGGAAGAGGAAGACGACGGGCAGCGCGAAGCTCGAAGGCTCCGTCCGCAGACGCCGCGCGAGCGCGACGAGTCGCCCCTCGCCCTCGCGTTCGCCGAAGGCGAGGAGGACTGCGGCGGGCGACAGTTCCGCGGCGCGTGCCGGCGCTTCGTCCGGCGCCGCAGCCTCCGCGTCGAAGCCCGCGCCGGCGAGCCTCTCGCGCAGGGCGCCCGCGTCCGCGCCCTCGCCCGCGACGAGCAGGACGCGCGCCGCTTTCCCACGCGCGCCTTCGCCGGTCTCTTCGTCGGTCGTGACTTCTGACATCTCTCGGTGCCGGTCGTTGAAAGTGTTAGGGCCGAACGTCGCTTGCGGCGCAATCATACCCCGACAGTCGCCGTGGCCAAACATCTCACGCGCACAAACGAAAGGGGACGGCATGTCGGCCGTCCCCGTGTTCGCTCTTTTAATTTCAGCTCAACGTCACTGACTGACGAGCCGGAGCTTGCCGTCGGGCGTGCGGACGGCGAAGACGTGCGTCTCGTAGACGAGCGGCGGCGGCTCCGTGGCCTTGAGCCTGGCGATCTGCGTGCGCGAGACGCGCGGGGCCAGACGCGCCGTCGAGGGGTCGCGCATCAGCGCGTAGCGCTCCGAGATGCGGCGCACGTACTCCTGCGTCTCGGAGTAGGGCGGGACGTTGCGGCCGTACTTCAGCACCGCGCCCTCACCGGCGTTGTAGCCGGCGAGCGCCAGGCGCACGTCGCCGTCGAACATGTCGAGCAGGAAGCGCACGTACTTGACCCCGCCCTCGATGTTCTGCTGCGGGTCGTAGATGTCGCGCACGCCGAGGCGCGCGGCCGTCGCCGGCATCAACTGCATAAAGCCCCGCGCGCCCTTGTTCGAAGTCGCGAAGCGCTTGAAGGAGGACTCGCGGTGCATGATGGAGTAGATGAGCAGAGGGTCTACGCCGTGGCGGTTGCTCGAATCGACGATGAAGCCGTCCACTTTGGCGTCGCCGGTCGAGAAGCCTTCGAGCGCCGTGCCCGCGGCCATCGGGAGTGCGGGCGCCGAGGGCGAAGGGGCGTTGGGCTGTGCAAAGGGCTGCGCGGATGCGTTAGACGCGGGCACAGTGGTGCGCGCGGTCAGCTTCAGGCGACCGTTCCGGCGCGCGGCCGGGATGACCTGGGCGGGTGTCTCGACGCGCACGCCACCGGGCACGTCGAAGTTGTCGAAGTGGTAGGCGCCGGGGCCGACTTGCCGCGCGGAGGCGCTCAGGCATGGGAGGAGGAGGAGGACGAAGAGGACGAGAAGTTTTTTCATGACCTTGCTTGTTCCGTGTGTCGGCGGGGCGCTTTGCAATTCGTTTGAGGGCGGGGCGCTCGCCGCGTCAGCGACGCGCCGCACGAGCGCTCGGACAGAATAACATATGCGGAAGGTGTTGTTCAACAAAATTCATAGCCTGTTTAACCCAAGCTATTTATTCAATTGAAGCTGGCGGTGAGCTATTTTCTGTCTCGGCCGGGCGAGGCTGGGGGTCGAAGTCTTGACAGTGCGTGTATGATGAAAGCCGCTTCCCAAGCGGGTAAATTCTCAGGCATTAACGCGTGCGACCGCCAGCGCACCTCACCCAACAGGAGAAACAGATGAAAAGACTGCTGACCGCAATCTTCGCGGCGTCGCTCTGCCTTTCCGCGGGAGCCGCCGCCGCGCAGAACACCAACACGTCCACGGCCGCGGCCAATGCCAACACGACAAAGAAGCGCGGCCCCGTCTTCCACGCCACCAAGGAGCAGATCAAGCAGGCGCAAGCCCTTCTCAAGCAGCGCAACCTTTATGCGGGCGACGCCAACGGCAAATTGGACACGGCGACGCGCGACGGCCTCAAGAAGTATCAGGAGGCCGAAGGGCTCAAGGTGACTGGGACGCTCAACGCCGCGACCCTCCAGAGGATGAACGTCACGCTCACGGACAAGCAGAAGGAGTGGGTGGCCGCGCAGGCTGTGAGTCAAAAGTAAAAAGGCAAAAGTGTGGATGAGAAGCACGCTGCCTCTCATCCAATAACAGAAGGAGGACGAGAGGCACGCTGCCTCTCGTCCTCCTTCTTCACTTTTGCCTTTTTACTTTTGACCTGGCTTCAGGCCGCGGCGCCCTGTTGGGTGTAGAGGCGTTCGACGATCTGGTAGCTCGCCTCCAAAGCCTCGCTGAGCTTCTGCGGCTCGGGGCCGCCGCCTTCGGCCATGTCGGGCTTGCCGCCACCGCGGCCGCCGATGATGGGGGCAAGCTCCTTGATGACCTGTCCGGCCGGGACGCGCTGCGAGAGGTCGGGCGAGGTGCGCACGATGAGCGAAGCCTTGCCGTCGGCCCGACGGCCGAGCACGACGACGCCCGTCTTGATCTGCGCGAGCAGAGTGTCGGAGAGCTGGCGCAGGGCGGATGCATCGAGGTCGCTCGCCTCGCGCGCGAGCACCATGACGCCGCCCGCGACCTCGCGCGCATCCTGGCCGTTCTGCGCCTGCGCCCCTGCGCCGAGCGCGAGTTTCAAGCGCAGTTCGTCGGCCTCGCGCCGGGCCTTCTTCAACTCCTCCTGCAAGCGCGCGACCGCCGCGGGCACGTCGCCGCGGGTGGAGCGCAGCTCGCCGGAGATTTGATCGACGAGCGCCTCGGTCTCCTGGAAGCGGAGGAAGGCGTCGCGGCCCGTGACGGCGCGGATGCGGCGCGTGCCCGATGCGATGGACTCGTCGCTCGTGATCTTGAAGAGGCCGATGTCACCCGTCGCGCGGACGTGCGTGCCACCGCACAACTCTTTGGAGAAGACGCCCTCCTCGCCGGGCACGGTCAGGACGCGCACGCGCTCGGCGTACTTCTCGCCGAAGAGCGCCATCGCGCCGGTCTGCATCGCCTGCTCCAGAGAGAGCAGCTCCGTCCGGACGGGTTCGTTGCGCAGCACATGGTAGTTGACGAGGCGCTCGATCTCAGCGATCTCGTCGCGCGTCACCGGCTGGAAGTGTGAGAAGTCGAAGCGCAGGTAGTTGGGCGCGACGACCGAGCCGGCCTGCTTGACGTGCGTGCCCAAGACCTCGCGCAGCGCCGCGTGCATCAGGTGCGTCGCCGTGTGGTTGCGCCGGGTGGCGTCGCGCTTTTCGGCATCGACCTGAGCGGTCAACGTGTCGCCGACCTTCAAAGAGCCGCGCTCGACTTTGACGCGGTGAACAACGAGGCCGCCCGCCGGCGCAGGAGGAGTGTCGTTGACGAAGGCGTGCGCCGCGTTGTTGTAGAGCGCGCCGGTGTCGCCGACCTGCCCGCCCGACTCGGCGTAGAAGGGCGTGCGGTCGAGGACGACCTCGCCCTCTTCGCCCTCCTTCAACTCTTCGACCTCGCCCTCACCGCGCAGCAGCGCGACGACCTTCGCGCCCTCGGTGCGCGTCTCGTCGTAGCCCGTGAACTTGCTCGCGCCGACGCGCTCGGCGACCTGCGCGTAGACGGGGTTGGCCCTGGACGCGACCGCGGCGTGACCCTTCGTGCCCGCGCCCTGAATCTCGCGCAGCGCGCGGTCGAACTCTTCATTGTACGTCTCCTCGTCTACGGTGAAGCCGCGCTCTTCGAGCCCGATGCGGATGAGGTCGCGCGGCGTCCCGAAGGTGTCGTAGAGGCGAGCGAGTTCTCCGTAGTCCGGCATCTCCCCCGCCGCCGTCGAGGCGAAGAGGGCTTCGAGCTTCTGCAAACCCACGGTGAGCGTCGAGCCGAAGCGCTCCTCTTCGAGGCGAACCATGCGGCCGATGAACTCGCGCGCGGCTTCGAGCTCGGGGTAAGCCTCGCGCATCTGTTCGACGACGAAGTCCGTGACCTCGTGGAAGAAGGGGCCGTCGAAGCCGAGCGCGTGGCGCCCCTGGTAGATGGCGCGGCGCATGATTTTTCTTAAGACGTAGTTGCGCCCCTCGTTGCCCGGCAGGATGTTGTCGGCGATGGAGAAGGCCGCGGCGCGCGCGTGGTCGGCGACGACGCGCATGGCGAAGCCCTCGGGCGTGTCCGCCTCGTAATGTCGGTCGGCGAGCTTCGCCGTGAAGAGCACGATGTCCTTGAGGAGGTCGGTGTCGTAGTTCGTCTTCACGCCCTGCATGACGACCGTGAGACGTTCGAGCCCCGCGCCCGTGTCAACGGACGGCGCGGGCAGAGGTTCGAGCGCGTACCGGCCCGGCTCGGTCTCGACGCGGTTGTACTGCATGAAGACGAGGTTCCAAATCTCCATCGTCGTGTCGCCGGGGCCGTTGACGAGTTCGGGTCGGTTGAAATCGGGGTCTTCCGGGTGCTCGCCGAGGTAGTAGTTGATCTCCGAGTTGGGGCCGCACGGGCCTGTCTCGGCCATCTGCCAGAAGTTGTCCTTGCGGCCGAAGCGCAGGATGCGCTCGGGGCGCGCGCCGACCTCCTGCCACAAACGGATGGCCTCCTCGTCGGCCGGCACTTCGTCGTCGCCCGCGAAGACTGTGAACCAGAGACGCTCGGGGTCGAGCTTCAGCTCGTTGACTAAGAAGTCCCAGGCGAAGCGGATCGCGTCCTCCTTGAAGTAGTCGCCGAAGGAGAAGTTGCCGAGCATCTCGAAGAAGGTCTGGTGGCGCGCGGTCTTGCCGACCTCGTCGAGGTCGTTGTGCTTGCCGCCGGCGCGCAGGCACTTCTGTGAAGAGGCGGCGCGCTTGTAGTCGCGCGGCTCTAGCCCTAGGAACACGTCCTTGAACTGGTTCATGCCCGCGTTGGCGAACAAAAGCGTCGGGTCGTTGGCGGGCAGCAGCGGGCTCGAAGCGACGCGCCGGTGGCCGTGTCGCTCGAAGTAGCTGAGAAATTTTTCGCGTAGTTCGTTGCCGGTAATCATAAAAAAAGTAGTCAGTAGTCAGTAGTCAGTAGTCAGTAGAGGCTGACTCTTCGACGGCGTGAATACTTGACGTAATCTCCTTGTCAGAAAGTTTAGCATGGGGCGTCGGGGCGGGCGAAACAGGCGGGACGAGGGGTCTAAGCGTCTTCTTCGTCATCTTCAGCCGATGCGTCGGAGGCTTCGCGGACTTTGCGGATGATGAGGTCGTAGGAGAAGCCGAGGCGCAGGAGGTGGTCGTAGAGGCTCTTGGTCTCCTGCCTTGTGGTGGGGCGGCCGCGGAGGCGGATGCGTTTCTCGATGGCGCGTGCGATCAACTCCTCCTCGGGCGTCTCCTGGTAGACGAGTTCGAGCGCGGCGTCGGCCGTCTCCTTCGAGACCTTCTTGGTCTGTAGGTCGCGCGCGAGGCGCTGGCGCCCGACCGGTTTCTGCCTGACCCTGTAGGAGGCGAAGCCGAAGGCGAAGCGCTCGTCGTCGAGATAGCCATACTCCTTGAGTTTGTCGAGCGCGTAGTCAACGGCCGCGTCGTCCGTCCACTGTTTTTCGAGTAGGCGCTCGCGCAGCTCTTGCACGGAGCGCGGCTTGGCGGCGAGGAGCTTGACGGCCCTTTGCAGCGTCCGCTCGCGCGCCTTCTCGGCGTCGATGGCGCGCGGCGGGCGCGCCTTCCTCCGCTCCTCTTCGAGGTCGGCGTTGATCTGCCTCTCCGTCTTCGACGGCCGCGGCTTGTACTTCGGTCTGTACTTCGGGCTCTTGCGCTCCACGAACGATACTCTACCCGCCCGCCTTCTGGTCGGCAAACGATTGCTTTAAGATTGAAGCCACATGGACGGACTACTCATCATCGACAAGCCGGAGGGGTGGACTTCGCACGACGTGGTGGCGCGCGTCCGCCGCGTCTTAAAGGAGAAGCGCGTCGGGCATACGGGGACGCTCGACCCTTTTGCGACGGGCGTGCTCGTGCTGCTGGTCGGGCGCGCGACGCGGCTCGCGCAGTTTTTGTCGGGGGCGGAGAAGGAGTACGAGGCGACGATCCGGCTGGGCTTCAGCACGGACACGGGCGACCTGACGGGCGCGCGCCGGGAGGGTGGGGGAGCGTCTGACTGCGCGGCCCTCAAGCCCGAAGACCTTGAGGCGGCGCTCGTGCCCCTACGCGGCGAGTTCGGGCAGGTGCCGCCGATGTACTCGGCGAAGAAGGTCGCGGGGAAGAAGCTTTACGAACTGGCGCGCAAGGGCGAGGAGGTCGAGCGCAAGGCCGTGCCCGTCCGCGTGAGCGAGTTTGAGATTGTTCGGGACGAAGACGGAAGTTTTGCCAGACGCAACGGGGACGGGACGTGCGATGTGCGCGCGCGCGTCGTCTGCTCGGCGGGGACTTACGTGCGCGCTCTGGCCGAGTCGGTCGGCGAAAATTTGAAGACGGGAGCGCACCTCGCCGCGCTCCGCCGCACCCGCGCGGGCGAGTTCGGCTTGGACCGCGCGGTTTCGCTTGAAGGGCTGCCGCAACTCTTCGAAGAAGGGCAGGAGTTTTTAGTCCCGCTCGAAGCGGCCCTCCCTCGAATGCCTTCCGCGCATCTAACGGCCCAAGAGGCGGCCCGCGTCCGCCACGGCGCGGCGGTCGCGGCCGGGGAGTCGCAGGGCTGGGAGGACGGCGCGCAGGTCGCGCTGCTGGACGAGCGGGGCGCGCTGCTCGCGGTCGGTGCGTACGACGCGCGCGCGTCGGCGTTGCGGCCGCGGGTGATGCTGGCGGTCGAAAATAAGTGTTGACTGAGGCGCTAGGGCGCTGTGCTATACTTGGCGTCAAAGGGCGTTCGACCTGAGCGAACCGACTGACTGACAAAGCTGACAGCCTTTCCCCTTTGAAAAACAGCTCGTTGAGGAGTTGCACTGAAACTCGACGGCGCGGCGGGCCCGGTCTCGCGCGTCTCGCCCGCACACGCGCATCGAGCAGTGTTCCTCAGGGCGGCCCGCCTCGTCGGCGGTGCCGCCTGACTTTTCATTCGAGGGCGTGAGCAGACACGCCGTCCCTGAGCGCGCGAAGCCGAGTGTGAGGTTTACAGAAGGCTATGCAAGAGCAGGACGGAAACGGCAAGTTCGACATTTCGGCGCGGCTCGAAGCGCTGCGCCAGGAGCACGCAGCGCTCGCGTGGGAGGGGAGCTTCCGCGACTACTTCGAGCTGGTCACGCAGAACCCCCGCCTCGCCGAGCTTTCTCACGCGCGCATCAACGACATGGTCCACGCCGCCGGCGTGGAGAAGCTGAACGAGGGCACCCGCGACGAGATCGCGCGCTACAAGTTCTTCTCCGCGGAACTCTTCGGCATCGAGGAGCCCATCGCGCGCATCGTCGAGTACTTCAAGTCGGCGGCGCAGCGCCTCGAAGTCCGCAAGCGCATCCTGCTCCTGATGGGCCCCGTGGGGGGCGGCAAGTCCACCATCGTCACCATGCTCAAGCGCGGGCTGGAGGAGTGGACGCGCACCGAAGCCGGAGCCGTCTACGCCATCAAGGACTGCCCGATGCACGAGGAGCCTCTGCACCTCATCCCCGCGCAACTGCGCCCCGAGATCGAAAAACATTACGGCATCTACATCGAGGGCGACCTCTGCCCGCAGTGCCGCTACGCGCTCGAACACACCTACGGCGGCCGCCACGAGGACGTGCGCGTCCACCGCATCATCTTCTCCGAGAAGCAGAGAGTCGGCATCGGCACCTTCGCGCCCTCCGACCCGAAGTCGCAGGACATCACGGAGCTGACCGGCTCCATCGACCTCTCGACCATCGGCGAGGTCGGGGTGGAGTCCGACCCGCGCGCCTACCGCTTCGACGGCGAGCTGAACATCGCCAACCGCGGCGTGATGGAGTTCATCGAGATGCTGAAGGTGGACGAGAAGTTCCTGTACTCGCTCCTCACGCTCTCGCAGGAGCAGAACATCAAGACCGGCCGCTTCGCGATGCTCTACGCCGACGAGGTCATCCTCTCGCACACGAACGAGAACGAGTACGTCTCTTTCGCGGGCAACAAGAAGAGTGAGGCGCTGCAAGACCGCATCATCCTCGTCCGAGTGCCCTACAACCTCCGCGTCTCGCAGGAGGAGCGCATCTACGACAAGCTCCTCAAGCAGTCCGAGATTCTGCGCAACGTCCACATCGCGCCGAACACTTTGCGCGTCGCCGCCATGTTTGCCGTCATGACGCGGCTCGAAGAGCCGAAGCGCGCCAACGTCGATGTCGTCAAGAAGATGAAGCTCTACGACGGCGAGGACGTTGAAGGGTACAAGTCGAAGGACGTGCGCGAGCTGAAAGAAGAGGCGGTGCGCGAGGGCATGGATGGCATAAGCCCTCGCTACATCATCAACCGCCTCTCGGGCGCGCTCGTGCGCGACGGCATCACCTGCATCAACCCCATCGACGC
>JBJMGP010000050.1:0-8136 GCA_045807865.1 Pyrinomonadaceae bacterium
CGCCTGAGCCTTGCGTGTGCGTTCAGGCGTCGCTGACGCGACGCGGCGTAGTTCTCTCAACCTTAGCCCGGCCTTGCAAGGCCGGGCTAAACTCAGACGCCGCTGACGCGGCGATTACGGACGGAGAGACTGATGAAACTCGCTCGGCACCCCGGACTGTTGCTCGCCGCCGCAATCCTTCTGTCAACACTGCCTCTCGAAGCGAACGCGCAACGCCGCACGCCGTCAAGACGCACCGCGCCGCAGGACGACATCGAGCGGAAGGTCGAGGCGCTCCTCGCCCGGATGACTTTGGAGGAGAAGCTGGGACAGTTGCAGCAGTCGGGCGGCGATGTCAACGGGAAGGCGAACCCGGACTTGCTCGAAGCGGCGCGGGCGGGACGTTTGGGCTCGACTTTGGGCGTGCGCGGGGCCAGGAACGCGAACGAGTTGCAGCGGGCGGCGGTCGACGGGTCGCGTCTGAAGATTCCGCTCATCTTCGGGTTCGACGTGATTCACGGCTACCGGACGATCTTTCCCGTCCCTCTGGGCGAGGCGGCGAGCTGGGAGCCGGCCGTGGCGGAGCGTTCGGCCTACGTCGCGGCGACTGAGGCGCGCGCGGCCGGCATCGCGTGGACTTTCGCGCCGATGGTGGACGTGGCGCGCGACGCGCGCTGGGGTCGCATCACCGAGGGCGCGGGCGAGGACACGTACCTCGGCTCTGCGTTCGCGCGCGCGCGCGTGCGCGGCTTCCAGGGGTCGGACTACTCGGCGCCGGACCGGGTCGTCGCGTGCGCCAAGCACTTCGTCGCGTACGGCGCGGCCGAGGCGGGGCGCGACTACAACACGACCGACATGAGCGAGCAGCAGCTGCGCGAGGTCTACCTGCCGCCGTTCCGGGCGGCGGTGGAGGCGGGCGTCGGCACCTTGATGAGCGCCTTCAACGACCTCAACGGCGTGCCCTCTTCGGGGAACCGCTTCACTCTGACGAAGGTCTTGCGCGGCGAGTGGGGCTTCGACGGGTTCGTCGTGAGCGACTACACCTCCGTCACCGAGATGATTGCCCACGGCTACGCCGCCGACGGCGCCGACGCCGCGCGCCTGGCTCTGTCGGCCGGCGTGGACATGGAGATGGTCGGCCGCCTCTACAACCAGAACGGCGCCGAGTTGTTGAGACAGGGCAAGCTGAAGCTGGCCGACGTGGACGAGGCCGTCCGGCGCATCCTGCGCGTCAAGTTCCGCGCCGGCCTCTTCGACCGCCCCTACGTTGAAGAGTCGCGCGAGTCCATGACCCTTCTGAACGCCGAGCACCTGCGCGCGGCGCGCGAGGTGGCGGCGCACTCTCTGGTGCTTTTGAAGAACGAGCGCGAGACCCTCCCTCTCCGCAAGGACGTGCGCACCATCGCCGTCATCGGCCCGCTCGCCGACGACCCGCGTTCGATCATCGGCTCGTGGTCGGGCGACGGCCGGCCGCAGGACTCTCTAACTTTACTGCAAGGGATTAAGGCGAAGGTCTCGCCGCGCACGAAGGTTCTTTACGAGAAGGGCGTGGCGGTCGAGGGCCGAGGTGTGATGGGCAACTACGACGCGCCGCCGCCGAACCCGAGCGCCGCCGGCGGGACGAACGTCGCGAGCGCCGCCGACACCGAGGCCGCGCGGCTGGCGGCGACGCCGACGGCGTCGAACTCCATCGCCGAGGCCGTGCGCGCCGCGCGTGACGCGGACGTGGTCGTCGTCGCCGTCGGCGAGACGGCCGACATGAGCGGCGAGGCCGCCGCCCGCACCTCGCTCGACCTCCCGGGCAGACAGTTGGAGCTACTTCAGGCCATACACCAGACGGGCAAGCCCTACGCCGTCGTGCTGATGAACGGCCGGCCCCTTTCGATCAACTGGGTCGCCGAGAACTCGCCCGCGATACTCGAAACCTGGTTCGCGGGCACGCGCGGCGGCGAGGCCATCGCCGACGTACTCTTCGGCGACTACAACCCCGGCGGCAAGCTGCCCGTCACCTTCCCGCGCACGGCGGGGCAGGAGCCTCTCTACTACAACCAGCCGAGCACGGGGCGGCCGCCCACGAACGAGAAGTACACCTCGAAATACCTCGACGTGCCCGTCGGGCCGCTCTACCCCTTCGGCCACGGCCTCTCGTACACGACCTTCCGCCTCTCGAACCTGCGCCTGAGCGCGCCGCGCATCCCCGCCTCGGGGAGCGTTGACGTGAGCGTCGAGGTCGAGAACACCGGCCGGCGCGAGGGCGACGAGGTCGTCCAGCTCTACATCCGCGACGTGGCCGCCTCGCGCGTGCGCCCGGTCAAAGAACTGAAAGGGTTCAAGCGCGTCACGCTCCAGCCCGGCGAGCGCCGCACGCTCAGCTTCAAGCTCACCCCCGCCGAACTCGGCTTCTACAACCAGGAGATGCGCTACGTCGTCGAGCCCGGCACCTTCAAGCTCATGGCGGGGCGCAGCTCCGCCGACCCGGAGATGTTGGAGACGACCTTCGAAGTCACGGCGAGATGAAGATGGACGAAGAGGGCACAGGAAGCGAAGGTTACCGCAGCGGCTACGTGGCGCTGGTGGGGCGGCCGAACGCGGGCAAGTCTACGCTCCTGAACCGGATGGTGGGCGAGAAGATCGCGGCCGTGTCGAACAAGCCGCAGACGACGCGCCACCGGATTCAAGGCGTCATCACCAGGCCGGGGGGGCAGATCGTTCTGGTGGACACGCCGGGCGTGCACCAGCCGGGCTTCCTGCTCAACCGAAGGATGATGGCCGCCGTCCACGACGCGCTCGAAGGCGTGGACCTCGTCTGCCTCATCCGCGACGCGAGCGCCCCGACGGGCAACGGAGACCGCTTCGTCTTAGACCTCGTCAAGCGCGCGGGCAAGCCGTCGCTGCTGCTGCTCAACAAGACGGACAGGATCGACGACAAGCGCCGGCTCCTCCCGCTCATCGAGTGGTACTCGGGCGAACACGAGTGGCGCGGCGTCGTCCCGCTCTCGGCGCGCACGGGCGACCAACTGGAAGACCTCGTCAAAGAGTTCATCGAACATCTGCCGGAGGGCGAGCCCATCTTCGGGGAGGACGAGCTGACCGACCAGCCGATGCGCGCGCTCGTCGCCGAGATGGTGCGCGAGAAGATTCTGCACGTGACCGGCGAGGAGATACCCTACGTGACGGCCGTCGTCACCGAGCGCTACGAGGAGGTGTCGGAAGAGCTGACGCGCGTCTACTGCGCCGTCTACGTCGAGCGCGACACGCAGAAGAGCATCATCATCGGCAAGGGCGGCGCTCGACTCAAGAAGGTCGGGACGGAAGCCCGCCGCGACATCGAGCGGCTGTTAGGCCACAAGGTCTACCTCGAAATCTTCGTCAAGGTCGAGGAGGGCTGGCGCGACTCGCCGCGCGCGCTGAGCGAGATGGGCATCGAGGAGCGTAAACCGTAAACCGTGACGAGTAAAAACTGCTTTCCTTCTTATCACGGTTTACGGTTCACGGTTTTTATGAACTGGTACGCGCTTGAGTTGAGCTGCACGGCGTCGGCGGCGGAGGCCGTGGAGTACGCGCTGATGGAGGCGGGCGCGCTCGGCACGGAGTCCGAAGGGGGCTCGGGGGCCGACGCGCTCGTCCGGGTCACCGGGTACTTCGAGACGCTGCCGGAGGTGGAGGTCGTGCGCGCGGTGCTGAGTGAGGCGCTGCGCGTCTACGGGCTCGCGTCGTCGGACGTGCGCGAGATGAAGTTCCGCGAGGTCGAGGGGCGCGACTGGCTCGCCGAGTGGAAGGAGGGCTGGCGGCCGACGGCCGCATCCGTATCGTCGTCGAGCCGGGCATGGCCTTTGGCACGGGCACGCACGAGACGACGCGTCTGTGTCTCGCCGCCATCGAAAAACATTTCGACGGCGCGAGCTTTCTCGACGTGGGGACGGGGACGGGCGTGCTCGCCATCGCCGCCGCGAAGCTCAACCCGGCGTCACGCGTCGAGGCGTGCGACACAGACCCCCTGGCCGTCTCGGTCGCGGAAGAGAACGCGCGCCTCAACGGCGTCGCCGGCCGCATCGACTTCCGCGTCGGCACCGTCGAAGAGACGACGGCCTCGGCCGACCTCGTCTGTGCCAACCTGACGGCGGACGTGATTCTGCCGCTGCTCCCGGCGCTGCTCGGCGCCGCCTGCGGCCGCCTCGTCCTCTCCGGCATCCTCGCGACGCAAGTCCCGCAGGTCGCCGCGCGCCTCGCCGAGCTGGGCGTCGGCGAATACGAGTTGGAAAGTGACGGCGAGTGGGTCGCCTTCGTCGTGTGAGACTTCCCCGTGAGCCTCAGAAGATTCTACGCGAACCCCGACGCCTTCTGGCCCACGCCCGGTCAGGTGACTCTGTCCGAGGAGGAGTCGCGCCACCTGCGCGACGTGCTGCGCCTGCGCGCGGGCGACGAGGCGCGTGTGTTTGACGGCGAGGGGCAAGAGTTCCTCTGCGTCGTGCGAGAGGCCGGCGGCCGCCGAGGGGGCGCGACGCTCGAAGTGCAAGGTGAGGTCGAGCCGCCGAGCCCGGAGCCGCCCGTCTTCATCCTGCTCGCCGTCGCGCTGTTGAAGGGCGAGAAGTTCGACCTCGTCGTGCAGAAGGCGGTCGAACTGGGCGTCGGCCTCATCAAGCCTCTCCTGACGAAGAGGACGGACGTGCGTTTGCACGACGGGCGCGATGCCGCGAAGCGCGTCGAACGTTGGAAGCGGCTCGCGCTCGAAGCCGCGAAGCAGTCGGGGCGCGCGCGCGTCCCGAGCGTCCATCCGCCGTGGGCGTTCGAGACGTTCGTCACCGCCGACCCGGGCTTAGACTTCTTGCATCTGATGTTCGCGGAGCGTGGCGGCGCCGGCCTGAGCGAGCTGCCGTGCCGGGTGTCGCCGCCCGCGAACGTCGCCGCCCTCGTCGGCCCCGAGGGCGGCTGGGAGGACGAAGAGATAGAACTCGCGCGCGCGCACGGCTGGCACGTCGTCACCCTCGGCGGCCGCACCCTCCGCGCCGAGACCGCCGCCATCACGGTCTGCGCGCTCCTCCAAAATCTGTTCGGGGATTTGAAGTAACAGAACCGCGACCGGCGGCAAGCGGGTGCGGGTCACGGTAAGAACAGTTAACAGGGATGGACAGGATGTGCAGGATAAAAATTTAAAATCTAATCCTGCACATCCTGTCCATCCCTGTTAATTCATTCCCCCGCCATACGACCCGCTCTCCCCCGCGCGCGGTTCTGTTAAGTTGAAGCCAGATCACGTTCGAGGGCGAGATGGAGAAGGGGATGTCGGCCATGCGCGCGGCGGGCGGAGCGCTGGAGTTGTAGCTCACGGCCCCGACGCGCCCGCGGCCGAGGTCGAGGACGACCATCGACTTGAGCACGTCGTCCACCTGCGACTGTTTGAAGGAGAGGTCGATCTCGGCGTGGCCCGTGACGGTGCCGCGCCGCTCGATGTAGGCGACGCCGTTGCTGTAGAGGATGACGCGGCGGATGGGGAGCGTCTGCGCGGAGCGCGCGGCCGTCGCCGGCGTCGTCGTCGTACGTGCGACCGGGGCGGCCGGCGCCGCGGCCGTCTTCACGGCGGCGTGCGCGGCGCGGCGCTGTGCCTGCGCGACTGTGAAGGAGGCCGCGCAGGCGGCCAGGCAGGGCGCGAGCGGTGCGAGTGGAAGGAGCTTGGCCTTCATCGTGGGCCTCCGAAAAAAGAGAGAGTCGTCAGGGCACACGCCCGCCCTCGGCGTTCGCGTCTCGCGGGTCGTGTGCGGAGTTGTCCTAAGGTTGCCGGGCTGTCGGCCGGCGCAGCAGCGGAACGTTCGGCGGGACGATTGGTTGATGCGGATTTCCGTCCCGAGGGTTGGACGGGGTCGCCCGCGGTCGGCCGTCGACGACTTTTCTTTTGACGGCGCACACGCCGCGGGCGCAGAATACTCGGGCACCGCGGGGCTGGAAAAAAGAAAACGCGGGCGCGCCTCCGGGCGTATAAGTTTCAGGTCGGACAACCTGCGGCGGGAGATTCTGAAACGAATGGCTTACAGCGAAGAGGAGGCGGTCGGGCGCGCGCGAGCCGATCTGGCAAGCCGGCTCGGCCTCCCCGAGGAAGAGATTGACGAAAAGTCTGTCGAAGAGGCCGACTTCCCCAACACGGCGCTCGGCGCGCCCCTGCGCGACGAGATGAGCGGGATGATGATCACCTCCGGTTGGCGCATACGCCTCGCCGCCCGCGGCGAGACCTACGAGTACCGCGCCGACCGCGGGCAGATCCGCCTGTACGACTTCAAAGGGAAGAACTACAAGCTTTGAGGAGTGAGCAATGAACCGTAGAAACTACACCCTTCACATTGCGCTGGCGGCGGCGCTCGTCATGCTGGCGGCGGCGGCCGGACGGATCGAGCGCTGGGAGGGGCACCACGCGCCGCGGTATCAAGTGGTCGTCAAGCAGGCGGCGCCCCCGGCCGCGCCGGCCGCCGTAGACCCGCCGCCCGTCATCGGTGAGGGCGAAGAGCGCGAGGCGGAGGTGCTCGTGCGCTTCAGGCCCGGCGTCTCCGAGGAGCGCATCGAGGAGATCGCCGCGTCGCACAACGACCGCGTCGAGGACGAGATCGAGTCGGTCGAAGGGCTGGCCGCCATCGACGACCTCGACGACGAGTCGGCCGCCCAGGTCGCCGCGGAGTACGCCTCGCTCCCCGAGGTCGAGTACGCCGAGCCCAACTTCCGCATCGAGCTGGATGACCCGCGGGGTATCGAGTACAGCAGGACGTTCGGGCAGCCGAGCGCCCTGGCCGGCCCCAACGATCCGCGGTTCTCCGACCAGTGGGGTCTTCTCAACACGGGTCAGCGCAACGGCCGCGCCGAGGCCGACATCAGCGCGCTGGCCGCGTGGGAGAAGACGCAGGGGAGCAAGAAGGTCGTCATCGCCGTCCTCGACAGCGGCGTCGATTACACGCACCCCGACCTCGTCGGCAACATGTGGCACCGCCCCGACGACATGGAGATGTACGTCGATCCGCAGCTCGGCGTGATGGACGACGCCGACGGCTTCAGCGCCGTCGAGAGCGAGCGCGACCCGATGGACGAGAACGGCCACGGCACGCACTGCGCCGGCATCGTCGGCGCCGAGGGCGACAACAACCTCGGCATCGTCGGCGTCAACTGGCACGTCGAGATCATGCCTTTGAAGTTCATGGGGCGCGGCGGCTTCGGCTCGACGAAGGACGCCATCGAGGCCATCAACTACGTCATCGCGCGCAAGAAGGACGGCGTCAACGTCCGCGTCATCAGCGCGAGCTGGGGCTCGACCTCGCGCTCGAAGGCGCTCGAAGACGTGATCCGCAAGGCGGGCGAGGCCGACATCCTCTTCGTCGCCGCCGCGGGCAACGACGGCGCCAACGCCGACAAGCGGCCGCACTACCCTTCGGGTTACCAGCTGCCGAACGTCCTGTCGGTCGCCGCGCTCGACCGCCGCGACGAGCTGGCCTCGTTCTCGAACTACGGCGCGAAGGGCGTCCACGTCGCCGCCCCGGGCAAGGAGATTCTCTCGACGTGGCTGGGCGGCGAGTACCAGGAGCACTCGGGCACTTCGATGGCGACGCCGTTCGTCGCGGGCGTGGCCGGGCTGGTGCTGGCGGACGAGCCGAACCTCTCGGTCAAGGAGCTGCGCGAACGTCTCATCAACACGGTCGATAAGCTCGACTCGCTCAAGGGCAAGATCGTCTCCGGCGGCCGCGTCAATGCCGCGCGCGCCGTCGGCGCGATGCAGATTAAGTAAGGCGACCTGTCGGTCGGCACCGAGCGGGCGCGTGTGACTCGTCACACGCGCCCGCTTTCTGTATGATGTCCCCCACCGGAAATCCAAACTCAAAAGAAGGCAGGGAACGAAAGATGAGCGCGTCAACGCCGACCAGGGATACCACGCCAGACCTCGATCAGCTCTGCATCAACACCATCCGCGCACTCTCCCTCGACGCCGTGCAGCGCGCCGAGTCCGGCCACCCCGGTCTGCCCCTGGGCGCCGCGCCGATGGCCTACGTCATCTGGACGCGCTTCATGCGCCACAACCCGCGCGACCCGAAGTGGCAGGGGCGCGACCGCTTCCTGCTCTCGGCCGGCCACGGCTCGATGCTGCTCTACTCTCTGCTGCACCTGACGGGCTACGACCTCCCGCTC
>JBJMGP010000051.1:0-16205 GCA_045807865.1 Pyrinomonadaceae bacterium
AGTCAGTACCGCCTGCGGTAGCGGGAGGGTCTCGTGCGCGCTACCCGCCCGCTACCGCAGGCGGTACTGACTCATCTGCGGTCGCACTCAAGCGCAAGCCGCTATAAACGGGCTCACGTATAAATTGAATTAGCTGACAACTCATCTCAACGGGTGTGCGGACGGATTTTACATAAATGCGATTTATCTAAACGGGTGTGCGGATAAATTGAATTAGCTGTCAGGTCTGCTCAACAAGAGTGCGCGTCATCTCTACGGGCTGAAAGCTCCGCTCGACGCGTCGAAACGTTCTCTCGACACGCGCCGGAGTCATCTACACGGCCGGAAATGCTCTCTCTACAAGCGGAGTTGGCTTCTCGACGGCCGTCGAGACCATCTCTACACGTGTGGATGGGGATTTCGCGTTCGCCGACGGGGGTTTGAGCGGGGTTGGGCGTCGGTTGAAGGGCGTGGCGGCTGAACTTTCAAAGGGTGTTCAGGTCTCGTCGCGGCGGCGCGCCATCCTGTACCAGGCGTGGAGGGGGGCGACGGTCGCCGCGTGGAGCCAGCCCTGCGGCTCGCCGGCCAGCCCCGTCGGCGGGTATTCGTCCGCGCGGGGGCGGCGGTAGGTGCCGAAGAGGATGTCGATGAAGGGGAAGAAGGTGGCGAAGTTCCTGTCGTGATGCTCTGCGCGGATCGAGTGGTGGAGGCGGTGCCACTGCGGGCCGGAGACGAGCGGCGTGAGCGGCCCCAGGCCGACCCGCGCGTTCATGTGGTTGAAGAAGCCCCACAGCCGGAACATCAGGAAGGCCGCGACGAAGTGCGGCGCCCGCAGGCCGAAGAGGACGATGACGGGCAGGTGGAAGACGAGCGTCAGCGCGTAACTCAGCGCGTGCACCCTGGCCTGCGTGCTGGAGTTGAGCGCCGTCTCGCTGTGATGAAACTTGTGCGTCTCCCACAGCAGCGGCACGGTGTGTTGCAGCCTGTGCAGCGCGTACTGGCAGAGATCCCAGACGACGAAGTAGACCAGTGCGAACAGGACGTGCGCCGCCGCGCCGCTCTCTTCGCCCGCGAACTCCGGAAAGAGGCCGCCCCCCGTGTAGGCCGAGACGCGCGAGTAGGCCGGGCCGAAGATAACGTTGAGCGGGAGAATCAGGAGGAGGAAGAGGGGCGTGTAGGCGAGGTTGAAGAGCCATGACGAGCGGGGCTGGCCGCGCTCGGCGGGCGCGAGCCGTTCGAGCGCGCGAAAGACGAGCGCCGTGATGAGCACGGAACCGACAAGTGTGACGTACGCTCGGAGCATTCAGAGCCTCAAGCCCCCGCGGCCTGCATTCGCCGGCCCGATGTATAATCGCGGCCTGAACTTAAAAGAGAACTTCCGGAGCCGCGCCTTCTTTCCACGGCCGGCGAGTCTACCTTAACACCCGCGCTGCGAGAAACTATCGGAATCCATGAGCACCGCATTCAAGCCCGAAGTAAGCGTTCTGGTCGTCACACACAATCAAGACCGGTACGTCCGGCAGGCGCTCGACGGCGTAGCGATGCAGAGGACGAATTTCGACGTGGAGGTCGTCCTCGCGGACGATTGTTCGCAGGACGCCACGTTGGAAATCCTCAAGGAGTACGAGGCGAACAACCCTCACGTCCGGCTCCTGCCCGGCGAGCGGAGGCTGGGCATCACCCTTAATTTCAAGCGCGGGTTCGACGCCTGCCGCGGCCGGTACGTGGCCGTCCTCGAAGGCGACGACTTCTGGACATCCCCGCGAAAGCTGGAACTACTTGCCGAGTTTCTTCGACGGCACCCGGAGTGCGCCTTCTGCTTCCACCGGTTCATCAGGCTCGACGAGGCGGCGGGGAGCGCCGTCGTTCACCCGGCGTTCGGCCGTGAAGCCGAGCCCGGATTCTTTACGGCGAGCCAGCTCGCGAGGGGAAATTTCGTCGGAAACCTCTCGGCCTGCATGTACCGCCGCGACGTTATCGCAGACCTGGAGCCTGGGCTCTGGAGTATGAAGGTGCGCGAATGGCCGTTCAACATCGTCATCGCCCGGCGGGGCTTGATCGGGTATGTCCCGGAAGTCCTGTCCATCTACAGGGCACACCCCGGCGGAATCTGGTCGCTGAAGACGCCCGCCGAGCAGAGGGCGGAGGTGCTGGAACTCATCGAGACTTACAACAAATATCTGGAGTTCGAGTTCGACGCCGACTTCCGATCACTCAAGAGACGGCTTTTGGCGGGCGCCTCCGAGCCGGCCTACATCCGACTCGGCCGTCGGATGAAGCCCTTCGTCCCGCCCCTCCTCGTGACCCTGGTCAACCACATCCTGGGGCGGGGCAGCCGTTAGCCGGCCTTAAACTTTTCCGCCTCCGCGCCGGCCGGTTAAGCCGGAGCGCCCGTCGCGCAGGCGCCCCCCTTCGCTTCGAGCGCGGCCCTGATCTCACCGGCCGACTCGTGCGCAGTCCTGACGGCCGCGCAGATGTTCGACACGACGGCCGGCTCCATGTCCGACCAGATGGGGAGGCTCAGGCTGCGCGCGGCCAGGAGCATCGTGTTGGGCAGCGCGTCGTCGGGCGGGGCGAAACGTCTGTAGGCGGTGTGGCGGTGTGCGGGCGGGTCGTAGTACTTCCGCGTCTCGACGTTCTCGGCCTCAAGCGCCGCCGCCAGCGCGTCGCGCGTCAGCCCGAAGGTGGCGGCATCGACTGTGACGGAGAAGTCTTTGTAAGAGCTGCGGTCGCCCGCGCGCACACGCTGGAAGCCTATGCCGGGCAGGTCGCCGAGTTCCTCGCGGTAGAGTTCGGCCAGGCGGTTGCGGTGGCGCGCGCCGGCTTCGAGCGCGGGCAGGCCGCGCAGGGCGAGCAGCGCGGCCAACTCGCCCATCCGCCCGTTCAGGCCGGCGAAGGCGCTGTCGTAATTGCCCGTGTTGCCGTACTCCCTGCCGAAACGAATCTGCTCGGCCAGCGCGTCGTCGTTCGTGGCGACCACGCCGCCCTCGCCCGCCACGAGCAGCTTCGTGAAACTGAGGCTGAAGACGTGGGCGTCGCCCTGCGGGCCGACCGGCGCGCCTTCGTAGAGAGAGCCGAGGGCGTGCGCGGCGTCGAAGATGAGGCGCAGGCCGTGACGCTCCGCGAGCGAGCGCAGTCCTTCAACGTCGGCCGGGTTGCCGTGGTTGTGGACGGCGACGACGGCCGAAGTCTCTTCGTTGATGACGGCCTCGGCCGCCTCCGGGTCGAGGTTGGTCGTCGAGGCGTTCGCGTCGGCGAAGACGGGGCGCGCGCCGACCCAGACCAAAGCGCTCACCGTCGCCATGAAGGTGAAGCTCGGGACGACGACTTCGCCCTTGAGGCCGAGCGCCTGGTAGGTCAGCATCAGGCCCGTCGTGCCGCTGGAGACGGCGACGGCGTGGCGGACGCCGAGGTGCTCGGCCAGGGCCTCCTCGAAGGCTTGCAGGTGCCGGCCCTTGCTCAGAAAGCCGCTGGCGAGCACGTCACGCAGCTCGGGGGCCAGCGCCTCGAAGTCGGGTAGGACCGGCCGTGCGACGCGCACAAGGCTCTCGAAGATTGGGCTACCCCCCGCTAATGCCGTCCGTCTCTTCATGCCAGCCCTCTTCCTTGATCTTGATGACGCGCGCCGGCACGCCGACCGCCGTGACGTTTGCGGGCAAGTCCCGCGTCACGCACGCGCCGCCGCCCACCGTCGTCCACGCGCCGACTGAAACTCTGTCGATGACGCTCGAACCGACCCCGAGATATGCGCCCTCGCCGACCGAGACGCGGCCCGCGACGCGGACGCCCGGGCCGAGCGTGCCGAAGCGGCCGATCTGCGCGTCGTGGCTGACGCTCGACCCGACGTTGACGACGGCGTGATCTCCCAGGGAGCTGCCGTCGCTGACGAAAGCGTGCGGGAAGACCATCACGCCGTCGCCCAGACTCGCCTCCGGCGAGACGTAGGCCAGCGGCGAGACGGCGCTCGCGAACGCGAGCCCCTTCGCCGCAGCGCGCCCGGCCAGATGTTTGCGCAACTGCGGCAGCCCGACGGCGCAGATGACGGCCAGCCCCACGGGGTCGGCCGTGTCGAACCATGACCAGTCGCCGAGGAAACGGATTCCGGAGACCTCGGCCGGGTAGTTCAGAGGGTCGTCGGCGACGAACCCGACCAGTCGCGGCCGCGCGCCCTCGCGCGTCTGATCTCTCAGGATGTCGGCGACCTCGCGCGCGTGCCCGCCCGCGCCGATGATGACCACGCGCTCCCAGGACATCTGTTTGACTCGGCTCTTCAGGGGAGGATCTTCACGCTCTACGCGCCGCCCGGCGTTTATGTTAGATTCGAGCCCCGACCTGCCGTTAAAAAGTTTGGAGACCGAACCGCCCGCGCGAGCGCCGTGCGTCGGGCGCGAGTCTGAATCATTCGGCGTTTGAGTGTCAACCGCAAGCCTCGCTGACGCGGAGTCTTACATGCCGACGCCCCACGAGCAGAACGCATCTCCCGCCCCGCCTGTGCCGGGGCTGAAGGTGTGCCACGTCGTCGCCACGGCCGAGGGCGCGCGCTGGGTGGCCGAGCAGTTGCGCGAGCTGCGCGAACGCTACGGCTGCGAGGTTCTGGCCGTCGTCGGGGGCGCCGGCGGGAGTCTCGTCGAACACCTGCGGGCCGAAGGCATCCCCTACCACGTCGAGAATTTCAGCTTCTCGACGCCGCTTGGCCTGATGCGTGCGCCCGCGGCCGTCTACAGGCTGGCCCGCCTCTTCCGGCGCGAGCGCGTGGACGTGGTGCAGAGCCACCTCTTCTTCTCGATGGTCATCGCGCGCCTCGCCGCGTGGCTCGCCGACGTGCCCGTCCGCCTCGCGATGTACGCCTCGCCGTTCCACCTCGAAGCGCAGACCTCGCTCTGGATCGACCGCGCGACCTGCTGGATGGAGTCGGCGTTGATTCCCTCGTGCGAGCGGAGCGTCGGGCTGTGCCGCGGGCTGGGCGTCGGCCCCGACAGGACGCCGCTCATCTACTACGGCCCGGACGAGCGCCGCTTCGTCCCCGAGCAGGTCGAGCCGGCCGGCATCCGGGCCGCTTTCGGCTGGCCGGCGACGACGCCGCTCGTCGTCATGGTCGCGTACTTCTACCCGCGCCTCTCGAAGTCGCGCTGGATTCCGAAGGCCGTCCACAACCGCGGCATCAAGGGGCACGGCGACCTCGTGCGCGCCGTCCCGTACGTCCTGAGTGAGTACCCGGACGCGAAGTTTCTGCTGATCGGCTCCGGTTGGGGCGCGGCGGGCGAGCTTTACAAGCGCGAGGTCGAGGCGTTGGTGCGCCGGATGGGACTCGAAGAGGGCGTACGCTTTCCCGGCTACCGCGCCGACGCGAACCGCATCCTCCGCGAGGCGGACGTGGCCGTCCAGGCTTCTCTCAACGACAACCCCGCCGGGACGATAGAGTCTCTGCTGATGGAATGCCCGACGGTCGTGACGCGCGTCGGCGGCCTCGTTGACACCGTCCGCGAAGGCGAGACGGGGTTGCAGGCCAACCCCGACGACCCGCGCGACCTCGCCCGGTGCATCTGCAAGATGCTGCGCGAGCCCGAGCGTGCGCGGGAGATGGGCCGGGCCGGGCGGAGGCTGATGCTCGAACGCTTCACGCTGAGCCGGACGGTCGGCGACCTGTACGAGCTGTACCTGCGTTTGCGCGGCAGCCGGACGAGGCGTTATTACGACCCCGCGCGCGCTCTGCTTCGCGCTCTCGTCGTACTCCCGGTGCTGACCTACCTGTCGTTCAGGCTGGTCTTCATAGACATGCTCCTGCTCACCTACGTGCCCCGCCTTCTACGGACTCTACGGCCGCCTCCCGCACCGCCTGCGCCGAGGCACACGCCTGCTTCGGACGACTCTGCGAGGTAGGCTGAGTCTGTCAGGACTCCAGATTGTTCTGCCGGTCGTGAGGCGTTCTTCGGCGCGAGTTTAGCGCTTGCGGCCGGAGGCGGTTTTGCGCGGGCGGTGGTTGTTCGAGGCGGCGGCGCGCTCCTGCGTGCGGTAGCCTGCGACGCGCTTGGAGAGCGTGTTGCGGTGGATGCCGAGCGTGGCGGCCGTGCGCGAGAGGTGCTCCCGGTGGCGTGCGAGCGCCTTCTGGATGTAGAGCTTCTCGAACTCTTCGAGGGCCTCGTCGAGCATGATCTGGCCGTCGAGCATCTCGTCAATCAGGGCTTCGAGCCGGGCGCGCATAGGCATTGGGGGTTCGCTCCGTCGATGCAGATCAGGTCTGAAAGTGTGTGCCTCGGATAAAGTCTTGATGGGCGCACGGTTCTACGCGGCCGGGGCGCTCAGGCGAAAAGGTGCCGGTACTGTGCGAGGAAGCGCGCGCGCAACTCGCCGGACGTGCAGAACGAGAGCAGGCGCGCGCCCTCCGCGAGCGCGGGGCCTGTGCGCGCGTGCTCGACCGCTTCGAGCTTGACGGGGAAGGCCGTCAGCGCGAGGTAGACGACCGAGCAGACGGCCACGCCGCGCACGAGGCCGAAGCCCGCGCCGAGCGCGCGGTCGAACCACTGGAGCTTCGCGCGCTTGAGCCCGGCGCGCACGGACTCGCCGAGAATGAACCCGACGGCCAGCACGACGCCCACCATCAGAAGGAAGCCCGCGGCGTGCGCGGCCTCGACCGACTCGACGGCGCCGAGGCCGCGCAGAAACGCGCCGGCCTGCTCGTACGTGTGCGACGCAAGGAAGAAGCCGACCGCGAGCCCGATGCTCGCAATCAGAGCGCGCACGAACCCGCGCAGGGCGCCCGCGGCCACCGACGCCCCGACGATTGCGAGCACGAACAGGTCGAAGATAGTCATGGAAGAGAAGTAGGCAGTAGGCGGAGGGCAGTAGGCAGCCGCCCCGCGTTTCGTACGTTGAAAGATTAACTCATAGCTTTCGACGGCAGTGCCCTGAACTGCCCTCTGCCTACTGCCTACCGCGTTAGCGTGTTCCCCGTCAGCAGTCGGTACGCTTCGAGGTAGCGGTCGGTCGTGGCGGCGGCGACTTCCGTGGAGAGCGGCGGAGCGGGCGGCCGCTTGTCCCAGTCGAGCGTTTCGAGGTAGTCGCGGACGAACTGCTTGTCGAAGGAGGGCTGCGAGTGGCCGGGCTCGTACGCCGCCGCGGGCCAGAAGCGGGAGGAGTCGGGCGTCAGCGCCTCGTCGATGAGTATGATGCTGCCCTCTTCGTCGAGCCCGAACTCGAACTTGGTGTCCGCGATGATGATGCCGCGGCCGCGCGCGTACGTCTCGGCCTCGTGGTAGAGCGCGAGCGCGGTGTTGCGCAGGTTAGTCGTCGCCTCCTCGCCCACGATGTCGCGCATGCGCTCTTCGCTGATGTTCTCGTCGTGGCCCGACTCGGCCTTGGTCGCGGGCGTGAAGAGCGGCGCGTGGAGCTTGTCCGACTCCCGTAGACCTTCCGGCAGCCGGTGGCCGCAGACCTCGCCCGTCGCCAGATAATCTTTCCAGCCCGAGCCGGCGAGGTAGCCGCGCACGACGCATTCGACGGGGAAGACCTCCGTGCGGCGCACGAGCATCGAGCGGCCGCGGAGTAGTTCGGCCGAGGCGCGGACTGACTCCGGCATCTGTTGAACGTCGGTGGTGACGAGGTGGTGCGGCGTGATGTGCGCGAGGCGCGCGAACCAGAAGGCGGAGAGCGCGGTGAGCACCTCGCCCTTGCGCTCGATCTGCGTGGGCAGCACGCAGTCGAAGGCGGAGATGCGGTCGGTGGCGACGATGACGAGGTGACGTTCGTCCACCTCGTACACGTCGCGCACCTTGCCGCGTCGCGCGAGCCTGAGCCCGGGGAGGGAAGTCTCGGCGACTGTCGGAGTGCCGGTCATGTCTTTATTCGGAGCGTGAACCGTGAACCGTAAACCGTGACAAGTGAAACAGGCTGTGTTCGGGTCTGCGCGGGCCAGTCTGTACGATAGGGAGCGCCACCGGCGCGCCGGGATTGTGCTCGCGCCCCTCAAACTTTGTCAAGACCGTGAACCGTGAACCGTGACCAGAAGAAGGCAAGCTGGCTTTCTCCGCTCACGGCTCACGGTTTACGGTTCACGGCCTTTCACGGTTCACGCCGGCAGCGCTTCGCGCAAGCGAAGAATCTGCGCGGCGTGGTTGTGCGCGTGGTCGGCGTAGATGCGGAGCCAGTCTTCGGCGGTGTAGCGGCCGGACTCGGAGTGCGTGCCGGCGCGCGACCAGTCGGCGTCGGACATCGCGTCGAGGAGCTGGCCGGAGGTGGCGCGGGCGCCGCGCAGGGCGTCGAGCGCGGGCCCGATGGGGCGCTCGTTGTAACGGAGGCTCGTGGCGTAGTGCTCCTGGTCGTAGCCCTGTATCTGCGGGTCGTCTTCGGTCAGAAGTTTGCGGAGGCGGATGGCGCTGTTCATCTCGCTGTCGGCGAGGTGTTGGACGACCTCGCGCGCGCTCCACTTGCCGGGGATGGGGCGCGCCGAGAGCGACTCGTCGTCGAAGCCTTCGAGGCTCTGCGCGACCTCGTCGTAGCCGGCCTTGTACTGCTCGATGAGCGCCTGTCTCTCTTCGTTCGTCATAAAGCTCCTTACGGTCTCGGGGGATAAAGGGTCGGGGCCACATGCTGCCGCGGGTGGCCCCGACCGCTCTGGCTTTGTTGTAAATATCACACGTGCGACGCCTTTGAAAGAGCGAGGGCTGAAGGCCGGGGTATGTTTCCTGCCGCACAGTGCCGCCCGCCGAAGATTATTTATTGCTTGAGTTTAGTCGGCCGGTTCGCTATAGTTCTTGATGTCCCGGGGTGCGTGCCCGCCGTGGCGCCCCCTCAACCGTTCCGCGATGACTCAAAATTCTGCCGCCGCCATTCCCGACGTGAAGGACACAGGTGAAGAGAAGATCGAGGTGGGCGAGCGCAAGCTCAAGCTCCTCATCATCGAAGACGACGAGAAGATTCTCGAAGCCATCACCGAGTACTTTTCGCGCACGGGCTACACGGTGCAGACCGCGGAAGACGGACTCTCGGGCGTCCAGGCGGCTCTGAACGACCGCCCCGACGCCATCGTCCTCGACCTCATGCTTCCCAAAATGGACGGGCTGGCCGTCTGCCGCGAGCTGCGGGAGAAGGCCGCGTACATCCCGATCCTGATGCTGACGGCCAAGGACGACGTGGTTGACAAGGTGCTCGGCCTTGAGATGGGCGCGGACGATTACATCACCAAGCCCTTCTCTCTGCGCGAGCTTGAGGCGCGCATCAAGAGCGTGATGCGCCGCGTCCGCGCGGCCTCGCGCTCCGAGACGAGCGAGGACGCCCCGATCCTGCGGGGCCGCCTGCGCATCGACCCGGCCAAGCGCGAGGTGACGGTCGGCGACCGGCAGGTCGAGCTCACCCCCAAAGAGTTCGAGCTGCTCCGGCTCTTCGCCTCCAACCCCGGCCGCGTCTTCCCGCGGAAGTACCTCCTGGAGAAGATCTGGGACTACTCCTACGAGGGCTACGACCGCACCATCGACTCGCACATCAACCGCCTGCGAGCCAAGATCGAAGACAACCCCGAGAACCCGCAGATGGTTCTGACCGTCTGGGGCATCGGTTACAAGTTCAGCGACGAACAGCGCTGAAGGTTCACTCCTGAAGAAGGCCGCCAGAGCCTTCCGTCAAAAGGGCGACGAGCAAGCAGCCCCCAGCTCGCGACCCTTCTAATCCCGAAAGACTTCAAAGCGGTCTCACCCACCGGCGGGCACACACGCCCGGAAGTAAAACTATGAAGAAGGAATCGACCGGACACGACTTTGCCGTGCTATTGAAGACGTGGAGCCGCAGCGCGCTCGGCTCGCGTTGCGTGCGGCTCGGCCTCGTCGCCGCGGCGGGCGTCACGCTCGCCCTGAACGGGCCGGAGCAACCGCTGGCGCAGCAGCGCTACAAGGAGCCGGCCGTCACCGTCACTGGCGTCTCTTCGTCGGGCAACGTCGTCTCGATCTCGGCCGACGGCTCGCTCAACCGCGCGCAGACGTGGCAGGACCCGGACGGCAAGTTCCACGTCGTGCTCGTCAACGGACAGGTGGCCGGGGGCGTCGGTCACGGCGTCAAGGTCGAGCGCGTCGGCAACTCGCTTGAGCTGGTCGTGCCCGTCAAGCGCGGCGCGAACGTGACCGTCCAGCCGCACGGCAACCGCCTCGACCTGGTCGTCTCGGGCGGCGCGCTCAACGTCGAGAACTTCCCCGTCGAGCAGCCGTCCCAGCCGGAGCGTGCGCAGGGGCGCACGCAGTCGGCGCCGCGAGAGGTGTCGGCGGGCGAGGTCTCCGAACGCGCGCCACAGTCGAAGCCGGAGTCGAAGCGGCGCGGCGCGTCCGAGTCTACAAACGTCGAGTCCACACAGCCTTCGGCTCAACCTGTCGCCCCCGCGCCTCCGCCCGTCCGGACACAGGCGTCGTCGGCGCAGCCCTCCGCCCCTTCGCCTGCGCCGGCCGAGGCGGTCAGCTCCATCGGCCCCGCGCCGCAGGAGTCGAACAAGCCGACCGTCGCGCAGCCCGCCGAGTTGAAGGTGGAGACGGAGCAGGACGAGGGGGTGATGTCGTACCTCCTCTCGCTGCCGTCTTTGCTCGCCGTGGTCGGCGTCGGCCTCGCGGGCTCGGTCGGCATCTTCGTCAGGCGCAGGCGCACGGGTCTAGACGTGGAAGAGGGCCACGCCGTCGAGACGCAGACCGCGCACGGCGCGCGGCGAAAAGAGAAGACCGGGAAGGTCTTCGAGCAGCCCAGGGGCGACCGGCGGCAGTCGGACATCACCGTCCCCTTCGAGCGGCGCAAGACCGGCCGCGGCGCGGAGGACGAGGCGACGAGGCGCGCGCACGAGCTGGCCGCCGAAGCCGCCGCCAGACAGGAGCGCACGACCGAGTCGAGGTCGCATGCGACCCTGCCCTCCTTCCTCTTCGGCTCTTACCGCATCGACCAGGAGGTCGCGAGCCTCGTCGCGGGCGGGCCGCACAGCATCGAGGTGCTCGCCTCGCGCGCGTCCGACGACCGCCGCGCCGTCGAGACCTCTCTGCTCAAGGCGCTGCGCGCGCCCGAGACCGACGAGGACGGCCGCCGGCGCGCGCGCCTTGCACTCGAAGACTACGGCTTTGTCGCGCGCTCGTGCGCCGCGCTGCTGCTCGGCGGCGAGACCTTCGAGCGCGTGAGCGCCGCGCGCGCCCTCGGCGACATGAAGAGCGTGCAGGCGCTCCCGTTCCTGACCGAGGCGCTCTACGACCACGACCCGCTCGTCCGCACCGAGTGCGTCCAGAGCCTCGGCGCTCTGGGCCTGCCCTCGGCCATCGGCGCCCTGCTCGACGCGGCGCGCCGCCATCAGGACATCCCCGCCGCGGTGCTCGGCCCGGCGCTCACCGCCTGCTCGGTCGAATCTCTGGAGCTCGACCTGCAAGCGCCGGCCTTCGCGCGCGCGCCGTTCGAGGCTCAGGAGTTCGAAGACTTCGGCGCGAACTCGCGCGCGCTCGTCCCCGCGGCCGTCTACGAGGAGCTGCCCGACTCCGTCGATGACGAGGCGCTGAGCGCGGCCCTCGTCCGCATCGAGAGCACGGACGCCGAGTCGCGCGCAAACGCCGCGCAGCACCTCGCGCAGTTTCAGGTGCGTCGCGCGGTCATGGCGCTCGCGACGGCCGCGCGACACGACCGGGAGGACGCGGTGCGTTCGGCCGCGGTCAACAGCCTCGGGCTCATCAACCACGAGTCCGTCTTCGCCGGCGTCATCATTGCGCTCGCCGACGAGGCGCGCGAAGTCCGCGCCGCGGCCGCGCGCGCCCTCTCGCGCCTGAGCTTCGAGCGCGCCGAAGCCTACGTCCGGGTCGCCGAGACGGCCGACCCGCGCACGCTGCGCGACGTGGCTCACGCATGCGTCAAGGCCGGGCTCGCCACGCAGGCCGTCGCCCGCCTGGCGAGCGAAGACCGTCGGCAGGCGTACGAGGCGTTCTCGCTGCTCTCGCTCTGCGTCGGCGGCGGCGAGCTGGCGCCCGTGCTCGACGCCATCGGGTCGCACCGCGACGACGAGGCGAGCCTGACCTGCGTCCAACTGCTCGGCGACTCGCTCACGCCTGAAGTTTGCGAACAACTGCGGGTCCTCGCGGCCGAGGCCGGGATGCCCGAGAGGGTGCGCCGCTCCATCCTCGAAACGGTCGTGCGCGCGGCGCGCATGCAGACGTTGGAGGTCGGATGAGCCGGCGCCGGAGTCTGCGTCGGGCACAATTTGTTTTGATGACAACCGGGCTGCGCTATTGCATAATGGCGCCGCCCGCAACCCTTTTCCCGGGACCGTAGCGATGCCCCTGAAGTCCGGCTCACTCATGCACAGACACATGCGAACGAAACTGCTCGCCGTGCTCGTCGCGGCGCTGGCGCTCTCGACGTTTCTTCTGGCCGGTGGGGCGAGCGCGCAACGCGCCGCGCGCCAGGGGAACGACAACGCCTCGGGCGGTGGCACGAAGCGCGTCGTGGGCGTGCGCAGCAGCGACACGGGCAACGGGTCGCGGGTGAGCATCACGGCCGACGACTCTCTGAAGGACTACTCGGCCTACCGGAGCGGTGACCGCTTCTACGTCGTGCTGCCGAAGGCGGCGGCGGGCGGGGCGCGCGGGGGCGGCGGGGGCAAGGGCTACTCGGACATGCAGGTGCAGCAGCGCGGCGACTCGGTCGTGCTCTCCTACCGCGTGCAGCCCGGCGCCAAGCCGCGTGTCGAGCAGAAGTTCAACCGCCTCGACGTGGTCTTCGACGTACCCGGCGACGCCGCGCAGCAGGCCGCCGCGGCGAACAACAACGCGCGCCCGCCGCAGCCACAGCAGACTCCGCCGGCCGAGAACAGGAACACGGCCGCAACGCAGAACAACCAGAGGCAGGCCGCGGCCGGCACGCCCGGCGCGAACCCGACGCCCGAGCGCCGCCAGCCCACCGCCGAAGAGACCGCGAGGACTCAGGCGGCCAGCGCCACGTCGCCGGTCGTCACGCCCGTGCAACCCACTGCGAATGTCGGCGCGGGGGCGCAGCAGCCCGCGCCGCCTTCAGTCGAGCCGACGCAGGAGCCGGCGGCGGCGAGTCCCACGGCTGAGCCGCAGCTCGCGCAGGCGCAGCAGCCCGCGCCGATTGCGCCCATCACCACGAGCCAGCCCGCGGCCGCGACTCAGACCGGCGCGTCGCTCGGCACGTACCTGATTCAGAACTGGTGGCTGGCGTTCGTCTTCGCGCTGGTCGTCGCCGGCCTCGGACTCATCATCTCCCAGCGCCGCTCGGCCGCGGCCACGCCCGCGCCGGTCGAAGAGTTGGAGAACAAGTCGGCGGCGAAGAAGATCGAAGAGCCTCGCACATCGCGCGCGAAGGAGGCCACGGCCCGGGCACTCAAGGACGCATCGTCCGCCGCACAGGCCGCAACGCTCGACACGGCGCAGACTTCAAAGGTCGGCACGGCTGAGGTCGTGAGCAAGGTCGAGACCGCCGGCACCGCCGAGGCGTCGGTCGCGGACGTGAAGCCGCTGGTCGGCGCCGCTGCGCTCGCCGGCGGCGCGGCCGCCGCGAAGTCAAAGAAGCAGTCGCGAAAAGAGGCAAGGCAGGAGGCTAAGCGGAAGAAGGGCGCGCACGTCGAAGCGCCCGCGAGCGCGGAGGCGCCCGTCGCCGAGAACATGGTTGCGGCGCCTGTCGCTCAAGAGACTGCGGTCGAAGAGACCGCGGCTGCCGCACCGGTCGCGGAAGAGACTGCGGCTGTCGCACCGGTCACGGAAGAGACTGTGGCCATTGAGCCCTCCAGCGAAGAGACGCTCGTCCACGAAGAACCCTCCGTCGAAACTCTTCCAGTCGAACAGACCGCGGTTGCGAAAGAGACGGCCGCGGTAGCAGAGGCTCTGGTCGAAGCGCCTCCCGTCGAAGAGCCTTTGCAGGAAGAGTCGGCCGAGGTCGCGCAGGCTGTCACGACCATAGAGGTCGCCGAGCCCGTACGCTTCGAAGCGTCTGAGGCGGGCCTTGAGACGGCGGCGCCCGTCTTAGAGACTTCGGAAGTCGAGACGAGGGAAGTCGCACCCTTCGATGCGGAGGCGGCCGAGCCCTTCGTCGCGTTGGCGGAAGCACCCGCGCCGGTCACGGAGATCGAGCCGGCCTTCGCGCCCGAACCCGAGCGCGTGCTCAACGAAACACACAGCCTGCTCGAAGGCGAGGAGTACGACCGCGCGGTCGTCGGCTCGCGCGACGCGATGGCCCGCCAGATGGTCGCCGCCGAGCTGCTCGCGGCGCTCGCCAGCCGCAACGCTCAACGTCGCGAGCGCGCGGGCGCGGCCTTCGTCGAGCACGGCTATTTCGACGAGACCGCGCGCGACCTGCGCGAGGCGGACGCACCTGCCGAGCGCTCGGCCGCGGCGCGCTCTCTGGCGCTCCTCGGCGACCGCAGCGCCACGCCGCTGCTCGTCGCCGCACTCGAAGACCCCGTTACGGACGTACGCCGCGCGGCCGTCGAGGCGCTCGGCGCGCTTCGCGACCCTTCGGCCGTCGAACCGCTCGAAGCGTTGCTCGAACGCGAGAGGAACGAACGCAACCGCATCCCGCCCCGCGTCATCCGCACCGCCGTCGAGTTCTGCCGCGAAGGCTTCGCACAGGCCCCGGCCGCCGAAACGCAGACCGCCGCGCCCGTCGAAGCCGCACAGCATGACGAGGTCGCCACGGTCGAGATTGCCCCGGTCGAAGAGGCTTCTGTCGAAACCGCGCAGGAGCCCTTCGTCGATTTCAACGCACCGGAGGCGGCCGAAGAGACTTCCGCCTCCATCACTCCGTTCGTTGACGAAACCTTCGGGGCCGAGCCTTTAGTCGCGCCCGAGCCCGCGGCCGAGGCAACAGGCGAACCGGCGCACGTCTCCGAGCCCGTCCACGCCGCAGAGGCTCTGGAGACGATCACGGAGACGGGCGTCGAGCCCTTCGTCGAGACCGAAGCGGCAGTCGAAGTAGATGCCGCCGAGGTGCGTGAAGAGTACGCCCAGGGCGCCGCCGTAGAGGTCGCCATCGAGCCCGTCGCCGAACGGGCCGAAGAGGTCTCCACCGCCGGGACTTTAGATTTCGTCACGGAGCCGCACGAACCGTCCGGTCAGGCCACGCTCTTCGACGCCGCCGCCGACGAGGCCACACGCGAGATCGAGCCGGTCGTGGCCGACTCCTCGAACGAGTCGAGGCCGCCCGCGGGCGAGGTCGCCGCGGGCCAGTGGTTCGACTTCGACATGGGCGAGATGGGCGACGAGACACAGCCCGCGGCCGAGAGGACGACCACGCCCGAGCCTTCGTCGGCCGAGTCCATCTTCGAGACTTCGTCCGGCGAGACGCTCGCGGCCCCGGCGAGTAGTGAAGTTGTAGAGGCCGCCGAAGAGACCGCGCCTTTCGCCGAGACGTACACCGAGCCGACACGTGACATAGAGGCCGCCGGCGCAGTCGCGGCAGCCCCGCCCGTCATGGATGAGCCGGCGCCATACGCGCACGAACCCGCGGCCGAGGCACACGAGAAGGGGCTCGCGCCCTTCGACGAGTTATCCACGGTGCCTGCCTCTATCCAGCAGCGCATCGCCAGCGAGGATGCGCGCGAGCGGGCCGCCGCCATCGTCGAGCTTTCGCACGTGGACACGGACGAGGCGTTCCAGCAGGTCTGCGCCGCCTTCGACGACCGCTCGCAGGAAGTCCGCTCGGCGGCCGCGCGCGCACTCTACGAGCTGCGCGGCGACCGCGCCGAGTCCTTCACCCGCGCCCTGCGCGAGGCCACCCCCGAACGACGCCGCGAGATCGGCGCGGCCATCGCCACCTCGGGCCTCGCCGGCGAGTCGATCTCGCAGCTCACGGGCGAGAGCCGCGAGCGCACCTACGAGGCGTTCTCGCTCCTCTTTCTGATGGCGAAGGCGGGCGAGGTGCAACCGCTCCTGCGCGCCATCGAGGGGCACCCGAGCAACGAGGTGCGCCTCGCCGTCGTCAAGCTGCTCGCGCTCTCCGGCCAGAAGGAGGTGCTGCCGGCTTTCCGCCGCCTGGCGGTGCGCGGCTCGCTTCCCACCGAAGTGCGCTCGGCCGTCATGGAGGCCATCTACCAGATCAGCTCAAGCCAGCCGACGCACGCGTAAGGAGAGGCGTCGGGCCGCGGTCTTCTGTCCTCGGGTTTCGGGTTAAAGGCAAAGGGGCTTTTAACTCGAAACCCGAAACCTTTTAGGAGGAACTCATGTCAGCTAACCCGCCGTCGAGACTCACGGGCATTGACGTTTCGCACTTCCAGG
>JBJMGP010000052.1:0-9065 GCA_045807865.1 Pyrinomonadaceae bacterium
AGAGGTCGAGCACGTCGGTCACGCGGATGCGCATGCCGCGGATGCAGGGGCGACCGCCGCACTGCTCGGGGTTGACCGTGATTCTTTTTAGAAGGTCAGACATCAAGCGCTCCGGTTCAGTCCGATGGGACGGGCTCGCGCTCGCGCGCGTACTGGGTCTCGGCGGCCGTGTTGATGCGGGTCGGGTAGCGACCCGTCCAGCAGGCGACGCAGGAGGTGTCGGAGGGCAGGCCGCAGGCTTCGAGCATCCCCTCCATCGAGAGGTAGCCGAGCGAGTCGGCCTCGATAAAGCGGCGCACCTCCTCGACCGACATCCGCGCCGCGATCAACTCCTCCTTGTCCGGCGTGTCCACGCCGTAGTAGCAGGGGCTGACCGTGGGCGGGCAACTGATGCGCACGTGCACGGCCGACGCGCCCGCCTCGCGCACGAGCCGCACGATCTTCTTCGAGGTCGTCCCCCGCACGATGGAATCGTCAATCAAGACGACGCTGCGGCCCATGATGAGGTCGCGCACGGGGTTGAGCTTGAGGCGAACGCCGAAGGAGCGGATCGACTGCTTGGGCTCGATGAAGGTGCGGCCGACGTAGTGGTTGCGCACCAGCCCGAAGCGGAAGTTGATGCCGCTCTCGGCGGCGTAGCCGATGGCGGCCGCGACGCCGGAGTCCGGGACGGGCACGACGAGGTCTGCGTCGGCCGGCTGCTCGACGGCGAGGCGCTTGCCCATCTTGTGGCGCGACTCGTTGACCGAGCGGCCGTAGATGATCGAATCGGGGCGCGAGAAGTAGACGTGCTCGAAGACGCAGAACGAGCGGGGCCGCTCGGGCAGCGGGAAGGTCGAGCGCATCCCTTCGCGCGTGATGACGACCATCTCGCCCGGCTCCACGTCGCGGACGTACTCGGCGCCGATGAGGTCGAACGCACACGTCTCGGAGGCGACGACCCAGGCGCCGTCCAGACGCCCGAGCGCGAGCGGCCGGAAGCCCCGCGGGTCGCGCACGGCGATGAGCGCCTCGGGCGTGAGGAAGAGCATCGAGAAGGCGCCCTCGGTCTCGCACAGGACTTCGGGGATGGCCTCTTCGACCGAGTCGGCGCGCGAGCGCGCGATGCGGTGGAGGACGATCTCCGTGTCCGAGGTCGAAGAGAAGATGGCCCCGTCGCGTTCGAGCCGGTGGCGCTCTTCGGTGGCGAAGGGGAGGTTGCCGTTGTGGCAGACGGCGACCTGGCCGTGCTTGCAGGCGATGAGGAAGGGCTGCGCCTCGCGCACCGAGACCTCGCCCGCGGTCGAGTAGCGCGTGTGGCCGATGGCGGCCGTGCCGGGCAGGCGGTTCAAACGCTCCTCGTCGAAGACCTCGGAGACGAGCCCCATCGCGCGCTCGGAGCGCAGCAGGCCGTCGGAGGCGACGATGCCGCAGGACTCCTGCCCGCGGTGCTGTAGTTGGTAAAGCCCGAGATACGAGAGGCGCGCGGCGTCGTCGTGCCCGTAGATGCCGAACACGCCGCACTCGTCGCGGAATCCGTCCCTCTTCGTCTCGCCCACGCCGCCGTCTTTTGGAGTCATGTGGCCGCCGAACACCCTCTGCCCGAGTTTGAAGGGACATTGTAGCAGGAAGAAGTAGTCAGGAGACAGTGGTCAGTAGCCGGTAGAAAACCGTCTTCGCACGAACCCTCCGGCCGTCATCCTCAGCCTCCGCAGCGCGGGGCGCTACCGTCTACTGACTACTGACTACTGTCTACCGCCTCTGCTATGATGTGGCCGCGGATTTCGGGAGGCGGAGGTGACTGCCGTGTTCGGAGTGAAGGTCTACGGCGCGGACTGGTGCGAAGAGACGCAGCACGCGCGCGAGTTTCTCGACCGCCTCGGCGTGCAGTATCAGTACGTCAACATCGAGCAGGACGAGTCGGCCGCCAACTGGGTCAGGGAGCATAACGGGGGGAAGGAGCGCAAGCCGACGGTAGACATCGCCGGGCAGGTGCTCTCGACGCCGACCGACCACGAGTTGACCAGCGCGCTGCGCGAGCGCGGCCTGATGGCCTAGAGACGGATGAGCGAGGGACGGAACTCAACGCGCAGAATCGCGGCCGCGTTGGCGGGCGTCGCACTGGTCGCGGCGCTCGGCGGGGCCGTGCTGAGCGTCTACCGGCGCCTGCCCGAGAACGAGCGCAACTCTTCGCGCCTGGCGCGCCAGGGCCCGCGCACGACCCTGCTCCACGTGCGCCTGCGCCGCGAGGGCGTCGGCTTCCCCGTCTCGGCGAAGCGGGTGCCCGTCCAACTCTACCCCATCAACATGGCCGCCGCGCGCAGCGAGTACGACTCCGAGCCGCGCCCCGGTCAACGCTTCGAGGACTTCGCGACGCGCCTGATGGGCGGCCGCCAGAGGATCGACGGAGAATTGGACGAGGCCGGCGAGGCCGCCCTCAACGTCCCGCCCGGCAAGTGGTGGGTCCACGCCGAGATCGACGGCGAACGCGAACTCGCCTGGCGCCTCCCCGTCGAGGTCGCCGGCCGCGAGAAGACCGTCGAGCTGACGAAGGAGAACGCCTACCTCCGCGCGAAAAGATTTTGAAGGGCGTAAACCGTGACGAGATAGAACCCGTTCTCATCTTGTCACGGTTTACGGTTCACGGTTCACGGTTTACGCATGAAGGCTCTGCGGTTCGAGAACGGTCAACTGGGATTGACGGACGTGGCGGTGCCCGGGCGCGCGGGCGAGGCGCTGGTGCGCGTGCGGCTGGCGGGCGTGTGCAACACGGATCTGGAGATCGTGCGCGGGTACGCGGGGTTCGAGGGGACGCTCGGGCACGAGTTCGTGGGCGAGGTCGAGCGTGCTCCGGGCGCGCCGGAGCTTGAGGGGCGGCGCGTCGTCGGCGAGATCAACGCCGGCTGCGGTCGCTGCCAACTCTGCCGCGCGGGCGACTCGCGCCACTGCCCCGCGCGCACGGTGCTCGGCATCGTCGGCCGCGACGGCGCCTTCGCCGAATACCTCACGCTGCCCGTCGTCAATCTCCTGCCGGTGCCGGATGAAGTGCCCGACCAGCGCGCGGTCTTCACCGAGCCTTTGGCCGCCGCCTGCGGCGTCACGGAACGGGTGAAGGTCGAGGCGGAGACGCGCGTGGCCGTCATCGGCGACGGCAAGCTCGGGCTGCTCTGCGCGCAGGCTTTGCAAGCGACGACGGGCGCGGGCATCACCCTCGTCGGCCGCCACGAAGGCAAGCTTGAGATAGCGCGCGGCCGCGGCGTCCGCACGGTCAATTCGGACGAGCTGCCCGACTCCTTCGACCGCGCCTTCGACGTGACGGTCGAAGCGTCGGGATCGCCCGCGGGCTTCGAGACGGCGCTCAGACTTTTAAGGCCGCGGGGGACGCTCGTCCTCAAGTCCACCTTCCACGGCACGACGGAGTTGAGCACGGCGCCCGTCGTCGTGGACGAGATCAGCATCGTCGGTTCGCGCTGCGGCCGCTTCAAGCCCGCGCTCGAACTGCTGCGCCGCGGCGCCGTCGAGACCGACGCCCTCATTACAGACGAGTTCCCCCTCTCCGAAGGCCCCCGCGCCCTCGAACGCGCCGCCGAGCCCGGCGTCCTCAAAGTCCTGCTCAGACCGTGAGTGGACGGCAGACAGTAGTCAGTAGCCAGTAGTTAAGACAGCATTGCTCTGACGCCTCTTAACTACTGTCTACTGACTTATTCTTATGAAGTTCAAGACGAACCTGGCCCCGGACGGCGCGATACTGTTGACGACGCTCATCTGGGGTTCGACCTTCTCGGTGTCGCGCGGCGTGCTCGACAGTTGGCCGCCGCTCACTTACCTCGCGCTGAGAATGCCCCTGGCCGCGCTCGTCTTCACGGCGCTCTTCCCGCGGCAGGTCTTCCGTGCTTCGCGCGCGGCGTGGCGCGCGGGCGGCGCGTTGGGCCTGCTCATCGGCGTCGGCTTCATCGGTCAAACTACCGGACTGCTCTACACCACGCCGGCTAAGTCGGCCTTCATCACGGGCATCACGACGCCGCTCGTCCCCATCGTCGCGTACGCGCTCTGGCGCGCGCGCCCGAGCCGCGAGAATCTGTCGGGTATCGTGCTCGCGTCGCTGGGCGGCGCGCTCATCCTCGCGCCCGCCGGCGCCGCGAGCTTCAACGCGGGCGACCTCATCACGCTCTCGACCACACTCATCTTCGCCTGCCACATCAACCTGATGAGCGCCTACGCGCGCCGCATCGACGCGCGGCAGTTGAGCGCCTTGCAGATCACGGTGGCCGCCGGTGTCATGCTCGTCGCGTGGCTCGCGGTGCGCGCGGCGGCGTGGGGCTGGGGCGCGGGGGCGCTCCCGCCGGGGCTCGCGCGGGAGGCGGTTCCGCCCGCGTGGAGCGGGACGGTCGCATGGCAGATCGCCTACCTGACGCTCTTCGGCACGCTCGCGACCTTCCTGCTCTGGGCGTGGGGGCAGGCGCGCATGTCCGCGACGCACGCCGCCGTCATCTTCAGCCTGGAGCCGGTCTTCGCCACCGCCTTTGCCGTCCTCCTGCGCGGCTCCGCCGAGTGGACCGGCCCGCGCGCCACCGTCGGCGCGCTCCTCGTCCTCGCCGGCGTCGTCGTGTCTGAGCTGCGCTGGGGGAGGGAAGGGCGGCGGGCGGAGGAGACGGAGGGCGGTGTGGTTGAAGACTAAGGCTGGCGGCGGCGCGGCGTCTTCGGCTTCTCTTCCGGCGACGTTTGCAGGTTCAACTCCTCACCCTTCATCGAGAAGCCGCGGCGCTCGGCGAGCCGCTTGATGAGGCCGTCCACGTAGCTGTTGACGGCCTCGCCGTAGCGCCCCTCGCGGAGCGAGGGATTCATCACGAGCGCAATCTCGGCGGTCGCCTCGTTGGGAAGGTCGGCCAACAGCCTGTCGGCCACCTGCAAACGCCACTTATGGTCTTTGACCGCGAGGAGCAGCAGCAGGCCCCCGCCCGGTTTGTCCTTGGGCGGGCCGACGCCCCAACGCTTCGCGAGGGCCAGCGAGTAGTCGAAGATGTCCTGCCCGCCCGTCGTCTCGACCGTCACGACGGCGAACTCGATCTGAGCGCGTGCCTTTAAAGCCTCAAGCCTCGCTTCGAGGAGTTGTTCCGTCTTGGCGTCGATGACGTTGGCAAAGTCGTTGACGAAGCCCTCCGGCGGCGGGAGCGGGCTCTCGACCGGGGGGCTCGGCGCGGGCGTGGACTGTGTGAGTTGGGCGGGCGTCGCGCCGCCGCCAAGCGCCTGCGGCGGTGCGGGCGTCGCGCTGCCGGCCGTGGTCGTGGCAGTACGAGCGCATCCCTGCGCGAGCGCCGCGAGCGAAATCGCCACACAGCAGAGGGCCGCGCCCGCGGCGGTTCTGAGTCTCGAATAGTTAACTCTCAAGTGAATCCTCCGACCGCCGTATGTCCGGCCGCAGAAATTATAGGGGAGGGGCGCGGCGACTCGTCATATATTTTACGTGAGACATTCGACGGCTTACTCTTTGCGGCGGGTGACGGCATTGGTTATACTCGGGGCTCGCCACTGTGGCTTCTGCGTCACCCTCGTCTCGGCGCACAGAAAGGGCGGCCGGGCCGGCTTCGGCGCCGGCGGCCGCTTTGACCCTACCGGCTCCTTTTGAAATTTAGAAGGTGAAGAGTGTTATGTTGCAAATCCCGAAGGGCCAGACGACTGAAACGGAGCGCGCCATCCTGCGCCACCTCCGCGTGTGGATCGCGGCGCTCGCGGCCGGCTGCCTCCTGGTCGGCGTCGGCGTCGGCGCGATGCTGAGCCGGACGAGCGTCTTCGCGGGCGAGGGCGAACAGCCCGCAAGCCCCGCGGCTATCGCGCGCGCCCCCGAGGCACTCTCCGCCTCCTTCGCCGAGATCGCGCGCCGCGTCGAGCCGTCGGTCGTCAACATCGACACCGTCTCGGCCGCGCCGCAGGTGGCGGACAAGGACGGCGACGACGACAATGACGAGGACGGCAACAGCAACGACAATCCGCTGCTCGACATGCTGCGCCGCAACGCCCGGCGCCCTTCGCGCGGCGTCGGCTCCGGCTTCATCGTTGACCCGAAGGGCGTCATCCTGACGAACTACCACGTCGTCGAGGGGATGTCCGGCATCATGGTCAAGCTCCAGTCGGGCGAGCAGCTCCGCGGCACCGTGGTCGGCTCGGACGAGGAGACCGACATCGCCGTCATCAAGGTCAACGCGGGCCGGGACCTTCCGGCCGTCAACTTCGGCAACTCCGACGACATGCAGGTCGGCGACTGGGTGCTCGCCATCGGCTCGCCCTTCGGCCTGGAGCAGACGGTGACGGCCGGCATCATCTCGACCAAGGAGCGGCAGACCGACCCCGGCGCCAGCTTCCGCCGCTTCATCCAGACCGACGCGGCCATCAACCGCGGCAACTCCGGCGGCCCGCTCGTCAACATGCGCGGCGAGGTCATCGGCATCAACTCGCAGATCGCCACCTCCACCGGCGACTACAACGGCATCGGCTTCGCGCTCCCGACCAACATCGCCTCCTCTGTCTACAAGCAGTTGATGGCGGGGGGCAAGGTCAGGCGCGGCTACCTCGGCGTCTTCCTCGACTCCGTGAAGCCCGAGTTCGCGCGCGTCTACCAGCTGCCGAAGGCCGCGGGGGCCATCATCAAGGACGTGGCCGACGGCAAGGGGCCGGCCGCCGCCGCGGGCATCCAGACCAACGATGTGGTCGTCGAGTTCAACGGCCAGCCGGTCGAGAACGCGCAAGACCTCATCAAGGTCGCCGCGACGCCCGTCGGCGAGACCGTCGCGGTCACGTACCTGCGCGAGGTGTCCGACAAGCTCGAACGGCGCACGGCCAGCGTCAAGATCGGCGAGCGCCCGGCGCGCACCGCGGCGGCGGCGGGGGGCGAGACCAAGTCGGAGGAGAAGCCCGGCCGGGTCGAGAACCTGCCACAGGAGGAGCCGCCCAAGGACAAGAACGACCGCCCCGTCCTCGGGCTCAAGCTGAGCGAGTTGACGCCGCAGATCGCCAACGAGCGGAACCTGAAGGGCCTGCGCGGCCTCTACGTCCAGGACGTTGACCAGGCCGGCATCGCCTTCGACGCGGGCATCACGAAGAGCATGGTCATCCAGCGCATCAACCGCCAGTCGGTCTCGACCATCGAGGACTTCGAGCGCGTCATCAACACGCTCAAGCCGGGCGACCCCATCGTCCTCCACGTCTCGGCCTATAACGGCGAGAAGGTCTTGCAGCAGATATTCCAGTTCACGTTCCAGTAAGAAACCGTGAACCGTAAACCGTAAACCGTGACCAGAGGAAAACAGGCTGTCTTCCTCTGGTCGCGGTTTACGGTTTACGTCTATTAGTTTACGATAGGAACAAATGGCACAGGCAAAGAAGGCGCTCGGGAAGGGTCAGAAGAAGGGCGGCGCGGCGGCGCGCATAAGTGTTAAGAAGTACCCGAACTACATCGGCGGCGAGTGGGTCGCCGCCAGTTCGGGCGAGTGGTTCGAGGACGTTAACCCGGCCGACACACGTGACGTGGTCGGCCGGTTTCCTGTCTCGACGCGCGAGGACGTGGAGGCCGCGGTGGGCGCGGCCAGGGCGGCCGCCGACCGCTGGCGGCGTCTGCCCGCGCCGCGCCGCGCCGAAATCCTCTTCCGCTTAGGCGAGATCCTCATCCGCCACAAGGACAGGTTCGCGCGCGAGATGACGCGCGAGATGGGCAAGGTCTTGAAGGAGACCGGCGGCGACGTGCAGGAGGCCATCGACTGCACGTACTACACGGCCGGCGAGGGCAGGCGGCTGCACGGCTTCACCACGCCCGCCGAGATGCCCGACAAGTTCGCCATGTGCGTGCGCCAGCCCGTCGGCGTCTGCGGCCTCATCACGCCCTGGAACTTCCCGATGGCCATCCCCTCGTGGAAGCTCATCCCCGCGCTCGTCTGCGGCAACACGGTCGTCATCAAGCCGGCCGAGGACACGCCGCTCTCGACCTATAACCTGGTCAAAGCCTGCGAAGAGGCGGGCGTGCCCGCGGGCGTCGTCAACCTCGTCACCGGCCACGGCGAGACGGCCGGGGCCGGGATCGTCGAGCACCCTTCGGTGCGACTCATCTCCTTCACGGGCTCGACCGAGACGGGGCGCGTCGTCGCCTCGACTTGCGCCGACCGCAACGCCATCTGCTCGCTTGAGATGGGCGGCAAGAACGTCATCATCGTGATGGAGGACGCAGACCTCGACCTCGCGGTCGAAGGCGCCGTCTGGGGCGCGTTCGGGACCTCGGGCCAGCGCTGCACGGCTTCGTCGCGCGTCGTCGTCCACAAGAAGGTCTACAAGAGGTTCACCCAGCTGCTCGTCGAGCGCGCGAAGGGCCTGAAGGTCGGAAACGGGTTGGACGAGAAGACGGACGTGGGGCCGGTCATCAACGCCGACGCCGTCCACAAGATTCTCGGCTACATCGAGATCGGCCAGAAGGAGGACGGCGCTAAGCTCGCCTGCGGGGGGAACCGTTTAGATACCGGCGAGCACGCCAACGGCTACTTCATCGAGCCGACCGTCTTCACCGACGCTGCGCCCTCGATGCGCATCTCCCAGGAAGAGATCTTCGGCCCGGTCACGACGGTCATCCCGACGAGTTCGCTCGAAGAGGCGGTCGAGATCGGCAACGGCGTGCGCTACGGCCTCTCGGCCTCCATCTACACGCAGGACGTGAACCGCGCCTTCCGCGCGATGCAGGAGATGTACACCGGCATCTTCTACGTCAACTCCTCGACCATCGGCGCCGAAGTCCATCTTCCCTTCGGCGGCACCAAGGGGACTGGGAACGGCCACCGCGAGGCCGGCACGCAGGTCTTGGACATCTTCACCGAATGGAAGTCGGTCTACGTTGACTACAGCGGCAAGCTGCAGCGCGCGCAGATTGATACCGTGAAAAGCGCGGACTGAAGTGAAAGTGTGGTGGTCTTCATGTCCGCCGGGCCAATCATTGTAGGCGCGTCACAGTTTTTATACTCTTCCCGACTGATTGGAGAAATGAAAAGTGATCATCGGATTGCCGAAAGAGATCAAGGATAATGAGTACCGCGTCGGTCTCACGCCCGCAG
>JBJMGP010000053.1:0-20490 GCA_045807865.1 Pyrinomonadaceae bacterium
CTGATGGTGCTCGGCATGGTCGTCGCCGGCGTTTACAACCGCCCGAACGCGGTCAACGCCAACCCCTTCAAGAGCGGCGAGCTGCTGGCCAAGGTCGGCTCGGACGAGGTGACGGTCGCCGACTACACGCTCCTCAAGAAGAAGATCGAGTCGCGGTTCGGCGGCCAGTTCAGCCTCGCCCAGATCGGCATGACGAGCGACCGCATCCTCGACCAGGCCATCAACAGCCGCGTCTCGCTCCAGGAGGCGCGCCGCCTCGGCTTCGGCGCCTCCGACGAGGAGGTGCGCGACGAGATCGCCCGCCAGTTCAGCGACCCCTCGACGGGGAAGTTCGACGTGAAGCTCTACAAGGACTACGTCGTGCGCAACTACGGCAGCGTCCCGCTCTTCGAGCAGAGCGTCCGCGACGCCCTCTCCGCGCAGAAGCTCCAGTCCTACGTCTCGGCCGGCGCGCAGGTCTCCGAGGCCGAGGTGCGCGACCAGTACGACCGCGAGAACACAGAGTTCGACCTCTCTTACGTCGCCGTCACCGCCGAGGACGTGGCCCAGAAGATCACGGCCTCGGACGAGGAGCTGCGCCAGTACTTCGACGCGCACAAGACCGACTACCGCTTCCTCGAACCGCAGAAGAAGATTCGCTACCTCTTCATCAACCAGGAGAAGGTCGGGCAGAAGCTCAGCATCCCCGACGAAGACCTGCGCAAGGAGTACGACTCGCTCAAGCCCGAGAACAAGATGGCCGGCGTCCGCGTCCAGCAGATCGTGCTGAAGGTGGCGCGCCCCGAGCTCGACCAGGAGGTTTTGAGCAAGGCTTCGGCCATCGTCGGGCGCATGCGCAAGGATGACCTGACGGCCTCCGAGGAGGATTTCGCCGAGCAGGCGCGGGGCAACTCGGAAGACCCCGCGACGGCGCAGGGGGGCGGCTGGCTCCCCAACCCCGTCAAGCGCACCCCGAACCGCAAGCCCAACCCGGCCGGCACGTCCGGCAACGTCAACGACCTTCTCCAGAACACGCTCGACTGGAAGGAGGGTCAGGTCGGCGACCCCTTGAAGACCGGCAACGCCTACTACATCTTCCGCCGCGGCGCGGTCGTGCCGAAGTCGTTCGAGGACGCGAAGCAGGAGCTGCTCGTTAGCTTGCGCAACCGCCGCTCCTACACCGTCGCGCAGGACATCGCGCGCAAGGCGCAAGACCGCCTGAAGGAGACGCGCGACCCGCAGAAGGTGGCGCAGGAGTTCGCCGCGCAGGCCAACATGACGCCGGCCGAGATGTTGAAGGAGACCGGCTTCATCAAGCCGGGCGACGACGTGCCCGACATCGGCACCAGCCCGCAGTTCGAGGAGAAGATCACGCCGCTCGAAGAGGCCGGCGCCGTCGGCGAATTCGTCGGCGTCAAGAGCGGCTTCGCCATCCCGCAGCTCGTCGAGAAGCGCGAGCCGCGCATCCCCGAGTTTGACGAGGTGAAGGACAAAGTCTCCGAAGACTTCAAGCACTCGCGCGCCGGGGAGCAGCTCGAACAGACGGCGAAGGAGATCGCGGCCTCCGCGGGCGGCACGGACGCCTTGAAGGCGGCCGCCGAGAAGGCGGGCCTGAAGGCGCAGGAGGAGGAGGCGTTCAAGCTCGGCCGCCCACTCGGCTCGGCGGGCGCTGACCCCGCGCTCGACGCCGCCGTCTATCAGCTCAAGACTGGCGAGGGGACAAAGACTCCGGTCAAGGTCGGCGACAAGTGGGTCGTCGTCGCCGTCAAGGCGCGCAGGGACTCGAAGCCCGAGGAGTTCGAGAAGCAGAAGACCGAGCTGACCGAGCGCGCGCTCGAAGAGCGGCGCGGCCAGCTCTTCGACGACTTCCTCGTCGAGGCCCGCCGCAAGCTCGAAGAGAAGGGGCAGATCGAAATCTACCGCGACGCGCTCGCACAGCTCGACGAGGAGGAGCCCGCGGCGCTGCCCCGCCGCCCGCCCATCAACATCCCGCCGCTCGACCCGAACTCGAAGTAAAGGACACGTCCGACGGACAGACGAAGAGGCCGCCCGTTTGAAAGCGGGCGGCCTCTTCTCGTCTGTCCGTCCCTGTGAACTCTCTCAGAGCGACTTCAGCACCGTCGCGATGTCGGCCTGCGGCACGTCGAGGCGGAGCTGGACTTCCGTGCTCTTCGTCGTGATCTTCATGCCGTCCACCATCCCGCGTGCGAAGCCCCACTTCTCGCCCGCCAGCGCGATGAAGCTGGGCGCGATCTGCCGGAGCGCGCCGACCACGTCGTAGAGTTGCTTGGCGTCGGCGGCCGTGCCCGCGCGCAGCGTCGTCATCAGTTGCAGCCCCGCGGCCGTCGAGCCGGCCGTGCCGTAGAAGCCGCGGATCGACGCGATGGCGCGGTCGACGTTCGGAGAGAGCCCCGTCTCCACCCCCGCGAGCGCGCCCGCCGGCACGTTGCCGGCGAAGGCGAGGAAGTCGCCCGCGCCCCTGGGGAAGTTGAGCATACTCATGTCGGCGCGGCCGCGGCCCGCCTGCGCGTCGATGGCCGCGCGCACGTCCTCGGGCTCGCCGAGCGCGAGCGTATTCTGGTCGAGCACGGCGAAGGCCAACTCCTTCACGCGCATCTTCGCCAGGCCGAAGAGCTTGAGCTGGTCGTTGACCGTCGCGACGTAGACGGTCTTGCCCCCGTACGCCTGCTCCGCCAGCCCGCCCTTCGCGGCGGCGCGCGCTGCCGCGATGAGGGCTTCGGCGCGGAAACGGCCGCGGGCGACGGCCGTCACGCGGTCGAACTTGGTCGCGCCGGAGGGCAGGGGGACGATGCGCGCGCCGACGGCCAGCGTGTCGAACTCGCGCGCGTCGATCCCGGTGCGCGCCTTGAACTCGTCCACGTCGGCGCCCACCTGTGCGAGCCGCGTCTTGTCCGAGGCCAGCGCGCGGGGGATTACGTCCGCGAAGAGAGTGCGCACGTCGAGCGTGAGCACCGCGTCCGCCGCGGGCAGCGGGAGTGAAGCGGTGGCCGTCGCGTCTGTGCCGGCAGGGCGGCGCGTGCCCTGCGCCACGGCCGAGGTTGAGACGAGCGCGGCGAAGACGAGTGCGAGTGTCGAAGCGTAAAAAGTCCTTCTCATAAACCTTTCATCCGAGGTCGCTGAAAGCCGCCCGGCGCATATGGCGAGACGGTCTGTCTTTATCTCAGGGGGTCTTTGAATACTTCGGGGAGCAACGCGAGATTCGGATGCCCGCGCGCCACCCGGGGGTTGGCTCCAAACTGAGCCGTGGGGCTTTACCGAGTCCCCTGCGCCTGCAAGACTTCGGGCTGACGCCCCTCCTCCTGACTCGTCCACTCGCAGATGCGGCGCCTGTCCTCGTCCGAGAGCCTGGCCGACGGATGCAGCGGCAGGTAGGACTTGAGCGGCATCTCGCCCGCCTCGACCTGCTCGCACATCTCGTGGAGCTTGCGCTCGCGCTTGCGCTTCGGGTAGGTCGCCCACTCGGAGAACGAAAGCTCCCTGCGCCCCTCGTCCACGTGGTTCTTCAAAAACCACGACGCCGGCGAGACGTTCGAGTACCAGGGCCAGGCCGTCTCGGACGAGTGGCAGTCGTTGCACGAGCGGCGGAGGATGGCCTCGACCTCGGGCGTCATCCGCGTGTTGGCACGCATCGTTTTGCGCTCGTCCACGGCCGGGTTCGTGCGGTCGGGCCGGTAGACCTGCGCGCCCAGAAAGAGCAGGGCCGCGACCACCGCCGACCACTTCAAGACCCTCTTCAAACGTCCCATCACAATGACGGGCGCCGCACGCACAGCGTTAACGGCGCCCTCCGCCCCCTTTTAGAGATCACCCGCCGCAGAAATTTTCGTCTGACTGAAGTGGTTCGATGTTAGCATACGCCCGCCGACACCCGCGAACCCGCGACCACCCGAGCGCCGCCACGCTTCACAGGCTCATCCATGAACCGTCTCGACGGACACGAAGAGGTGAAAGCGGCGCTGCGTCTGCTTACACGCCTGCTCGAAGCGCGTGGTTCCTGGTTCTTGCGCGAGGGGCGCGAAGGCGCGTGCCTTGAGCTGCGACGCGGCGAGTGGGAGCTGCGCGCGGCGGGAGGCTCTTTGCTCTTTTCATACCGGGGAGAGTCGGGCCTGCGCCGGTGGCGCGTGGCGGCCTGGCGCGCTGAAGGGGAGGGGCTCTACCTCGAAGCCTTGGGGAGGGCGGGCACGGGGCACGCGCTGCTGTCGCTGGTGCCGCGCGCGCTCGTCGCCTCCGCGCGCGCGGCGGTGGCGGAAGCACGGCGCGCCGAGTGCGCGCGGCTCGCCGCGCTGGTCTGCGGGTCAGCGTGCGCGCGGCTCGAACAGGCTACGCTGAGCGCGGGCGCGCGGCGCGGCGAACCGGGGCGTTGGGCGCGCGTGCTGTTGCGGATGAAGTCCGGCGGGCCCGAACGTGTCGCGGTCGCGGCGCCGGTCGTCCCCGCCGGCGCGGAGGCGGTCGAGAGTTTCCTCACGTCGGCGCTGCTCTGGTTCCAGCGGCTCGGCGAGACCGAGCGCGCCGCGCGCCGCCTCTGGCTCGTCGCAACGCCTCCGCTCGCGGCGGCCGCCTGCGAAAGGGTGCCGCTGCTGCGAGAGAGTCTGCGCGAGTGCATCTCGGTTTATGAAGTGGGGGAAGGTGAGGGCGGCTTAACATCTCTGCGTGTGCCGACGCTCGAAGAGCTGCTCGACGCGCCCGCGATAAAACTCTCGCGCGTGGCGGTGCGGGAGCCGAGTGAGTTGGCGGCGAGCGTCATCGCGCTCGCGCCCGCCGAGATCGACTTCGTGCGCGCGCGCCACGGCGAGACGCTCCGCTTCCGCGGGCTCCCCTTCGCGCGCGTGCGCCGGGTGGCCGGCCGCGAGCATCTCTGGTTCGGCGTGGGCGGACGCCGCGAGTTGTTCGAAGTGGGGCGCGAGGCGGACTTCCTCAAGCTGCTCGTCGCGCTCAGAGAGCAGAGGCGCGCCGACGCACCCGAGCGCCGCCACGCGCTCTACCGCGCCGCGCCCGAGGCATGGCTCGAAGCGACGCTGCGCCGCGACGTGACGAGGCTCGACCCGGGCCTCCGCCTCGCGCCCATCCACGCGCAGTTCCGCGCCGGGCAAGGCTCGGGCGCCGCCGCGTCGCGTCCGATAGACCTCCTCGCGCTCCGTCGCGACGGCCGCCTCGTCGTCGTCGAGTTGAAGGTCTCGGAGAACGCCTCACTCGCGCTCCAGGGCGCGGACTACTGGCGCCGGGTCGAGGCGCAGCGCCGCGCCGGCAGCATCGCGCGTGCCCGACTCTTCGGCGACGCCGAACTCTCGGACGAGCCGCCGCTCCTCTACCTCGTCTCCCCCATGCTCCGCTTTCACCGCTCCTTCCACACGCTCGCCCGCTGCCTCTCGTCAAGCGTCGAGACCTACCGCCTCGACCTCAACGAAGACTGGCGCGCCGGCGTCCGCGTCGTCCGCCGCAGCCCCTTGACGTGAGGGCCGCCGCTTCTCAAATTAAGGAAGATGCGTTAGGTATTAATCATGTCGAGAATCTACAAGCCGACGAAGGATGAGGTGCAGGCGGCGGCGGGGCGGACGGTGCCGGACGTGATCGCGCGGGGGTTGCGTGTGCTCTTCTGCGGCATCAACCCGGGGCTCTACACGGCGGCCGTGGGGCACCACTTCGCGCGGCCGGGCAACCGCTTCTGGCCGGCGCTCCACCTCTCGGGCTTCACGGAGCGGCGGCTGTCGCCCTTCGAGGAAGGGGAGCTGCTCGCGCGCGGACTCGGCGTCACGAACGTCGTCGCGCGCGCGACCGCGGCGGCGGCCGAGCTGGCCCCGGAGGAGTTCGAGCGCGGCGGCCGTCTCCTGCGCGCGAAGGTGAAGAGATACCGGCCGCGCTTCCTCGCCGTCCTCGGGGTCGGCGCCTACCGCGCGGCCTTCGCGCGCCCGAAGGCTTCGGTGGGGAGGCAGGAGGAGAAGCTGGAGGCCGCCACGGTCTGGGTGCTCCCCAACCCGAGCGGCCTCAACGCCAACTACCGCACCGACGACCTCGCCCGCCTCTTCCAAGTGCTGCGCGAGGCCGCCGAGCGCGAGCCTTAACCCTCGGGCTGCGCCTTCAGCTGTTCGAGGAAGTGCTTGCGGAACTTCGAGACCTTCGGCGCGACGACGGCGCGGCAGTAGGGCTGGGAGGGATTCCGCTCGAAGTAGTCCTGGTGGTAGTCCTCGGCGGGGTAGAAGGTTTCGAGCGGGACGACCTCCGTCACGATGGGCGAGTCCCACACGCCCGCGGCCGTCAACTCCGCGATGACCTGCTCGGCCGTCTCGCGCTGCCCGGGCGTGTGGTAGAAGACGGCCGAGCGGTACTGCGTCCCCACGTCCCCGCCCTGACGGTTGAGAGTCGTCGGGTCGTGGATGGTGAAGAAGACTTCGAGCAGTTCTTTGTAAGAGGCGACGTTCGGGTCGAAGGTGATCTGCACGACCTCGGCGTGGCCGGTGTCTCCGTCGCAGACCTGCCGGTAGGTCGGGCTCGCGACGTGCCCGCCCGCGTAGCCCGACACGACGCGCTCGACGCCGCGCAGCTCCTTGTAGACCGCCTCCAGGCACCAGAAGCAACCGCCGGCGAGCGTCGCCAGCTCCCTCGTCTGTTCAGTGCTCATCTTTACTCAAGACCGTCAAATCAGATTTTAAGTACGCCTCAATTATAACCCGGGCGCGCGAAAATAGACTCGGCCCGGCGGCCGTCTTCGGTCGTATTAAAGAGTGATTTCGACGGTGCGCCTGTGGCAAGATGTCGCGACGCTTGAGGCCCGGGCCGCGGTTCCAAAGGCGATTGATCACAACCCTCTTCGCTCCCGAAGAAAGACGCCGGACACGAGATGCCTGACTCGACGCAAGTAGTTCAACCCCCCACGCCGCAGACCGAGCCCGGGCTCTTCGCCGCCGTGCGCGAGGCCGTGCGCGGCGCGCACCCGAAGTACGACTACACCGAAGGCTCCATCGGCCGCGCCATCCTCCTGCTCTCCGTCCCGATGGTCCTGGAGATGTTGATGGAGAGCCTCTTCGTCGTGTGCGACGTGTACTTCGTCGGGCGACTCGGCAAGGAGGCCGTCGCCACGGTCGGGCTGACCGAGTCGATGATGGTGCTCGTCTACACGCTCGGCATCGGCCTCAGCATCGGCGCGACGGCGATGGTGGCGCGCCGCACGGGCGAGCGCGACCCGGAGGGCGCGGCGCAGACCGCGGGGCAGGTCCTCCTGCTCGGCCTCGGGGTCTCGCTCGTGCTCGGCGCGCTCGGCCTCCTCTTCGCGCCGCGGCTGCTGGAGTTGATGGGCGGGGAGCCGACGGTCGTCGCGGGCGGGACTGGCTTCACGCGCGTGATGCTCGGGGCCAACGTGTCGGTGATGATGCTCTTCCTCATCAACGGCACCTTCCGCGGGGCGGGCGACGCGGCCGTGGCGATGCGCGTGCTGTGGCTCGCCAACGCCATCAACATCCTTTTGGGGCCGTGCCTCATCTTCGGGCTCGGGCCGTTCCCCGCGTTGGGCGTGACGGGCGCGGCCGTGGCGACGAGCATCGGGCGCGGGACGGGCGCGCTCTACGCCTTCTCGAAGCTCTGGCGCGGCGGCGGGCGCATCCAGGTCCGGCCGCGCCACTTCCGTCTGAACACGGCACTCGTCAGGCGGGTCTTGAGCCTTTCGGGGACGGCGACCTTCCAGGTCTTCGTCGGCATGGCGAGCTGGATCGCGCTGACCCGCATCGTCTCAAGCTTCGGGAGCGCGGCCGTGGCCGGCAACATCATCGGCATGCGCGTCATCATGTTCGCACTCCTCCCTTCGTGGGGGATGTCGAACGCGGCGGCGGCGCTCGTCGGTCAGTCGCTCGGGGCGGGGAAGCCGGAGCGTGCGGAGCAGGCGGTCTGGCGCGCGGGCTTCTACAACATGATCTTCTTAGGCATCGTCGGGTTCGTCTTCGTCGTCTTCGCCGGCCCCATCGTCGGCATCTTCACGCACGCGGCCGCGGGCCCGGAGGTCTACGCCTACGGCGTAGACTGCCTGCGCATCATCGCGTGCGGCTTCCTCTTCTACGCCTACGGGATGGTCTTGACGCAGAGCTTCAACGGCGCGGGCGACACCCGCACGCCGACGCTCATCAACGTCTTCGTCTTCTGGCTGTGGGAGATTCCGCTCGCCTACGTGCTCTCCTTCCCGTTGGGGCTGGGGCCGCGCGGCGTCTTCCTCGCGGCGGCCATCGCCTTCTCGACGCTGGCGGTGGTGAGCGCCTACTTCTTCCGGCTCGGGCGCTGGAAGACGAAGCGGGTCTAAAATCTGACGAAGGAGTTCGGGACAGGCATGTTCGACAAACTGGTGGAGCAGAAGATACGCGAGGCGCAGGAGGCGGGCGAGTTCGACGACCTCGAAGGGGCGGGCCGTCCCGTCAACCTCGAAGCCTATTTCAGCACGCCCGAGGAGCTGCGGGCCGGCTACGCCCTCCTGAAGAACGCGGGCGTGCTGCCCCAGGAGGCGTTCGTGCTCAAGGAGCTGAACGAGACGGCCGCGCGCCTCGAAGCCTGCCGCGACGAGGTGGAGCGCGAGCGCCTTCAGCGCGACCTCCGAGACCTCCAGCTCAAGTACGATTTATGGGTCGAGCGCAACGGCGGCGGGCTCGTTCGGGCCGAATTCCCGTGATTTTCCTCACGTTTCACCCCTCCCCCGACCCCGACCTTTTTTTCTGAAACCTTCCGCACGGGTCTGCCACTAACTGTCGGTGTTAGACATGAAGCGGCTGGCAGTCAACACAATGAGTTTAGAGCTAGGGCAGCCGGGCGCGCACGCTGGGGCCTTGATGAACAGCACGGAGGAACTGGTCGCGCGCGTCCGTGCCGGCGACGAGGAGGCTTTCCGCCTCATCTTCGACCGCTACTCGCGCCCCGTCCTCGGCTTCATCTACGACATGGTCGGAGACCGTGCCCTGGCCGAAGACCTGGCGCAGGAGACCTTCGTGCGCGCCTACCGCGGGCTCTCCGGCCTGCGCGAGGAGACGAAGCTCTCGACCTGGCTCTTTGCCATCGCCAAGAACTGCGCGCGCGAGCAGCTGCGCTCGCGCCGCCGCAACGAGGGGAACGTCGAGCTCGACGCCGAGCCGGCCTTCGAGCTGCGCGACGAGGGACGCACGCCCTCGGGCGCGTTACTCGATAAAGAGTTGAGCGGCGTCATCCAGAGGGCGCTTCAGAAGTTGGACGAGGACAAGCGGACGGTCTTCACTCTGAAAGTTCTGCAGCAGCGCAGTTACGAAGAGATCGCGGAGATCACGGGCTTCTCCGTCGGCAAGCTCAAGACCGACTTGCACCGCGCGCGCGCCGAGATGCGCAAGCGCATCGGCCCGTACCTTGGGGGTGAGCAGTGATGAGATGTCCAGATTGCCTCCCGCTGATCGAAGAGTATTTCGACGGAGAGGTCACGGGCCAGACGGCCGAAGCGGTGAGCGCGCACCTGGCGGCCTGCGCCGATTGCTCCGCGGCGCTCGACGCGCTCTCCTTCGAACAGGAGATTTACGCGCGCTACGACCGCGGCGGGCTCGAAGTGACCCCGGCCCTCTGGGCACGCGTCAGCGCCGAGCTCGCGCGTGTGACGCCGACGGAGGCCCCGGCCGAACGGCGTCCCTTTCTGAGTCGCGCGCGTGAGTCTTTCGCCGCCGCGCTCGGCGCGCTCGCCGTACGCCCCGCGCTCGCCTCCTCGCTCGCGCTGCTCTTCGTCGCCGCCGCGGCCGGCACGCTCTGGCTCTCGCGCAGAGCGCCGCACGATGCTCCGGTTCAAACGGTGGCCGAGAACATTCCGCCCGCCGCCGGGAACCAGACGGCCCAGGACACCGTCGGCGAGATCGAGAACCCGAAGCGCTTGAGTCCCTTCATCCCTAACGAGGGCGAAACTGCCATCGTCGTGCAGGAGGCGCACTACGTTTCCCGCGAGGCCGAGGCGGCGCGGGACGAGCACCGGGCGCGGCCTGAAGGCGACGCGGTCATCAGCGTGGATGCGTTGCTCAGCGAATCACACGCGCCGAAGGACGACGGCATCGTCAGGTTCAGGCAGGAGCCCGCGCCCGCCGAGGACGCGTCGGACATCTTCGAGAAGGCCAAGGCCCCGGCCGGCGATGTCGTCGCGACGAACGCCCGCCTGCTCGACCCGGAAGAGAAGGACGTGGCGCGCCACGTCGAGCGCGCACAGATGCTCCTGCGCTCCATCAAGAACGCGCGCGCCAACGAGACGGGCGACTCCGACATCGCCTACGAGAAGAGCCTTTCCCGCAAGCTCCTCGCCGAGAACGCCACGCTCCAGCTGGAGGCCGAGGTCAAGGGCGACAAGGAGACCAAGGAGGTGCTCGACCGCATCGAGCCCTTCCTGCTGGAGATCGCGAACATGGGCGAGAAGCCCTCGCGCGAAGAGGTGCGCTCGATTCAGGAGCGCGTCAGGCAGAACGAGATCGTCGCCGCGCTTGAGGTCTACTAGGAGGGGGAGCGCGGCGCGCGGCCGGCTCACTTAATTCATAGAAAGCAAGGATGACTAAAGCCATGATTCACCCCAACATCATTCGCAGACGGAACAAGGGCTCGCGCCTCCTGGCCGGCGCCCTGGCCTTCGCGGCCCTCCTGCTGGCCGCCGGCGCCACGCCCGCGAGCGCGCAGCAGATGGAGCTGCTCAACCGCTTCGTGCAGTCGGACAACGACGCGGCCAATCGTGCCTTCACGCAGGGGCGCAGCTTCGTGGACGCGCAGCAGTGGGAGCAGGCGGCCTCGACCTTCGACCGCTTCGTCAATCAGTACCCGAAGGACAAGAACGTGGACGCCGCGCTCTACTGGCTCGCCTACGCGCACAACAAGCAGGGCAACCCGCAGGCGGCCGAGGCCACGCTCGCGCGCCTGCTCCAGAGCTACCCGCGCTCGCAGTGGGCCAGGGACGCCAACGCCATGCGCCTCGAAGTCCTGGGCAAGCTCGGCCGGCCCGTCACCGTCGCGGACGAGACCAACCCGGATGACGAGCTGCGCATCATCGCGCTGAAGACGCTCTGCGAGAACGACCGCGTCGGCTGCTCGGCGCGCGTGAATGAAGTGCTGCGCACGAACAAGTCGCCCCGCGTCAAGGAGGCGGCCATCATCCTGCTCGGCCGCTACGGCGGCACCGAGGCGGTGCCCTCGCTCATCCAGATGGCACGCACCGAGGCGGACGAGAAGCTGCGCATGCGCGCCATCAGCGCGCTGGGCTCGACCAACGACGAGCGCGCCCTCGACGTGCTCCGCGAGATCGCGATGGGCGCGACCTACGCCGACCAGAGCCCGACCGACTCGGCCATCCACGCCCTCGCCGCGCACGACAACGCGCGCGCCGTGACCATCCTCGGCGAGGTCGCCACGCGCGGCCAGAACCCGCGGGCGCGGACGCACGCCATCGAGCTGCTCTCGCGCCGCCGCGGCGAGAACGCCGTGGACGAGCTGCTCCGGCTCTACGACGCCGTGCCCGACGTGCAGACCAAGAAGTACGTCGTCGCCGGCCTCGGCATGCGCAAGGACCCGCGGGCGCTCAACAAGCTGATCGAGATCGCGCGCTCGGCCTCCGACGTGCAGCTCCGCCGCCAGGCCATCCACGCCATCCCGAACCGCGGCGACGAGCAAGACCTCGACGTGCTGCTCTCGCTCTACGACGCGGAGCGCGACAGCGACCTCAAGGATCACCTGCTCTCGGCCGTCGGCCAGTACCAGAACCAGCGCGCCTACCAGAAGCTGATGCAGGTCGTCCGCAACACGGCCGAGCCGCTCGACCGCCGCAAGGCGGCCATCAGCTACCTCAGCCGCAGCAAAGACCCTGTCGTCCTGAAGTTCCTCGAAGACATGCTCAAGTAGCACGCGCGAAGGTGCGGTCGGAGCCACCCCCTACCGCGGGCGGCTCCGACCCGCTTGCACCATTCGTATCTCGCTCTCAAAGGCACTTTCAACGGTGGCCCCGACCGTCTTAACAAGACGGGTGGGACAGGTGTTGTCTAAGGAGTTTTCCCATGCTCGCACTTCTGACCTTCATCCTTCTCGCCTTCGCGCCGGCCTCCGCCGCGCAGCAGGAGCAGGGCTTCACGCCCGCGCAGGGCGCGACGCTTCAGGCCAAGGCCGAGTCGGCCGCCGCGCAGGCCGCCGCCGCGCGCCAGACGCGCTACTGGACGGCCTACTCCTTCGACGTGCGCCCGGGCGTCGCCGTGGACGTGGACTACGTGAGCGACGACGGCCGCTTCTCCATCCGCGGCACGTGGGACGTGGGCGAAGGGGGCACCTACTTCGTCGGCGACGGCGTGTCGGTCTCGAACTACCCCGGCCTTGAGACGCGCAGCCTCGGCGTCTTCGCTTTGCGGGACTCCGCGGGGCGGGTCGAGCGCATCGACGTGTTCAACCTCGCGCGCCGGCACGAGTACGCGGGCTACCCCGTCTACTGGCTGGGACGCGCGGCCAGCGAGGAGAGCCTGGGCTTCCTGCGCGCGGTCGCCGAGACGCAGACGCTCGAACGCTCAGACTCGCCGCAGAACGAGGCCGTGTGGGCCATCTCCCTGCACGACGACCGGCGCGTGCCCGAGGTCTTGATGCACGTCGCGCGCACCTCGGCGGACGCGCAGGTGCGCGGACGCGCCGTGCGGAGCCTGGGCCTGCCGCCCGTCGCCGCCGAAGTGCGCGAGTACCTCGCGCAACTCGTGCGCGACGAGCGCGAGCCCTTAGACGTGCGGCGTGCGGCCATCGCCGCCTACGGCCGCTCGCGCGACGCGCAGGCGCTCGCGCTGATGCAGTCGTTCTACAACTCCAACGCGAACCGCGACCTGCGCCGCGCCGCGCTCACGCAGATCGCGCGGAACGAAGACCGGCAGGCCGCCGGCGCGTTCCTCATCCGCGTGGCCTCGCAGGACACCGACACGGAGTTTCGCAAGACGGCCATCGCGCGCCTCGGCGAGATCGCGGGCGAGCAGGCCATCTCCGCCCTCAAACAGACGGCGACGAGCACCGACGCCGACACCGAGCTGCAACGCCAGGCCGTCTCGGCCATCGCCCGCCGCCCCGCCTCCGAAGCCGTACCGCTGCTCATCAACATCGCACGCACCCACGCCAAGCCCGAGATACGCAAACAGGCCTACATCCTCCTCGGCCGCACCGGCGACCCGGCGGCGGTCGAGTTTTTGAAGAGCGTGCTGACGAAGTAAGGCGTGAACCGTAAACCGTGACGAGAGGAAGAGCCTGTCTTCTCTGGTCACGGTTTACGGTTTACGGTTCACGCCTTTAAACTGCCCGCATGGCCTTGATGGAGATAACGGAGTTCCCGGAGCGCGTGCTGAAGGAGGTGGGCGAGCCCGTCGAGAAGTTCGACGAGGATTTAGAGAAGCTCGTCGCCGATATGTTCGAGACGATGTACGCGGAGGAGGGCGTGGGGCTGGCGGCGCCGCAGATCGGCCTCTCACTGCGCCTCTTCGTGATGGACTGCGAGGGGATCAAACTCGTCGCCGCCAACCCCGAGATACTTTCGGCCGAGGGCGAACAGGAGGGCGAGGAGGGGTGCCTCTCGGTCGGGAAGATACACGCGCCCCTGAAGCGCGCGGCCCGCGTACGCCTCCGCGCGCAGGACGTGCAAGGGCGTTGGTTCGAGCGCGAGGCCGAGGGTCTCGCCGCCCGCTGCTTCCTGCACGAGACAGACCACTGCGACGGCCTCCTCTTCATCGACCACCTCACGTCGCTCAAGCGTGACATAGTCAAAAAGCGCTTCCAGAAGTTGAAGAAGTGGCGGTGAAGGCAGATTCAAGCGAACCTCTCCAACAACAACAACCCGACCGAGACGAGCGCGAGCGCGTACATGACGGGGCCGACCTCGCGGCCGCGGCCGGCCAGCGTGTAGAGGCCGGCGTGCGTGATGAAGCCCCAGAGGATGCCCTGCGTGATTGAGAAGGTGAGCGGGATGAGGATGATCGTGAGGAACGCGGGCAACGCGTCTTCGATCTGCCTGAAGTCAAGCCCGGCGACGCCGCTGAACATGAAGACGCCGACGAGGACGAGCACCGCGGCCGTCGCGTACGGCGGCACCATCCCCGCCAGCGGCGCGACGAAGAGGCACGGCAGGAAGCACAGAGCGGTGAAGACCGAAGTCCAACCCGTCCGCCCGCCCGCGTTGATGCCCGCCACCGACTCGATGTAGGCCGTCCCCGAAGAACTCCCCGCCAGCCCCGCGCCCAGCGTCGCCCACGCGTCCACGATTAAACCCTCTCTGAGTCTGCGCGGCTGACCCTCCTCGTCGAGCATCCCCGCCGCCTGCGACACGCCGATGAAGGTCGAGATGGAGTCGAAGAGGTCTGTGAAGAGGATGGCGACGACGGCCGGCAGCAGCGAGAGCTTGAGCGCGCCGAGGATGTCGAGCTTGAAGAGGACGCTCCGGAAGTCGGGCGCGCTGAAGAGGCTCGGCGGCGCCGGCACCAGCCCGCCCGCCCGGGCGACGAGCGTGACGAGGAAGATGCCGGCGAGGAAGGCGAAGGGGCTCTTCCACTTCAGCAGGAGGACGTTGACGGCGAGCCCGAGCAGCATCAGCAGCGCGGGGAAACCGAGCCGGCCGAGCTTGACGAAGGTCACGGGGTCGGCGGCGATGAAGCCCGCGTTCTTCAGACCGATGAAGGTGAGGAAGACGCCGATGCCGGCGGCTGTCGCGGCGCGCAGGTGGCGCGGGATGGCGCGCGCCACCGTTTCGCGCACGGGCGTGAGCGAGACGAGCAGGAAGAGCACGCCCGCCCAGAAGACTATTCCCAGCGCGACCGGCCAGGGCACCTTGCGCCCGAGGATGATGGTGAAGGCGAAGAATGCGTTGAGCCCCATCCCGGGCGCGACCGCGAACGGCAGCCGCGCGTAGAGACCCATCAGAAGCGTCATCACGAAGCAGACCAGCACGGTCGCCGTCAGCACGCCCGAGAAGGGCATCCCCGTCCCTTCGGTCGAAAGTATCGCCGGGTTGACGACGACGATGTAGGCCATCGTGAAGAAGGTCGTCACGCCGGCGACCAGCTCCGTGCGGATGTCGGGTTTGGCGTCTGTTTCCATCTGAGATTTGGACATTCGTCTAGACCGCTCACCTGCAATCCCGTTTCACCAATCTGTGCCCGCGGCCACGCCGAAGATGAGACGATAGGCGACGGGTGCGATGGCGAGCGTCATGCTTATCCACGTGGCGCGGTACCTGTAATCTTCGACGAGGAAGAGGAGTCGCGGCGGGAGGTAGAAGAGGAGCACCACGGGGCTGACGAGGATGAAGCCCAGGGCGCGTGAAAGCATGTCGCCGACGCCCGCCGCGGGCGCGTTCGCGCCGGCCGTCAGGGTGTTCCAGACGGCGAGGTTCACCAACATGTAGGCGAAGAGGCAGAGGTCGGCCGCGACCTCGACCGCGCGCGAGTTGCGCCAGTCGGGGGGCGGCGGCTTTTTGTACGGCGTCATCGCGCGCCAGACGAGCGCCGTCGGAACCATGCTCAGGAAGAAGACGAGCACCGTGGCGCCGCCCGCGGTCTCGTACGGCGACAGCGCGACGATCCCGGCCGCGGTGACGAGCGTCAGGGCGAAGTGAAGGATGAGGAGTAGGGCGAAGGCGCCGCCAACCTCTTCGCCGCGCGCCAGCATCCGCGCCTGAAGCGGCCTGCGCTTGAGGCACGCGCCGACGATCTGCGCGACCATGGCCGAAGAGGCGACGACGAGCAGGGTGCGGGAGGCGCGCGGGTCGTCGCTTAAAAAACTTCGCGACAGCAGACGCCCGACGTGGCGCGTCAGGAGCCGGACGAGGAAGACGTTGCAGACGAAGATGGCGAGGTCGAACAGCAGCCCGCGGTAGTTGAGCGGTAAGAATTGACGCCGGCCCTTCCCGTCGCTTCGGTCTGGCACAGGAGCCTCAAGATTGATGCACGGATTTGAAATCTGTCGGCCGGAGACTGTACCATCAACGCCTCGCAAATGGACACACTCAGTCTTCAGAAAAGACCGGCCGGGTCAACGCTCGCACACAGTCTCAGGCCGCACTTCGAGGAACTGGCGCGCTTCCAATCGACGCAGGCGCTCGAAGCCTCGGCGCTCTACGCGCGCCTGCGCCCGGAGGTCGAGCGGGTGCTCGACGGCGTGGAGCAGGGCGACTTCACGCCGCAAGAATTAAGGCCGCCGTTAGCTTCGGGGGCCATCCGCGCGACGGCGTGGAACATCGAGCGCGGGATTAAGTCGGCCGAGATCATTCGCGTCCTGCGCGAACAAGAGGTGATGGGCCGGAGCGACGTGCTGCTCTTGACCGAGCTGGATTACGGCATGGCGCGTTCGGGTAACCGGCACGTGGCGCGCGAGATCGCGGAAGGGTTGGGGATGGCCTATGCGTTCGCGCCGTGCTACGTCAACCTGAGCAAGGGGAGCGGTCTGGAGAGCGGCGCCGAGGGCGAGAACGCGGAGGCCCTGCACGGGAACGCGGTGCTGTCGCGCTGGCCGGTCAGGCGCGCGTGGTCGTTGGCGCTGCCGAACGGCAAGGACAAGATGAGGGGGCGCGAGAAGCGTCTGGGCAGTCAACGCGCCGTCGTCTGCGAGATCGAGCACCCGGCGGGGCTGTTCCGCGCCGTGAGCCTCCACCTGGACGCGCATTCGAGTCAGCGCCACCGCGAGCGGCAGATGAAAGTCGTGCTCGACTTCGTCGAGAGTCTCGGGCCTTCCTTGCCAGTCCTCATCGGCGGCGACTGGAACACTTCCACATACAACTCGCGCCGCGCGGCCTATGCCATCGCGGGCTTCTTTCGGCGCGTGCTGATGGGCGTCGGCCACGTCATCGAGAACCATTATTTGCAGCCCGAGCGCTGGTTCGAGCGCGGCCTCTTCCGAGAGCTTGAGCGGCGCGGGTACGCCTATGCGGGGCTCAACGAGCCGGGCGCGGGGACGCTCCACTACGACGTGAAGGATTTGGCGGCGAACACGAACATGGGCGAGTGGGTGCCGCGCTGGTGCTTCTGGTGGATCGAGTGGGCGCTCAGAGACCACGGCGGCCGCTGCTCGCTCAAGCTCGACTGGTTTGCCGGCACAGGGGTTGAGCCCGACCCGCAATCTCCGCCCCGCGTCATCGGTGGTTTAAGAGGCGCGGGCGGCGAACTCCTCTCCGACCACGACCCCATCGTGCTCGACTTTCGTTTACAGGCGGTCGGTTAATCTTCCTCCGTCGAGAGCGCCTGGTAGGCGGCGCCGGCCGCGAGGCCGCCGAGGAGGTAGAAGGCGACGGTGAGGAGGTTCGTCTCGGTCGAGTTCTTCGCGGGCTGGCGGCCGAGGCCGAGCGGCTCGGGGAGGTAGACGGCCGCCAGTCCCGCAGCCAATCCCAGCGCCGCGCCGTTGCGCAGCCCGTCCTCCGGCTCGCCCAGTCCCACCAGCCCGTAGAAGAGAGAGTTCGAGACCAGCTCGCCGACGAGCGCCGTCTCGTGCAGAGGGACCGGCGGGTCAACGTCCACCGCGCGCAGCGTCTTCGTGATGGCGCGCATGCCGACCACGTCCATCCGCGGCGCGTCGTCGATGTAGCGCCGCGCCGTCTCGTGCACCAGGGTGAGCGCCGCCGCGCCCACCAGCCCGCTCCCCAGAGCCTTCAACATTCTCCCGTCTCCTCCCGACAGTCTGACGTGCCGACCAAACCCATCTCTTACCCCTTTAATGTTGCGGAAGTGTCAAGTCCAGCTTTTCGAGCTGGAACCAGTAGAAGCCGAAGGGCGCGAGCGCGAGCTGATAGGTCGCGCCGGCGCGCACGGCGGGGAAGCGCGTCTTGCCGAGCATCTCGACCGGCGTCCACCCCTCGAACTCTGCGAGGCCGAGTTCGACCGGCTGCGCGAACTGCGAGAGGTTGAAGACGCAGAGCACCTTGTCATCTCCGTACTCGCGGACGAAGGCGAAGACCTTGCGGTTCTCCGGCTTGACGAAGCGCATCGTGCCGCGGCCGAAGACGCGGTGCTGCTTCCGGAGCAGGATCATCTGCCGCATCCAGTTGAGCAGAGACGTGTCGTAGCGCATCTGCGAATCGACGTTGACGACCTCGTAGCCGTAGACGGGGTTGTGGATGACCGGGAAGTAGAGCTTTTCAAAGTCGGCCTTCGAGAAGCCGGCGTTGCGGTCGGAAGACCATTGCATCGGCGTGCGCACGCCGTCGCGGTCGCCGAGGTAGATGTTGTCGCCCATGCCGATCTCGTCGCCGTAGTAGAGGAAGGGCGAGCCCGGCAAGGAAAAGAGGAGCGCGTGGAGGAGCTGGATGCGCCGGTGGCTGTTGTCCAGAAGCGGCGCGAGCCGGCGCCGGATGCCGACGTTCAGCCGCATCCGCCGGTCTTTCGCGTACTCGTCGTAGAGGTAGTCGCGCTCCTCGTCGGTGACCATCTCCAAAGTCAGCTCGTCGTGGTTGCGCAGGAACATGCCCCACTGGCAGTTCGCGGGGATGTCGGGCGTGCGCTCCAGGATTTCGACGATGGGCCGGCGGTCTTCCTGTCTGAGCGCCATGAAGAGGCGCGGCATGATGGGGAAGTGGTAGCCCATGTGGAACTCGTCGCCCTGGCCGAAGTATTCGACCACGTCCTCGGGCCACTGGTTCGCCTCGGCGAGCAGCAGCGCGTTCGGGTGCCTCTGCTCGATGTGCGCGCGGAGCTTCTTGAGGAAGGCGTGCGTCTCGGGCAGGTTCTCGCAGTTCGTCCCCTCCCGCTCGTAGAGGTAGGGCACGGCGTCGGCGCGGAAGCCGTCGATGCCGAAGTCGAGCCAGTAGTCCACGGCTTCGAGCATCGCCCGCTGCACCTCCGGGTTGTCGTAGTTGAGGTCGGGCTGGTGCGAGAAGAAGCGGTGCCAGTAGAACGCCTGCGCGCCCTCGCACCAGGTCCAGTTCGACTTCTCCGTGTCGGTGAAGATGATGCGCGCCTCCCTGTACTTCTCGGGGCTCTCGCTCCAGACGTACCAGTCGCGCTTCGGCGAGTCGGGCGACGAGGAGGCCTCTTTAAACCAGGGGTGCTGGTCGGAGGTGTGGTTGACGACGAGGTCGGTGATGACCCGTATGCCGCGGGCGTGCGCGGCGTCGATAAAGCGGCGGAAGTCTTCGAGCGTGCCGTACTCGGGCAGGATGGCGTAGTAGTCGGCGATGTCGTAGCCGCCGTCTCGTAAGGGCGAGGCGTACATCGGTAGCAGCCAGAGGCAGTCCACGCCGAGCCATTCGAGGTAGTCGAGCTTCTCGGTCAGGCCGCGGAAGTCGCCCACGCCGTCGGCGTTCGAGTCGTAGAAGCCGCGGACATAGACCTCGTAAAAAACGGCGTCCTTAAACCAGAGGGAGTCGTCGCGCAGTCTGCCCGTCTCGGCCATCAGTTGAAACCCTTCCCTGTTCGCGTTGTTGGTTTGGATTGAAAGATAGCTTTTAGGCAGTGCGGAACGCAAGGCGGAAGCCCGGCCGTGAGCGACGACATCCGCCTCGTGCAAGTTTCTTCAACTCACACATTCAACCTTTACAGCATGCGAGTCTCCCCGCGAAGACTCATTCCCGACCTCGGTCGAAGAGCGGAGGTGTGTGCGATGAAGACCCGGAGTAGCTTCAAGGGGGCGTGGCAGTTCTTCACGGCGGCGTTGGTCGTGGGCGCCTGCCTGTCGGCGCAGGCTTTGAGGCCGCATGCGGCGGCCGGGCAGGCGAGCCCGCCGAAGGAGGCGCGGAAGGTGGCCGAAACGCCTCAGACCGTGCGCATAGATTTGAGTAAGGCCGTCAAAGTCTCTCTGCCCAAACCGGCGCATGACCTCCAGCCCGCCTCGTTCAGGACGGACGACGGTCGCGAGGGCTGGGTCGTGCGTATCCCGGGCGGGCGGCCCCTTGCGACGCCGGCCTATTCGAAAGGGCGCCTCTTCGTCGGCGGCGGCTACGGCTCGCACGAGTTCTACGCCTTCGAGGCGAAGACCGGGCGCCTGGTCTGGAAGACGAACACGGGCGACGACGGGCCGACGGCCGCGGTCATCGAGGACGGGCTGGTCGCCTTCAACACGGAGAGCTGCACGCTGGTCGTCGTGGACGAGCAGACCGGCAAGATGGTCTGGCAGGAGTGGCTCGGCGACCCCTTGATGAGCCAGCCGGCCGTCTCGAAGGGGCGGCTCTACATGGCCTACCCCGGCGGCGGGCGCGGCCCCGCACAGCAGCAGAACATGGCGAACCACACGGGGCAGAGCGCCGCGGCGCACATCCCGCCCCAACCCGTTCAGGGCGCGCCGAAGAAGGAAGGGACGCAGGATGAACAGGAATCCGGCAGTCACCGCCTGCTCTGCGCAGACCTGAAGACGGGGCGGCACCTCTGGGAGCGCGCCATCTCTTCGGATGTCATCTCGGCGCCGGTCATCTCCGACGGCCATGTCTACGCGACGACCTTTGACGGCACGTCCTACAGCTTCGACGCCGCCACGGGCGAACTGATCTGGAAGAAGGAGAACGCCGGGACGAGCGCGCCCGTGGTCGTCGGCGACGACGTACACATCACGCAG
>JBJMGP010000054.1:0-13667 GCA_045807865.1 Pyrinomonadaceae bacterium
ATCTGGTGAAGCGTTGGCAGTTCAAAACTCGGATTTGAGCTTTGCCCTCCCGCCAAGACACTCAGCACGCCAACAGCGATTGCAGCCAGGATTAAACTTTTCATCACTTCTCCTCCATTTCCTTACATATCACCACGAGCAGCTAACGCCGCGCATCACGCGCCGCCCTAAGCGATTCGATTTACATGAGAGTGTTCGTGTCGGCGGTCGCGTGCATGCGCCTGTTAGGCTGGCGTCTGTCCCGATCACCCCGGTATCCAAATCTTCCTCGCGGCTATCGTCTCGACCCCGGCCGGCAGCAAGATAGTTTGAGAAGATTTGGTGAAGAACGCGAACCCCTTGTAGCTGACCAGGTATTGATAATTCTTCGAGAAGAACCCGCCTTCGGCGTAGACGACGAGCGGATTCTCGACCTTACGGAGGACGGCGAGGAAGTCTGCGGGGCTCACCTGCACCACCACGCCGCTCGCCTTGATCGCGTTAGCGATTGCGGCCGCCGCCGCACCTGCTGCCGCCATAAATAGCTCCTCCTTCAGTTCTCCTATACAGCGTAAGTCAGCCTAACGCCCGGCATCACCCGCCGCCCCGCGCCTCTAAGGAATATGAGAAGCAACGTGTCGGCGGTCGGGTGCACGCCGTTGTTAGCTGGCGCAGTAGGCGACATGACGCTACCCGCCGGTCACACTCTCGGCCCGTCTCTTTCGCCCTGTCGGGAGGTCTTCGACTTTCTGCGAAGGCTTGAGCAGGAGCAACCCGTTAATCAAGGGGCCTGAACGGCGAGCGCGGAGGTCGAATATCGCATTTAGTACGCTGATACATGAAAAGACAAATGCGATGATGGCGAGCCAGTTGAAGTACGTCCACGTTCTAATCCAATCAAGCATTCTGGGTGTGCGTCCAACATGCACGCGCCGCGAATATATCTCGACAAGGGGCCGCGTGGGAATTAGAATGCGTACGTCTTGCGAACGACCGCCGGCGAAGGGCCGGCCGTCAATTCAACCCTACAGACTGACCTGAACGTTATCATCTCCGCCTTCGTCGAGACGTACCCGTCGCCCCGCGTCTCCCGCAGCGGGCACACACCCCGCGACAACCGAACCGATGGCGCGCATAACTCGCCATCCGCCTAGGCGGCTCGAACCGACAAACCGGTGCAGCCGAGTGCCACACGCTCTCTCGGATTCAGCAAGGAGCCCCGATGCAAAGTCTGTCCCCTTCCCGTCGCCACGGCTTGACGGCCTACGCCGCCGATGCGCTCCTCGATGTGGCGGCGGTCTTCGCCCCGGAAGAAGTCGAGCGGGGTTATGCGCGCGATCTCTTCGGCGGAGTAGCCGGTCACGCGCTCCAAGTTCGCGTTCCAGCGCAGGAAGTGGCCGGCGCTGTCGAACATGTAGAAGACGCCGGGCAGGCTGTCGAGCGTGGCGGCGAGCTGGTCGCGCTGGTCGCGCAGGAGGTCTTCCTGCCCCTTCGCGGCCGTGTTGTCGCTCGGTATCTTGGCGAACCCGCGCAGGCGGCCGCTCGCGTCTCGGAGCGGCATGAGCATGCCGTCGGCCCAGAAGCGCGTGCCGTCCCTGCGGACGTGCCAGCGGTCGTCCCCGGCCCGGCCCTCGCGCGGCCGTCTCCATCTCCGTCTCGGGCTCGCCGCGCTCGATGTCCTCCGGCGTGAAGATGACGGGCGCCTGCCGCCCGACCCACTCGCCCTCCTCGTAACCGAGGAGGCTGCGGACGCCCGGGTTCCAGCTCAGGATACGCCCGGAAGTGTCGGCGGCGAAGACGGCGTAGTCGCCGACGCGCTCGACAATCAGGCGGAAGAGATCTTCACTCGCGTGTGAGATTTCCGGCCCGTCCGAGCCTTCTACCGTGTCGGCCGGCCCGCGACGCTCATCCTCTATGCCTCGACCCGACACAGTTATGAATTACCCCTCCGGGCCGTGGGCTCCCGCCCTTTCAGAGACCAGCCGGTTGAACATTAAAGCGGCTTGCGCCGTCACCACGGAGACGTCAGGCGGCGCACCGTTGCGTCCAGCACCTTATAGTTTATAGGCTTGGCGATGTAGTCGTTGCACCCGGCCTCGAGCGCCGCCTCCCGCATCCCGTACACGTCGAAGGCCGTGATCGCCACGATGGGCACGTCCCGGCACGGCTCCCCGCAATCGCGGATGAACTTCGCGGCCGCCAGCCCGTCCATCCGCGGCATGTTCAAGTCCATCAGGATCAGGTCGGGGCACCGTTCGCGCGCCGCCTCCGTGGCCTCACGCCCGTCGTGCGCCTCCGTCACACGGTAGCCCCAAGACTCGAGCGTCAGCCTCAGCATTTGACGGCTGTCGTCGGAGTCTTCTACGAGCAGTATCGTCGCAAGTGTCGCCGCGCTCTGAGTCATCGTCGGGTAGCACAGCTCCTGATTAAGACTCGGGAGAGACGTACGAGGGATGTTTGGGAGTGAAGGAGTTATAACAAAGCCGTCGGGCCCTTGCAAAGCGCCGCGGATGCTCTCGCTCGACGCCTTTCTGCGCCGGACTTCAGTGAGTCAAGTCTACGTCCGTTCAACGGTTCGGGCGTCGTCGGTCTCGCCGCCGTATTGCAACGTAAAGGCAACTGGCCAGTAACCACGCCCCCGCCCGATAGCTATCTAATGTCACCTTTCATACGCAGCGTGCAGAGAAGGGGGATGTCATGAGCGCACAGGCAGCGGTCGCGCCAGCTTTCATCCCGGCCTACGAGCCGGAGCCTGAGTTCAGAGTGGTCGCGTGTAGGGGTCACGCCCTGGTCGTGGACGACAACCCGGACATCACCGAGATGCTGGCCGCCGTGCTCCGCCACGCGGGCTACGTGGTCTCCGCGGCCCACTCGGCCCCGGACGCGCTGGAGGCGGCGCTCGCGCGGCACTTCGACGTGGTCGTCTCCGACATCGGGATGCCGGGGATGACCGGGCACGAGTTGGCCCGTGCGCTGCGTGCGCTGCCCCAGTACCGCGCCATCCCCCTGGTGGCCGTAACGGGCTTCGACATGTACGACGATAAGGAGCGTTCGGCCGAGGCCGGCTTCAGCGCACACCTCAGCAAGCCCATCGACCCGCTCGCCCTGACGCAGGCCATCCGCGGCGTCTGGCATTAGGAAGTGAGTAGCCGCCTGCCCACTTATTGAGGCCCGGGTTCGGCGGAACGATCATCGGGGCGATCAGGCGTCATCTGGTAGTCGTTATCCGTGACTACGGGGTACATAATCCCCAGCGAAGCGACTTCGCGACGAAGGTGTTCGGTTTTTCTTTCATCATCAAACTCGGGTGAGTGCACACCAATGACGGTGAAGCCTTTCGCGCGGTAACGATCATCCCAGCCTTTAACGTAAGGCAACGTGTTACGACAGTTGTAGCAGCCGAAAGTCCAGAACTCGATGAGCACCACGCGACCGCGCAGACCTTGAGATTTAGCGGTTCCGAGTTTATTCAGTCACCCGTAGCCAGCTCTGGGGCGGCAATGGATTCCGAACTTTTATATTCAGCGACGCTGGTGCGAAAGGGTCTCAGCAATTGCTTTGTAAAGCCCGTAGCGTAGACCGATGCTGCTACGACAGCCACAGCCACGACAATCCCGATTAACATATTTCGTCGTCTGTCCATATAGTTTCAGCCCCGCTGTTTCACGTAGCCCCATGATTCTTACCCCGGTCTTCATGGCGGCGAGTAGACCACGGGCGCGCGGGCGAATCTATTAGACGAAGGTATCAGGCGATACCTTCGTATCAGCCCACGCGACGGCTTACTCGGCCGGACGCATCTGGCCCAGCATCGTCGGGATGAGTTCGGAGACCGTCGGGTGGATGGGCACCGCGCGTTCCAGCACCTCGTAGGGGACGCCGGCGTTCATGATGTCGAGGACGCCGTGAATCGCCTCGTCGCCGCCCGTGCCGAGGATGGCGGCCCCGAGAATCCTGCGCGTCTCCGCGTCCACGACGACCTTCATCAGCCCTCGCGTCTCCCCCTTCTCGACGGCGCGGCTAACGCGGCTCATGGGGCGGCTGCCGACGAGCAGCGGCCGCCCCGTGGCGCGCGCCTCGCGCTCCGTCAGGCCGACGCGGCCGAGCGGCGGGTCTACGTAGAGCGCGTAGGCGGGGACGCGGTCGCTCACGCGCCGCCGCTCGCCGTCGAGCAGGTTGGCGGCAATGATCTCGAAGTCGTTGTAGGCGGTGTGCGTGAAGGCGCCACGGCCGTTGCAGTCGCCGAGCGCCCACACGCCGGGGACGTTGGTGGCGAGATGGTCGTCAACCTTGATGTACCCATGCGCGTCGGTCACAACTCCCGCCGCTTCCAGACCGAGGTCGCCGGTGTTCGGGCGGCGCCCCACCGCGAGCAGGACGTGCGAGCCGACCGAGGTGGGCTCGCCCTCGGCGCAGTTGACGCCGACCTCGACGCCCCGCTCGTGCGGCGCGAGGCTGATGCACTCCGCGGCGGTGCGCACGTTGATGCCTTCGCCGACGAGAATTTCCCTGATGGCTTCAGATATCTCCTCGTCCTCGCGCGCGACGAGGCGCGGCCCCTTCTCGACGACCGTCACCTCCGCGCCGAAGCGGCGATACATCTGCGCGAACTCCAGCCCGACATAGCTGCCTCCGACGACGACGAGGTGCTCGGGCAGTTGGTCGAGTTCGAGCATTGAGCGGTTGGTAAGGAAGGGGACTTCTTTGACGCCGGGCATGTCGGGCACGGAGGCGCGCCCGCCGACGTTGACGAAGACGCGCGGCGCGGTAAGCAGCTCCTCGCCGACGCGAACCCGGTTCGGCCCCTCGAAGCGGGCGTGCCCTTCGACGACGGTGCAGCCGGCCATGCCGCGCAGGCTCCGCTCGACTCCCCTGCGCGAGTCCGCGACCACGGCGTCGGCGCGGGCCTTGACCCTCTTCATGTCTACGCGCACCGAGCCTTCGAGGAGGACGCCGAAGTCGGCGGCGCGGCGCGCGAGGTGCGCGGCGTAGGCGCTGGCGACGAGCGTCTTCGTCGGCGTGCAGCCGGTGTTGACGCACGTCCCGCCGAAGAGCTTCCGTTCGACAAAGGCCACCGTCATGCCGGCCCCGGTCAGGCGTCCGGCCAGCGCCGGGCTGGCCTGACCGGCGCCGATGATGATCGCGTCGAACTTCTTCATCGCAGTGCCACTCCTATCAGCAGCGCGCCGCCGACGGCGACTGCGTCCTCGATGAAGGCGGCGGGGCGGTCGCTGCCGAACGCGGCGGCGAGGCGCGCGCGGACGGCGCGCCCGCCGAGGGTGCCGACGACGGCGCCGGCGGCCCCGGCCAGCAGCCCGACGACCCACGACCCATTCGCGGCCCCTACCGCCGCGCCGGAGAGGGCGCCTGTCACTATGCGCGCGCCGAACTGAACCGGCACAGTCCTGCTGGGCGTGGATGGGAGCTGGTCGGTAACCAGTTCGACGAGAGCGAGCGCCGTCAGTATCCAGCGAACCCAGACGTTACCGAAAAGGGCGAGCCAAGTTCCGCCCAGGTCGAGGCGGCCGAGGTGGGTCGCCCATGCGACCGCCGCCGGGGCGGTCATGGCACGCAGCCCCGCGATGATGCCGATCAGAAGCGCGAGCAGGTAGACAGACATGTCGTAACAATCCCCTCTCCGAAATACGTAACCGATGAAGCGGGTATGCGGTGGCGTTGATTAGCCGAACGTGAACGCGAAAGCCTCCGCGCCCGCATCCAGGAACTCGATCTCGAACCGTCGGTCGGTGACGGGCTTCGGTTGTCGTATCAACTGGTACAACCGCTGTTCGGTAACAGTGCCGTCGCCTTGCTCGTCAACGTCAACGCCGTGAGCGGCGCGCGGCGGCTCCCCGTCTAGAGCCACGCGGAATCGCACGGACGTTCCTCGCGCCGACGGCCCCATGACGAGGTGAAGGTCGCGTGCGTGGAAGCTGTACGCGATACGCCCGCCGGCCTTGTTCAGCACGACTGCCCCTTTCCCCACCGTCCAATCGCCCGAAAGTGCCCACTGGTTGAGGCCCAACTGCGCGGGGGCGCCGTAGACGCGGCGCTCGTCCGGCACTGCGCCGCCGGGGGAAGCGAAGTTCTCGGTGCGCCCGTAGCCGACGTAGTTTTCCGGAGACTTCAAGCTGTCCCAATCGGCGGTTGCTTCAATACCGCGGGCATCGACCGAAACCAAATCATGACCCACGCCGCCGACTCTGGCCTCGGCCAGCAGTTGTTGAATGACCCTTTCCGACTGTTCGTAATCGCCCTCGCCGAATTGGTGATGCCGAATGCGCCCCTGCGCGTCTACGAAATAGAGGGCGGGCCAATACCGGTTCTCAAAGGCGCGCCATATCGCGTAGTCGCTATCAAGCGCGACCGGGTAAACGACTCTCATCTCCTTCACGCCCCGGCGGACGTTATCGACATCTTTCTCGAATGGGAACTCGGGCGTGTGCACGCCGACCACCGTCAACCCTTGACCCTCGTACTTCTCGGCCCACGCGCGGACGTAGGGGAGTGTGCGCAGCCAGTTGATGCAGGTGTAGGTCCAGAATTGGACGAGGACGACTTTTCCGCGCAGGGAGCCGGCCGACAACGGCTGCGAATTGAGCCACCCGGTCGCGCCGCCGAGAGGGGGCAGTTCGCCTTCAACCGGCAGTTGAGCCGCGGCGCTCGTCGTCCGCCGCGCCGCACAGCCGGTCACGCCGAAAGGGGCGGCGGCGACGGTCATGGCCGCGGCGGCAATAAAGCGTCGGCGATCATGGTTGAGTTTTTCGGACATTCAGCTACCCCCGACTGAACTCAAAGCGACAACTCCGTACCGGGGCGCCGGTGTACTGAGCGACAGCTTCGGTATTATGTTATCGGTCAGGCGTGTTGCCAGCGCTTCGAGCCTTTCTCGATTGCGGGCGACGAGAATCAGGTCATGGCCGCGCCTCGCCAGCCGGTCGGCGTAGACCGCGCCGATGCCAGAGGAAGCGCCTGTTATCAGTGCCGTGCCTTTATGGCTTGTACTCATGTTTTTCTCCCCTTCATACCCGGCGCATGGCTTGTCTGAATCTGCCCGACGCGCAGCCGGCCATTTGGGCGCGCCGGTCGGTTGCTTAATCGCGCAGGTAATGGCAGGTGTATCCGCCGGGATGCTTGCGCAGGTAGTCCTGGTGGTACTCCTCGGCGCTGTACCAGGCGGCGGCGGGCTCGATGCTCGTGGTGACCGGCCGCTTCCAGCGCCCCGACGCGCCCACACGTGCGATGACGCGTTCCGCCGTCGCCCGCTGCTCCTCCGTCTGCGGAAAGATGGCCGAGCGGTACTGCGTCCCGATGTCGTTGCCTTGGCGGTTGAGCGTCGTGGGGTCGTGCAGGCGGAAGAACCAGCGCTCTAGCAGCTCCTCGAAGCCGAGCACCGACGGGTCGAAGGTCACGCGGACCGCCTCGGCGTGACCGGACCTCCCGTCGTGCGTGTCCTCATACGTCGGGTTCTCCAGCCAGCCGCCCGTGTAGCCGACCTCGATGTCGATCACGCCGGGGACATCACGCAGAATCTCCTCGACGCCCCAGAAGCAGCCGCCGGCGAGCACGGCCACCTCGATCTGCTGCGCGCCGGTCGTCACCGGGCGAGTCGCTCCGTTCTTCTCGTTCATGTCGCGGGTGCCTCACTGCGGATTATTGAACGTCAGAAGTTTTGTGGTGCGCCGTAAAGCACGCCCACGGCTTGTCTGCATCGGCGCCGTCCACCTCTCCACCTAGCGCAGTGATCTGAACGCGGCACGGAGCTCTTCAGAGAAAATTTTCGGCTGCTCCCAGGCCGCAAAGTGCCCGCCTTTGTCGAGCCGGTTGTAATGAATGAGTTTGGGATACGCGCGCTCTGCCCAACTCCGCGGGGCTGCATAGATCTCATCGGGAAAGACGCTCACGGCAACCGGGATGGCGACGTGTTTCGGGGCGAAGAAGGGCAGCTTGTTCTCCCAATACAGGCGGGCCGAAGAGACCCCCGTGTTCGTCAGCCAGTAAAGCGTGACGTTGTCGAGTACGTCGTCTCGCGTCAGGCCCTCTCTCTGACCCGCAAAGACGCGCGTGATGAGCTCGAAACTGCGCGCGTCGTGATCGAGTATCCAGGCGGCCAGGCCGACGGGCGAGTCCTCGATCCCGTAGAGCGTCTGCGGGCGGTTCCCCATCTCCTGGGCGTAGGCGAGGCCGTGTTTGTAGAAGAAGGCGAGCTGGTCATACGCCTGCCGCTCGTCGGCCGAGAGGCCGGACGGCGGCGGGGCGCCGGCGGAGGCCGCTTTGTCGATGTTGTCTGGAACGGCGCCGGCCATATTCGTGTGGATGCCGATCAATTCGGGAGCCGCCTGTACGCCCATTTGATCGACGATGAGCGCGCCCCAATCGCCGCCCTGCGCTACGAAGCGCGTGTATCCGAGGCGCTTCATCAACACGACCCAGGCCCGTGCAATGCGGGGCGCATCCCAACCCGCCGTGGTCGGTTGCCCTGAAAAGCCGTAGCCCGGCATTGAGGGAATCACGACGTCGAAAGCGTCCGAGGCGCTCGCGCCAAATGCCGTGGGGTTGGTCAGTGGGTCAATGATTTTCAGCTGCTCGATGATCGAGCCGGGCCATCCGTGCGTGATGATCACCGGCAACGCGTTCGGATGCTTCGAACGGACGTGGATGAAATGGATATCCACTCCGTCGATGTTCGTCATGAATTGCGGCAGGGAGTTGAGCCTCGCTTCGACCTTGCGCCAGTCGTAATCGGTCGCCCAATAGCGCGCGAGTTCCTTAATCGTCGCGAGCTGCACGCCCTGCGACGTATCCGTGACCGTCTCCCGCCCGGGCCACTTTGTGGCGGCGACCCGCCGGCGGAGGTCGTCGAGCGCCTCCCGCGGGACGTTGACGCGGAAGGGGCGGATTGATGTGTCTTCGGTCGCGCCCGCCTTAACCGCCTCTGTGGCCTGCGCATCCATCCGGGCGGGTTGCCGGGCGAGCACGGTAGCGGACAGCGTCAGAGACGCCGCCGCGGCGAAGACCACGACGAGGAGTCGCGCGAGCGGCCCGAAGAGACACATGATTCGGGCCTCGGCAGTGTGTTGTACTTTTTCGAGTTGCATGGTCTGTTCTCCTTCATAAACAGCTGTCCGTCAGCGGGGGCGAGTAGACCACGAACTTGAAGGCGAATCTATTGGACGAAGGTATCGGTCGATACCTTCGTCTCGGCCCGCGCGGCGGTGAGGACGTTGTTCACCGCCAGGTGAGCCACCGAAGACGGCTACTCACCTGGCGGTCGGCGCTCTCAGAGAGTGCGGCCGCTCGAACGGCGTCATCGGGTAAGAGCTTGGAGGGACTCCTCCATGTGGCGGCCGGCAGCGGCTGCCGCCTCATCCGGACTGCCGCCGTTCTGACGGGCGCTCAGGTAGGGTGCGTACCAGTCCGACCACTGGTGCTCCCCGTGCGTCTTCTCGAAGCGGTCGTGGTGCTCCGCCGCCTCGCGGAGGAGCTCTGCAAGGGTAGCGACGTCCGTGGTCCGTGCCTGCGTCGTCTCCCACTCGCGGCCGGGAAGCCGCGTCGTGATCTCCTGGAGCAGCCAGCCGTTCCCGTCCGGGTCCTCGAACGAGGCGAACGAGAGGTAGGAACGACCTTCCGGGTCGCGCCCGCCGACGCGTGGGTTCTCCACGGAGTTGTTGAAGGGGCCGGCGGCGTAGTGGAAGACCTCGCTCACGTCTACGCCGCGGGCGACGAGGTCGGCGCGGGCTTCATCGAGGTCGTCCACGGCGAGGACCAGGGGGGGCGCCGAGCCGGGTTGGGCGGACGTGCTTCCCTTGCCGAAGATGATCGAGGCTCCCGAGTTGTGCGGCGTCATCTGCACCCCGCGGAAGCCGTCGCCCACCGTGAAGTCGATGTCGAGCCGCCAGCCGAGATTCTCGTAGAACGCCTTCGCGCGGTCTACGTCGGAAACGGCGAGCACCACGACTTCGAGCTTCATGTCGATCTGTGCTGTTTTCAGTTCGGTCATTGTGTGTTCTCCTTTATGAAACTTGTCCGTACACGTACCCGGTTCGTTCGGGTGCAATTTCGAGGGCCGGAGGGTCGGCGCTCACTCGGCCGGCACGACGAGCGGCTTCCCTTTTTCAACGACATACGTGGCGAGCTCCGCCCCGTTTCCGCTGCCGACGTTCTTCGCCGCGTGGATCGTTCCGGCCGGGATGAACAAGACCTCGCCGGCATGAAGCGTCACCGGCGGCCGGCCCTCGACCCTGTACTCCAGCGAGCCTTCGAGGACATAGATGATCTCTTCGCCCGGATGACTGTGCCTGCCGGACGCCGCCCCGGGGTCGAACTCGACGCGCGCCTGCACGACCTCGCGGCCGGGGACGCCCAGATCGTGCCGCTGGAGGTCGGTGCGCCTGATGCCCGGCGGCTGCGCCCGCGCCGCGTGCAGCGCCAAACCGCCTCCGGCGAGCAGCGCCGCCAACGCCATGATTCGTGTCGTTCTCATGTGACTCTCCTTTCCTTGCTGCGTGATCGTCCCGCGCGCGGCGCTGCGCTACCGAAGCGACTTGAACGCCGCGCGCAGCTCCGCCGCGAACAGCTCCGGGTACTCCCACGCGGCGAAGTGGCCGCCCCGGTCGGCTTCGTGGTAGTAGACCAGGTTCCGGAAGGCGCGCCGGGCCCACGTCTCCGGGGCACGATAGACCTCGTCCGGGAAGACCGTGATGGCCACCGGGACCGAGATCTCTTCGGTCTTCTGCGCGGACGCACTGATAAGGTTTCCTTCGCGGTTCTCCCAGTACAGCCGCGCCGACGAGGCCGCGCTGTTCGTCAGCCAGTAGAGCGTGAAGTCATCCAGCACCTCGTCCTTCGTCGGCGACTGTTTGGGGTCCTCGCCGTACGTCCACTGCGCGAACCCCGGGTGCACGAGCATCCACCCCGCGAGGCCGACGGGAGAGTCCGTCAGGCCGTAGCCGACGGCCTGCGGCCGCGCGCCCATCATCGTCACGTAGGCCAGGTTCCGGTTCCGGGCCGAAGTTCTCAGGGCGTCGAATACCGCTCGTTCCTGCTCGGAGAGTCCCGCCGGCGCTGGCCCGCCGCCGGCGAGCGCCGCACCTACGTCGGGCGGTAACGCCGCCGGCAGGTTGGTGTGGATGCCGAGCAATCCCGCCGGTGCCTGCCGCCCCATCGCCTGGACGACGCCCGCCCCCCAATCGCCGCCCTGCGCGACGTAGCGCGTGTACCCCAGCCGCTTCATAAGGACGTCCCACGCACGGCCGATACGCTCCGACCCCCAGCCAGCCTCGGTCGGTTGCGCCGAGAAGCCGTAGCCCGGCAGGGACGGAATCACGACGTTAAAGGCGTCTTCCGCCCGGCCGCCGAACGCCGTCGGGTCAGTGAGCGGGCCGATGAGCTTGATCTGCTCGAAGACCGAGCCCGGCCACCCGTGCGTGATGATCAGCGGCAGCGCGTTCGGGTGGCGGGAGCGGACGTGGATGAAGTGGATGTCCACGCCGTCGATTCTCGTCTTGAACTGCGGGAAGGCGTTCAACCTGGCCTCTGCCTTCCGCCAGTCGTAGCCGCTGCCCCAGTACTGCACCAGCCCCTTTAGCACGGCCAACTGCGCGCCCTGGGACCGGTCGGCCACGGTCTCCCGGTCGGGCCACCGTGTCGCAGCCAAGCGCCGCCGGAGGTCGTCGAGTGCCTTTTGCGGCACGCGGACGCGGAAGGGGCGGACTGCATCGTCTTCTCCGGCACGCGTCCACGCCGCGGCCGGGGCTTGCGTACCGGTCTGGGCGGGTTGCTGCGCGAGCACGGCAGCGGGCAGCGTCAGAGACATCGCCGTCAGGAGCGCGGAGAGAAATTGCGGGAGCAGGCCAACGACATGCATGACATGGGCGCTGGCAGTGCGCTCTGCTTTTTCGGGTCGCATAGTGTGTTCTCCTTCATAAAAAACTATCCGCCGCGTGCACCCGATTAGTAGAGGTGCGATAGCGCGAGCGAGTAGACCACGAACGCAAAGGCGAATCTATTAGACGAAGGTATCGACCGATACCTTCGTCTCGGCCTGCGCGGCGGCGAGGTGCGGGAGTGGAATCAGCTCTCGGATTTGAAAACACATCGCCCTGCGAACCGAGTGAGACAGTCCGCAGGGCTTACTCCGGCTAACAAAGAATCAGTAACCGTCAACTTCGACGACGGCTCGGGCAAACTCCCGCGGCGCTTCTTGCGGCAGGTTGTGCCCGACGCCACCCTTGACGACCCGGTGCGCGTATTTGCCGGAGAATTTCTTGGCGTAAGCACCGGCGTCCGGATGCGGCGCGCCGTTGGCATCACCCTCAAGAGTGATGGTGGGCACGGCGATCACGGGAGCTGCTGCCAGACGCTTTTCAAGCTCGTCATACTTCGGCTCGCCTTCGGCCAGGCCGAGCCGCCAGCGGTAATTGTGGATGACGATAGCGACGTGGTCCGGGTTGTCGAAGGAGGCCGCGCTGCGCTCGAACGTCGCGTCGTCGAAGCTCCATTTCGGCGAAGCGAGCCGCCAGATGAGCTTGTTAAAATCGCGGCTGTATTTTTCGTAGCCCGCGCGCCCCCGTTCCGTCGCGAAATAGAATTGGTACCACCATTCAAGCTCGGCCTTCGGCGGCAGCGGCATCCTGTTGGCTTCGCGGCTGCCGATCAGGTAGCCGCTCACCGAGACGAGCGCCTTGCAGCGTTCGGGCCAGAGCGCCGCGACGATGTTGGCCGTCCGCGCCCCCCAATCGAAGCCGGCGACTACAGCCTTCTCTATCCTGAGCGCGCCCATCAGCGCGATTACGTCGGCCGCCAGCGCCGACTGCTGACCGTTCCGAAAAGTTTCATCGGATAAAAAGCGCGTAGTGCCGTAGCCGCGCAGGTAGGGGACGATCACACGGTAGCCCTTCGACGCCAGCAACGGCGCGACTTCCGAATAGCTGTGGATGTCGTAGGGCCAGCCGTGCAGCAGAATGACCGCGGGGCCGTCGGCGGGGCCGGCCCCGGCGTACCCGACGTTCAAAAGCCCGGCGTCTATCTGCTTCAGCGCACCGAACGACGTGCCCGCCCCCGGCTTGATCGGGGACGGAGCCGCCGAGTTTGTCGTGCCAGAGTGTGCTCGCGCCGAACCCATCAGGCCGAGTTTGGCGGCGGCGCTGGTCATGGCCGCGGCGCTAAGAAAACGTCGGCGAGGATGATTGATTTCTTTTGACATTAACTGTCTCCCTGAGCCCGCGGCCGTGCTTATAAGGCGGCCCCGGCTACTCCGCCTTTCCGCGCGGCTGGTACTTCCCGGCCTCCGTCCGGAAGGCGATGGCGAGGCGGTTCCACCCGTTGATGGCGATGACGGCCATCGTCAGCTTGACTAACTCCTCCTCGCCGAACTGCGCGCGGGCCGCCTCGTACTCCTCGTCCGACGCGCGGGTCTGGGAGATCAGCGTCATCACCTCCGCCCAGGCCAGCGCCGCGCGCTCGCGCTCGGAGTAGTAGGGCGCCTCGCGCCACGCGCTCAGGCCGTAGAGCCTCTGCTCGGTCTCGCCCGCGGCGCGCGCCTCCTTCGTGTGCATGTCGATGCAGTAGGCGCAGCCGTTGATCTGCGAGACGCGCGTCCTTATGAGTTCGAGCAGCGGGCGCTCGAGCCCCGACTCCTCCACGTACTTCTCTAGTTTGTACATCGCCTGCACCGAGCCCGGCGCGGC
>JBJMGP010000055.1:0-3524 GCA_045807865.1 Pyrinomonadaceae bacterium
GAACATGACCTGAAAGAGCGGGTTGCGGCTCAGGTCGCGCTCCGGCCGCAACTCCTCCACCAGCCGCTCGAAAGGCACCTCCTGATGCGCGTACGCACCCAAAGTCACCTCCCGCACCCGCCCCACCAGCTCCCGAAAACTCGGGTCGCCAGACACGTCGGTGCGCAGCACCAGCGTGTTGACGAAAAACCCGATCAGCGGCTCCAACTCGACCCGCGTCCGCCCGGCCACCGGCGTCCCGACCGTCACGTCCTCCTCCCCGCTGTACCGGCTCAGCAGCGCCTTGAACGCCGCGAGTAGAACCATAAACGGCGTCGCCTCTTCGCTTCGGGCGAGCGCCCTTAGGCTTTCATACAGCCGCGGCTTAAGGATGATGCCGTGAACCGCGCCGCGATAGGTCTGTACGGCCGGACGCGGCCGGTCGGTGGGCAGGTTGAGCAGTTCGGGCGCGCCGGCGAGTTGCGTCCTCCAGTACCTCAGAAGTTCTTCAAACATCTCACCCTGTAACAACTCGTTCTGCCAGAGTGCGAAGTCCGGGTACTGGACGGGCAGCTCGGCGAGCGGCGAGGGGCGTCCCGCGCTGTAGGCGACGTAGAGCGCCGACAGCTCCCGGTAGAGCACGCCCATCGACCAGCCGTCCGAGACGATGTGGTGCATCACCAGCAGCAGCAGGTAGTCACTGCTCCCGAGCACATAGAGGGTCGCCCGCAGTAACGGGCCTTGTTCCAGAGAGAACGGCTGCTGCGCCTCGACCCACGCCATGCGCTGGGCATCGGCCTCGCGTTCGGCCGCCGGGGAGGAGCGCAAGTCGACGATGTTGAGGTCGAGCGTCTGTGAGGGCGACACTACCTGTACGAGGTCGCCGTCAACACTCCTGAAGGTCGTGCGCAACGACTCGTGGCGGCGCACGATCTCCCGGAGGGTTCGGTTAAGCACCTCAATGTTGAGGGGCGCCTTGATGGGCATCAGCACCGGGACGTGGTAGACGGCGCTGTCGGGCTCGAACTGGTGCAGGAACCAGAGCCGGCGCTGCGCGAAGGAGGCCGGGAAGACGTAACCCTCGGCGGCGGCGGGGGGCGGGGGCGACACACTCATCTTGACTCTCCTTTATGCCGGCTGCGCGCTCACGCGGGCCGCTCTGCGCCGCCCGGCAACGTGACGAGGCGGCGTGCCGCGGGCTCTATCGCCGGCCCGCGTGCACTCGTGCCACCACTCACGGCGGCTTCGACCACGCTGGCCAGCGCCGCGATGGTGGGATGTTCAAAGACCGCGCGTAGGGCGAGGTCGATGCCGAAGGCGTCGCTGATGCGCGAGGTCAGGCGCGTGACGAGCAGCGAGTGTCCGCCGAGGTCGAAGAAGTGGTCGTGGATACCGACCTGTTCGACCTCTAGCACTTCGCGCCAGATGCTTTCGAGAGTCTCCTCGGTTCGGGTGCGCGGCGCGACACACGCGTCGTCCGTCGCCCTCGCCGGCTCCGCGGTCAGCGACGACAGGGCGCGGCGGTCGAGCTTCCCGCTCACCGTGAGCGGGAGGGCGTCGAGCGGCACCGGGGTCGCCGGCACCATGTAGTCGGGGAGGCGCTGCCGCAGGAAGTCGCGCAGCTCGGCGCCCTCCGCCACGGCCCCCGCGTGCAGGACGTAGCACGCCGTCAGGTACCCCTCGCCGGACGGCTTGCGCTTGGCCACGACCGCCGCCTCCCGCACCGCCGGGTGCAACAGTAGCGCCGCCTCCACCTCGCCCGGCTCAATGCGGTAGCCGCGCACCTTCACCTGCCGGTCTGCGCGCCCGAGGAACTCCAGCTCGTCACCGGGCCGCCGCCGCGCCCTGTCGCCCGTTCGGTACATGCGAGCGCCCGGCCTGCCGGCGAACGGGTCGGGCAGAAACCGCTCGGCTGTGAGGCCGGGCCGGTTGAGGTAGCCGCGCGTGACGCCCGCCCCGCTGATGTAAATCTCACCCGGCACGCCGGCCGGGACGGGCTCAAGGTTCTCGTCCAGCACGTAAACCTTCGTGTTGCGGATGGGGAGGCCGATGGGCGGCGCCTTCTGCGTGTCGGAGCACTCGGCGGTCGTGGCCCAGATGCTCGCCTCGGTCGGCCCGTAGGCGTTGAAGAAGCGCCGCCCGTGAGACCAACGCTTCACGAGTTCTGCGGGGCACGCCTCGCCCGCGACTATCAACGTGTGCAGGTCGGGGAGTGGCATGGCGGGCAACACGGCCAGGGCCGACGGCGGGATTGTCAGCACGTTGATCTTCTGGTCGCGCAGCACCTGGGCGAGCGGCGTCCCCGGCAACGCCGACTCCTGAGGCGTGAGGCAGAGCGTCGCGCCGGCGCCGAGGGCCATCACGATCTCGAAGACCGACGCGTCGAAGCTCAGGGAGGCGAACTGTAAGACGCGGCTCTCGGGGCCGAGCCGGAACAGGCGCGACTGCGCCGCGGCCACGTTGCACACCCCGGAATGTGGCACCATGACGCCCTTCGGGAGCCCGGTCGAGCCCGAGGTGTAGATGACGTAGGCCAGACTGTCCGGGTCGGCCGACGGCTCTAAATCTTCGCCGCTCTCGACAGCGACCGACGGCCAGTCCGCGTCTAAGCGCAGAACCTTCACGCCGCCGACCGGTAGGTTGTCGGCGAGCCGTTCCTGCGTCAGCACCACCGAAGCGCCCGTGTCTTCCAGCGTGAATAACAGCCGCTGCTTCGGGTAGGCCGGGTCGAGCGGAAGGTAGGCCGCGCCCGACTTCAGCACCCCGAGCAGCCCGACGACCATCTCCGCTGACCGCTCGGCGTAGACCCCCACCAGCGACTCCGGCCCCACCCCGAGCCGGCGCAACGTGCGCGCCAGCCGGTTCGCGCGCACGTTCAACTCCCCGTACGTGAGCCGCTCCCGGCCGAACTCCAGCGCGTTGCGTTCGGGTTGGCGTGCCGCCTGCGCCTCGCACAGCTGGTGGATGAGTGACGTGGGGTCGGCGCTGTCCTCCGTCTGATTACATCCGGAGATCAGCCAGCGCCGCTCCTCGCCGTCAAGCAGCAGGAGCTGTGATATGCGCCGAGCCGGGTCGGCCGCGGCGTTCTCCAGCAACGTCCGGAGGTTCTGCGCAATGGAGACGACGGTCGAGTCGTCAAACAGCGCCGTGTTGTACTCGAAGACCGTCAACAGCCCTCCCGCCGTCTCGATGGCGCTCAGGGTCAGGTCGAACTTCGAGGTGCCTACGCTGAACTGCGGGGCGGTGTGTTGTGGGTCGAGTTGAAGGTCAGACTTGGTGTTTTGCAGCACGAACATGACCTGAAAGAGCGGGTTGCGGCTCAGGTCGCGCTCCGGCCGCAACTCCTCCACCAGCCGCTCGAAAGGCACCTCCTGATGCGCGTACGCACCCAAAGTCACCTCCCGCACCCGCCCCACCAGCTCCCGAAAACTCGGGTCGCCAGACACGTCGGTGCGCAGCACCAGCGTGTTGACGAAAAACCCGATCAGCGGCTCCAACTCGACCCGCGTCCGCCCGGCCACCGGCGTCCCGACCGTCACGTCCTC
>JBJMGP010000056.1:0-65651 GCA_045807865.1 Pyrinomonadaceae bacterium
CGTGAAGCGGTCTTCGCCGTAGAGAATCATCGAGTGTGAGCAGTCGAGCATGACCACCGTGGCGCACGAAGACTGGTAGTCCTGCTGGTGGACGTGCAGGTCTCTGTATTCGAGGTTCAAGGGGACACTCAGCCCCTCGCGCTTGATGGCCGAGAGCAGCGTCGTATTCACGTCGAGGTTGATCGTGTCGCCGAACTCGTAAGGCTTCGGCGACTGCGAAGCCTCGACGCCCGTCGAGAGGTGCGGCGTGTCGTGCCGCCCGACCGAAGATTTGCCGAGGCTCCCGAGCAGGTTTCTTAAAGTCTTGTACCCGAGGAAGTCGAGCCCCTTCTCCGTCACCTCGAACTTCACGTTACGCGGCAGAGGCTCGCCGACCTCGCCCTGCCCCGGCCCGCGCCGTCTCTGCCTCTCGCCCTCGGCCGGCTCCTCGCTCAGCTTCAAATAACCTTCCTCGACCAGCCGCTCAATTAACTGGTTGAGCAACTCCTCCAACTGAGAGCCTTTGAACTGCCCCTCGTTCTCGGCGAGCATCTCCTCCACGTCGCGCTCGGAGAGTTCGCCCATCTCCAGGAGCGCCTGGAGGAGCGCCTGCCTGAGCGCGTCCAGAGACCTGTCCGGGTCTTGCCGCTGCCGCGTCCAGTAGTAGTCCTCGTCGTACCCCGACGACAGCATGGAGTCCTGCATCAACTCCATCAAATCGCCGAGGCTCAACCCCGACACGTCGAAGCCCTTGAATCTGGAATAGCGTATGAACTTCATTTACTTCTTCCCACTTGATTCGGGCACTTGCAGGTCGCGGCAGATTTTGCGCGCGAGAAAATCATTTATCTCTCGGTGTCGCGGAATCGTCGAAGACCTTTGTGCCGCACGGTTGACGTAGACGGTGTGGCTGCCACCTTCGCGTAAAAATTCGCAGCCGTGATGCTCAAGATGTCGAATCAAGTCAGTCCGCTTCATATGAAAAGCATGCCACAAATGAAGCTCGCCCTTTGAAGCGCACCGAACACGCACCGAACACGTTCGCTACGCTCTATTGGGTTAAAAGCTCGCGAATAACTTCTTGCCCGCTGACCGTTTCTTCCGCGAGCGTGCGATTCGCCTCAAGTACGAGCGCCACAGCCTCTTTCAAATTCTCGCGCGCCTCCTCAAGAGTTTTGCCCTGAGCATTAGCGCCGGGCAGCTCTCCTACAAAGGCGATGTAACCTTCCGGCACTTTGAGATAAACAGCATTCAGAGTTAAGTCCATGATATCTGTCCTCAGCTGTAGCGGCCCGACTCGGTGAGGTCATCATAAATCATCCCGCGCCTGTCCTTCTTTGCTTTGGTGGCGGCGGTGTAGCCGCCCTCTTCGTTGCGGCTGATCTTGTTCTGGGCGTAGAGACCTTCGAGGACGAACTCGCAGGCGGAGACGAGCATCGAGTCGTCCGAGCGCTTGAAGTCGAAGGGAATGACGGCGTTGTCGATGAGGTCGGGGACGGCCTCCAGCAGGCGCACGCACTCGTCGGCCGGCGCGTCGTCGGAGAGCTTGAGGTTGTTGCCCGTGTCGAACCAGCGCACCGCCGCCCCGAAGTCGAAGCCGACGAAGTAGCCCTCGAAGACCTCGCCCGCGGCCCGCTTGATGAGGTCGCGCGCGATCCGGCCAGCCCCGACCTGCTCGCCCTCGTACTCCAGCTCCATCTTCCCCGTCATCGAAGGCACCGCCGCGTAGACGTCCGAGACGCGCGGCACGATCTCCTCCTCGCCCGTCACGAGCGCGCGCCGCTCGGCGTTCGAGACGACCGACTCGGTGACCGTGATCGGCATGCGCTGCGAGACGCCCGAGCGCTTGTCGATGCGCTGGTCGTCGCGCGCCTCGAAGGCGATCTGCTCGACCAGCTCGCGGATGAAGTCAGGGATGCGCAGGACGCCCGCGACGCCCTCGCGCTCGACCCACGCCTCCTGCTTCGTGATCTCGACGCCGAGCTGCACTTCGGTCGGGTAGTGCGTCGTAATCTCCGACCCGATGCGGTCCTTGAGGGGCGTGATGATCTTGCCGCGCGCGGTGTAGTCCTCCGGGTTGGCCGAGAAGACGAGCATCACGTCGAGGGGCAGGCGGACGGGGTAGCCCTTAATCTGCACGTCGCCCTCCTGCATGATGTTGAAGAGGCCGACCTGAATCTTGCCGGCGAGGTCGGGCAGCTCGTTGATGGCGAACAGGCCCCGGTTGGCGCGCGGCAGCAGGCCGTAGTGGATCGTCAACTCGTCGCTCAAAAGGTGGCCGCCGCGTGCGGCCTTGATGGGGTCTACGTCGCCGATGATGTCGGCGATGGTCACGTCGGGCGTGGCCAGCTTCTCGACGAAGCGCGCGTCGCGCTCGACCCAGGCTATCGAAGTCTGCTCGCCCTCGCGCTCGACGGTCTGGCGGCCGTAGGCCGAGATGGGTTTGAACGGGTCGTCGTTAACCTCGGAGCCGGCGATGACGGGGATCGAAGCGTCGAGGAGGTTGACGAGCTGGCGGATGATGCGGCTCTTGGCCTGCCCGCGCAGCCCCAAGAGGATGAGATTGTGGCGCGCGAGCACGGCGTTCGTGATCTGCGGGATGACCGTCTCGTCGTAGCCGACGATGCCGGGGAAGACGCGCTCGCCGCGGCGGAGCTTGTCGAGGAGGTTGGCGCGCATCTCGTCCTTCACGGGCCGCGCGCGGTAGCCCTGGCTTTTGAGTTCGCCGAGTGTCCTGGGTAGTGCCATCACTTTAAACCTTATCCCCTTGAGTTAGCTTCTTCTGCGTTGGTTGTCGAGCAGCGCGGCGAGCGCCTGCGCCAGCGTGCGGTAGGTGCGCAGTCCGCGCATGTCGAGCCCCAGCCCGACGAGCGTCTGCGCCACCTGCGCGCCGACGCCCGTGACGCAGGCGTCCGCGCCGACGAGCTTCAAAGCCTGCACCAGATTCGTCAGGTTCGCCACCGCGTTCGAGTCCACGAGGCGCGCGCCCGTGATGTCGAGGATGCAGACCCGCGCGCCCTGCCTCGTCACCTCCGTCAGCGCCGCGCGCGTCGCCCTCGCCGTCCGCTCCGTGTCGAGCGAGCCGATGAGCGGCAGCACCAGCACGCCTTCGAGCACGGGCACGACCGGCGTCGAGACCTCCTCAAGCGTCTGCTCGCGCTCGCGCAGCAGTTCCGACAAAGCATCCTCCGCGCGCCTGCGCTCGATGCCCTGCGCGATGACGTTCGCGACGGACGCGAGCGCTTCGAGCGTGTCGTCGGGCAGCGCCCTGCGCGCGAACATTGCCAGCACGCCGACCAGCCGCTCTTCAACCAACAGGGGGTAGCCGGCGAAGGCCACCATCCCCTCGCGCCGCGCCCACTCCTGGTCGCCGACGCGCGGGTCGCCGACGACCGAGTTCGTCAGGTGCGGCCGACGCTCGGCCGCGATGAGCCCGATCTTGAACTTGCCCACGGGCACGCGCCCATGCGCCCCGTTCGTGTGCGTGTACATCCCCGCGCTCGCCTGTAGCTCCAAAACGTTCGCGCCGCGCTCTATCGTCCACACACGCGCGAAGGCGGCGTCGAGGTGCTCGACGACGGCCTCGGCGCAGCGTTGCAGGACGCCGCGCAGAGCTATGTCGCCCTCGGCCAGCGCGGCACCCACCTCGGCCCCGAGCGCGGCCTGTTGGACGCGGCGCGCCAGCTCCGCCTCGGCGCGGCGGCGGGCGGTGATGTCGCGCGCGATGTTGGCGGCCCCGACGGTGCGCCCCGCGGAGTCGCGGACGGGCGAGATGCTGACGGCGACTTCGACGCGCGTGCCGTCCTTGCGCAGGCGCACGGTCTCTAGATGGCTCACCTTCTCTCCGCGCCGCAGCGTGGCCTCAATCTCTGCGAGCTGCGGGTGCAGCTCCTCGGGGACGATGAGCGAGATGTTCTGGCCCAGGGCCTCCTCCGCCTTGTAGCCGTAGAGCCGCTCGGCCGCCGCGTTGAAGCTCGTGATGACGCCTTCGAGCGTCTTCGAGACGATGGCGTCCTCGGAGGATTCGACGATGGCGGCGAGCCAGGCGCGCTCCACGTCGGCGGACGACGCGGCGCCGTTATCGCCCACGGCCTGCGCCTCGACGCCCGTGGCGGCCTTCTTCGTCGGGGTCTCTTTCCGGCTCATGTGTTTGCTGTGAAGCGCCCGCCCTCGACGCGGCGGATGAGCCCGTCCTCTTCGAGCTTCAGGAGGTGTGCCGAGACGGCCCGCTCGGCCAGCGCGTGCATCTTCGGGTGTACGTCGGTGTAGGCTTGCGCGACGACCTCAGCGGGCGTCGCGGCGCCGGCCCGCACGGCGGCGAGGATGTCGCGCTCGCGCTTGTGCCGGTGCGCGACGTACTCGTCTATCTTCGCGCGGGGGCTGCCGACCGCGGGGCCGTGGCCGCCGAAGAGCGCGACGAGACGCGGCAGGCCGCGGTAGCGTTCGAGCGACGCGAGGTAGTCGCGCACGCTCCCCTCCTCCGGGTCGATGAGCACGGAGCCGACGCCGACCACGTTGTCGCCCGTGAGCAGCGCCCCCGCGCGCGCGTCGTAGAAGGAGAGGTGCCCGCGCGTGTGACCCGGCGTGTGCATCGCGCGCAGAGAGATGGGAGGGTCGCCTTCGAGTTCTATCGATTCGCCGTCTTCGATCAAGCGGTCGACGCGGACTCTGCCCTCCAAAGCCTCGGCGGTCAGGCGGTGCGCGGCGACCGTCAGGCCGAACTGTGCGCGCAGACTTTCGACGCCGCCGACGTGGTCGGGGTGTTGGTGCGTCAGGACTATCTCACGCGCCCGCCGCCCTTCCGCCTGTAGCTCTTTAATGAAGTCGCTCAAGACCTCCTGCTCGTCCTCGTAGGGCGAGCCGGGGTCGAAGAGGACGAAGTCGCGCGTGCCGACGACGTAGCAGTTGGTCGTCGTCGCCGGCGGCTTGGTCGGCGTGCGCAGCGGGACGCAGACGAAGCCGGGCAGGAACTCTATCCGGCGCACGGGCTCTCGCCGCGCCTGCGGCACGGAGAGGAAGCGCTCGGTCAGATCGTCAGTCAGACCGCCGGCGATGGTGCGCACGGCGTGGATGACGGGCGGCGCGGCCATCAGCTCGAAGCGCCGCCAGCGCTCGTAGGCCGCGGACGCACGTTCCCAGCCGCCCTCTTCAAACTCCGCGGTGAGCGGTCGCGGCTGCTGCTTCGCGGGGCAGCGCACGACGAAGAAGTGCGTGTCGAAGCGTCGCGGGCTGAAGGGCGGCGTCACCCAGCGGCCGGCCGGCTTGAAGTCGCGCGCGTCGAGCCTGAGGCCGTAGTGCCCGAGCAGCTCCGCGAAAGACATGCGGCCCGAGGTCAGGTCTTCGAGCACGGAGGCGAGCTGTCCCTTCGTCAAATGCTCCGCGCCGCGCGCCGCGAGCACGCCCAGCTCCTCGAACAGCTCGCGCGCCGCGCACGCGAGCATCGACGCCGTCTCACGGTCTTCGGCGTGCTCGACTTCCGTCTCCGCGTCCGCCTCGTCGCGCTGCCCGCCGGGGAAGGCGTAGAAGCCGGGCTGAAACGCGAGGCGCTCGCCGCGTCGCGCCCAGTAGACCTCCGGGTCACCGTCCGCGCCGCGCACCAGCACGACGGCCGCCGCGTCCTTCGGCACCGCCGGGCTCGTCTGCCGCTGCTTGTCTTGAAGTGTGATGGCTTCGCTCACGTTCGATATTTAGAGGAATGAATTAACAGGGATGGACGGGATATTCAGGATTTGAATTTTGAAATGCCTTATCCTGCCTATCCTGTCTATCCCTGTTAATTTTTCTTTCGTTAATTCACTCGTCGCCTTGGTAACGGAAGCGCTCGCCGTCCTGTCCGTTCCAGGGGTTGCCGCGCATGTGGTAGCCGCCCTCCTCCCAGAACCCCGCCTCGTCCTCGGCGAGGAAGCGGACGCCCTTGACCCACTTGGCCGACTTCCACGCGTAGAGCCGCGGGACGATAAGGCGGACGGGGCCGCCGTGCTCGGGCGGGATGGGCTGGCCGTCGTTCGTCCAGGCGAAGAGCGAGTCCTCGGCGAGAAAGAATTCGACGGGCAGGTTCGTCGTCCAGCCGTAGTCGTAAGCTTCGGCGACGACGAACTTCGCCTCGGGTTTGAGGCCGGCCAGCTCGGCAATCGTCCGCGTCGAGACGCCGCCCCACACATTATCGAGCCGCGACCAGCGCGTCACGCAGTGGAAGTCTGCGTAGACCTTGACGGCGGGCAGTTGCAGGAACTCGTCGAGCGACCACTTCAGAGGCGTCTCGACCAGCCCGCCGACTTCGAACTGCCACGTCTCTACATCGACCTGCGGCGTGCCGTGCGCGTCGAGCACGGGCCACTTGCGCGTGCGCGTCTGGCCGGGCGGCAGGCGCTCCCCGCGGCGCGTGTCGGGGCTGATGATGATGTCGCCGCCCTCGAACTCCTCGGCCCGCCGCGGCTCGCCCTCCTGCCTGAAGGGGTCTTTGAAAAGCCTGTCGAGGAAACTCATAAAGAAGTAGTCAGTAGTCAGTAGTCAGTAGAAAAAGCATCGGCAGTCGAGGAGGCGGCGTGTCAGTGTCAACGACCATAGTGCGGAGCCCTACTGTCTACTGACTACTCTTTCCTCCCCGCCTTCTCCGCCAGGCGCATCAGCTCATCGGGCATCCACTTGGAGACGCCCTTCTGGAGCGCGCCTTCGATGCCGACGGTGCGGTCGTGCCAGTCGTCGGCCTGCCCCGGCGCGCCGCGCTCGCGCTCGTAGCGGAGCGTCTGGTCGAGGCTGAGCGCGATGCCGTTGACGATCTCGCGCCAATCCTCCAACTGGATGCCGCGGCGGACGAGCGAGAGTCCCGCCGTCCAGTCCTCCTCGGGCGCGCGCGCGTCCTGCTCGGGGATGGTCAGGTTGTTGAGCGGCGGCATCGGGCCGTCCTTGAACTCGTCGTAGAGCCTGCGCCGCAGGTCTTTGAGCGAGAGCCGCTCGTCGGCGCGCGCCATCTCCAGCGCGCGGCGGAAGATGTCGGGCACGCTGGTCTGTTCCTTCGCCATCGGTCGCCCCTTCGTCTGAACTTTTAAGGTTTACGCCTGCCGCTAATTTATAACATTTGGCGGCGCGTGGCGAATCGGCCCGGCTTCCGCCCTGCCGCCCCTTGCGTCGCTGGGTGTTCCTCTGCATGATAGTCGAAAAAACAAGGGGCTGATGAGAAGTGTCTGAGATGATGGAAGAGTCTGTGCATGTGTCGGAGGTGCCGGCGGGGCGCCCCGGATGTCCCGTCTGCTGGCGCGAGGTCGGCGAGGGGTTGACGCCGTTCGAGACACTGCCCGGGGAGTTGAAGGAGTTGATCGCGGCCAACGCGCCCGCGGGCGTGGAGGCCGTCTGCCCGCGCTGCCTGGAGCTGTTCGGCCGCGCGCGCGCGCAACTGGAGAAGTACGCCGCCGTCTTCGAGCAGGGCCGCCAAGTCCTGCCGACCTGGCTGCGGCTCGGCGCGCACGACCACTTCACGGGGCGCGGCGTCACCATCGCCTTCCTCGACTCTGGCTTCTACCCCCACCCGGATTTGACGACGCCGCACAGCCGCATCCTCGAATACCACAACATCAGCCCGAGGGGCACGGGGACGCTCGAAGATGTGGACGTGGCGAGCTGGCACGGCATGATGACCTCGGTCGTCGCCGCCGGCAACGGCGCGCTCTCGGGCGGCTTCTTCCGCTCGATTGCGCCCGACTGCAACGTCGTGCTGGTGAAGGTCAGCAAGTCGGGCCACATCGGCGAGAAGAACATCGAGCGCGGCCTCAAGTGGATCATCGAGCACCGCGAGCAGTACGGCATCCGCGTCGTCAACATCTCGGCCGGCGGCGACGGGGAGAGTTCATACCTCGACAACAGCCTGTGCCAGACGGTCGAGCGCGCCGTGCGCGAGGGGCTGGTCGTCGTCTGCGCGGTCGGCAACGCCGGCTGGGAGCCGGGACACCCGGTCATCCCGCCCGCCTCCGCGCCTTCATGCATCGCGGTCGGGGGACTGAACGACCAGAACTCACTCGACCGCGCGCGCCACAGCCTCTACCGGTCCTCTTACGGCCCGACCTTCGACGGGTTGCAGAAGCCCGAGGTCATCGCGCCCGGCATCTGGGTGCCGGCGCCCATCCTGCCGCACACGCCGACTGCGGCCGAGGCCGAGCTGTACGCGCGCCTCGACCGTGCCACGGACGAGGAGCTGCTGCCGCTCATCGAGGAGCACAGGGAGATTGACCGCGACATCTACGAGGCGCGCGCCCTGCCGACCTACCTCATCCGCCAGCTCGTCTCGGTCAAGCTCCACGAGGCGGACGTGATCTCCGAGCATTACAAGTTCGTGGACGGCACCTCGTTCGCCGCGCCCATCGTCTCCTCGACGGTGGCCTGCATGCTCGAAGCCAACCCGCACCTCGCGCCGCAGCAGGTCAAACGCATCCTCATCCACACGGCCGAGCGCCTCCCCGGCGTCGAGATCGACCGACAGGGCTGGGGCGTCATCGCCCCCCGCCGCGCAGTCGAAGTCGCCCTCTCGCTCAGACAATAGGCCGCAGCCCGACAACTGCAACCTTTTTCCTGCGCCGCCGGCCGGACGACGAATCCGGCCGGCGCGCTTTCGCCCGCGTGGGCGTGGCGCGCGCCTTGCTCTGGTGTGGGTGTACTCCCGAGTCTTCGGGACGGAGTTGTTGAGAGATGCAGAGAGAGCAGTTTGCTTTGGCGACGAAGTCGAGTACGTCGCTGTTGTCCCCCCTCGAAAGACGCCTCGCGGGGCGCGTGGTGCCGCGCATCCCCCTGTGGCTGGGGACGCACCACCTGACTCTGTTGACGCTCGCGTGGTGCGCGGGGCTCGTCCTGTGCGGGTGGCTGGCGGCGGGAGACGTGCGCTGGCTGTGGGGCTCTTCCGCGCTGATCGCGCTCCAGTGGGCGACCGACTTCTTTGACGGGAAGGTCGGGAAGTACCGCGGGACGGGGCTCGTCCGGTGGGGCTTCTACATGGATCACCTGCTCGACTTCGCGTTCCTGTGCGCGGTGCTCGGCGGCTACGCGCTCGTGCTGCCCGCGACGGCGCACCTGAGCCTGTTTCTCGTCCTCGCCGTCTTCGGCGGCTTCATGGTCAACTCGTTTCTGGCCTTCGCCGCGACCGGACGCTTCCACATCAGCCACGGACAGCTCGGGCCGACCGAGTTCCGCCTCGCGCTCGTCCTCATCAACTCGCTGCTCGTCTGCTACGGCACGCGGAGGATGACGAAGGTGCTCCCCTACGTCGCCGCCTGCGGCTTCGTCGCGCTCTGCGTCCTCGCCTACCGGACGCAGCGCGAGTTGTGGCAGAAGGACATGGAGCAGCGCCGCCACCACCACGCCGAACCCGCCCGCCCCGTCCCCATCGCCCAGCGCGAAGCGGCGTGAATGTAGGCAAAAGGCAAACTTCAAAAGGCAGAAGTAAAAGACAAAAGCCACGGTGTGCGGCCGTCTTCACTTTTGCCTTTTGAAGTTTGCCTTTTGCCTTTTAACCTCCGCCTTATTACAATTCTCCGCACAAATCGAAGCACGAAAATTCCAGTGGACAGTCCGGAGAGGAAAGCATAATGGCAGAGAACGAGAACGCGGCCGCGCCCGCGGCGGAGGCGACCAGCGCGGCGGATGAGGCGGTGGCGCCGGAGGCGTCGGTGCCGGAGGCCGAGGCCGCGCCCGAAGAGATTACCTATCACGCCGTCGAGAAGGACGGGCAGGTCACGGCCATCTGGGAGATGCAGGGGCGCAAGCACCTCCGCACCATCGACCCGCGCTCACGCCAGGGTCAAGAGATACTCCGCCTCTACACGGCCGAGCACGGGGAGTAAGCGACGTAAACCGTGAACCGTCAACCGTGACAAGAAAAGAGACCGGTTCCTCTCTGGTCACGGTTGACGGTTCACGGTTTACGCTTGAAGAAGTCCTCGATGTTGTCGATGAGTCGGTCGGCGAGCGTCTGCTGCGCACGGCTGCCGGCCCAGGCGATGTGGGGCGTGACGATGATGTTGGGCAGGTCGAGGTCGAGCAGGGGGTTGCCCAGGCCCGGCGGCTCGGTCGAGAGCACGTCAACGCCCGCGCCGCCGATCCTGTTTTTGCGCAGGGCGCCGGCCAACGCCCACTCGTCCACCACGCCGCCGCGCGCGCAGTTGACGAGAAGCGCCGTGCGCTTCATCTGCATCAGCTCCTCACGACCGATCAGGTTCCGCGTCTCCTCGTTCAAAGGCACGTGGAGCGTCAACACGTCCGAGCGGCGCAGGACTTCGTCGAAGGGCGTGCGCCCCTCCCTTAACTCTTCCGCCCCCTTGCGCTCCGAGATCAAGACCTCCATCCCGAAGGCGCGCGCGAGCCGCTCGACTCCGCGCCCGAGCGTGCCGTAGCCGACGATGCCGAGCGTCGCGCCGTGCAGGTCGCCCACCCAGTGCGTCTGTAGGCAGAACTGGTCGGAGCGGTGCCAGAGCCCCGCGCGCACGTCCTCGCGGTAGCCGAGGAGGTGGCGGCTGAGCGCGAGCGCCAACATAAAGACATGCTCCGGTACCGTCTCGGCCGCGTAGCCGCGGACGTTGCGGACTTCGATGCCGCGCGCGCGGCAGAACTCCAGGTCGATGTTGTCCGTACCCGTCGCGACGACGGCGATGAGTTTCAGCTTCGAGAGGCGTTCGAGCAGGCCCGCGCGCAGCGGCGTCTTGTTGACGATGACGACGGTCGCGTCTTTCAGCCGCTCAAGGAGTACCTCGGGATCCTTCACGCCGTCGTCGTAGTAGCGCCTTGTGTTCTCGAACGAGGGATCGCGCAGCGGCGCCCGCAGCGTGTGGCGTTCAAGAAAGACTATCTTCTCCATAAGCTTTCGGAACCGTTGGATTCGTGTGCGTGTCAAACGTGTGGGGGTCTTTGTGCGCCCATCCTAACACCGTTCGCGGGGAGGCCACACGTGAGTCAAATGCTTGCGCGGAAGTTCTGGTTCGAGTTCGCACTGGTGCTCTGCGGTCTGCTCTTCGCGCTGGCGGCGTGCGTGGGCGGAGTCGGGCGGGGCGGCGAAATGCACGTCGCCGAGCCCGCGTCGCGCACGGCGCCGCAGGCCCGGTTCGACCCGGAGGTCAAGGCCGAGCCTTACGCGGGCAAGGTGGCCTACGTCATCGTCGCCTTGTGCGACAACGTGAACCAGGGGATTGTGCCCGTCGCGCCCGCGCTGGGGAACGGTGACGATCCCGCGCGCAACCTCTACTGGGGCGCGCGCTTCGGCGTCAAGACTCACTTCAACAGCTCCCGCGAGTGGCGCGCCGTCGCCTCGGTCGAGAATCCTTCGCCGAAAGTCCTCGAACGCGTCGTCTACAAGCACAGGACGCTGGACGCCTACCTCGTCGCCGACGCCTACCGCGGCGCGGAGATCAAGCAGGCGACCGCCGACTTCTTCAACGTCGCCTCGGGGAACCTCGACCCGACGTTCGAGGACGGGGGCAAGACCTACAGGCTCGGGAGCGGCGCGGCGGCGCACCTCGTCGCCTACGTCGGCCACGACGGGCTGATGGACTTCCAACTGCCCGGGCTCCCCCGTCGCCGTGACGACTTGAGCCGCGACGCCGTCATCCTCGCCTGCATCAGTAAGAAGTACTTCGCCGCCGGGCTCAAAGAGACGGGCGCCCGCCCGCTCGTCTGGACGACCAACCTGATGGCGCCCGAGGCGTACGTGTTGAAGGCCGCGCTCGACGGCTGGCTCGCCGGCGAGGACGGCGAGAGCGTCAGGCTCCGCGCCGCCAGAGCCTACGACAAGTATCAGAACTGTGGACTGAGGGCCGCGCAGCGACTCTTCGCGACGGGCTGGTGAGACGGACGCAGCGCGCGGCGAGGGGAAGGGCGGCCCTTTACGGCTGCCAGAAAGTGCCGTCCTCGTACTCGACGCGCGTGACGGCCGGCTGGGCGAAGCAGAGGTTACGAACGGGTTCTTCGCCGGCCCGGACTTTTCTCTTAACGAGTTTGCCGCTCTTCATCTCCATGACGAGCGTGTGGTCGCCGCAACGCTTGGTGTATTCGAGGAGTGCCTCGCTCGGCGCGGCGGGGCTGAAGTTGTTCGGCTCCTGCCCCTCCTTAATTGTGTGGCGAAGTTCCTTCTTCTCGCCGGGGCCTATCCTCTGGTCGAAGCGCAGGTGATAAGTCAGGAACACACGGTCCGTCTCCGCGTCCCGGAAGACGAAGCCCAGGTTGACCGACTTAATCGGCTTCCGGCTCACGTTCTTCAGTACGAACGTCACCCCGTAGTCGTCGCGGCCCGAACGATTCTCGTACCTGTACTGGTAGTTCAGGCTCGGCGGCTTCCCGGGGAAATAATCGTCATATTCACCGATAGGCATCACTGACGCCTCATACCAGTTGAACCTGTGGATTTCCAGAACCTTCTCGGGCGTGGGCGCGGGCGCGGTCTGCGCCGAGGCAGTGACAGCCGGTAACACGATGCAGGCCAGCAACAGGAATAGACGCTTCATCTCGCTCCCTCCTATCCGCGTACTGTCTTTGTGAGGGCAATTATACGCCCGCGCCCGGGCGCGTCAATGCCGTTACCGCAGGAAGGGCACGAGCAGTTTGACGAGGATGACGATGACGAAGGTGCCGACGATGTCGAGCAGGATGCCGTAGCGGATCATGCGCGCGAGCGGGACGTAGCCGGAGCCGTAGACGATGGCGTTACACGGCGTCGAGACCGGCAGCATAAAGCCGAGGCTCGCGCCCATCGTCGCGCCGAGGGCCGGCTCCAGAGGGTCTGCGCCCTGCGCCTTCGCAATCGCGATGACGACGGGCACGACCATGTTCGCCGACGCCGTGTTCGAAGTCGCCTCCGACACGACGACCGCCACCACGACCGACGCGAACAGAAGCCCCGTCCCGCCGCTCACCGGCAGCAGGCCCGTCAAGCCCCGACCGACCGACTCGGCCAACCCCGTCTGGAACGACAGCACGCCCAGAGCGAACCCGCCGCCGTAGAGCAGCACGACGCCCCAGTCGATCTTCACCGCCTCTTCCCAGGTGATGGCCCGCCGCCCCTCGTCGCCGGGAAGCAGGAAGAGCAGAGACGCGCCGACGACCGCGGCGACGGCCTCGGGGACGCTGCCGTTGACGCTCTTGTAGAGGTCGCTCTGGTCGCCCGCGAAGAGCGCGATGAGGCCGGGCACGACCCAGAGCAGGACGGTCGCGACGAACGCGATGAGAGTGGACTTCTGCCCCTTCGTCCACGCGCCCAGACGGTCGCGCTCGCGGCGGAGCATCTCGCGGCTCCCTTCGATCTCTTTGACGCCGGCGGGCGAGAGCCAGTTCAGGTATGTGAAGAGCCAGATGAAGAGGACGATGACGACGGGCGTGCCGATGACCGCCCACTTGAAGAAGGGAAACTCGACACCCGTGAGCTGCCGGATGAAGCCGAGCCCGATGACGTTGGGCGGCGTCCCGATGGGCGTCGCGAGCCCGCCGACGGAGGCCGCGAACGAGGTCATCAGCATGAGCGCCGTCGCGTAGTTGCGACTGATCTTCTGCCCGCCCTCCTTCTCCTGGTCGAAGAGGAAGGCGAGGATGGCCATGCCGATGGCGAACATCATCGCCGTCGTCGCCGTGTTCGAGATCCAGGCCGAGATGAAGGCCGTCACCGCGCCGAAGGCGAAGAGGATGCGCGAGGGCCGCGCGCCGACCCACCTGATCGAGAGCACGCCGAAGGCGAGGCGGCGGTCGAGCCGGTGGAGGAAGATGGCCCGGGCGATCATGAACGAGCCGATGAAGAGGAACATCAGAGGGTCCGCGAAGGGCGCGAACACCTCCTTCGCCGGCGCCACCTTCAGCACCACGCACGCGGCCGCGCCGACGAGCGCCGTTAAGGGGAGCGGCAGGGCCTCCGTGATCCACAGCAGCACGACGGCCGCCATCACCGCCGCGAGCCTGTGCGCCTCCGGCTTGAGACCGGGCAGCGGCAGCAGCAGCAGCGCCGCGAACGCCAGCGGCGCGAGGACGAATCCGGCCGCGCGCCGCCAACGCTCGAAACGCTCCTCGGCAGGGCTTATCTGTTCAACCGCCTCGACTGTTCTTTCCATGTCCAACGTTTTCAGCTTAAGAGATGGGAGAGACCTTGACGGTCGCCCTCAACGGCTCCGCCCCACGCGCCGCGGAAGGCTCAACGCCCTCTTGTACCATAAACAGTACGAGAAGGTATTCGCCCGGCGCGCCGGGCGCCGTGACTTCCACCTTAAGCCCGGCCGTGTCGCCGGGCTCCATGTCGTAGGGGAGGCGCGCCGCGGCCTCTGTGAGGTTGAGGGGCGTGCCGTCGTCCCTCAACCAGCGCGCGCGCAACGAGACGGCGTAGCGCCCCGCCGCGTCGGGCACGGCGGGCCACGTCTCGCCGCCGAGGTTGCGGACGATGACCTCGAAACTTTGTCTGCCGCCCGCGGCCAACGACGCGGGCAGTTCACGCGAGACAAGTTGCGCACGCAGCGCTTCGGCTCGGAGCGGCCGAGAGTCCGCGCCCAACGTCGTCGGCTCGCTGGCGTAGAGGATGTAGTTGGTCGAGCGCGCGAGCAGACGGCAGTTCGCGCAGTCCTCTGCGGTGCTGACGACGACCGCGCCCGGCGGCGGCTCGTTCGTCGAGAGGCGGACGAAGCGCGTGGCCCCGACGCCGCGGAGCGCGCCGTGCCAGAGCGCCTGTACGTAACCTGAATGTCCCGGCGGGTCGTAGAGGTAGACGGTGCGGCCCCGCGCGGCTTCGAGCGCGGGCGCGAGCACCTTCGAGGGGAAGCGCGCGTCGAAGACGTACCAGCGCTCCGGCGGCCGTGCGTGGAAGCGCCACTGGAAGTAAGCGCCCTGCGCGACGAGCAGCACCACGACCGCGTACAGCGCGACCCTCATCCTCTTCCCCCCAAACACCCGCGCGACGGCCGGCGCCGACAGCACGTGGAGGAAGACTGGGAAGGCTATCAGCCTCAACTGCGGGAAGTCGTTCACCGTGAGCGCGGCCGGCACGACCGACGCGGCGAGCGCGTAGAGTTGAAAGCGCCACCATGCCTCGCGCCGGTGTTCGCGCAGGACGTTGAAGAGGCCGACGGCCGCGAGCACGACGGTCGCCGCGAGCAGCACGGGCGAGTCCGGCAGGTGGTCGCGGATATTCTGCTCGCCCGTCATAAGCCAGCGCCACGGATTCAAGTCCGCCAGGTAATGCACGGCGAACTCGCGCGCGACATCCACCAGACTGCTCTGCGGTGTGACGTAGGTGATGAGGTTGAACCGGCCCGCGAGCGCGCCCGGGCGGCGCAGCGAATAGACGAGCAGCGGGACGAGCGTCAAGGCGTAGGCCGCCCACGTCAAGAGGATGCGCGTGAGGTTGCGCCGCGTGACGAAGAACGCGAGCCCGACCGCGAGCAGCGGCGCGAGCAGTCTCCCTATCGAATACGTGTAGGTCAGCAGCGCGAGCGCGCACGCGAGCGCCAGCACGTCCGACGCACGCCACCTCTCCACTTCGGACGCGCGCCTGAGCGCGAGCAGGAAGAGCACGCACGCCAGAGGGTAGGCCGCCACCTCAAAGACCAGGCGGCTGCATTCATAAAGCCAAGGCGTCAGCAACGCCGAGCAAGCCACGACCATGCCCGCCTCGACGCTCCGCGTCAGCCTCAGCGCCAGCAGCCCCAACAGCAGCGCCGCCGCCGCGCCCAACGCCGCGCTCAACCACCTCGCCGCGGTGATGCTCGGCCCCGTCACACGAAACACCGCGGCCAACAAATACACATACGTCGGGTTCTTATAATCGCCGAACGCTTTGAAGTAGAGCGGCCACGCCTCGCCGTGCTCGTCCCTTCCCGTCCGTGCGACGGTCAGCGCGTTGTAAGCGATGGACGATTCATCGATGTAGAACCCCGGCGGGTTGCGCGGGACATCCACCACGTAGAGCGCGCAGGCCAGCACGCAGACCGCGGCCGGCAGCAGGAGGGTTTTGGATTTTGGGGAAAGGGTTCTGGGGAAAGACATCCGGATTCTAACCAGCACCTAACACCCGGCTGTAAGTTTGCACAAAACCTTAAAATTTCAGCATCCCAGAATCAATAACTTACAAGCTGGGGTTGCACATATGCTTAACACGCAGTTGCACATATACTTAAATTTTCCATCATCTATTGCACATATACTTAAATTTCCCACTGGTGCTTTATTTGTAAAAGCCGTCCTTCTAGTATAGCGCGTGATAGGAGTTAACAATTGTAGTAACTGATGAGGAATTCCCTGAACTGGTCTAGCCGATATTTACGGGCGTACCTAGCTCGGATCTTCTCCGAGGCTGTTCTGCTAACAAACATATGGGGACAATACTATAGAGGCAAAAAATTATCTTAACGGTGACCACCTATAACGCTGCTACTTAATACGAAAATGATAACTATCAACGGGGCTTCGCCTGCTGCCTTGTTGCTGATTGTAGCCGTAGAGCGCAATGACGTACGCGCCCGGCTTAAGCCCTCGCGTCGCCAGTGTCAGGACGACGACCTTGCCGAACCGCATGTCTTGTACGGTAAGGCTGGGGAACTCTTTGGGCGAGCCGGGGGAGCTTTCGCTCTCCAACTCGGCGGTGTAACTTTCGTACGAGGCACCTCTCTGTTTCAGGTAGAGGCGGATTCTTCCCCCGCTCTTTATTACAGGAGTTGAAGACTGCGTGCTGCCGCGTTCGCCGGACGGATCTAGCGGAAAGTCCTTCTGTGATCGCTGAGCCGTCTCGGAGTGCCCCGGCCGGCCCGCAGCTTTCTTTGCCTCCGAGTCTCGTTCGTACTTCTCTACAACTCGCGCCAGCTCTTCGCCGTGCCGTTTCAGCCCTTCGTTCTGCGCGCGCAGTTCTTCTAATTCGTCGCGCTGCCGCCGCAACTCTTCTTCCTGCCGCGACAGATCCTCAGCCTGCCGTTGTCGCTGTTGCTGGAACTCCCTCTGCTCCATTTGGAGCCGCTGTTCCAAAGCAGCAAGTTGCTTCCTCTGACTCTTTAGGAACAGCGTGACGACAATCACGAAGGCGAGGGCCACCATCAAGACGGCGAATTGGGGCGTCTGGAAGAACCTGCTCACGCTTGCCCCCCAGGATGTCGCCCCCACGCCGGGCGCGCCCTGCTCATCCACGCGCTCGGCCTCCCACCCCGCGGCGGAATTCATGAGCGACCGTGCGAGGGCGACTCTCTCCCTCCGGCCGTTCGACGCGGTGAGATAGTTACTTTCAAAAAGCTCACGTTGGCGCTCCTCCAGACGCCCGTTCAAGTAATCTACGATTAGTTGGTCTTCAATTATGACGAAATCGAAAAATGTGTCGTCAGCGGCGAAGGATTTCTCGACCTGCCCCCGCTCACCCGCGTCCGCCTCGCCCAGAAGGTAGCGGATGACGCCGTCGCGATTGGTCAGTTGTTGATCCATGGCTCCGTACGTTCGTTACGAAATCGGGGCACTTCGGCCGCGCCGTCCTCGGCGGCTGCGGGGCTCCGCACGCGCGGCGTCAGCCGACGTCCGGGATGTCCCCCTCCGCGCTATAATATCCGAACCTCCTGAGGCACCGTTGGGCGCTCGCGCTTACCTTCAACAGCAGGTAGGCCGCTTTCCGCTTGAGGGTCTGTTCCTTCATCCCGAGTAGGGCGGCACATTCGGCCAAGCTCCCGCCGGAGTTTATGCACCTCTTATATTGCAGGAAGAGCTTCCTGTCGCCCGGCTTCAGCTTGTCGAGCGCCTCGCGGAGGCAGCGCACTTTCAGCCGTTCACGCTCCTCCTCCTCCAGAGTGGTGTGCTGCGTCGGCCGGGTCGCATGGCGGGGGTCTAACTCATCGAACTCGTCGTGGTGCCTGCGGCGTTTGTCGCGCCTTCGCTCGTTGAGACCTACGTTGTCGGCGACCTTCAGGGCGATGTAAAACGTCTCGGGGTTCCCGATGTCATAGCCCCTCGTGATAAGGAAGAGGACGACCTCCAGCGCGAGGTCTTCGGGGTCGTCGAAGCGGCGGCCTTCGAAAATGCTTACGAGCTTCCGGTAGAGCAGTTGCCAGCGCTCGTCCCACTTCGTCTCGTCATCCTCTTCCTGTCTCAAACGCTCGGACACGAGGTCTGAGTTGTCCCCGGCACGCCCTCGCTTGGAGAATGGGTTGAAGAATGACATGAGTCGGCCGCACTGCCGGCTTTAACGCCTCTCGGGTCGGATACGGATGAACTCTTTCCAGTCGCCCTGTAACTCGAAGGCGGCCCAGACCTCCGGTCCTTCTCTAGCCCGGTAGAGTGACAACTGCGCCTCACGCAGTGCGGCGGCCGGCCTCGTCACCTCCGCCTTCAACATCTGCTGGTAGAATTCGTTCATCAGTCGTGACGTACGCGCGTCGTTAACAACCCAGAGACTGGAGACGACGCGCGCGGCCCCGGCCTGCATGAAAGCACGAGTCAGGCCCATGATGCCCTCGCCCTTGACCTCAGGGCCGAGGGCGCTCTGACACGCGCTCAGCACCACCAGGTCCGCCGCTAGGTTCATCCGGTAGACTTTGGGCAGGCTGAGGAAGTAGCCGCTCTCGCGCGGCCGCCTCTGCTCGTTGTAGAGCGACAGTAGCAGGCCGGAAGACTCCGGATCTGTGTCGTCAAACACGCCGTGAGTCGCGTAGTGAATTATTCGGTAGTCCTTGAGGTCGCCGGCGGTGGCACTGTCTATGCTGACCTCCTCCCTGTGGACGAGCCTCTCCCCTTCCGCCGGCGCGAAGGTCTTCTGTAGTTCGTCTATCCCTTCGATCTCGTCCTTCAGAAACGGTAGGCTGATCTGGTCTGTCTGCAGCAGTGCCGCGGCCCGCGCCCTCACCGAACTGCGGACGGCCGCAGGCGCGTCCGACTCGCCGACCTCGTAGAGCGGGTCCCCGATGAGGGCAAGCAACTGGGGCGCGGGCGGGCGAGTCCGCGCGCGCTCCTGGAGTACGGCAGAGACTGCTGCGGAAGGGCTGACTACTATCTCGTGATCGGTCAGGAGCGGCTTCCACTTGTTACCCCCCCTTGCCGTGTCGGTCAGGGCGCTGAAAGGCACATAATTCAGTATCCCGTCGGCCACTATGATCAGGCGCTTCTCGCCGAGCCTGCCAGCCACGTCCCCGAAGAGCATCGTGCTTAAGTCGGTGGACGCATCCGTAAACTCCGAACTGCGCGTCGCGCGTCGTGCCATGCCCCGGGCTGTTCCTTTCGTGGCGGGCGCTGATCTCCACGCCCCACCCCTTCGCGCGGGGGCTCGCTGGCCGCGGCCGCCCTGCGACGCCGAGGCAGACCCGTTGATCGCGCCCAGCAACCTCTTTACGGCCCGCTCGACCTGTTCCTGCGGACGGAGGTTGAAGCGCTCGATGCCGTCGGCCGATACGAGCCACAGGTAGCTCCGCTCTTTACCAAGTACGAACTCAAGCAACAGGGTGTCCGGATCGAGTAATCCCTTAATTTCAGAGGCCGACAGGAGTTTCGGCCTTAGAAGTGAGAAACGCTCGTCGTTGTCTATCCTGTCCCTCAGCCGCTGCCAGTCTGTACGCAGACTGACGACCTGCTGTCGGGCGTCGTCGAGTTGCTGCGGCGTGTGCGGCGAGAACAAGAGCAGTTGCCGTCTCGCCACTGCATGGTTCAGCCGCTCTATCAACTTGCTCTCCTCCCCTAGGAGGCTGGCCGGCGGCGAGGCGGGGTCGCCGCCAGCCAGCACGTCGAGCAGACTACGCGCGTGAATGCTGTCGCCCAAGGCGAGCGCCTCTTCGAGGTAGGACTGCTGGTGCTCCCGTTCGTACAACTGCATCAGCACATCTATGCGAAGGTTGTAGACCTGTACGACCGTCGAGAAGTAAGAAGCGCGCATGTCGGCACCCGGCACTTCCGCCCGTAGCTCCTCAAGCCGTTGGGCCGCTTGCCCGAGCTTGTCGTCCGCCTCCTTCAGGTGGCCCCGGGCTTTCTCCGCATTGGCCCAGAGGGTCAACGTCTGAAGCGCGCCTTGGCGGTCGCCCGTCCTGTCTCGGAGTTCGAGCGCCTGCTTAAATTCCTCCTGCGCGGCTTCAAAATTGCCGCGCGATACGTCGATGCTCCCCATGCTCGTCAGCGTGTAGGCCAGCCCGTAGGGGTCGCCCTGTTGGAGCTGTTGCGCCTGCTTGAGGTAGGAGAGGGCGGTGCCCATGTCGCCCCGGTCGAAGGCCATGTGGCCGAGATTGTACAGCGCGTTCCCTTGGCCGCGCGGGTCGTTCAGCTCGCCCCACAGTCTGAGGGCTATGTTGGTATTCTCCAGCCCCGGGACTCTGCGCCCCTGCAAGAGGTTTATGAAGCCCAGGTATAAATACTCGTAAGCCGTCGCGTTCTTAAGCGCCTCTTTACCTTCGGTCAGCTTCAGCGCACGCCGCACGAGATCGAGTGCCGGCTCGTACTTCCCCTGCCCAGCGTAGAGTCTGCCGAGCGAGTGTAGTATATAGGCTCTCTGCTCCACGTCGGTCTCGGGAGTGAGCTTGTCCGCTTCCGTCAACTCCCTGAGCGCCGCCTTCGTGTCGCCCATGGCTTCCAGCACCACGCCGAAGTTATACTTCGTGTTCGACCTTACGGCATCACCCGCGTCCTCTATCCTCAACGCCTCCTCGTATTGCGCGCGAGCCTGCGGAAGCATGCTGAGATCGAAATACCCCTGGCCCATCCTCGTAATGACGCTGGCTTCTTCGTTGTGCGCGGACATATCACGGTAGGCCCGCGCCGCCGCCGAGTAGGCGTCCACGGCTTTCAGGAAATACTGGTGTGCCCAGTAAAGGTCACCGACCACCTCGGAGGCGCGTGCCCTAGACTTTACGTCGAGGCGGTTGAACTCCTCGGCGAAGGTCTTCTCTTGATCTGCCCGCCCCGTGGTCGCCGCGCAGTCTTTGGACAAGATGAGCGTCTTTATCTCGCCGATGGCGCTGCCGCTTTTATGCGAAAGGTCGCGTAAGGCCGCGAACTGTTTGAGCCCCTCGTCCGGGTCGTCGTTAACGCAGGACATTAACCCAAGCCGGACGTGTGACTCGACGATGCCGTTGAGCGCCTGCCCTCGCAGCTCGCGGCCTTTCTCTTCCTGCGAGGGCAGGAGGGACGAAGCGCGGTAGAGAGCGTCGAGCGCCCCGCGATAGCTGCCGACGGCTTCCGCGTACGCACTCTTTTTATCCGTGCCGCCCTGCCGGGTCGCCAACTCAATGTTTGTTGCGCTCGCGTACAACAACTGTCCCTTGAGGAAGGCCCTCTCGCCCGCGACAAAGTCGGCGTCGGTGTCCCTCGCTTCGCGCCATTCCTCTATTTTGATCGTGTAATCGGGTTTGGCCGGGTGCTCGTCTCGGGAAGAGACCGCCAGCACGTAGTCCGTGTCGGCCCCGGACACCTCGTAGACGGGCTCCTCCCCGTTATTGTCGTTGGGGCTGTCAATCTCTTCGCCGACGGGCACGCCCGGCCCCTTGTAGAGTTGTACGACTACGTCGATGCCCTTCTGCTCGACATGCACGTGCATGAAGTGATGGGCGGGCAGGCGGACGCGCCAGCACTGTGTCTCGCCCGGCTTAACTTGGCTCGGGAACTCCCGTCCCTGCGTCAGCGCGCGGAGGCCACCGTTGCAGAGCACCGCGATGTTGACGGCACCGCCGTCGGCCTGCTTGGTTGGCGTGGGCATCTGCGCGAGGCAACGACCGCACAGGGCGGCTGACAGCATCATGATGGTGAGGACGATAAGGCCGAAGCGGAAGGCCGTAATGATTAAGGTATACGCACGCGCGTGAGTTTTCATTGTCTGCTCCTCCTCAGTCCGTTCTTGGGCATGAGGTGACTGAAGCCCTTGAGACGCTGGCTGCCGTTCGCGGCAGCGCGCAGGCCGCGCCGCAGAAACTTATGCTTATTGGGTGAAGTGCCGGCCGCGCCAAAGAAGAGCAAGGTCTAGGACGCGCGCTGGCCGCGTCGCACCGCTTTACAAGCCGAATACGGCCCAGCCCAGAGGGTCAATGACGGCAGAGCATATCCGATTTGCGCCGACTGTTCAAAGAGATTTCTGCTCCGCGAAGGGGGGGCGTCGAAGGCGTCAGCACGTAAATGCTACTTAGGCCACGACCCGTTGAGCCCGTATAGCGTGTTTCCGGAGGCGGCACCCGTCTCTCCTCTTCTCAACTCTTTCAGCGCTCCCGTAGTTCGTCTATCTTCGCGGCGAGGACAAAGTCGCTCTCCGTCAGCCCGTCGGCCTTATGCGTCCAGGTGGTGACTTCGGTCCTACCCCAGCCGAAACAGATGTCGGGGTGGTGGCCCTGCTCTTCCGCCAACTGTCCTACGAGGTTAACGAAGCGGAGCGCGCCAGCGAAGTCTCCGAACGTGTAGACCTTACGCAGGTGGTGGTCGTTCACCACCTCCCACCCTTTAAGCTCCCTCATAAGTTCATCTATCTCGCCGCAGCCCATCGGCGGCGTCCCGCCGCGGCACGGCACACACTCGCGGTCGCACAAATTCCCCATTGCCTTCCTCCTTTTACTGTTTGTTAAGCCAGCGAAACAGATTCGCGTTGGTGCGCGCGCCCGCAGCCGCTCCTGCCCCAGGCGAGTGCGGAAGCCGTCTATTGATAAGGACGGCAGTGCGCGCATCCCGGCGGCGCGCCAGCCAGTAGCCCGCCGCGCACAGCCCAACTCTTAGAAATGCTCGCCTCTTCACAGTGCCCTCCGAAATTTCATTCGCGTGTGCCGGACGACTTCACTGCGCTTCATGGGTACCTTCGAGCGCGGCTGGGGCCAGCACCGCGTCTGCCGCGTGCAGTAGCTCGGAACGCAGACTCGCGTCCGGCGACATGCTCTTCAGGTGAGAGATGAGTTCTTCGCCCGCCGCCGTCAACTCATCAACCGGGTATGGCGCGAGGCGGTCGAGCACGAAGTAGGCGCTCTGCGTCTCGTCCGTGATGCGCGTGCGGCGGCACTGTCGCCAGTTCCAGCGCCGGACGGTCGCGCCCTCGAGGTCGGCCCAGATGATCTCGCCCGGCGAAGGATAGGCGGTCTGCTCGCCCTCTGCGCCTGCGGTCACGAAAGGCTCATCGCCGCGCGCGCGTACGAGGCGCAGGTCTCCGACGAGGCGCTCCCAGTCCTCGCCGCCCACGGGCAGGACGTATTTCATGCTGACTGCGTTGTACGCGTCCACGATGCGGTTGACCTGCGGGATAGAGTCGCCTTCGAGGACGCGCCGGAGCAGGGACTCCGCGCCGCAGAAGTAACGCTTGGGCTTGGCCCCGAAAGACTTGAACGCTTGACGCCACGCCTGTATATGGGCGTGCCCGTCGAGCGCGGCGTTCCTACCCAAGGCGCGCGCGCTCGCTTCGGCCGCGCGCAGGGCTTCGACGGAGTAGCCGTCGCTGGGGCCGTTCGTCATCCCCTCGGCGTAAATCACTAGGGCGACGTAGTCCGGGTGCGAGACGTAGATGTCAGGGTCTACTTGCAGCTTGCCACGCATAATTTCCTCCGTTAACGTTCGGACAAGGGCGGCGGCCCGGCGCGCCGGGCCGCCGCAATTCAACCTCAGCGAAGCTGCGTGAAGAGGCCGCAGCACGGCTCAACCACGTGGGCGCGGAATATCTCCTCCGCCGCTGGCGAGGGCGCGATGGCGCCGTACAGGCGTGCGAGTCCAGCGTGGTAGTCGAGCGCCAACTCGTCGCGCGTCAGCTGTACCGCCTCGGCGCGATGCAGCTCGACAGCGCGCAGAAGGCCGCGCGGCGTCGGGTCGGCGAATGAGAGGCGGCCGCCGCGCAGGCGTAGCGCACGGCCCTTCAATAGCCTGTCAAGTGTCAGCGCCACGACCGTCACGTCGTAGTCTCGGTCAAGGCCGCCGCCGCGGTGCGCGTCCAGCCCGAAGCGCGTGACCATGTTGCTCGCCACGACCTCGTAGGCTTCCTCCGGCGACAGCGCCTGCGCGGCCAGTTCAAAATCGACGCCGTCCGCGCGCCACTCCTCCACGCCCTGCATCATGGGTGTGTTCAGGAGACCTTCTTCCAGCTTGTGGTCGAGGCCGAGGCCAGCTGCGTGTCCGCAGTCGTGCAGTTGATACTCGCGGCTCTGCACGGCTATGCCTTGCTTCCTGTCGAGCAGGGGTGACAGCAGGAGCTTGGCCGAGTCGGCGTCGAAGATGCGCTCGACGCACTCGAAGCCTGCTTCCTCCCAGCGGCGGCGCTGCTCCGTCATGTTGTTGATGGCCGGGCCGACTAACTCCGCCGACTTCATCCAGTCCCACGCACTTGGGACGACGAAGGCTTCGCCGCTCTCACCGCTCAGGTGCCCCCAGCTCTTTTCCACCTCGACCGGCACCATGCGTGGGATGGCTTGGCGCAGAGGGCCGAGGAGCTTCTCAACGTGCCCTTCAAGCGGCGGCAGGTCGGGTGGTGCGAGGGTGTGCCCGACCAAGCCCGATAGCTTCTCGTCGCTGCGCGCCTCGCGCAGCACCATGTAAGGGCCAGCGAGGGCGAAGTGGCCCTGCGGGCCGACGAATTGCATCTCGCAAAACGGGGCCGTCAGACCCGAGTAATTGCCGGTGAGTAGCCCTTTAATGTTTGCGTCGATCCAGGAGACCGGGTAGCGCAGGTCGCGGGACAACACCTCTAAAGCGGTTAACACCTCCTTAAGTGTAGAGGTCTCGGGTTCCGCGCCACGGTCATCTTCGACGGTTTCGTTCTGTTCCTCCGTAATTTTGGTCATAGAGCCTCCCTGAACGTACGCCGACGGGCTCCATTGCCCGATAGGCAGGGAATTGGCCTTCCCCTACTCAGGAAAGGTCGGCACTCGGCTCCGGTACCAAAAATTTAGGCGGGTCTTACCGTCCGCCGTTTCGAAGGAGGTATTGAGGATGAAAGGGGTGAACGCCCGCAGCTGGAAGTCCTTTAGGCTTGTGAGACATTTAACCTTTAGCTATGGCCAGAACTTCGTCGGCGAATTTCTTGTAGACCTTGATGATCTTGGTAACTTTGTCCTCCAAGACAGGGCTTCGATGGGCTTCGATCGTGACGAACTCTGGGTATCTATACACAAGGTCGTTGAACGACAGTGAGGCCACCGACCGGCAGAAGTATATTAAGTCGTTAACGTTCCTATCGAGCGCCTTATTCCGATGATTAGACCCGAAGGCGTCCCTGTGGTAGTGATCGTCGTAAGACTCGAGTCCTGCGGCCGCCAACGAGGCGCGTCTGACAAGACACGGGAGACAATAGCCGCAATGGTTAGAGTCGTTGAAGCGGATCGTTTGGTTCGGGTAGCCCCAGCAGCTGACCGTCTGCCTTATCGTCGGGCCAAACCCGCTCTCTCTTAAGAACTCCGCCTCCTCCCCCTTCGTCCAGAAGAGGAAAGGGTTCTGAACAGCGAACTCCCGCTCGTAGAGGTTCTCGATCAGCTCGTTGAAGTAGCGGAGGTAGAGCGGGTGTGCGTGGCGGGTCGAGCGGCTTCCCTTGCGCGCCTCGGAGATCGGCACATTCAACGCCAGCACGCCGTTCTCGCAAATGTATATGTCCCTAAAAACGCGCGTGGCCGCGGCCGCCGCAGCGAAACTCATGAACAGGAAAGAGCGGGCGCGGTGGGAGCTTTCCCGAGCCTTGAGCGTGAACCTTTCGTCCCGCGGCCTGCGCGAAGTGAGGCGGTATTGGAAGTGTTCGACGGCGCGGCCGAAACCCGACCCTATCTCGGCCATCAAATTCGCCTGTACGCCTTTCAGCGTGGCGTTGACGTAGTGGCTGACGAATAGGGGTCGCCTCCCCTGCCCCAACAGGTACACCGCCCCGGCGAAAGAGTCCAGCCCACCTGAGAACAGGGATATGCTGTCTGAATTCGTGGCTGCGGCGGGCGTGGAATTCGGAGGGCGATGTGGCCCGGCATCATCCTTCTCCTCCCGACGCTTCACGAAGCTGAACTGAACGTTGTCGCCGGTCAACGTCGCGACGGTGTTTCTGAGGATTCTCTTGACGGAATTCCACTTCGCAGGGTTCCGGACCGGCACGAGGAAGGAGAGCGTGCGCGCCCAGCGGTCAAACTCGCCCCGCGCTACGGATTTGTCGGCGAGGTAGACGAACGCCGCGATCTCGCATAGGTCGAGACTCAGTGAGTCCAGCTTACGCCCCAGATCGCGCTCGACGGATCGGGGGTCAAAGTGGACGTTGCCCAGTTGCGGATCGGGTGAGAGATATACGGCCTTCTCTGCGATATGGAATCTACCTTTATACTCGTCCAGCCGCAGGAAGTCGCAGACGACATTAATTTTCATCAATCCCTGTACTTGCTTGCGAACGTTTCCAAGTCTTTCGCCCAGTCGGGAATCTTCGCCGGCACTTGTGTCGGCAGGACTCCGCCGTTCCTTGCGAGCCGGGCGATTTCCCTTACGAAGTCCTGAGCGAAATCTTCGCCGACGCGCTTCTTCACGCTCTCGACTTTAGCGTGATCTACGCCGGCGCTGGCCGCGTCAACGACCATGTTAACAAGGTTGGCCACCACGTGCCCCAGCAAGGTGTCCATGATCTCCCGCGCGGACGCTTTGCGGAAGGCTTCAGTGAGCTGCTCGCGCGTGGCCGTACGCACATCGGCCGCTTGGACTGACTTCTTAAGAAGGTCCAAAACGCTCCTGTGAATTGCGTCCGCGGCGGCGTTGGCCGGGTCGGTACCCTTCTGCTGACTCGACAACTCCTCTTGCAAATGTTCCCTAACGTTGGCAATGAACTCCGCGACTGGGTACGGCTTATCCGGCCCGATGCCGAACTCTGCCAGCGCCTCGTCCGCGCTCTGCCCTTTGACCTTTAAACGATTGGCGAAGCCTACGAGATAGCCGACGGACTTCGACACGCTCGCGCTCGACAAGGACTGGATGAAGGAACTCGAGCGGCTGATGGGGCCTACGGCCGTGGCCGCAGTGCGCGCCGCCTGCGTGCCAGCCTGCGAGCTACGGGGGGAGTACTCCTTGAGGGTTTCTTGAATGATCGCCTCTCGAGTGGAGGAGAGTTTGGCTACGCGTTGGCTCCCCATCTCTTTAGTCCTCGGCTTCGAGCAGGCTGATGGTCAACCTGAGCCGTTCTTCTGAAGGCGGCCACGGCTCAATTATCACGTTCAGTCTCTCGAAGTCTCTAAAGTACGGGACGAGCCAGTCGGACTGCTGCCGCTCTCCCCTACGGGCGTATATTTGAAGAATTCTGAGGGCGGACAGGACGCGGCGACGCGCATCTTCGTGGCCGCCGAAGTGCTCGGCGTCCTTCATAACGTCGAAGCTTTCGAGGAAGTGCGCCAGCGCCTCTCGGTCTATGCCGAGGTCTAGATAGACCCTCCCCATCAGGTAATGGCAGTTGGCGAGCGTGCGCCGACTCCATGCGTCGAACTCCAAAACCCTCAACACGCGAGCGGCGTCCCCGGCAAAGTAAATAACAGATAGGTAGAACTGCGCTTCCTCCTCCCGCTCCGGCGTGGGGGAGTCAGGCGCGGCCAGCGCCTGTTTGTGCAGGAGGTAGGTCAACTCGGCGATGTGCCGCTTGGCTATGGCCTGCTCTCTGGTCAGTTGCAACTCCTCTGCGATCTTCAGGTACTCGCGGAATCTGTTGAGCGAGGTCTGGTAAGGCTTACGGAACAGCCTCCCTACCTGATACAGCGTCTCCAGCATCCTCCTTGGGAGGTAGTTCTCACGAAATATCGTTAGGGCTTGCTCGAAGAGGTCGGCGGCGCGCTCTCGGTCGTAGGTCTCTGGGAACGCGCGCTCGCCGTAAATCTCGCCCATCTGCTTGTAGGCGACGCCGATCCCGTCCGCGTCCTCGACATCTTTGAAGATGGACAGCGCCTCGGCGTAACGCTCTAACGCCTCAGCGGGCTGTTTCAGGAAGTACTGGTGGATGGCGCCCTCGTCTAAAAGGCATGATGCCATGTTGCTCAGCGCCTTTTCATACTTTTCGCTCCCGCGCTCGACATGGGGCAGGGTCAGGTAGGCGTAGATGCTGTAAGCCTGTCGGTAATAGCTGATGATCTCGTCGGCCCGAGCGTGCTCGCCAGCGCGCCGCATGAAGTTGGCGCGGTCAATTAGGATTGCGGCCCTTTTCTCGGGGTTGTCTCCTACCTCCAACTCGACGACGGCGATCTCGGCGAGCGCCTGCTCGTGCCGCCCCAGTTCCGAGAGGCTACGTGCGTGGAAGATGAAGAAGTCGGGTTCGAGCTGCCTGACGGCGTTGATGGTCTTCTCCAATATCAGGAGCAGCTCAGCGTAGCGCCCGACGTTATACATGGGCTCCATCAGGCGCCAGACCACCTCGGCAGCCTTGTCCGGGTCGCGAGACTCGAAGAAATGGTGCTGCGCCTCGATGAGGCCGTTAATCTGTTGTTTACTCAACGCCACTTTTCGACAGGCTCCGTCCGTCCGCTAAATTCCGTCGGGCGACTTCTGCGTCGGGGAGTCACCCTCCGCCCGCCGGCTGAAAAAGTCGGCGGCCTGAAAGTTGTAATGCTCCCACTCCTCGGGCGACATTTTGTCGAGATAGTATTGCCTCATGCGCGTCGCCATTTCAACCTTAAGCTCCCGCGTGAGAGAGAGGAAAGACCTACGAAGCGCGTAGGCCGCCTTCAAGTATTGCGACGGGTCGTGCCTGTCGAGCATAGAAGCGAGGCCGCGCAGGCTGACCGGCTCGCGGAGGACGGACAACTGCTTTAAGAGCCTGCTGGGGGCTCCGCCCATCTCCTCGTCCAGTCTCTGAACGAACTTCTCGGCGTAGTCGTCAACGCCGTCTGCCGAATCAAGCTCGCCCCCCGCCGCGAAGACCTCCCTGATGAGCTTGACGAACCAAGGCAGGTAATTCTCTTTCGCGGCCCGACTCATCATCTCGGCGAGCGTCGCTTCATCGAACGAACCTTCGGCCCTGAAGAACGCTTCAGCCTCCGCCGGCTCGAAGCCCCCGACCCGAATCTCCGCGTAGCCGTCCACCGCCCCGACGTGCTCGTTCGTGGACGTGACCACGTAGACCTTCGACCCGTGCGCACTCTCGGACATGCGCGCGAAGAGTGTGTTCCAGAACTTCAGCCCGTCCCAGATGTAGTCGTCGAAGACGATGACGAAGCGTGTGAGCGACAGGAGCCGCACGAAGCCCTCGATGCTCTGCTCGTCGTCTTCAGCCCGACTACGCCCTAGAATGTCCTTGAGGCCGCGCAAGTCCAGCCCCTCGCGCTTCACGCTCTCCTCTAACGAATTGTGCCTTTCGCCGAGCAGAGCTTGGAAGCCCTTGAAGCCCAGACTCTCCGCCTGTCCGTCGAGTTTCGTCAGAACGTCATCGAAGGTCGTCCACTCCGCGCGGCACTCGACGTAGAGAAAGATCGGAGGGGTCGCGTTCTCCGCAGTCTGCGCGTCAATGAGCGAGTTGCAGAAGGCCGAGATTATCTGCGTCTTGCCCGCGCCGTACTGCCCTTGGATGAGCGTCACCCCGCCGCCGCCGAAGTCGGCTTCGAGTCTCCTCACGAGGGCAGGCCGCTCCACGAACTGTTTTGTTCTGCTCTTGAAGTTTCCCTTCTGGAGGGGTCGTCGCTTCTCCACTTCCGTGTTGATCGCGCTGCTGGAGCTAAAGTCGAAAATCATCTCGGTGCGCGTCGAAAGGTAGAGCACGGGAATCGCCCACTGCGTCCCGCGCCTGTTGCTCGCCCCCCACTCAGCCCCGAACATCGCCAGCCGCCCCGCGTTGACGCATACGTCCACAGGGTTTTGCGGTCGCAGCAGATAGTTGAAGAACCGCAGGCAGAACTCCTTTGCCGCCGCGTCCGCGACTTTGCTCTGCATGGCGACGACCGCCGGGACGCCCATCCGAATCAGCCGCCCCGCAGCGCTGTCGAAAGGGTCTTCGCTCGCCGACACGCCCGTCCGGCACGCGGAGAGTATGACGACTCTGAGATTGCTCACCACCTCCGGCTTGAGCAATGACTCAAGCTTCGTTATTGAGACGGGGTCGCTCTTGGCGTCGGCGGTCTGGAAGAGCAAGCGAGGTTCTTTATTTTTGATGTCGCCGTGCCCGGTGAAGATGAGTACGTGCGGCTTCTTGTCCAGAAGCTCGTCCTGAAACGTTCCCCACTGGGCGTCCGGGATGCTGAAGAACTCTACCGCGTCCCTCCTCTTATCGGCTATGTCGCCCAGAAGCTCTAGTTCTCGCTTAACGTCGAGCGGCGTCTGCGACTTGTAAGGGTTGGGGGCTGCCGCAAGGATGCGCAGCTTGCCTTCGACTTTAAGCGGCTGCATGTCATGAGACATGGGGACATACCTTGCAACGCTGACGAACTGCGAGAGGCCAAAATGCTCTTCGTCCTGCAAGACCTTCTCGAAGACGCACTCCCACGGAATCATCGAGACAACGGGAGGCGCGCCCTCCTCCGGGTAGAAGAACAAACGGAGAGGCTTGCCGGAGACGATACCTAGCGACCTGTCGTATACCCTCTGAATGTCCTTGCTGAATAGGGCGGTGGCGAGCCTTTTTCCCATCTCTTCCAGATCACCGTCGGAGGGGAAATTGAAGCGAAGGTTCCGCAGCCGATCCTCGGCGATCCCCAACTTAACGGCCGGGCTCCAAGGCGTGGGTTTCGGATTAGAAGGCGAGTCATAGACGCTAAAACTGAATTCGTAGTCCTCCACCCCGACGAACCAGCGCCGGAGTCTGCCAGTCGTGCATTTAACCTCGATCCTGATGATTGGGTCTGGCATGGGCCACGAGTGTTTACGGAATCGGTCTGCGTATCAGGATGTACAGCCCGGCGGCTATCAGCATCAAGCCGAAGGGGAGGAGCAGGAAGATTGTGCGGGAGCCTCGCGGAAGCAGCTTCAGCATCGCCGTCCAACTCTGGATGAGAGAATTTATCTCCTCAAGTATCTCTTTCGTCCCCTTTTCTCCGCGCCGGAAGGTGACCGCCACGAAAGCCGCTAGGCAGATACAGAAAGTTATCAGCCCAAGCGTCAGCAGCACTCCGCCAACTATCTCGTTTATGTGATTCATTCTTATCTCCTCGGGGGTTACCTGCTAAAGTGTCTGAAAAGCTCTGACGAGTTCCTATCAAGAATGTGAGCAGAGCCAACCGGATGAGGCTGTCGCGCATGTAGCAGCCGGCAGCAGGAAAGACGAATATTCTCGTGTAAGCTATACCTTACATGTGTTAAACGTCAATATGCGTCTTTGGGTGGAAGCCCTGCCAAAAGGAAGTCGATGACCGCACCTGGACGCTCTCGAACGCGCAGCGCTCCGCCGCGACGCACGAAGGGGGCGGGCACGTTCGCGTTCGCTGGCGGCACGGCCTACTCAGATGTTCCTATACCGTGGCTTTGCCAACGTAAGGAAGAGGACGCCGATGAGCGGCCTCAGCTCAAAATAACTTACACAGACTGCTTACAATTTCCCATTTAGGGCAGGCCCGTTCGCCTGCCCGCAGGACAGTTCGGTCCGGCGGCTAAAGACCCATCTCCTCAGAAGACCCGGCTTGAGCGTTTACCTGCTGCCCCTCTGTCTTTGTATACATAAATCTTCTATTTCCCTCAGCGCATATAAATTTTTCACCGAGCCATCAACTTGAGGTCCAAAAACCGGCTTAAGTTTTCCGACAACTGTCCAATGGTGAATGGTCTCTCTCGTTACACCTGTCCGCCTTGCAGCTTCGGAGCTGGAAATAAGCTCTGCCTTTGTTCTTAACAACCTCAGGAGCTTTTCAATATCGCTTCGCATGTACATAGTGTAGCCAAAACCATCTATGTGAGGTCCCGAGAATGCCTTTACCTTTCCGCTCAACATCCACTTGTAGAGTGTATGCTCATTTACACCTAACATTGCCGCTGCCACGCGGCTCGGCATTATTTTCTTCTTTATCTCCGAGAGCGCTTCAACTTCCTCACGTAAGAAATAGTGCTTCCCGCTCCCCTCAGTCGCACTCAGCGGGCTGATACGTTTTGTTCGCACCCATTGCCGCTTAAAGACGTCGCACCTTTGACCGAGCATCCCCGCAGCCTCCGTCAAGGTCACGTACTTAGCGCTATCCATGCGTGCTTCTTTAAGCTTAAGCACGTCCTCTTGATAAAAGAGAGCAGTCTCGCCGCCATTATGGGCGACCGGTGATAGAGTGGTCTTTAGCTCGCCGCTGTCAATCAGCTCGCGAATGACTGCATGACTGACGCCCAGCATCGCGGCCGCTTGCTCAATACTTATGATTTTATATTGCTTTCCTTTTGGATCACGTTCGTTCCTTGCAGCTATTATTACTTCTAACAGGTCAAAATCTTTTAGGTCTGACTTTCTAAAAACGTACGGAGCCCCCTTATCTGTTTCCCGCCCCAAGACCGAATGAATGCCTTTCCTCATCAAAGCGGAAACCAGGAGTTTCGAAGATGTTCTTAACTCTCTCAAAACGTGCGCCGCAATCAGGTAGGTAGATTTGAAGAGATCAATGTCCTCATAAGTAGTCAACAAAGTTTGTGTCCTGCCATTAAAGCTCCTGTGCGCCGCAAGCAGTTTGTGTTTTATGAATACATATACTCCCTCTTCCTTTACCCCAATGATTTCCGCAGCTTCTTTCGGCAAGATAGCGTTTCCGATGAGATTTTGGCGAAGCCTTCTAACATATTCATCGACATGCCCCCTTGAGAAGAGAAAGCGGTCTAGTCCTTGTTTTGCGCGCTTACCACACGGGTGAATTTCACCATCTAAAATTGCTTTTATAAAAGATCCTATTCCCAACTTACTGTAACCGGCTACATGAATGGCTGTTCGTAAGCTGATTAAGTCCCACGTTGGACCCGAGATTTCAATGATCCTTTCCTCTATTCTCTTGTTAAGATTATCAACGGCGCTCTTCTCAAACATCCAGAACTTAAACCCGTCTACATCAGGCCCGTGAGCAGGTGCCAAGCACCCTTCCTTTACTAAATCAACGACCTTTACCCGGCCAATGTTAAGAAGTTTGACGACCTCTCTTAGCGGCAGCAGTTGCTCTACATACCGCTTGGCGCTCTCTACTTCTGTCCGTTCGAACAAAGTGAGCTTTACCTTTGGCAGATTAATGACTGTAGGCTTAAGCTTGCCTTCTGTTTGAAGCTTCTCTATCCAGTCTTCACTTAACCCGCTGAACTGAGTGACTTCATTTCTCGTCAAAAGCCTCTTTTCGCCTCGCTCTAACGCTAACAGACGTAAGCTCTTATTCCTGAGACTTCCCCTATTCCATTCGGAATTCAAATATTCGCCGTAAGTGATGCGCATGAAGTCAAAGGCCTCGGAGGTGAGGGCCGTGTGCATTGCACGATGGAAGTCACCAAAATCTCTCATCACTCCTGTTTCATGGGTGCCAATTCGCTTCTGCTCCAGCTTCCAGTCTAGAAACTTGTGATACCCGCGCGGCCAATCTTCAAAAACAGAAAACCCTAAGATGAGAAGTTCATGAAGTTCATTATTCTTTCTGGATGGCAACAAGTGTTTGCCACCCGTGCTTAAAAGCCCCTTATATTGTCCGCTCATAAATATAACCGCCGTTAGAAAGTCTTCCAGAGTTAAGCGTAGAAGCGGGTTGGACGAGAGTTCAGCGCTGTTCTGGTGTCTACGGACCTCATATCCGCACAGATGATATATCTGTCGCGCTAGGCTAAGGTTTTGTTCTCTGACTTTTCGTATAGGGGCCGTACGCCAGTCATAACCACAGTCACAAACGCTCAACGTATTCCTATTCCAACGGATAGCCCTCGCACATTGAGGACATACGTCTATGAGGAGGCACTTATGAACGGGGCAAGCCGTCACCAGTGCGAGGTCCCAAATCCTACGGTGATAATTTGACTCGCGAAGACACCTGGGGCACAGCTTCGGCTGCCTCAAACGAAGCGTATATTGCGGGACAGGCAGACCAAATATTATTTGTCTATGCCTTCGTAGCGGCGACGCAGGTGGGTACAGTAGCTGCTTTAATTTCGATTCTGGGACGTCCGTGAGTCTGGCAAGGCAAGATAGATCTGTTGATTCATTAAATACGAAGGGGCAACCGCAGCCAGCCGAGTTGGGTCTGACCCCTAACCTACTTAATATCCAAGAGACCTTGTCATATCTATTCCACTCGGTGAGTCGCACGATATAGCCCATTAGGCTCTCGTCGTCACGGGGTGGGCCGCTGACTAGAAGTGGTTTCATAGGTAGGCTCGTTACGCTTTAGGTAAACCGGCGTGCCGCCTGAGAACTTAGAGACTTGTTAAGCTTCAGAGGCCCCTTTACTTAAAGTCGATTTGAGGTCCAAACGGGGAAGGTGGCTATTCGATTCAAAATGTTGCATTCAACTCGTCCAATTACGGAGGACTTCTTCGGCCAGCCGACCCGCAAGTGTATCTACGGGTTCTGCGAGCCGAAACCCATATTCCTCAGCAACAGCGATGGCAAACGAGAAGCCTTTAGAGAACGCCTTATGAAGTTCGTCCGGAGGCGGTGATGGGTTGTTATACTGATGCTGTCGGCCCATGATGATCTTGAGTTCGTGGTATGAGTAATACCCCAGGCCCTTGCAGAGAGCGTTGCGTACACGCTGGGTAGGAAGTCTGCCTCCATCTGACGCTATTAGGTTGTTGGCCAGAGCCTTCTTGCTGGTTTTGAGATAGAAGTCGGCTTGGCCAAGATTCCTGAAAAGTATGCGCACTGTACCACCTCTAGTTATGGGTGCTGTCTGTCAGTTAGTGCATATCCCGAACTTCCTACAGCGGCCTATGATGAAAACGTGCATGACGTATTCGATAACGCCTTGAGCCACTATCGTGGCTTTCCGCAAGAATGCCGCGTGTTCGAATGGCGGCATGCGTGTGAGGCTGCTTGTAATACCCCGTTAAATCCAACTAGGTATTATTCACGAATCAGCTAAGTTCTTATGGTCACCTCCGACGCAGCACTGAGTTCGCTGTAGGCTTTTTAGGCTCCTTCGGCTTAATGCGTTTACTTACCGAGTCTTTCTTAGAATCTGCCTTCGTAGCTTTTTTCTTAGACGCGTTTGGGTAAGAGGTAAATGGATTTTCATCTTCAGGGTAATCGTCCCTAAGCTCCTTCTCATAGGATTCCGCTAGAACCTCACGGTCGAGCTTTTCTAAGCCATCCTTAATGGCTAAGGCAGTCGCGGTGCGGACAAGCCTCATCACCTTGTCCACAATCCCACCTGACGCTTTGAAGAAGCTATAGGCTATAACTTGGTCAGACAGGTTTGAGCGTTTAAAAGGGAGGGCATCATCCAGAATGCTAAGGAACGCTTTGTACTCACTTACCGGCTTGGCGCTGCCTTTTTGTTGTGAGGGCTCCCACTTAAGCGGGTCAAGACTTACTCGTCGAAATCGCCTATTCAACTGCTGGTTGTCGTCCATAATTCCAGCTGAAGAAGGCATGCCGGCTACGATCATAGGCTTCTTAGTTCTGATGATTATTTCTTTTACGTAATTAGCCACGTTCTTTCGGATTACGTTGCCGTCTCTATCCCAGAGGTGTTGAAACTCGTCGACCAGAATCTCTTCCATTTCACATTCCTTAACGTAATGAACAAGACGCAAAGTCTGTGTGGTCAAATTCCCTTTACTCGCTTCTGGGTCACCTAGCTCCGTGAGCATGACCTCGACCAAGTTTTTCTCGGTGGCTTTAGTGGGGCAAATTATGTACAGAACGGGCACGAGGCAGACACTCTTCTTCAAGCCGTCTTCGGTCTTCTTCTCTACAACTCGCCTGGGAAATCTCTTTACATAGCGTTCAAGCAAACTCGTTTTCCCGGTGCCTGGCTCGCCGGTGATCAATAAGCAATCCGGGTCTTTAGCAATCTTTGAATGCTCCCGACAGTAGTCAATCCTCTCCAGCAGCTCATCTATCTTCGGCCGCCTGACATATATCCGTTCAACTAACCTAAGTCTTTCTTCTATCGACATCTTCAAAAATGCCTTTTTCACTTTACGCATTCAAAGCCTCCCGTCTTCTTAATCGTATTCGACTGTCCAGCCGCCTAGGACCTTATAGTCATCCTCACCGGTAGCCTGTCTCTCAGCGTCACCAGAGCTATCGTCAACATCTGATTCGGAGGTGTTGGGGGCTGACGCCTTACCAGAACGGCGAGTCCGCCTTTTCACATTTGGCGTGTCATTCTCCGTGGTCCTTAAGGTGTCTTCGGGCACGGTTGCCGGTAGCTCGCTATTGGGGCTAGCCTCGCTGCTTTGGTCTTCGTCTGTTGGCTCGAAAGCGCTCCCAATATTAGAAGCTCCACGACCGGTAGCTGCTTCCGGGTACAACCGTGCCGGCCCTTTTGGAGCTTCAGCCTCATTCACTTGAGATTCTTCGACACAACTATCCCCATTCACATCGGGTGCCGCATCCGCGTCGCGACCATGGTTGAGGAAGCGGGCGACAGTCACCCCACGCAGCTTCCGTTTCGAAGACTCCCACTCATCCTTTACGAGCTGCTTTATGTATTCTCTGGCACTAATAAGATCCTCCCTTTTCACATAGTCCATAACCCTCTCACGTGCAAAATTTCTGAATACGTCATGCTGAAACTGAGTAAGCCCTTTCGTGTATTCCTGATCTTCCGCAGGGACGGCAATATATTTGCCTTTAAATTCATCCTGGACGTGGATTAAAGAAAGGTCTTCGGGATTCACCTTGATCTTTACCTTCTTTTCAGTCGTTCTTTGTTTGCCTATAATCCTGCTCCGGAGCGACGCCAATTCCTCACTTCTGTAATAGAGGCCGTCAATCTCTATTCCGGTTCTTTGAACCGTTCGCCAGACCACTTGGCCGAGGAGCACGTTAAGATCAGATGATTTTCGGGGGTATGTCGGCGGGTACTTCGCTACCAGCTCGTCCCAACGCCTAGCTGGAACGTCTCGGATTCCACGGTGCACTTGTCGGGAGTAAATGTCGATGATGTATACGTGGATAATCTCTTCCAGAGTACTCTTCGATATGAGTGCGTGTTTGAGAGGGTCATAGCCTTTCTTTTGGAAGATATTAGAAAAGGTGGTTCCAGGCAGTTGATGTGTCAGTTGGGCGTTTTTAGTGCGGATTAATCTTTCAATGCTGGCTTTGAACCAGGGAGTGCCAGCTGGCGCGTAATCGATAAGAAACCCTAACTGCAACGCCGCATCTTCAAGACTCTCCCCGTGAAAGGCCATAGCATTATCTACCTTTAAAACCTCCATAAGGCCGTGGCAATTCCATTCATGCTTAATATTGGGATAGCGCGCTTTGACATAATCCTTAGGCTTAATGGCGTGCAGCAGACAGTGCATGACGGCGACATAGCTGGTATCGTTAAAAGATAGGTAACAGCCGAGGATCATCTTGGTGCATACATCAATGGCAACAAACAGTGTGGGTCTCCCGATCGGCGTGCCCGTCTCTGGGTCAACAACGAAAAGATCAAGCGTGGTGCTATCTATCTGAACAAGCTCGAGCGGACGCTTCGGGCGCGGCCCTGTCCCTACAGCTTTATACTTAAGATCGGCATACTTCTGTCCGTACCGCGCCACATCAACTTCGTACGGATCCCACCGGTCTATGGCGCGATATACGTTTGAGGGATCTGGGATAGGCAGTTGATCGTCTGCTCTTCTATGACGGTTATCCGCCCTTACCCGCGCTTCAGCCTCGTCGGCCACTTCTTGTTTTGAATGACGCTCGTCATTCAAGTACACGTCATTAATCGCCTGGCGTATAATTTCCTCGACAAGTTTTGCCCTTTCCTCATCGTCGGCAGTGAATTTCCGTTTACCATTGCCTGTAATGACAGCCCCCCGCCTGTAGCCGAATTTCGGCTTTTTATTACCTTTTTTAGACTCCCTCGGTACCAAGACACATATATCTTCACCAGAATTCATGAAGGCAATGACCCAAAGCCGAAGGGTCAGCCATGACGGAGGTGAGGGATCCTTCACCTCTTTTTTAACCTTATCGATAATCGGCCGAAGAGAGTCATGCGTTCGCTTGACCACCTTCTGCGACAGGACTTCGCTTACATAGCGATACTTCCTTTTGGTTTCCTTCTTCAGCTTCTCCTTTTTCTTCCGTTGTTTTGGGTCTGCGTCATCCAGTAGACTCAATTCTTCGACCACAAATTCCAACGACTTCCTGTTTACATGTGAGCTATGTTCCCGGACGGTAACAAACTCCATCGAGCCATCGAACAAACGATCGATAAGCTCGTCTTCTTTGACGGTGAGGTATTCATTCAGAGCAACATCCTTGATTTGTATGGAGCGATCAATTAGGCGTTTTTCGATAACGTACTCACGCCCTAGTAGAAATATGTGCGCGCCTCTGCTAAGTCGGCCTCGAGGCATTGATTACTCACCTCCTTTGGGCTCGGTGCCTGGTAGCCAGACCATGCTTTCCAGCTCAATCGTTTTCATTAAATCAATCTCTAAGTACCCCCAATAGAGGAGGGAGTAGATGACTTGGAGCCCGTTCTCAACCTCCTCGGAAGAGAAAAACTCATACAATTCTCTGATGGATGCGTCACGTCTGGCGCGGAAGAACCCTTGGCATAAGACCTGATGGCGTACAAGGACTGGTACCCTTGCGTATCTGTAGAGCAGTTTAATGTTGCTTAACTTCGGCTCGACTCGGATCATCTTATCGGTAGCCACTACAAACTCTCTGCCGTTTTGACAAAGCAGCCACTTGATCTCCCTAAACAGGATTGTGTATTTACCTTCGTCCACGGCCTTCTTCAGCTTCACTTCAACTATCTGCACTTTTCCCGCCCTGTCGGCTTTAAAGTCAGGCGTGTAATAGTGCTTTTTCCCATCAAGGACGTAGTGAATTCTGTCAGGCTGCTCTTCATAGGCAGTGACTTCACGGTCGTATTCCAACAAATAAATCTCGTCGCGCTCGATTAGCGACTCCCATTTGATAATTCGTCCCATCTTGATGCTGGGGAACTTACCGATGTTTTTCTTGCTTCCTCTGTTCGAAATTTTCCTGCTCGGCATAGCTCTTATCTCCTTAGGCAGGCTCACCTCGGTTTTCGGCAAACCGCCTCACTAAATCGCATCACAGGGATGGAAGAACTTTTTTTGTTGAAGAAGGCAGAGAGGGTGGGTATAATGCGCCTCGGGTTCGAGGTACACGAAGACCCCCTCGCCTTCAGGCGAGTGACGTGATTGGCCCGAAGCGTCTGGCGTCCAACCTTAGCGCTTCGGGTCTTTCCTTTTTGCGAATTCTAAGAGCCTATGGCTCCGTCTACAGCCCTTAACCCCCTTAGAGAAAATTAGGTAAAAACGAGCGGTTCTATTCGGCCGCTATTGGGATGTGCAGCCCAACACCACCAAGAGACGGCTGATAGCTTCTCTTGGCTGCTTGCTCTGCCTCGGAAATCCTTTCCCGGATAAACAATTCAACATCTCTACGCAGTAGACGGATAGCGCGACCGTACCGGATGCGTGGCACTTTCGCGGTGCCTCCCCCGCCCTCATACCAGGTTTTCGGGGCTAACCCGCTCCTTTCTGCGGCCTCCCGTATTGTGCAGAATTCCGTCTTTTCCCTTGAGTGCTCCACGTCCCCCTTATACCCCAAGTTTCTGAAATTACGGTAGTACTATTAAGTCCACGAAAAATTGATTGGGCCTGTCCCAATTTTGGGTACAGATTTCCTACTTGGAAGGCGGCCAACGAACTTTTGATTTGTTCAGGCGGGCGTAAAAAGTCGAACGGGCAATGCCCATACTTTCGGCAACTTCCGTTTTGTTCGGCCTTTCCTGGCTCTCATTTGCCAGTTTCCAATAATGTTCTTTTAAATCACGTCTGAATTTTTTCGCCATACGTACTTTATTCTTGCGGGGTCTACCTCGTTTGATACGTCCCTCCAAAATTAGCAGAGCATCTTCGTACAGTTGATCAAGATCCATGACTAGAGAATTAGATACCTTCTCTAACCAGCCTATTAATCTCGATACCCCTCTCCGTGGGTGCCAGCGTTCTTCTAGATACACCGTCCCAGGAGGGAACACGCCGAATGGGTTGTAAACGGTAGTTTTTATCTTTCCTAAAGGACAAGAGAGTACCCTTATCCGCCAGATTTGTATTGGCGCGATCCCAAGATAGGTCCAGTACATGGGTGGACACTTATATTTAGCCGGATCTGGTGGCGGTAAAGGGAGTTTCATCCCCGGTCGGGGATGAATTATAAAGCCGAAAGTTTGCACGGTATACCTCTGGTATCTTTCCTCCAGTTTTGGGTGTGAGTAACCTCTGTCCCGGAGGAAGTCTTCCACGCTGAGAAATCTTAAGTCGTATATGCCCTGAAAGTGGGGCATCTTGAGGTCAGCGAGAATCTCTGGTATGTCGGCGAACGCTGAGTAAATTGTATAACGGACGGGGGAGTCAGTTAGCTTAAGGATCAGCAGACTGCCGTCTGCATCGTTCAGGTAAAGCTTTTCATCCTTGTTACCATCCATTTTGTGTGCAAGTAAATGGCTCGGGAGACTCCACTTGATGAAGGAGCATTAGGATTCTTAAGGGGCGAATTTGTGCCTATAGCCCCTTCGATAAGGTTCTGTGCCTGTCTTTACGGTCAACGGTATGGCCACCACTTTATAAGTGGCAGCAGCTAGCCTGAGATTGAGCCTTATACTGCGTGCATTAGTGCTTTAGCTGCCGAGGTGAGATGAGCTTTTCCGATACATGTCCGCAGAAGTAGTGAGACTTACATATGTGTGACTCAACTACCTCGTAAGCAGCCTCTTTTTCACTTTCGTCTTCGTCTTACCCCCTCGCTTTTAGGGTTAGCTGGTAGGAAGTCGGGCAGATTCACCCCGTCGTCGATCAGCGCGTCTACGTATACCCCGGCTAGGTCAGCTATTTTTAACAGCACCGGCAGGGGTGGCTCACGCGTCCCACGCTCAAAGCCTGAGATGTATTCTCGGGTGATCTCCGAAAATCCCAGGCGGCGCGCCATTCCTTCCTGGGTCTCCCCTAAAGCCAATCGGACCTGGAGTATCTTCTCCGGCAGCCGCGCCGGGCGCATCCTCGCCCCCCGTCCCATCAGTTCTTACCTCCTGACAAGACGGGGTCGCTATTGCAGAGTCTGCCCTGCGGACTATATAATCCGCAACCGCCATCGCCGTGTGCCGCCGCCAAGAACCTGTGCTGCCGGGGTTCTACGGCGGGCGCCGTCATTCCGTATACCGGGCTAAGTCATGCATCGGGACGAAAGATTGTCAAAGATACGGCCGCCTAAGATACCAGAGGCCGCAGGTCGGCGCTACGCTTTTACGCGGCTACCGGCCATTACGGCCCTTCCGCCTGAAGAGAGTTTTCATATGTTACGCCTCATTCGCCGCAACCTCAGTGCGTTCGTTCTCGCTCAACTCCTCCTTTTAACTTCCGCCGCCCAAACCGTGTGGCAGCCCTTTACTGACGAGGAGGCCGGATTTACCGTCAGCTTTCCGGGTAAACCGAGCTACGAGGAAGGCAGCCTTCCTCAGAACGGCGATCCCGAAGAGACGTACAAGTTCCAGTACGGGGATAATTTCCTGTGGGTCAAGTTCGCCCCCTTGTCCGGCATTCCTCGCGACTCAGTTGAACTGAGCCGGATGTACGCGCAGATCACCAAGGACTTCTCCAAGGCGGGCACGCTGGTTCGGCAGGAGAAGCTCCCGGACGGCGGGCGCCAATACTACAACGTCGAGGATAAGTCATCCGGCAGGTTGCACATGCTCACCCGCGTATACCTTCATCGCGGAAGGCAATACCACCTCATTTACGGGACGTTCGCTTCCGCGGGCGTTGACGAACAGTTGGCCAATCGTTTCTTTTCCTCGTTTAAGTTTATAGAACCCTCCCGCCGCCGAGGCGCTCCCGCCCGTACCGGCGCACTAAACAGAGGCAGCCGCGTAGATACGCAGCGCTCCGGGTGGTATGTTCTTCGAGGGAGTGACGGAGATTTCGTGGCCGAATTCCCAGGCAGGCCAGAGCATAGCGTTACACCGCAGCCCGAAATCGGCACCAACGTGCATAAGTTCCGCTTCTCCTTCGGCGAAACCTTATTCGTACTTTCGTATTGGGAAGTGCCCGAAGGGGTGTCCGAGCCTAGGCAGGCTTTACAGAGGGTGGTTAACAATCACGTCGCCGGTGAGAGGGCGAAAGGGCAAGTGCAAAAACAGGTGGCCTTGGCGGGAGGGGGTTATGAAGTCGAGAGTCGAGCAGTCTTTAACAACACGCTCCTTCACTCGAGGGTCAGGTTTTACTTACGCGGCTCACGCATCTACACCCTCACGACAATGATCCCGAATACGCCCGGGCCTAGCAACGATGATATTGAAAGGTTCTTCGCATCGTTCCGCCTCAAAAACCCGTAAGGTAATACTTATGCCTACTGCGACAGGACAAGAACCAGAGACCGGATCAAGCGTACCCTCGGATAGGCCGGCATTTCGGCGATCGTTGTGGATGATCGAGGCCATTGAGCATTCGTTACGCCTTGTACCGAACGAGGCTGAACGGAACTATGCTCTGGCACTCGTACATGTAATGCGGGGGAGGTTCAACGACGCCATCAGGACATTAAAAGAGGCAGTAGGAGCTGACCCGAATCACGCGAACGCGCTATGGCTTCTGGGGGAGATGTACCTGAAAATGGGCGAGTATGAGAAAGCGGCAGAATCACTGGAACAGGTGGTGACACAGGAGCCCGATAATTTGACCGCACTGACTTGGCTCAGCTTGGCATACCACTCCCTCGGGAAGAAAGGCAAAGCACTCGATAAGCAAAGCGTTCTTCAAAATCTTGCCCCCGATTTGGTGGTTTCTAAAACCCCTAGATAGGTATAGTAAAGCTACCTCTTCTTCTTTCGCTTCACCGAGCCTTTACGGACGGCGCTCGCCTCCTCGCCATAGATAGCCCCGCTGGCGACCAGCTCCTTTATACGGGCAAACTTCCACTCGTCCGGGATGAAGTTGACCTCATCGTCGAGGTCCCTGAGGAAGTCGTGGAACCGGCGGTTGATCTGGGAGATCTTGTACTTCTCTCGGTACATCTCGCGGACGTCGGAATTGTTTCTGGGGAAGACCGCGTACCAGTTTCTGCCGCTGCGATCCTGCCGGATCTCATACAAGGTGGAGGCCAAGTCGACATCCATGAAGCTGTAACCGATGAAGAGCAGGCAGTACTCGTTGAACTCGCTCGCGAACTGCCCCAGCATCTCCTTCCGATGGGGGATCATCTCAAAGTAGTCGAACTGCGAAATGACTAGGCCGCCCTGCCCCGGCTTCTCGTGTGGCATGTCGACCGTGCCATGTGACTTGTAGAGCGGCACGAAGTCGTCGCTGAGCCTACTTGTCTCCTTGAACAACGGCTTGAGGGGCTTGACGTCGTCGCGGCCGTCCTGAAGCCTCCACCCCATCTCGATCAGGTTGTCGTAGTTGGTAGTGAAGACGGCGTGCGGCTTGAGGAAGGGGAGCACTGCGTGCTGCCAGAGGGGTTGCTTCACGAAGAACCGCTTGGCGACGAACTCCTCGATCGTGCGTCGGTCGCCGCCTACCTCGGCGAGGGCAGCGACGTGCTCAAGCGACAGGAGCCCGAGGTTCGAGAAGTCATAGTCTTCCCGCTCGCCTCCCTTCAGGAGGAACTCGCTGAAGATCTCGTTTCTCAGGTCGTAGGCTTGGGGTAGCTTCAGCCCCAACTGGTTGACCGCTCCTACCGAGGCCCCTGCGCCCAAGAAGATGATGAGCCTCTTCCGGTACCTCTCCCAGTTCCGGATGAAGTTCTCCATGTTGTCGTCCGTCGGCGGGTACTGTCCCCGTTCGTAGGAGCCCGCGTTCGAAGTCTGTCTCAAGATCCCGGCTCTAGCCATTGGTCTCTCCGCCTCGGGTTCTGAAAAGTTCGGCTAAGACATAGTGCGTGAAGACTATTCACTTTTCGGGCTCGAACGATTATACTTCCGTACCACGCGCGGTACAGTGTTGCACATCCGCAGCGAACCGACAAGAGTTTTGAAAGGCTGGTTTAGACGAATGGCCGACTGTCACGACCTCTTTGAGGACTACTACGAGACCATCAGACTCGGCGGTACCAAGCGGGACGCGCTCAAGACCTCCCGGCGGGAGAACCGTAAACGCATTAAGGAGCACTTCCGCGAGAACCTCGGTAAAGAGGCACCGCGCTTCTGCGGCCAGGGCTCCTACCCGATGCACACGATCATCACGCCGGAGGACGGCGACTACGATCTGGACGACGGCGTGTACCTTCAGGGCCTCGGCACGGACCCCAAGAAGTGGCCGACCGCCGCGACCGTGCATCGGTGGGTCGTCGACGCGGTCTCCGGTTACACCAAGGAGCCGCCGCAGGACAAGAACAGGTGCGTTAGAGTGCGCTACGCCGCGGACTACCACATCGACTTGCCGATCTACGCGATGAACGCAGACGACAAGCCGATGATCTTCGACAAGAGCGCCGACGAGCCCTACGAGAGCGACCCCCGGGCCTTCACCGAGTGGTATCAGAACGCGGTCAACAGCAAGGGCGCGCAGATGCGGCACGTTACCCGCTACTTGAAGGCGTGGCGTGACCATCACCGGAGCGGCGGGGCGGGGGCGGCGAGCGGCCTCGGCTTCACCATCTTGGCCGTTGAGAATTTTGTCGCCAAGGAAGACAGGGATGACTTAGCTTTCGCCGAGACGGTGAAGGGCATCTACCGCCACATGGAGGGCGTCGGGACAATCAAGAAGCCCACGTTCCCATTCGAGGATCTGACCAGTTGGTGGGACGAGACGAAGCGCGGGAACTTCCTAGACAAGCTTGAGTCCCTGCGCAACCGTTGCGTCGAGGCCATCGAGGAGGAGGACAAGTCAGTAGCCGCCCGGATCTGGAAGCGACGGGTGTTCGGTTATCGATTCCCAGACTTCGACGATGACGGCAAGGGCGACAGGGGAGCCCCGGCAGGCCCATCCGTCCTGAGAACCCCGGCCCCAGCGATCCTAGGCAGCGATGAGCGGTCAGCTTGAACAGCCGCTTGAGGCCGAGTACGCCGCCATCACCGCGCGCGTGCGCCGATTCGTGCTGGCTGAGTACGAGCTGAGGGTTCTGCCTAAGTCTGCGCCCACGTACCCGCCGAATCCGAACTCGTGGCGTGAGGTGTGGGAAGTGTCTGTTCCTGTCTCCCCGTCGAAGGAGGAGACGCTCCTTCTCGCCATCCCTAAGACTTTTCCCGACGTGCTGCCCATCGTCTTCATGCCCGAAGACGTGCGGGTACAGGACCGCACTATCCCTCACCTCAACGGCACTCGCCAGCTCTGTACCTTCGACCGCAGCGAGATTCGGGTTAATGCCGACGAGCCCGAAGGCGTCGTCATGGCAGTGATTGAGCGGGCTATGGCCATCCTAACCGCAGGTACTTCGGGGACGAACACTGGCGACTATGAGGATGAGTTCGAAGCGTACTGGGAGCAGGGGGCCACTTTAAAAGCCGTCTCTCTCGTCGAGCCTTGGGAGGAGCCAAAGGTGGTCGTCGGCATCAAGCTAAATCCGACTTGGGCTGGCAGAACTTACCTTTTCTGCGATGACGAACCGTCTGGCAAAGACTGGCTCGCCGCCGTGGGCTACAAGTCCCGGCGTGTGGCCGAATCCATCTTGTACCTGCCCCTTAAGTCGTTCGGCCTCCCGCCTCACCCTGCTACTAATGGTGCCCTTTACAAACGGCTAGAGGAGTGCGACCCCGAGGCTTTAGTGTATCTGTCAGAGTTCCTCCGAGGCCGGGGCCGTCCAATCGGCGTCCTCTTCTCGGTGCCGACTGGCGGGGGGCGAAGGGCACTCGGGGCTTGGTGGCATCCCATCTACTCTCATCAAGCTTCCCGGAAACCGAAGCAGAAAGGGACTCTGAGAACGGCAGACACCGGGTCGGAACTCAGCCCAATCGAAATCGAGTTGGCCGATAAGAATCGGGACGGAAAGCTTACGTGCGCAACCGTGGTAAGGGTCGACCGGAACAGGCTCATCACCCGGACTGCGGGAATCGCCCTGCCGGCCTTCAAGCACCCGGTTAATATCATCGGCTGCGGCTCCATCGGAAGCTTCGCTGCTGCTCTACTGGCCGAGACCGGGTTGGTGGAGAGGATGCGCATCGTCGACCCAGAGCGGCTGGATGTTGAGAATGTTGCCCGCCACTACTGCGGTATGTCCGACGTGAACGAGTACAAGGCTATCGCCACCGCGACCAAGATACGGCACCACTTCCCGCATGTTGACATCGACACTAGGCAGACAGATGTACTCGACATCCTTCGTACCTACCCAAGCTGGCTGGCACCATCCTCGCTTAACCTCATAGCCCTTGGGGACTGGGCTGTCGAGCGTCGGCTGGACCGCCTCCGGATTAGGCAGGGCGAAATCTCCGTGCCGCAGTGCTACGTCTGGGTCGAGCCCCACCTGTACGGCGGGCACGCGCTCTTCCTGCGGGGAGGGTGTGGTTGCTTCGAGTGCGCCTTCGGCGACGCTTTCAGGTTCAGGCACCGAGTGGTCAACGACGCCCGGGGTTTTTCACTGCGCGAGGCAGGCTGCCGCTCCGCCTACATGCCTTACAGCGGCCTGCACGCCACCGAGTTCATCTCGGCCGTCGTTCGCTTTCTGCTGGGCGTGATGGACTCCCCGTCGAACCAAGTCTTCTCGTGGGCCGGTGACCTGGAAGCAGCGAGGCGTGAGGGGGTCGTGCTCTCCGACGAGTGGGCCGCGGCGCCCTCGTTCTCTTCGCTGACGCAGGTGTTGGAGGCAGACCCCGCCTGCATGGTGTGCTCCGCATGAATACGCACTACGACATGGGGAATGGCCTGTACTTGGAGTTTTCCGAGGCGGTCGCGGAGACGTTCCAGAGATACCGGCAGAAGGGCGCCGAGAACGAGGCGGGCGGGGTCCTGATGGGGCGCGTCTATCCAGGCTCGCACGTCGTGGTCGAGGTTGCTACGACGCCGGGACCCTTTGACTATGCGGGCCCCTACTTCTTCAACCGGTCCCGCCGAGCAGCGCAGGAGATCGTCAACCGTGCGTGGCGTGAATCCGGCGGGGCTCAAAACTACCTGGGCGAGTGGCACTCACATCCGGTGCCACGGCCATCCCCATCCGGCCGGGACCGGCAGATGATCCGGAACATGATCCGCGAGTCCATCTTGGGAGTAAACTTCCTCATCCTGGTAGTCGTCGGGGTCAGTGAGAACTGGGTCGGCTTGGAGACCGGATCTACCCTCAAAAGGCTAAAAATCTCTAACGCATGACATCAGTTATTTGGCAGAGTTCTGACTTACGTCACCACTTAAACTCAAGCTAAGCTTGTGTGTCGGCCCCGGACTTTGGTGGCCTTCCTTCCTTCAACTCGGTCAGATCCTCGACGGCCTTGAAAAGGTCATCATCGCTCATACCCTTCAAGGTGGTGAGCCCGGCGCGCACGATCTCGCTCTTGGTGACGTCGGCCGGACTGTCTTTGTGGGCCGTGAGGCAGCGCCTCTGGTACCGCCTCCGCAGGTCCTGAATCAAGTCTATCTCGGACGGCAGCATGGAGAAGCTGGCCGTCTGGGCCCTTTCGGGCCCGGGCGGGCCTTCCTCCTTCGCTGGCGTTGTCTGTTTCCGAGCCATGACCTAGGTGGCACCCTTTCGCGGCGAGGCGGCTGACGGCGAATCGGGCCGACAACGGACCCAATCTCGTGTGACGAAAGTTTATTATAATAAAGTATTTAAATCAATAAAAAGATATGGTATCTTTATAAATACTACAATAACATATTGAGAGGCTGAACGCCCATGCGCAGGACCCTCAGCTATTTCGACCCCGCCAGACCCAGAAGACGCCCCGCCTTCAGCGGGTACCGGCACATTCCGAACTACAAAAAGGCGATGGAGTTGGTGGAGGCGGAACGGGACCGGATGCTGGACCTAGTTATGCGGGCCTCAGGCGGCGACGCGACACCCGAAGGGGTGGCCTCGGAAATAGCTCGCCTCGCCTCCGAAATCTGTGTATCATTCGACGAAGCCCTTTACCTCCGCTGGCGGTACTGCCGCGATCAGCAGGACGCCCGGGAGCGCATAGCCGCGCTGCGGGCCCGCATCGGGGTTGGGGGCGCTTAGGGCCCGCCGGAGGCTCCCGAACTTTCCTCCGCACAAAGCAGGAGTACCGACATGGACTTCGTGCGACTAATCGAAGAGGAGTTGGCACGGGCTAGGGCCGCTTACCCCGACATCAACAGCCTGCACGAGGGTTACGCCGTGATCCTCGAGGAGGTCCGGGAGTTGGAGACGGAGGTCTTCAAGAAGCCCTTCCGCCGTGACCCCCATAAGGTGCTAGCGGAGCTAGTACAGATCGCAGCCATGTGTTTCCGCACGGCCGAGGACTGTCATCTGCTCGCCGACGTCAAAGAGCGGACTGGTAGCTAAGCCCCCGACGGCGCGGTCGCGCCGCGCCTTCCCTAGTTGAGTTCCCCCGCGGTCTCTCACGAACTCCCGGACGCCGGGACCGCTTGGGGCGGGCTCTGGTGTCAACCGATGGGCACCGCGAAAGCCTCAAAAACCCCATACCTGAGCCGCGAGGAGATCGAGAAGCGCGCGGCCAATATCTTGCGGGAGCACGGGCTCTACTCCGTCCCCGTGGACCCGGTCACGCTCGCCAACCGGCAGGGCATCAAGGTGCATAACGCCAAGTTCTCCGAAGAGGGCATCTCCGGGATGCTCGCCAAGAGGGGCGAGAATGTGACCATGCTCATCCACCAGTCGGACCACCCCAACAGGAAGCGGTTCTCCATCGCCCACGAACTCGGGCACCACTTCCTGCACTTACTGGAGGATGGCGATATCGTCGACACCGACATTGACATGTTCCGCTTTGAGCCAGTGGAGGGGGAGGACGAGGAGAAGCAGGAGCACCGGCGTCGGGAGATCCAGGCCAACCTCTTTGCTGCGGCGTTGCTGATGCCCGCGGATCTCGTCGAAGCGGCCTACAGGGACGTCACCAAAGACTTGTCGGAGATCGCCCACATCTTCAAAGTGTCCGAGTATGCCATGGGCTACCGCCTCGGGCAGTTGGGGTTGCAATGACGGACGCGCGCGCGCCTGAATCCGGCCCGGACCCCGTGGGCGGTGGGGCTGTCGCGCGGGAGACGAAGCAGCCGGAACCGCCGCTACCCCCCGGCCCAGCCGCCGGGGCCAACCTGCCGGACACCATCAAGGATAGGGTTGTCTCGGTCGGCGAGCCCCTGAACAGCGGCAAGGACCTCGACAGCTACGAGCGGCTCGAGGACATCCGCAACCGGGGCAAGAAGCTGCGGACCGTGCTCAAGGCATGGGAGACGCAGCAGAGCGAGGAGCGGGGTCTGCGCCGGTTCTACGCCAAGGGACTGCTGGTCGCGCTTTTCGCCCAGATACTCTTCGTCAACGCCGCGTTTTTCGCTATCGGCCTCGGATACCTGACGGTCGACAAGTGGGTCGCGACCACCTTCATCATGGCGGTCTTCGCAGAGATTGTGGCGCTGGTCACGGTCGTTAACAAGTACCTTTTCCCCAAGGTCGGAGCAGAGGTCCTCGACCTCATAGAAAAGATGTAGCTAACGCCTCACACCTATGAGCATCAACTTACGCGAGAGCCTCAACGCCATCTCCGACGTGATCATCAACCGCCCGCGGCCCATACGGGCGTTCGACCAAATCTTCATGAAGGCAGCCGACATGCTGCTTCAGACCGAGCACGTTGGCAGGCAGTTCGACGGGCGCCGTGTGGTCTGCGTCGGCGACGGCGACGCGATAGGCGTCTGCCTCGTCCATCTCCACCAACAGAAACACCTGGAGCATGGTCCCCGTAGCGTACACGTCCTGGACTTCGACGAGCGGGTGGTCATGTCGGTGCGCCGCTTCGCCAAGGCGTACGGCCTTGAAGGCCGCCTGACCTCCGAGCTCTACAACGTCATCGACCCGCTGCCGAAAAAGCACTGGCGCAAGTTCGAGGGCTTCTACACGAACCCGCCCTTCGGCGCCTATAATAAGGGTCGCAGCGTCCGGGCTTTCGCCCTCCGCGGGGAGGAGGCCATCGGTCGAGACGGTGTCGGGTGCCTTGTCATTGCAGACGACCGGCGGCACGCATGGAGCCGGAAGGTACTCCGGTCGACCGAACAGCAGATGCTGGATGCGGGCTTCGTCATTTCGCAGCTGATCCCGGAGTTCCACGGGTACCATCTGGACGACGACGCCAACCTTACGTCTTGCAGTTTAGTGGTGCGCCGCATCGAACCGCCAAGGGGCCGATACGCAAGCAAGCCGTTAGACCGCGAGCAACTCGCCGACTTCTACGGGCGCGACCGCGACCTGCGGGTCAGGTACGTGCGTGACCTAACCCGCGGGAGCCATTTTCAGTCAACCGACTACGAGTTTGAGTATTTGGATGGAGGGAAGCGATGAAAGAACCGCCAAAGGCCTTTGTGTTCATGAAAGTGGGTAACCACGCGGGCGAGACGTTCGAGCAGATCATAGAGCGCAAGAATGAAGAGTTCCGCAAGGCGGGCCGCATCTTCTGGGGGTACGGCGGGTCGGCCTGCCACCCGATAAAGCAGGTCCAGCCATTCGCGAAGGAGATCGTGGAGGCTGGAGGAGAAGTCTACGTACTGATGCAGGAGATCGACTCGCGGGCGCACCCCACGTTGCTGCCAGCCACCAAGTACTCGGAGGACGGCGTCAACTGGACGGCCATACCGGAGGGAATCAAGGTCACCGGCTCTCGCTACGCGCTGGTGCTGGATGAGATCACGCCTGCCGACTTCGAGGTCGACACCCGGAACTACCTTATCGGAGCCGGGCCCAGCCTGGGCAAGAATGCCGCCGAGTATATGAAGGGCCACATAGACAAGGCCTGCCTCCTGTCCCCGGACGCGCAGGTCGCCTCCAAGTCTGCGCCGAAGGTCAAAAGGATCAAGCTAACGGCTAGGCTAATAGAGCCGTACGCCGTTTTGGTGAAGGGCTAGGGCGGCGTCCGGGAGGCGAGCCTCACTCGTTCGTCTGAAAGTCGAATCTGATGTCCATGGTGCTAAGCTCTCGACCGCTAGACACCTTCTTCATAGTCCCTTCAAGGACGCCCTCTAGAACGTCTTTGCCACGCCGTGCCTCGTCCTTGGCGAAGCCGCCGCTGCGGGTGAACTTGACCTTGAAGCGGTAAGTGAAACCTTCCATCGGTGCGGTGGTGAATGACAGCCTCTCACGCTTTACGGTTGCGCTGGTGAACTGATAACTGCCCGTCCGATTCCTACCTGTCAACACCGCGATGCTGTCGCCTTGGCCGCTACCCGCTTCATGCAGCTTAATATTCAGGATCATGTCCCTGCCTACCTTCTGGGTATAGGCCTCTGGCGAGTTCTGTGCGGTGAAAGTCCCGGAACTGGAGGACAGCAATGAACTAGCTTGCCATCTTTTTAGAGGGACGAGTCTCAATGGGCGGGGTTACATCAAACTCATTTACGCAGAATCCTGTTTAGGATCTTGGCTAGGCTCAAATTTAAACTTATGTGCGAATTATTTTAAGCTTATGTGCAAAGATTTTAAGTTTATGTGCGAACTTACACCGGCACCCAAAACCCATCTTACGAGCGGAGCTGGATGTTGTAGGTCTTGATCTTGGAGTTGAGGGTGGTGGCGTTCATGCCTAAGAGCCGGGCGGCGCGCGACTGGTGGCCGCCGGTCTGGTCGAGCGCGCGGCGGATGATGTCGATCTCGAAGCGGCGCACCTCGTCGTAGAAGTTGACGCCGCGGCTCACGTCGAGGCTGCCCGTGCCGGTCGAGAGCGGGGCGGCGCCCGCCATCTTCGAGGGGTCGGCGATCTCGGCCGGCAGACACTGGCGCGTGACCTCGGGGCCGGGCGCGATGACGACCGCGCGCTCGATGACGTTCTCAAGCTCGCGGACGTTGCCGGGCCAGGTGTACTGCTCAAGGAGTGCGAGCACCTCGGGCGCGAGCTGGTCGGAGACGTGGCGGCCGTTCTCCTCGTTGTACTTGCGTATGAAGTGCTGCGCGAGCGCGAGCACGTCCTCGCGCCGGTCGCGCAGCGGCGGGAGTTCGATGGGGACGACCGCGAGTCGGTAGTAGAGGTCTTCGCGGAAGGCGCCCTGGCGGACGGCCTCCTTCAAATCGATGTTGGTGGCGGCGACGATGCGCACGTCAACCTTGCGCGGGGCCGTGTCGCCGAGCGGCGTGAACTCGCGCTCCTGCAACACGCGCAGCAGCCGCGCCTGCGTTTCGGGCGGGATGTCGCCGATCTCGTCGAGGAAGATGGAGCCGCCGTCGGCCACTTCGAACAAACCCTTCTTGGCGGCGACCGCGCCGGTGAAGGCGCCGCGCGTGTGGCCGAACAGCTCCGACTCCAGCAGCTCCGAAGGGATGTTCGAGGAGTTGACCGTGACGAAGGTCTTCTGCGCGCGCGGGCTCTGCATGTGGATGGCGCGCGCGATGAGCTCCTTGCCCGTCCCCGACTCGCCGGTGATGAGCACGGTCGAACGCGCGGGCGCGACCTGATCGACGAGCTGGAAGATGGCCTGCATCTTCTCGGAGCGGCCGATGATGGAGCCGCGCTCGACGCTGCGGCCCATGGCGCGGCGGAGGCTCTGGCGCTCCTCCTCTTTGCGGCGGCGGCGGATGCCGGAGGCGACCGTCTCTAAGATCTGTTCATTCTGAAAGGGCTTGCGGATGCAGTTGAAGGCGCCTCGCTCCCACGCGCCGATGGCCGTGTCGAAGGTGGCGTAGGCGGTGATGATGATACAGACGGCCTCGGGGTCGGCCTTCAAAATCTCTTCGAGCGCGCGCAGGCCCCCCATGCCCGGCATCGACACGTCGAGGAGCACCACGTCGTACGCGCGCCGGCCGTAACACTCCAGACCCTCTTCGCCGGTCTTCGCCAGCTCGACGCGGTAGCCCTCCGCCGACAGCAGCGTCTCCAGCACGTCGCGCATGATCTCCTCGTCGTCCACGACGAGGACGGAACCTTTTCTCGCCATCCGAACCCTCTTAATAAGTACTGAGGACTGAGTACCGAGGACTGAGTTCAACACCCGTCCTCACTCAGTCCTCAGTACTTATCTTAACCCGGCGGCGGGGCGGCGGTCACTTGACGGAGGCGAAGTCTCTGGGCTTGAGCAGGCGGCGGCCGTCGGGCGCGGCGGCGGGGCGGGAGCGCTCGGCCGTGACGAGGAGCGTGTAGTCGTCCGAATCGAAGCCGGGGACGCGGACGTAGACCTCTGCGCGGTTGAGGTCTTCCGACGCGGGCAGGCTCCCCATGTAGATGATGCGTCCGTCGGGGATGACGCCCCAGAGCACATAGACGTTCGCGCCTACCGCGGAGGGGAGCGGCATGCCGCGGAAGTTCGCGCGGACGTAGGCGCGGTTGGAGTTGAGCGTGGCGCGCGCCGCGCCGCGTGCGTCCGGCGCCGCCGAGTCGCCCTCCAGCTCGATGAGGCGGCCGCCGCCCTGCGCGGCGAGCGCGTTATCGACCTCCGCGTAGAAGTCGCCGGGCGCGGAGCGCGTCGGCGCGCGGTAGGCGGGAGCCGGCGCGGGCGCGGGGTCGTTAGTCCTCGGCCTGTTCGTCGGCGTATTAGTCGCCGTGTCGGTCGCGGGCGCGCTCGGCGCGGGCGCGGGCTTCGAGGGGTAGAGCGCGGCGGCCTCGTCGGCGCGGGTGGTAAGCACGGGGTCGCCGGGGCGCTCGACCTCGGGCGTAGTCTCGGCGGTGACGATGACGCCGTAGCGTTCGAGCCCTTCGGGCCGTTCGAAGGCGAGGCCGCCGTTGCCGCGCTCGTCGCGGCGCAGCTCGCCCAGGCGCAGGACGCGCCCGCCGCTCACGGCCCAGACGACGTAGGTCGTCGCGGCCTCGGCGACCGTCTGCGGCTCGGGCAGGTTCAAAGCCGTCAGGCGCGCGCGCCCCCCGCCCTCGCTCGCCTCGATGGTCAACTGCCCCGTGGCGCGCGTCGTCAAAGAGCGCAGCCGTATGTCCACGCGCTCGGACTGCGCGCGAAGGAGCACGGGAGACGCTTTCGGCCGCGACCCGGCGGCACTAATCGAGTAAAGGCTGGCGGCGAGCATGAGGCCGGCGGCCGCACCACTCGCGGCCCAACGCCGAACCTGTTTGCGCTTGCTCATAAAGGTTGGAGAACGTCTTCCCCTTCGTAGATGTGAAAGCGCGTGCGAGATTAGCACCGGCGCCGGCAAAAGCAAGCGTTATTTCAGCAGGTATCCAACGCTTTACCGCCCCCGTCCGTGCGCCCCGACCTCCCGCGCCCCCGAACTGGAACCGCGCTGCCGGCGGGCGGCGCCATGTCGCCGGGCGGCGGAACCGCTCTGCCCGCCGGCAGAGTCACGCCGCCCGCGCGGAACAGCTCCGCCGGCCGGGCGACACCTCCCGCCGGCCCGCGAACCCCCTCAGCCCGCCGGCAGAACGCTGCTGCCGGCGGGCGGCAGCGTTCCGCCCGCGCGCCACGGCTCCGCCGCCCGGCAGCGCCTCTCTGCCGGCGGGCGGCGGGTAGCCAGACGCCTGAAACGTGGCCCCGCCGCCCTGCGACGTGGCCCCGCCGCCCGGCAGAGTGCTTTCGCCCGGCGGCAGAACGGTTCCGCCCGGCTGCCGACCCTTCCCGCAGCGGCGCGGTGTGTCTCCGTCTTAAAGCTAACTTGATGTGCGCGGGCGACGGGCGGCTCAGTCGCTCGCGGCCTGGAGGCGCGTGTGGGCGCCGGCGGTGGGCAGTGTGATGCGGAAGGTGGTGCCGCGGCCGGGCGCGCTCTCGACGGCGATGTGGCCGGAGTGCTCCTGCACGATGCCGTAGGAGACGGCGAGTCCGAGCCCCGTGCCGCGCCCGACGCCCTTCGTCGTGAAGAACGGGTCGTAGATGCGCGCGACGTTCTCGGGCGCGATGCCGATGCCGTTGTCCGCGACTTCGACCGCGAGCGCGTCGCGCCCGTCGGAGGCGTTGGCGCGAAGGGTGATGCGGCCGCCGTCGGGGATGGCGTCGCGCGCGTTGAGGAGGAGGTTGGTGAAGACCTGTTGCAGCTTGCCGGCGTTCCCGTAGACGCGCGGGAGGTCGGCCTCGTACTCGCGCGCGACCTCGACGCGGCTCTGACGCAGCTGCGGCTCCAGCAGTTGCAGCGTGTCGTCGAGCACGCGCGCCAGGTTCACCTCGACGAACTCCGTCGCGCCGCCCGTGCGCGAGAAGTTCAGAAGGTTGTTGACGATCCCCGTGGCGCGGTCGGTCTGCCGCCGAATCTTCTGGAGGAGGCCGTGCTTCGGGTCGGTCTCGGCGAGCATGCCCAGAAGCATCTGCGTGTACGAGGAGACGCCCGTCAGCGGCGTGTTGATCTCGTGCGCGACGCCCGCCGCGAGCAGGCCGATGGAGGAGAGCTTCTCGCGCTGCTGCAACTGCTCTTCGAGCCGGACGCGCCCGGTCACGTCTTCGAGGACGACGAGCACGCCGCCGTGCACGGCCGCGTCGGCGCGCTTCAGCGGCGCCAGCGCGATGTTGAGAATCAGCGTGCGCCCCGTCCTCGTCGCCGTGTGCAGCTTGTAGATGTTGCGCAGCTCCGAGAGATTCCAGCCCTGCTCGCCGAGCGCGAGCCGCAGGGTCTCCGCGAAGTCCTCGGCGAAGAGGTCTGCGACGAGGTGTCCCGTCGCCTCGTCGCGCCGCAGGCCCAGCATCTCTTCGAGCGCGGAGTTGCAGGCCGTCACCCGCCCGGAGGCGTCCACCGTCAGGATGCCGACGTTGATGGATTCGACGATAGACTCGTTGAACTCCTTGAGCAGGGCCAACTCCTCGGCCCGCTCCTTCTGCTCCTGGTAGAGCAGGCTGTTCTCGATGGCGACGGCGACGTAGCCCGAGACGGTGCGCAGAATCTCCAGGTCTTCCGAGGAGAGCAGCGCGCCGCCGGTCGAGCGCCCCAACCCGATGACCGCCACCATCCGGCCCCGGACGACGCACGGCACGTAGTAGTGGAGCGTGCGGCGCACGAACCCGTTCGTCTCGGGCGGCATGTCGATGCCGTCGGCGCGCACGATGCCGTCCACGGCCGCGCGCGTGCGGATCATCTCGCGGAAGTCGGGCGGGACGATGACCTCGGAGGAGAGGCCGACGGCGCGCGCCACGTGGTACGCCCCGGCGCCGCGCGTCTCCTCGATGAAGATGGCGACGCGCTCGACGCCCAAGACCTGCTGGAGGCGGCCGACCAGTGCGTCGAGCAGCGGGTCGAGCGAGGTCGTCGCCGAGAGCGTCCGGCCGAAGTCGAGCAGGCCCGCGCGCAGGTCGTAGCGCTCGCCGTAGAAGAAGCGGTCGGTGCGCTCCTGAAGGAAGTTCTTCAAGGGCGCCGCCGTCATCACGATCACGGCCATCGCCGCGACCGAGATGATGACGCGCATCGTGATGATGCCCGGCGTGATGACCTCGCCGCCGAAGGCGTAGAGCCCCGCCACGTAGACGACCGAGCCGATGAGCAGCGCGATGGTCAGAGTCGTCAGGGCGTAGACGGCCGTGCGCCGCACGACCATGTCCACGTCCATCAGGCGGTAGCGCACCACCGAGTTGCCGAACGTGAGCGGGATGAGCACGAGCGGCAGAACGGCCGCGTCCGTCATCCACTTCCGCGTCGCCTCGGTGAGGAAGCCTTCGCCGACGCCGAAGAGATACCCGGCCGCGTAGAGCAGCGTGAACGGCGTCACCGCCAGCGCCGAGCCCCACACGACCCACTTCAACTGCTGCCGGACGATGGCCGACTCGTTCTTCACGAAGCGGCGCACGAGGATGAACGAGCCCGCGATGAGCGCGGCCGTCAGGAATCCGGTCGCCGCCGTCGAGAGGCGCGCGGGGAAGTCCTCGGGCACCGCCTCGTAAATCGCGAAGAGCAGCGCGAACGGCCCCGAGGCCGGCCAGCGGTTGTGCAGCGCCGGGGCGAAGTCGTAGAAGGCCACGAGCGCGACGAGCGCGGCGGCCGGCGCGTAGAGCAGGTAGACCAGTCGCGGCCTGCGCGCGGAGAAGTGGTAGCGGACGGGGTAGACCGCGCAGAAGTGGAGGAGCACCGGCGCGAAGAGCACGAACGCCGCGTTGTCCAGGAACTCGATGGCGAGGTCGAGGTCTTCGAGGCCGCCGTAGGGCTTGTAGAAGTGGAAGACGAAGGCGACGAGGCAGAGCGTCGCGAAGTGGAGCGCGAAGGGCGCGCGGCCGCCCTGCTTGAAGAAGACGAAGAGGCCGACGAGCAGGTAGACGACGCCGATCAGGTTGATGTAGAGGTCGCGCGCGGTGAGCGTACGCTGCGGCGTCAGGTTGTCGATGTAGACGTAGTAGTAGCGCGTCTCCTCCGGGTTCGAAGGGCGCTCGATGAGGTAGCGCACGCGGCCGCCGACTTTCGCCTCCTCCAGGTAGACCTGCACGTCGTAGGAGTTGACGACCTGATCGTCTTTCTTCTCGTCGAGGCTGATGGCGACGAGTTTGTCGCCCGGTATCACGCCGAAGATGCCCTTGCGCCCGGCGGGCGAGTCCTGCTTGACCGAGCGCACGACGATGCCCTCGTCCGTCTTCACCCAGTCGATGCCGTCGGTCGGGGGACCGGTGTGCGTGAGCCGCATCGCGAAGTTGATCGTGCCGGCCGCGACGAGTACCGCCGCCACGATCAGCAGCGCCCACCCCTTCGTCGTCAGCACCGAATCCTTCATCGTCTCACACGCGACCCTTTTGTCGTTCGAGCTTGAGGAACGCGCCCGGCTCGGGCCTTCAAGTCCCGGCGGGCTTCGAGCCCTGGTAAATCAAAAGTTTTGAAGCAAGCTGTATTCCAGCTTGAACGCCTTCCCGACGTGCGGCCCCAGTCTCACTGACGCCCCGCCAGCACGCCGCCCCAATCCCTGTGATGTCGCGCTCTTAACCGGGCGACCGAGTCCGGCGATTAAAATGCACGGCGTGGGACGTATACCCCGTCGCCGATTCATAATTTCGTATCGCCTCCGAAAATTCGGATAAACTGTTGATACACAAAAGCCCCGCGCCGCTGACGGTGAGCGTGGGCGCGGGGACTCTGTACATCACCGGCGGCGACGAAAGGCCGCCGGCGGGGCCTTAAAACCTGACCGAAATCCCGCCGCGCAGAGAGCGGCGGAGTGCGCCGAGCGAGAGTTGCGTCTCGCCGTCGTCGGCGTGCGTCGTCAGATCGAGAAGGTTGCGCGCGTCCACGGTCGCCTGCGCGCGGACGGGCAGGCCGAAGTTCGGCAGCTCCTTCGTGACGAGGATGCTCAGAGACGGGTCGTAGACGGCGAGCCGGCCGGCGAACGGGTCGATGGCGAAGACCGCGGCGCGCGGCGAGAAGCGCAGCACCGTGCGGACATTCATCCCGTCGAGCAGGCTCGCGTCGAGCTGCGCCGAGGCGGTCTGGAAGAAGGTGCCCTGGAAGAGCTGGTCGGGGCTCGAAACGCCCTCGGGCGAGAGCTGCTGGCCGCGCCCGAAGGCGTAGCCGGCCGAAGCCTTGAGGCGGCTCGACATACGCCGCGTGTAGACGACGCGCAGGCCGCGCGCCCCGCCCTGCTGGTTCGCGATGTCGAGGAGCGCCGCCCCGCCCTCGCCCGTCAAGCCTTCGAGCGGCGCGCTCAGGAGCCCGACGCCGCGCCCGTTAATCGTGTCGAAGAAGGCCGTGGCCTCGACGGTCGAGTTCTCGTCCAGTACGCGCTCGACGCCGAACTCAAGGCGGTGGCTGCGCTCCAACACGGCCTGACCGTCGATGACGGCGACGGCCTGCCCGGCGTTCTCCTTGAAGACGATCTCGCCGTCCTCGAACTCGACGCCGTCGGCGCGCGTGCCGGAGTCGGTGCCGGGCGAGAAGGAGGCGTGCAGGCGCGTGCGCGCGTTGGCGTCGTAGGCGACTCCGACCCGCGGGGTGAGTGCGCCCCGGCCGCCGACGAAGCGCGAGTAGTCGAGCCCGAGCACGACGACCACGCCGTCCCGCACGATCCACTCGTCCACGGCGCGCACGGAGACCTGTTCGAGTTTATCGCCCCGCGCGGCGTTGAACCCGAGCTGCGCGCTCGGCGGATTTTCCACCACGCCGACCTTCGCCATCGTCGGAAGGCGCGCGCCGCCGAAGGTCGCGCTGATCAGGTGGCGGGCGCCGGCGCGGACGCGCGCGGTCGCTTCGAGGCGTTCGAACTCGCCGGCCTGTCCCGCGAAGATGAGTTGAACCTGCCGGTTGACCGGCGTCGCCACGGCGAAGTTGAGCCCCGCGTACGAGCCCGCGCCGGGGGCGCCCGACGAGCCGAAGTAGGACTCGACGTAGCCTTGCGTCCGCGTTCGGTTGGTTCGCCTCTCCTCCGGTTGCTGATCGTCCGTCAGCGCCACCTCATCTTCCGAAGCGGCGGCGCGCTCGTCGTCCTCCATCTCTTCGAGGACGCGGCGGACGGTCTCGTCCTCGGCCTCGCCGGCGTTGAAGACGGAGCGGCGGGCGGCGGCGGCGCGGATGCGGAACTTGGGGTCGTTGCGGTCGGCGCGGCGCTCGGGGCGTGTGTTGCCCTCGCCGACGGGCTGGAGGTTGAAGCGGTAGACGAGTTCGGTCGCGGGCGAGACTTCGACGGACGAGAAGGTGGCGGGCGTGAACCCGTCGGCCAGCGCGCGGATCAGGTAGCGGCCCGGCGTGACGCGCGCGGCGAAGGTACCGTCTGAGGCGCTCTTCGTCTCCTTGACGACCTCGTTGAAGCCGTCGCGCAGGATTTTCACGAGCGCGCCCGCGACGGGGTTGCCCGCGCGGTCGAGGACGGCGCCGCTGATCGTGCCCAGACTGCTGCGGCGCGCCCCTCCCGGGGGCTCGGCCCCGCGCGCCTGCTGCGCCCCCCCGCCGGCGGCGACGACCGAAAGAGTCGCGAGCAACACGGGGAAGATGCGCCAGTTGAATTTTCTCATCGCAGCAAAACCTCCGGGCCTGCCCATCAGGGACTTCCCTTCTGCCCCTTCGGGCTGACCCTAGCTTTGACTGTGTCCAGGGCGGCGTCCGGGCGAGGGTTTGGGAGCTGTCTGGGTGTGCGGCTCCAATCCCGGCGTCACGACGAGCGACACTTTTTCAGGCTTAACCCTTCTGTGTGTCCGACCCGCAACAGGCGGAGACGGCATTTTCCGCCAACTTCGAGGGGGGTGTCAAGCAGATCGGCCTTTAAATTCGCAGCCTACGCGCGGTGAGATGCGCTCGCGCCGGGGGTTGGTTTGCCCGCCCCCGGCGCGCGTGCTACGATGCCCGTTCAAATCATGCAAGAGATTTCCGGCCGAGGGGTTTCCTTAAAGCTTTCCGAAGTAATGACCGAACAAGTTCAGTTGACCAGACTTCCCAACGGGCTGACCGTCCTCACGGAGCGGATGCCCGGGCTGCGTTCCGCGACGGTCGGCATCTGGGTGCGGCGCGGCTCGCGCCACGAGCCCGAGGACTGGAACGGCGTCTGCCACTTCATCGAGCACGCCGTCTTCAAGGGGACGGGGCGGCGCACGGCTTTAGACATCGCCGTCGAATCCGACCGGCTCGGCGGTCACTTCGACGCCTACACGACGCACGAGATGACCGGCTTCGCCATGAAGGTCGTGGACAAGTCGGTGCCGTTGGCCTTCGACCTGCTCGCCGACATGCTCGCGCGGCCCCGCTTCGACGAAGAGGAGTTGCGCCGCGAGCAGAAGGTCATCATCGAGGAGATGAAGATGGTCGAGGACACTCCGGACGAGTTCCTCGCCGAGATCTTCAACGCCGCCTACTTCCCCGGCCACCCCCTGGGACGCCCCATCGAGGGGACTGAAGAGACCGTCTCGACCTTCGGACACGAGCGCACCGCCGCGTTCCACGCGACAGCCTACGCGCCGCCGAACCTCGTCATCGCCGCCGCCGGCAACGTCGAGCACGAGCAACTGGTCGAGCTGGCCGCGAAAGCTTTCGCAGACGGGAAGGCGGAGGCGGGCGTGGTCAAAAGCGTTGACGACTATTCGCCGAGCCCGGCCGCGCCCATCCTGATTCAGCGCAAGAAGGAGTTGGAGCAGGCGCACCTCATCATCGCCGCGCCCTTCCCCTCGGCGCGCCACGAAGACCGCTACGCCGCGAGCCTTTTGGGTTCCGTCATCGGCGGCGGCACCAGCTCGCGCCTCTGGCAGCGCGTGCGCGAAGAGCGCGGACTCGCCTACTCGGTCGGCGCCGCCGGGAGCCACTTCACCGACGCGGGCATCTTTCAAATCTACGCCGGCACCTCGCCCGAGCAGTTGGATGAAGTGTTAGACATCTCGCTCGAAGAGGTGCGCCGGAGCTTACGCGAGGCCGTCGGCGAGGACGAATTGCAACTCGTCAAAGACCAGGCCGTCTCGTCCATCCTGCTCGGGCTCGAATCGACGAGCGCGCGCGCCGGCACGCTCGCGCGCCAGGAGATCGTCCACGGCCGGCGCATCCCGCCCGAGCAGGTCCTCGCGCGCATCGAGGCCGTCACGCCCGAGGACATGCTCCGCGTCGCCAACGAGCACTTCAAGACCGAGCGGCTCGCCCTCGGCGCGCTCGGCGACCTCAACGGCTTCAGGGTAGATCGCGCCCGTCTCGAAGTGTGATGCCGCGTCAGCGGCGCTTTGAATTTAGCCCGGCCTTTCCAGGCCGGGTAAAGTCGAACCGAACATCGCCGCGTCGCGTCAGCGACGCCCGAACTAATCCAGCCCTTTCAGCCGTCGCTGACGCGACGCCCTGTCACACGGTTCCATCCCGACCGGCCTGGAAAGGCCGGGCTAAATTCAGGCGCCGCTCCGCGGCGTGTTGATGATGCTGACAGCTTTAAGAATCACTCTCATACTCTGCGCCCTAGCGTCGGTCGCCGCGGCGCAGGCTGAGGACGACCGGCGGGGGGCGCCGGGGGTCTTGGTCTCCGCGTTCGAGTGGAAGTACGAGGGCTACGCGCCGGTCGAGGTGGTGCGCAGCAGCAAGTCGGGCGTCGAGCTGAAGGTCAAGCGCGGCACCAGCTACGTCTTCAAGTACGAGTCGCGCCTGACGTTGAAGAACGCGGGCGAGAAGGCCCTCAAGTCGGTCGAGTGGGCGCACGTCTTCTATGACCCCGCGACGGGGAAGGAGCTGAAGCGCTATCGCCTCCAACTCAAGCAGCGCGTCGCGGCGGGCGAGACGCTGACGCTCAACCGGCCGGTCTTCATCGAACCCGACGAGAGCACACGCCACCTCACCGCCGGGAAACAGCGAGTCCAGATCACGCGCGTCGAGTTCGAGGGCGGCGGCGAATGGAAGGCGGAGGCCGCGGACGTGAGCAAGCCTTAAGACTGGAGGCACGAGTTGAAAGTCTTCAACTGCCCGCAGTGCGCCGCGACGCTCGAATTCGAGCGGATCGAGAGCGCCCTCGTCAGGTGCCAGTACTGCAACTCGCTGGTGGTCGTGCCCGCCGAGTTGCGCCCCGCCTCCGTGCCCCCGCCGCCCCCGACGCCCGAAGGGCCGCGGCTCAACTTCGGCGAGCCCGACCAGCCGAAGAAGGTCGCGCTCGCGGTCGTCTTGCTCCTCCTCGTCACCGGCGGCATCGGCCTCCTCATCGTCAGGAACATCTCGTCGAAGCGGGGCGGCGGCCTTCCGGGGATCAACGCGACCCGCACGCCCTTGCGCCCGCCGACGCCGACCCCCACGCCGAAGCCCGACGGCTACACCGTCGCCTACACCTTCGGGGGCGAGGGCACGGGCCCCGGCCTCTTCAAAGACTCTCTGGGCGTGGCCGTGGACGGCGAGGGGCGCGTCTACGTCTCCGACGACACGCGGCGCGTGCAGCGCTTCGATGCTTCGGGCAAGTTTCTCAACACCTGGAACATCCCCACGGAGACGAAGTGGTACGAGAAGCTGCGCGGCGGCCCCTCGAAGCTTCTGGTCAATAACGCGAACCAGGTCTACGCGGTGCTGGCCGGTGTCATCCTCAAGCTCGACGGCGAGACGGGCGAGGTGCTCGGCGCGGGACACGGCTCGGACTACATACACGACGCGGCGGTCGTCCCGGGCGGCGGGCTGCTCGTCGTCTCGCAGAAGGGTGAGGACGACGAGCTGGTGTTGATGGGCACGGACGGGCGCGCGGCGCACCGCACACACCGTTTCGTCAGCTCGCAGCTCGACAAGAAACTCGAAGTCGAGGCGCTGCGCGTGGCCGCGGGCGTGGGCGGTGAGTTTTATTCGCTCTACGCCATCGGCGGCGTCGAGGGCGAGCACTATTACGATGACGAGGACATCGCCGTCTTCCGCTTCTCGCCTGAGGGCAAGTACCTCGCGCGCTTCGGCGGCGAGGGGCACGCGCCGGGCCAGTACGGGCCGCCTTCGGCGCTCGCGGCCGACGGGCGGGGCCGCGTCTACGTCTGCGAGACGTTCGACAAGATTCACGTCTACGAGCCGGACGGCCGCTTCGTGCGCACGCTCAAGGCCCCGCACGGCGTGGACGCGCTCGCCTTCGACGCGCAGGACAACCTCTACGTCGCCGGCGGCCACAAGGTCTCGAAGCTCATCCTGGACAAGTAAGACTTCAAGTAAGACTTTTTCGCGCGCCGACGGTTGCGTTAACGTCCACGCGCGGGGCATATTCTCAAGCCTGGTGTAAGGGATGAGGCTGACTGTCTTAGGTAGCGGCTCGACCGGCAACGCCGTGCTCATCTGCGCGGGGCGGACGCGCGTGCTGGTGGACGCGGGGCTCTCGGCGAAGGAGACGGCGCGGCGGCTCGCGCTCGTCGGCGAGGACGCGGCGCGGCTCGACGGCGTCGTCATCACGCACGAGCACTCCGACCACGCGGGCGGCCTGCGGGTGCTCTTGAAATCGTTGTCGTGCCCGGTCTACATCTCGGGCGCGACGCGTGACGCCTACATCCGCGAGAAGGCGCGCACCAACGACGAGCCGAAGAAGCGGGCCGAGTCCCTGCGCGACCGCACGGTCGAAATCTCTTCGAGCCAGGACTTCCAGATAGGCGAGATCGACTTCCACCCCTTCACCGTCCCGCACGACGCCGCCGACAACTTCGGCTTCGTCGCCACGCACGACGGCGTCCGCGCGGCGACCCTCATGGACTTCGGCTGCGTGACGACGCTCGTCGCCGACCGTCTGAAGGGCTGCGCGGCCATCGTCATCGAGTCGAACCACAGCCGCGACATGCTCAAGGCGTGCGACGTCTACCCCTGGGAGTTGAAGCAGCGGATACTGTCGCGCACCGGCCACCTCTCGAACGAGGACGTGGCCGTCTGGCTGCGCGACGGCTTCGACGGCACGGCCGCGCACATCGTGCTCGCGCACCTCTCGCAGCGGGCCAACAACCCCGACCTCGCCAAGTTCACCGCCGAGTCGGCGCTGCGCGAGCGCGGCGGCCTCTTCCAGCCCTCGACCCAAATCACCCTCTCGCACCACAAGGAACCGACGCCCTGGATAGAACTGTGAAGGCAAAAGGCACAGGGCAAAAAGCAAAAGGCAGGAGTGAGCACGCGCCGCGCGCGAAAAGCTTCTCCTTACTTTTAACTTTTGCCTTCTGCCTTCTGCCCTGTGCCTTCGACGGCTGCGCCGTCGATGAACGCCGCGAGGTGCCGGCGGCGGCGCAGGCGACCGTGGAGCGTGTGACCGAGGACGTCGCCGCCGGGCGCGATGAGAAGGTCTATGGCGAGGCCGCGCCCGAGTGGCGCGCTAAGGTCTCGGCCGAGGAGAACACGCGCATCCTCGCGCGCGTGCGCGAGCGCCTGGGCCGCGTCGAGAGCCGCGCGCTCACGAAGGGCACCGAACAGCAGAGCGCCTCGCCGCCGCTCTCGGGGCACACCCTCGAACTCTTCTACTCGACCCGCTTCGAGCGCGGCAGCGCCACCGAGCGCTTCACGCTGCTGGAGCGCGGCGGCGACTGGCTGCTCGCCGGCTACACGGTCACCTCCGACGTTTTGAAGTGAACGGGCGCGCGCCCTTAGGAGTTAAAGATGAGAAACGTCGTCCGCCCGGTCCTCCTCGGCGTCACGCTCCTCCTCGCCTGCGCCGCGGCGCACGCGCAGCCGGAGCGGAGCGCGCGCTGCCGCGCGGCCTCTTTGAGATACCTAGGCCCCTCGCCCGACAAGAAGCGCCTGACGGTCGAGGCGGAGAACGAATACGAGTACCGCGGCTCGAAGAAGTATCTGAGTCTGTGCGGCGACATGGACGACGCTCTCACGCGCTCGGTCAAAGAGTCGGTGGCGGCGTACGAGGGCGGGCAGATGCTTGAGCGGCTCCTCCCCGCGGTAAGCAAGGTCGGCAGCCCCGAGTCCAAAGACCCAAACGCCTACGCCGCCATAGCCGAAGCTTACGAGGCCCTACGCTCGCAGCTGTTGAGTTGGAGCCGGTTGAAACTCGACGAGAAGTTCGTCGAAATGTACAAAAAATCGGCAGACCAGCAGACAGACCTTCTCATCGACGCCTACGCGCGCGCCGTCGCGGCCTGTGGCGCACGGGCCGCGTGCAAGTTACAGCAGGAGACATGGAGGCAGAAGCTCACCGAGGCTTACAGGTCGCGGCACGATGGTTCTGACGCTGGGCTCAACGAGTTCATGCTGGGGGCGCTCGAACGCCCGCTCCCCAACCCTTTAAAGAGATGATAGGACGCTACACACTGCCCGAGATGGGCGCGCTCTGGTCGGAGCAGAGCAAGTTTCAGAAGTGGCTGGACGTGGAGGTCGCCGTCTGCGAGGTGCACGCGGAGATGGGGACGATCCCCGCCGCGGCCGTCGAGGAGATCAAGCACAG
>JBJMGP010000057.1:0-56701 GCA_045807865.1 Pyrinomonadaceae bacterium
GACCCCCTTGGGTCTGCCGGTCGAGCCCGACGTGTAGATGACGTAGGCGAGGTTGTCGTCCGCGGGCGGGGGCGCCTCGGCCGAGGGGCGCGCCGCGCCCCGTTCGGCGACGGCCTCCCAGTTCGCGTCCAGGCAGACGACTTCGGCCCCCGTCTGCGGCAGGCGCGTGAGCAGCCGCTCCTGCGTGAGGAGGAGGGGCGCCCCCGAGTCTTCGAGCATGAAGGCCAGACGCTCGGCCGGGTAGGCGGGGTCTAAGGGCACGTAGGCCGCGCCCGCCTTGAGCACGCCGAGCAGCGCCACGACCAGCTCGAACGAACGCTCCAACATCACGCCGACCAGCGTCTCGGGGCCGACGCCGTGCGCCAGCAGCTCTCGGGCGAGCGCGTCGGCGCGTCGGTTCAACTCGGCGTAGTTCAGCCGCTCCTGCCCGCAGAGGACGGCCGCAGCGTCGGGATTCGCGGCGGCCTGCTCCTCGAAGAAGGCATGCAGCGGGCGCTCGGGCGCATAATCGGTGCTCGTCCGGTTCCACTCCGCGAGCAGACGACGCTCGCCGGCCGTGAGCAGCGGGAGGTCGGAGAGGCGGCGGCGCGGGTCTTCGACGACGCCGCGCAGCAGCTCCGCGAAACGGCCGGCCATCCGCTCGACGGTCTCGGCGTTGAAGAGGTCTGTGTTGTACTCCCAAGAGACAAGCAGCCCGCCGCCGGCCTCGGCCGCCGACAGCGTCAGGTCGAACTGCGCCACGCGACGTTCGAGCGCGATTGACTCGAAGTCGAGCCCGCCCACCTTCATCCGCGCGCCCTCGACGCCGAGGGCGAAGGCCGCCACACCTTCCGCCCGCAGCAGCGCCGTCTGCTGAAGAACGAACATGGCCTGAAAGAGCGGCGGGCGGCTCGCGTCGCGCTCCGGCTGGAGGCGCCGGACGAGCAGCGGGAACGGAAACTCCTGATGCGCTAAGGCGTCGCGCACCGTGCGCCTGACGCGGCGCAGCAACTCCTCGAAGGTCGGGTCACCGGAGAGGTCTGTGCGCAACGCCAGCGGGTTGACAAAGTAGCCGACCACGCCCGCCTCGGCCGCGCGGCCGCGCCCCGCCGAGGGAGAGCCGACGACGACCTCCTCCTGCCCCGTGTGCTTAGCGAGCAGAACCTGAAAGGCGGCCAGCAGAAGCATGTAGAGCGTTGCGCCGCTCTCGCGTTCAAGCGCCCTGAGCTGTTGCACGAGGTCGGCGTCGAGCCGCGCCGCGTGGGATGCGCCGTTGTAGGTCTGGACGGGCGGGCGCGGCCGATCCGTCGGCAAGTCGAGCGGCAGTAACTCGCCTTCGAGCTCCTCGCTCCAGAAGTCCCACAGCCGCGCGCCCTCCGCGCCTTCGAGCATGCGCCGCTGCCGCCGCACATAGTCCGCGTAGCTCCCGGAGGGCGGCGTGAGGTTCGCCGTCTCGCCGCGCAGCCCCGTTTCGTAGAGCGCGCCCAGCTCGCGCAACAGAATCGCCAGCGACCAGAAGTCGATGACGATGTGGTGCGCCACAAGCAGCAGGATATGTTCGTCGGCCGCGCGCTCCAGAAGGCCGACGCGCAGCAACGGCCCCGCGGCGAGGTCGAACGGCCGTTGGGCGCGCTCGGCCAGCAGCTCGCGCCACTCCGCTTCGGCAAGCCCCGACGCGTCGAGCTGCTCGAAACTTACCTCCCCTGTCTCGCTCAAGAGCTGGACGGGTGAGCCGTCGCGCGCCTCGAAGGTCGTGCGCAGTGACGGGTGCCGCTCGGCCAGCGCGCGGAAGGCGTCGCGCAGCACGGTCGCGTCGAGCGGGCCGCGGACGCGCGCCGCGGCGGCCACGTTGTAGGCGGCGCTGTCCGGGGCGATGCGGTGCAGGAGCCAGAGCGCCTCCTGCCCGTAGGAGAGCGGGTGCGTCTCGGCCGCGGCCGACTCTTCCGTCTGTGCGCCGGCCGCCGACTCCTCGACGAGCCGGCGGGGGCGCGCCGCCAGTTGCGCGAGGCTCTCGCCGCCCAACAGCTCCAAGACGGGGAAGGCTACGCCGTAGCGCGCCTCGATGCTGTGCGACAGCTCAATCGCCATCAACGAGTCGAGGCCGTAACTCAACACGGGCTTGTCAGCTTCGAGCAGGGCTTCGGCGACGCCGAGTCTCGCAGCCAGTTCGGTCTTCAGGCGCGCCTCGATGTCGCCCGCGCTGTGGTCGTCGTCCACGGGCTGCGCTGTCTCCTCGCCAGCGTCGGCCGCACGCCACATAGCAAGTGGCTCAAGCTGCCCCGTCAGGAACAGCTCGCGACAGGCGCGGCGCTGAATCTTGCCGCTCGAAGTCTTGGGCACGACCCCCGGCTTGACGAGCACGACGGCCGCCGGCTGCACTTCGAACTCTTCGGCCAGCGCGCGCCGCACCGACTCCAGAAGCTCCTCGCGCCCCGCGCCCGCTCGCCGCTCCACCTCATGCACGACGACCAGACGCTCCTCGCCGCCCTCCTCGACCGCGAAGGCCGCGCCGCAGCCCGGTCGCAAAGCCCCGTGACTCTCCTCGACCGCGCGCTCCACGTCGTGCGCGTAAAGGTTGCGCCCGCGGATGATGATTAAATCTTTCAGCCGGCCGGTGATGAACAGCTCGCCGCCGGCCAGAAAGCCGAGGTCGCCCGTGCGCAGGTACGGCCCGCCGCCCGCGTCCGCGAGGTAGGCGTGGAAGGTGTTCGTCGTCTCGTCGGGTCGCCCCCAGTAGCCGCCGGCGACGCTCGGGCCGTGAACCCAGACCTCGCCCACCTCGCCCGGCCGACACACGGTCGCGGTCGAGGGCGAGATGATCACGGTCTCCTGTCTCCCCACGCCGCAGCTCACGAGCGGGCGCGCGCCCTCCGCGTCGGGGCCGACGGCCGCCGCGGCCCGCCCCCTCTCCAACTCAACCGGGTCGAAGCGCTTAATCGAAGGCGCGGTGCTCCTGCCCCCGCCCGCCACGAGCAGGGACGCTTCGGCCAGCCCGTAGCACGGGTAGAAAGCCTCGCGCCGAAAGCCGCAGGGCGCGAAAGCCTCCGCGAACCTGTCGAGGGTCTCGGCGCGTACGGGCTCGGCGCCGTTGAAGGCCACCTCCCAACAGCTCAGGTCCAGCGCCGCCTTCCGCCCTTGGCCGACGCTCCTCACGCAGAGGTCGTAGGCGAAGTTCGGGCCGCCGCTGATGGTCGCCCTGTTTGCGGAGATCTCCTCCAGCCAGCGGGCAGGGTTCTGGAGGAAGGAGAGCGGCGAGAGGAGCGTGGCGGCGAACCCGCTGTAGACGGGCTGGAGGATGCCGCCGATGAGCCCCATGTCGTGGTAGGGCGGTAGCCAGATGACGGAGCGATCCGCGGGCGTGAGCTCGAATGAGCGATGCATCAGGCCCAGATTGGCGAGGAGGTTCTCGTGCGTGAGCATCACGCCCTTCGGCGAGGCCGTCGAGCCCGAGGTGTACTGGAGGAACGCGAGCGAGTCCGGGCCGAGCCCGGGGTTGCGCCACGCGTCCGCGGGGTGGTCGCCGGCCCCGTCCGCCGAGAGCCATCTCAACCCCTTCAACTCCGGCACCTGACTTGATAGAGATTCGAGGTTGGAGAGGATCGACGGCGCTGCGAGGGCGGTCGAAGCGCTGGAGTCCAAGATGATCGCCCGAAGGCGTGAATGCTTCCTGCTCGCGCCGGGCGGATAGGCCGGCACCGCCACCGCCCCCGCGTAGAGGCATCCGAAAAATGCCGTGATGTAATCGAGCCCCGGCGGGTAGAGCAGCAGCACGCGCTCGCCTTCGGCCCCCGACCTTTGCAGCAGGGCCGCCACGCCGCGAGCTCGCTCATCCAGCTCCGCCAAGGTCAGGGCGAGCGCCGCCTGTCCCCTGCCGGCCTGAAAGCTGTAGACCCGCTGGCCGGGCTGGCTCTGCGCGCGCAGGCGCAGGAGTTCGACCAAGCTCGAACCGGCGGGGGCTGAACCGGACAGGTTGCTGCTCATCGTCCTCACGAACACCTTGCGTGATGCAGGTCGGAGGTGGACAGTCCTTGACTCGCACGCTGATGTGAGAGCGACTGACGAAGGTAGAGCGCGCCGGAGAACGGCCGGCGCGTCAGAGGTGAAGTATGTAAATGTGAGCGTGGGCCGTCTGTGACGCTCAGAATTCGACGGCGCGCAGCCCTCTGCTCACAGGGCAGCAATGCACAAAACGAATCGTCCCGAAGTAGCCCCCTGCGCCGTGGCCGCGACCCGTCGTTGTCGCCCGCTCTTCTGTCGTGGTTTTGAAAGACGAAGGAAAGGAAGCCGCGAGCCTGCCGGGGCCGTCCGGGCGAGAGTCTAATTCTTCGACCGGGTAAGGCTAAGGTTTTTCGGTGTCCATGTCAAATCTCAGACGTGCAAAAAATAGGATGCGGTCGGACGACCTTTTTGCTAGAATGCCCCGCTCACGAAGGCGGTCGGCGGCCGCGCCCCGACGGGCGCAGGCCGGGCGACTGGCTCGCACGCCCGCAAGCGCCGCGATCCTCAAGCTTCAACGCCCCATAAGAGCGCGGAAGGTTTTGCGAACGGGCCTTGTCGGCCGCTTCGCTGCCGCGGCGCTTCTTCTTCGGTCGTCGGCTGCCACGGCCACTGTCGGAAACGTCTCCCCGTCTTGCCCAACAGCGTCGCCAGTGACACACGCTGGTTGAAAACCCTTACTTGTCCGTCACCCGTCGGCTGTGCCCTCGCCGAGTCGCTCGTCGCCCCAGCCGATGCACCTGAGCCAGAGGTTCAATCATGTCAGCAATTGAAGACGGTCGGCCGCAGGGGCCGCGGGCCGAGCAGTTCGGCGGGATCGACTACGTCGAGTTCTACGTCGGTAACGTCCACAACGCCGTCCACTTTTACCGGACTGCTTTCGGCTTCAACCCGGTCGCCTACTCCGGACTGGAGACGGGCGACCGCGACCGCGTCTCGTTCGTGCTTGAGCGCGGCGGCATCCGGCTGGTCGTGACGGGAGCCGTGCATCCCGCCGGCCCTGTGGCCGAGCACGTCCACCTTCACGGCGACGGGGTCAAGGATATCGCCTTCGCGGTGAAGGATGTCGAAGGCGTCTTCCACGAGTCGGTCAGGCGCGGCGCGCAGCCCGTGCTGGAGCCGACCCTCATCGAGAGCGAGGGGCAGCGCGTCTGCAAGGCCACCATCCGGGCCTTCGGCGACACGGTGCATTCGTTCATCCGGCGGGACGTGCCCGGCGGGCCGCCCCTGCCCGACTACCAGCCCGTGCGCGCCGCGGGCGAAGCCGCGCCGACGGGGCTGAAGGAGATCGACCACCTCGCCGTCGTGCTCGACTGGGGCAAGCTGACCGAGTGGGTCGGGTTCTACCGTGACGTGCTCGGGTTCCACCAGTCGCACCAGGAGGACGTGATGACCGAGTACAGCGCCATGAACTCGAAGGTCGTCGAAGACGCCTCCGGCCGGATCAAGTTCGCGCTCCTTGAGCCGGCCGAGAGCAAGCGCCGGTCGCAGATCGAAGAGTACCTCAACTACTACCAAGGCCCCGGCGTCCAGCACGTCGCCTTCCTCTCCGAGGACATCGTCGGCAGCGTCGGGGGGTTGTGCGCGAGCGGCATCCAGTTTCTCCAGATCCCGTCCCGCTACTACGACACGCTGGGCGAGAGGGTCGGGCAGATCGAGGACGACGTGTCGGAGCTGAAGCGCCTGAACATTCTGGTTGACCGCGACCGCTGGGGCTATCTGATGCAGGCGTTCACGAAGTCATTCAACAACCGCCCGACCAACTTCTTCGAGATCATCCAGCGTAAGCAGGCCCGCGGCTTCGGCAGCGGCAACATCAAGGCGCTCTTCCTCGCGGTCGAGCAGGAACAGGCCATGCGCGGCAACCTCTAGGCGGTGAAACGACGATGACACACACGCGCCCGACCCTCGACGGCGGGATACGGCTGGCGAGTTGGGCGCGTGGGAGCCGGCGCTCGGCGATGCAGCGGATGCTGTCGATTGCCTCGCGCCCCGGCGCCATCTCCTTCGCGCTCGGCCTGCCCGCCCCCGAACTCTTCCCCGTCGAAGCCCTCAACGAGGCGGCCCGCAGCGTTCTGGCCGGCGACCGCCGCGCGTTGCAGTACGGGCCGACCTCCGGCCGTCTCCGGCGGCAGGTCGTCGAGCTGATGGCGCGGCGCGGCGTGAGCTGCCGGGACGAGCAGGTCTTCCTCACGACGGGGGCGCAGCAGGGTGTCAACCTGCTGGCGCATCTGTTGCTCGACAGGGGCGGTCAAGTGATCGTCGAGGAGATGATCTACCCCGGCACGAGGCAGGTGCTTGAGCTGTTCCAGCCCGAAGTGTTGACGGTGCCGACCGACCTCGAAACCGGGATGGACGTTGACGCGGTCGAGCGACTGCTCGCGGGCGGCGCGCGCCCCGCCTTCATCTACGCCATCACCGACGGCCACAACCCGCTGGGCGTCAGCCTGAGCGCGCCGAAGCGCGAGCGCCTCGTCGAGTTGGCGCGGCGGTATCGCGTCCCCGTCGTCGAAGACGACCCGTACGGCTTTCTCGTTTATGATTCTTTGTGCGCGCCGCCGATGCGCGCGCTCGACGAGGAGTGGGTGCTCTATGTCGGCTCGTTCTCGAAAATTCTGGCCCCGACGCTGCGGGTCGGTTGGATGGTGCTGCCGGAGTCGCTCATCCCGCAGCTCTCGATTGTGAAGGAGGCGGCCGACATCGACACTTCCACCTTCACGCAGAGGGTCGTCTCCGCATTCCTCGACTCGAACGCAATCGCAGACCACCTGCAACTTCTGCACGACGAGTACAGGGCGAGGCGCGACTCGATGCTGCGAGCGCTCGAAGGCAGTCTCCGGCCGGGCGCGCGCTGGACTAGACCGTCCGCGGGGTTCTTCGTCTGGGTCGAGCTGCCGGGCGAGATCGACATGCTCCGTCTGCTCGAAGATTCCATCGAGGTGGAGAGCGTCGCCTTCATCCCCGGCGAGGCTTTCTCCTTGAGCGGCGGGCGCGGCGGCGCGCCCTCGATGCGCCTGAACTTCTCACACAACCCACCGGTGCGCATCGACGAAGGCGTCGAGCGTCTCGCGCGGCTCCTGAGTCGCTTTTCATGAGGGGGCGAGTCATGACTGAACAAAGGGCCGACCACGAAGAGGAGGGGCCGACTCGGACTTCGGAGGCCGGCGCGTCGGCGATTCTCAACTACGGCGGGGGGCAGGTCAGTTTTCAATACCGGCCCGAGATGTTCTCCGTGCTGAGCCACAGGGGCTCCTCGACCAGGGCGCTGGGTGAGGCGGAACTGCACGCCGCGCTCGACAGTCCCGTCGGCGCGCCGCCGCTGGAGGGGGGGCTGCGTGCGACGGACGACGTGCTCATCGTGGTGCCGGATGCCACGCGCGCGGCCGGCGCGGACAGGGTCGTTCCCGTCCTGCGGAAGAGGCTGAACGCGGCGGGCGTGCCCGACTCGCGGATTTCGATCCTCATCGGCGGCGGCTCGCACCGCCTCCCGACGCCCGCCGAGGTCGTCTCGATACTGGGGCCGGAGATGCCCCGCGCGCTCGCCGTCCACACGCACGATTCCAGAGACCCGAACGCGTCCGTCTACCTCGGCAAGACCAGCCGCGGGACACCCGTCGAGCTGAACCGCCGTGTGGTCGAGGCCGGCCGTCTCATCCTCGTCGGCGCCGTCGGGTTCCACTACATCGCCGGGTTCTCCGGCGGGCGCAAAGGGCTCCTGCCCGGCTGCGCCTCGGAGCGCTCAGTGCGCGCACACCACCTGCTCGCCTTCGACCCCGACACGCTGAGCCAGCGCGCGGGCGTCGCCACCGGCCGCCTTGAAGGCAACCCCGTCCACGAGAACCTCGAAGAGGCGGCGCGCATGATTAAGCCGCCCTTCCTTTTCAACACCGTCGTCAACGACGCCAACGACATCGTCGCCGCCTACGCGGGCGACCTTGGGCGAGCGCACCGCCGGGCCTGCGAGGAGTATGCAGCCGCGCACTCGGCCGCGGTGGACGCGCGCCGCCCGCTCGTGGTCGCTAGTTGCGGCGGGAGCCCGCGCGACATCAACCTCATCCAGTCGCACAAGGCCATCGAGCACGCCAGCGGCGCGCTCGAAGAGGGCGGCGTGATGGTCGTCCTCGCGGAGTGCCCGCAGGGTCTCGGTCGCGACGACTTCCTCGACTGGTTCGTGCCCGGCGGCGCGCGCGCCACCGCCCGCCGGCTCGTCGAAAATTATCACGTCAACGGGCAGACCGCGTGGGGGCTCCGGTGGAAGTCGGAGCGGTTCCGCATCCTGCTCGTCTCGTCGCTCGACCCCGGCGTGGTGCGTGGGGTGGGGCTTGAGCCCCACGCGTCCCTCGCATCGGCCCTCGGCGCGGCCGGCCGCGGCCGGGGCTACATCCTGCCGAACGCCGCCGCGACACTTCCCTCCCTCAGTCCCGCGGGCGGGGTCGGGGGAGGCCCTTTGAACTTGTAGAACCATGAGTGAACGCGTCTTCTCAGGCTTCCAGCCGAAGGGCAACCTGCACGTCGGAAACTATCTCGCCATCATCAAGAACCTCGTCGGCTCGCAGTCGAGGGCGGAGCACACCTTCTGCATCCTCGACTTGCACGCGGTAGAGGCCCCGCGGAAGGAGCGCGCGACGTTGAAGGAGCGGGTGCGCGAGGCGGCGTGCCTGCTGTTCGCGTCCGGGGTGGACGCGGGCCTGACCCCGGTCTTCGCCCAGTCGGCCGTCGGCGCCCACGCTGAACTGGCGTGGATTCTGAACTGCTTCATCCCCTTCGGCTGGATGCAGCGTGCTTCCTCGTTCAGGGAGGCCGTTCAGAACCGGAAGGAGGAGGTGAGCGCCGGCCTCTTCAACTACCCGGCACTGATGGCCGCCGACATCCTGCTCTACGAGACCGACCTCGTGCTGGTCGGGCAGGATCAGCGGCAGTACATCGAGCTGGTGCGGGACGTGGCGCGGCGGTTCAACCACGCCTGCGGCGAGACCTTCAAAGTGCCGGCACCTTTGATCCCGGCGGTGGGGGCGCGCGTTACCGAGCTGAGGGACGCCGCCCGAAAGATGAGCAAGAGCAGGTCGCAGCCTTCGCACGTCATCTACCTGCTGGACTCGCCCGACGACATCCGCTCGAAGGTCATGAAGGCTTCGACGGACTCGCAGGGCACGATCCGTTTCGACGAGACGCGCCCCGAGCTCTACAACCTCCTGACCGTCTACGAGCTGTTCGCCGCCCTCGGTCGGAACGAGATCGAGGGGCGGTTCGAGGGCAAGGGCTACGCGGAGTTCAAGCGAGATTTGGCCGAGGTGATTGTCGAAGGGCTACGGCCGCTCCAGGCCCGCTACCGCGAGCTGGCCCGCGACCCGGCCGGCGTGGACGCTCTGCTGGAAAGGGGCGCCGCGAGGGTGAGGCCCGTTGCGGAGAAGACTCTGGCGCGAGTCAAAGAGAGGGTCGGGCTCGCCGGCTAGCCACCACGCCGCCGGGCGGCGCTGACCTAGGCCCCGGGGTCGGCCCGGTACTCCTGCACCTCCTTGCCCAACGTCGGCCCCAGATTGAACTGGAGGTCGCACAACTGACTGTAGAGTCCACCCTGCTCGACCAACTCCCGGTGGCTCCCCTCCGCAACGATGCGTCCGGCTTCGAGCACGGCGATGCGGTCGGCGCGGCACACGGTCGAGAGCCGGTGGGCGATGACGAAGGTGGTGCGCCCCTGCATCAGCCGTTCGAGCGCAGCCTGCACCAGCCGCTCCGACTCGGAGTCGAGCGCGCTGGTGGCCTCGTCGAGGATAAGGATGGCCGGGTCTTTCAGCAGGGCGCGGGCGATGGCGATGCGCTGGCGCTGCCCGCCCGAGAGTTTGACGCCGCGCTCGCCGACGAGCGTCTGATAGCCCTGCGGCAACTCGCGGATGAAGTCGTGCGCGTGGGCCGCGCGCGTCGCCCGCTCCACCGCCTCGGCGCTCGCGCCGAGGTTCCCGTAGGCGATGTTGTCGTAGACCGTGCCCGAAAAGAGCAGCGTCTCCTGCGGGACGATGCCCACGTGTTGGCGCAGGTCGGACAGGCGCAGCGAGCGCACGTCGTGGCCATCGACGCGCACCTCGCCCTCGCTCACGTCGTAGAACCGCGGGATGAGGTTGACGAGCGTGGTCTTGCCCGCGCCGGAGGGGCCGACGAGGGCGACCACCTCGCCGGGGCGTGCGCTGAGGTTGATCTCTTTGAGCACGGGCGCGTCGTCGCCGCCGGAGTAGGCGAAGCCCACCCCGTCCAGCTCGACGAAGCCTTCGACCTTCCCAAGCGGCCGCGCGTCGTCGCGGTCGGCTATCTCCGGCTTCAGGTCGAGCAGCTCGAAGACGCGCCGCGACGCGCCGCGCGCCTGCTGGAACTGCCCGTAGATTTCGGCCACCCCGCCGACCGCCATCGCGATGTAGAACGTGTAGATGAGGAAGGCCATCATCTCGCCCGCCGTCATCTCGCCCCAGATGACGAGCCGCGCTCCGTACCACAGAACCAGCCCCACGCCGGTGAAGATGGTGAAGGTGATGAAGGCCATGAACCCGCCCGAGGCCATCGAGCGCTTGATGCCGGCCGCGAAGGCGCCTTCGATGTGCGACCCGTAGCGCGCCGACTCGTACTCCTCGCGCACGAACGACTGCACGGTGCGGACGCCGGCGAGCGTCTCGTCGAGCGCCCCGTTGGCCGTGGCGAGCGCGTCCTGTACCTGGATGCTCTGCCGCCGGAGGTAGCGGCCGAAGAGCATCGCGCAGATCATCAACGGCGGCACGACGGAGAGCATAAAGACGGTCATCCGCAGGTTCGTGACCGCGATGATGAGCGTGCACCCGACGAAGATGAGGCCGTTGCGTATCAGCTCGATCACGCTGGCGCTCGCGGCCGTCTGAATCAAGGTCACGTCCGAGCTGTGGCGCGAGGTCAACTCCCCCACGCGGTTCTCCGCGAAGAAGCTCATGGAGAGCCGCAGCAGGTGGCGGTGGAGTTGGCGGCGGAGGTCGGCCACGATCCGCTCGCCCACGTAGGAGAAGAGGTACGTGCGGACGAAACTGAACGCGGCTTGCAATAGGTAGATGCCGCAGAGGAACTTCAGGTAGTAGTTGACCTTCTCCTGGTCGAATCCGATGAAGGCGGCGTCGAGCATGCGGCGGATCAACTGCGGCCCGATCAGGCTCAGCGCGCTCGCCACCAGGAGGCTGATCATGCCCAGCACGAGGCGGCCGCGGTAAGGTGAGGCGTAGGTGAGCAGCCTCCTTATTTCGCCCTCGGGCTCCTCGCGCTGTTCATTCCCCGCTTTCGGGTCTGAGAGATAACGCATCAGTTCACCTCAAACTATTACGCGGCAATTTGTCTGGACGTGAGGTCGAGACCTTTAACCCGGCCGTCATTATACGGTCGGGTCACGAAAAACGCTACGAGACATGATCTACCTGTACGCGGGCCGAAGCTGAGGAGCCGGCGCAGGTGAGACCATGTTAATTACGTCTCACTTATTCCTCAAAAGCTGTTCCGGACAGGCTCCCTTGTAATATGGTGAGGCCAGGGAAGCATCACGTGCCCGCCGCCGGGTGAGCGTGCGCCAAAGCCTTACGGGTGTTATTGGAAGCGGAGCATGTCCGCCTTACTTTGGGCGAAACGTAGGTCAACAGGCGGCGCGTCCTATAATATTGCTTTTGTCCGGGCGGCTTTGCGGGGAAAGTGCACGAATCAGGCGACTTTCCCTGTGACCCTCATTTCTGCTTTGAAAGTCGTCTCAACCCCCAACTCGTGGGTCGTCTGAATCACGCAACAGATGTTGTGGCAGAGAACCTTACACAGCGCCTCGTTAAGTTTTTTCATCTCCCAAAGTCTCCTTTCAGGGTTCTTCCGCGCATTTGGTGCTCATAGGCGGCCCGGCTTTAGACTCTGGCGATGGACGCCTCGACGCTACTCGCCGACCCGACCTCCATCCGCTTTGAGAAGATCATTCAGCACGAAAGTTCTTTGACATTAGTCGTGCGAGCCACACCAACGCAGGCCGAGTGCCCGCGCTGCCACCGCCCTTCGTCGCGCGTCCATAGCTACTACACCCGCTCGGTGGCTGACCTCGCGTGGCACGGCGTGGCCGTCCGGTTGCAACTGCGCACGCGCCGCTTCCGTTGCCAGAACAGCCTTTGCACGAAGCGTATCTTCTGCGAGCGCCTGCCGCGTGTCGTCGCGCATTACGCCCGCCAGACCGTCCGGCTCAACGAGGCGCTACAACTCATCGGCTACCTGCTCGGCGGCGAAGCCGGCTCCCGCGCCACACTCAAGCTGGCGATGGCTTCGAGCCCCGACACTTTACTGCGGCGCGTGCGGGCCTCCGTCAGGCCCTGCGCGCCGACGCCGCGCGTGCTCGGCGTTGACGACTTCGCCTTCCGCAAGGGGCGGCGCTACGGGACGATCCTCGTCGACCTGGAGAAGCACCGCGTCATCGACCTACTGCCTGATAGAGAGGCCGCGACCTTGAGCGCTTGGCTCAAGCGGCACCCCGGCGTCGAGGTCATCAGCCGCGACCGCTCGCCGACTTACGCCGCGGCCATCAACGAAGGGGCGCCCGTGGCCGTGCAGGTGGCCGACCGCTTCCACCTCCTGCTGAACGTGAGGGAGGCCGTGGAGAAAGTGGTCAAGCGATGCTACCGCTTCCTGCGTTCGCAGACGTTGGCCGCTCCACCCTCTTCGGCGCCCGCGCCGGAGAACGACGCCTACGCCGGATGTCGCTTGCGCCTGCTACCACACCTCGAAGGCACCAGGCACGGCGGCGGGAGGAAGACTGCCCCGCGGCTGCGCTTACCTTCGGCGCGGCAGGCGGCGTGGATGCTGCTGCGACCCGAGGGGCTCGAAGATGAGGAGAAGCAGACGGCTGAACTGTTGCGCCAGCTCTCGCCCGAGATGGGTCGGGCGCAAGAGCTCGCGCTGAGCTTCGTCGAGGTTGTCAGAGAGCGGCGCGTTGATGGTCTACGACAGTGGTTAATCGAAGCCGGGCGTAGCGGGGTGGCGGAGTTCGTGAGCTTCGCCAACGGGATCACAACCGACTTCCAGGCCGTGAGGGCGGCGCTGGAGTATGAATGGAGCAACGGGCAGGTGGAGGGGCAGGTGCATCGGTTGAAGCTGGTCAAGCGGCAGATGTATGGCCGCGGCAAGCTTGACCTGTTGCGTGCGCGGGTGCTGCAAGCGGCCTGATAAAGACTGAAGTGCAGCCTCGGCGAAGAACCATGCTCGTAGCACCAAATGTGCGGAAGAGCCCAATCGACGGGTCTTTATCGGACGCGGCGACGTTTTCCAAAAGTTTGTTACTGTTCAGATGGCAGACGTGCAGGTTAGATTTTCTTATTTTTTCAGCCGCTCTTTTTGTTGTGGTGGGACTAATCCTGGCAGGTCCCAGCAGCGCAGCGCCGGCATGATCACTGTCCCCGCGAACAGGCTCAGGATAGCTGCATAACTCCCGGCGTCACCCGCCGCGCGGCCCCTTGCAGGAAGATGAGAGCCGTCGCGTCCGCGGTCGGGTTACAGGCCGGTGTTAGATTTCGCCGTTGGATTCAACCCTCTGCTTGAGAGTCAGCTCACGCGCCCAAACCCAACCATCGAGCCCATACGACGAGCTGATGATATAGCCTTTTACGTTTTCGGCACTTAGCCGCTGCAAAAGCTCCTCAATCGAGCCATACGGCAGCGGCCAGCCATATTTCTCCCCCTCCGCGAACACTTCACGGTGCCGGGAGTAGATGTCCTCAGGCTCGACTTCCGCAACGTCGAAGATGTTCGTGCTGAAATTATCACCCACAAAGCGATAAGCGGCGACTCCCGAGAAGATGATGTCGGTGTACTCGTGTGGCTCCCTGCCCAGGTAGGCCGTGCGGAGAATAATCTCTCGCTCCTGGCGATCTACCGTGTATGAGAGTAGGCGGTTATCGTGGACGGATATATCCATAGCTGTTATGAAGAAATCTAACGCCCGGCATCACCCGCCGCCCGGAGCGATTCGCTGTACATGAGAGGCAGCGTCTCGGCGGTCGGGTGCAGGCCGTTGGTATGCTCGCCCATGCCTAAGCTGCTCAAGCGGGTCTCGTTCAACCTAAGGATGATAGGCTCGGACATCATTACGTGATGAATCCCTTCCCCGCCTACCCATAACAATCCGACGCCTTGCCACCGGCGCTGCAATTCCGACAGGGGCCCGCCCCGCACCATCTCTAAACCGAAAGGCCACATCCCCACGCCGACGCGCAGCCACACGGGCCGGCCGCCGCCGCCCACCGCATCCCACCCCAGATTAACCCCCCACCCCGTATGCTCGGCTCTGCCCGGGATATCAAAACGCACCTGAGTGCGCCATGTCCAAGTCTCATCCGGCCGGATGACGCGGGTCAACTCGTCGGGCGGGGCCGCCTCATCCAGCCGCCCGGCAAGTTCCTCTGCTTTCCCGCGGAAGGAAGGCCAGCGTGAATGAGCGTAGATGAACTTCTCCGTCTCCGAATCCTCCCGCGTCCAGGAAAGTGACACCCAGCCGGCCCAGAACACGCCCGGGACATCCCTGATTTCGGGTCGCAAGATAATCACCGGCCTGCTGCCGGTGTTAACGAAGTCGAGGCTTAAATCGACCGTACCCTCCACCCAAGAGTTAACGCGTTTGAGCTTGAGGTTATGCACTCTGCTCCTCAGGCTGAGGCCCTCGCGCTTGGCATCCTGTGAGAGAACGGATGGGCAAGTACAGAGGATGAACGCGAGGGCGGCCATTCGATAGTAGTGGGATCTGTGTCTCATAATCTGCTAGAGCATAACGCCCGGCATCACCCGCCGCCCCGCACCTCTGATTTACATGAGAATGTTCGTGTCGGCGGTCGGGTGCAGGCCGTTGTTAGGCGGCGTAAACTAGAATGCTGCTGACCCCGCTTCCGCTACCGCGTGGTCCTGCTCCCCCGACCCTCCGCTGACGCCGATGGCCCCGACCACCTTCCCGTCGCGCTTCAGCGGTATGCCCCCGGCGAAGATCATCACCCGGCCGCCGTTGGACGCGTGTATTCCGAAGAACTGTCCCCCCGACTGGCTATGCTCGGCCAGCTCCTTGGTGGCGATGTCGAAGGCGCGGGAGGTGAAGGCCTTGTTGATAGAGATGTCGATACTGCCGATCCACGCCCCGTCCATTCGCACGTGCGCGACCAGGTTGCCCCCGCCGTCCGCCACGGCGATGTTCATCGGCTGGCCGATCTCCTCCGCCTTCTTCTCGGCGGCGGCAATGATGCGGCGAGCGTCGCTAAGTGTCACCATGATTCTTTCCCCCTAGAGCTAGATTCGTGTCACCTCACCCAGATATCACTTCGAGGTTGAACGAGTCAATTTCGAAACGGCGGCATCAGAGCTGCCTGACGCCCGGCATCACCCGCCCGCCCGCATCTCTGAAGGTACGTGAGAGCCGCCGTGTCGGTGGTCGGGTGCATGCCGTTGTGAGGTGGCGCCTATGGGGCAAACATTTCGCTTAAGACAGACAAGACCTCCGATTGTGTTTGCTTAGCAACTTTACCAAGCCTCCGAACCAAACGGGTCTTGTCTACGGTGCGAATCTGGTCGAGAACGACCTGCCCCTGCTTCCCCTGGAATTTGCACGACACTCTCGTCGGATAGGACGTCCCCTTCGTTGTCATCGGGGCGACAATAACGGTCTTTATAAAGCGGTTCATCTCGTCCGGTGAAATCACGAGACAGGGGCGGGTCTTCTGTATTTCGCTGCCGACAGTGGGGTCAAGGCTGCTGAGATAAACATCAAAGCGTTTGACTACCATCGCCACTCATCCTCATCCCACCGAGCTTGAGAGAGCGCATTTCTGTCGAGCAGCGCATCGTCGCCGCGCTCCGCCATTGCGCGGAACGCGCTCTCCCAATCCTGACGGGGCTGCTTCGTGGAGCGGATAATAATCCGATCATCCTCCGCCTCTAATTCGACCTCTTCAGCAAGGTTACTACGCTCCAAAAGTAACTTCGGTATGCGGACGCCCTGCGAATTACCAATCTTTACGATTCGCGTTCTCATAGCTACATTGTAATTACGAGGCGAATTTAACGTCAAGACAGGATAGGCGAAGCAACCTAACGCCCGGCATCACCCGCCCGCCCCAAGCCTTTGAAGATATTTGACAAGCGGCGTGTCGGCGGTCGGGTGCAGGCCGTTGTTATGCCCCGCCTCACGGCGCATTAGTCGCCGGTGAGGATTGGTCGGAACTTCCCACCTTCGTACACGTAAGACGTGGCCGCTTTCTCAAACGTCACCGATTCGATGGCATCATTGGTGAAGGTAAACTTCTTTCGAGCTTCGTAATCGTAACGCCCGTCCCCCTTTCTACCCAGCAGTAAGTAATCCCCCCCGCTGGAATCCACAAGGGTGAACTTGTACTTCGCACCCCTCCGTAAGAAGGCAACGATACTTACGCTCCGACCGACAGTAGCCCCTTCATCATTGGGCATACCTCCATGCTCTACGAGCAGCGCATAATCCACCTCCCCGTTCCCGTCAAAATCCCCGCTGATAAGATTGAGCTGAGAGGCTGGTGAAGCCCACTCTTTCGTTGCCCGGCGAATCTCGTCGCTGATTTGCGCGAAGCGCCAACCGGGGTACCTCTCGTCCAACTTGAGCCTAATGGTCGCAGGCAATTCATGTTCTTGAACTTTCCCGACGGTGAGCACGCCCGTTGTTAATGACAACCCGAACAATAACGACAGTGCAAGTTTCATGTTCGCCTCCAAAGAAGGAGCATAACGCCCGGCATCACCCGCCGCCCCGAGCCATTCGATGTACATGACAACCCTCGTGTCGGCGGTCGCGTGCATGCGCTTGTTATGCGGCGCCCGACTCCCGAAGAAACCCGGGCGCGGCGCCATCACGTTGCTGCCATCCGGTTCTCGCGTTCGAGTCATGCTCTTCCGCGAGACCGCCGCATAACGGTTGAGTTGACGCGGCGGCGCGAATCAAAGCACCTTGCGCCGGATCATTCAAGTTGAGAAACACGCTCCCGCCGCTCGCGTCCAACGAATCGTTGGGCGGCGTCCCATCAAGATCGGGACGCCAATGATGGAGAGCGCAAAATCGCATCCAGACTAAAGTGTAATCAGTCCACACGGACGCAGACGCGAAAGCCCAAATCAAGATCGCGACTCCGTGGCCCGCCTCCGACACGGCGGGTGGCGCTGGGGAGCCGCGGAGTTCGCTTGCCCCAGCCGCCGCCGCGCATCACACGATAATTCTTGTCTACAAGAGCGACTTCTCGAACGGGGTCTTTGGCACTCAGGCCTCCGTACGGCCCATACCAGTCTTGACACCACTCCCAGGCATTGCCGTGCATGTCGTAAAGCCCGAATCGGTTCGCCAGGAATTGCCCGACCGGCGCTGTGAACACATAGCCATCCTCCGCCGCGATGGTGGACTCCCAGTCCTGAAACTTCTTTTTCGCCGTCCCGTCGGCTACGTTCCCAACCTTGATCAGGGTCTCCGCGTCATTGCCACTGTAATACGTTGTCACTGACCCCGCGCGGCATGCGTATTCCCACTCTGCCTCTGTAGGCAGTCGCACCATCTTTTTGGTGCGCTCTGCCAGCCAATGGGTGAAGGCGTTCGCGTCGTTCCAAGTCACATTCACCACGGGATGGTCGTCCGTCTGTGCGAACCCAGCAAATGTCCAGTTGTACTGAGGGTTGCGACCTACGATCTTCCTCGTGTCTTCGTCATAGCCCTACGCGCCCTGGCCGTCCGCCTCCGGCTCGGTGCGGTAGCCAGTGTATTTCACGAATGCGCGGAACTGGCCGCGCGTTACCTCATACTTTCCTAGATAGAAGTCGCGACTGATCTCCACACCATGCTGATCCTCGTCAGCGAGACGTTCCTTCTCGCCGGGTGCCGACCCCATCCGAAACTTGCCGGCGCGGATCCGCACCAACTCCATTGTGACGCCATCACCGAGATCGAGGGTCAGCACCCGGCGCACGCCACGTCGTGTCCGCCCTTCATAGTAATAGTTGAATGCCTCTTTCTTTTCGCCGCCGGATCGTTTCGTGGAGGGGCCCCCACCATTTGTCGGAGCCGTGAATAATGACAAGCCAATCAAAAGCGAAAACAGAACAAACACGATGGTTCCCTTCATTGCGAATGCCTCAAGTAGCCGCCCAACGCCCGGCATCACCCGCCGCCCCAAGCCTTTGAAGGAAGATGAAAGTGTTCGTGTCGCGGGTCGGGTGCATGCCGTTGTTAGCTGCGTCGTGTCTGCCACAATGGCCTGCTGAATCATGGCCGCAGGAATTTGTTCGCGACACGGACGCCGGCCCAGAGCGAGGCGACAAAGAGCGGTAGCGGGAGGAGTAAGTAGATGCCCTCCCACCAAGCGGGGGCCGACGAACACGGCCCGCCGAGGACGCCCGTCACAAAGCCGAGGATGAAATAAGCGACGGCGGCGACACCCGAGACAAGCAAGAACGTGAGCACGCCCATAGATGCGGCATTCAAGGGTCGTGAGAAATCTTCTGCCAACACATCCATCTCCTGATTCCAGCTACGAGCCACATTACCAGAAGCAGCTAACTACCATTAGGCCGGTGGCGGTAATTGGCCGCTATGACCGTAGATTACCGCCTGCGGCCTAATCCGGGAATTCTCCGGCTAATGCCGATGGCGGCCTAATCCGGGGGCTTGTCATCCCGCGCCCGCGGGTCCATAATCCGCCTCACCCGCCAACCAGTTCCTCAATCCCGGGAGGATTCCCGATAGCCGCCGGTCGTCCGCCCTTTGAGCCGCTTGACGAGGTCGGAGAGCGACGTGCGGGGCGGGTACTCGGTGTGCATGTGGACGTGCTCTTTGCTCACCACGCCTTTGAGGATGCGCACCCCCTCGGCGTCACAGATTTGCACGAGCAAGTCCTTGCAGCGCACCTTAATGTCACCCGTCTGAACCGGGTAGCGCTACTTCGTGACCCACGCCGAGTGTGCCGCCAGCCGCGTCAGGGTGCGAGCGCCGTGCCTCTACTCCCGCATCGGGCGCGACTTCTACCACGGCCGAAGGTGTGTAGCAACTGAAAGTCTTGCACCCAAGGTGCATAGTTTCGCACTAGCGCGTCTGGGACAATGAATCATCGTTCAAGTGGCGCCACTTCGAGCCGACCGTAACTGAACGAACACTTGAAGGCATTGAAGCAATGAACATGATGAGGAAGGGGCAAGTCAAAAGGTGAGCCAGTAGTGATGCACAAGGGCAGGCGAAGTTCGTCCAGAGCTTGTTCGGAGTCGCCGCCTGATTGAAAAGTCCGGAGGGGCCCATCTCGCCTCAAAGTAATTCCTGCAACATAACCCTGACGCCCATCAGATTGCGAGGTTGCGTTGGCTTTTGATTTGGGTTCGGTGTCGAATAGGATTCGAGTTGATGACTTCAAACGGTCTTGAGGCGGGCATCGGGCGCGGGCTCGAATTCCTCCGCCGCAGCCAGTTGCCGTCGGGCGAGTTCAAGGTCTTCATCTCCCCCGACCTTCACCTTGAGCGAGACTGCGTCTTCGACAGCTCGACATTCCCCGCGGCGCTCATCGCCTACGCGCTCGGCTTCGCAGACCCGGCCGCCGCCGGGGACATTCTCGACAAGGCGCTGGGCTTCCTGGTCTCCGAGATGGAAGGGGCGGGGCTGTGGCGCTATTGGACGAAGCGACACCAGACCCATTCGACCAGCCCGTCCGACCTCGACGACACGGCCTGCGCCTCCTTCGTGCTGCGCCGTCACCGCGTCCCCTTCCCGCCCAACCTCAAGCTGATCTTAGCGAACCGCAACCGGGAGGGCCTTTTCTACACGTGGCTGACCGCGCGCTGGCCGCTGCCTCGCCTCCCCTCCTACTGGCGCGTGATCTTGTCTCAGTGGCGGCACCCGAGAAGGCTCTACTACTTCTGGAAGTTGGAGCCGAACAGGCACGACGTTGACTGCGTCGTCAACGCTAACGTTCTGTTCTACGTGGGCGAAGCGGCGGAGACGCGGCCGGTGATAGATTACCTGATTGACGTGGTACGGCGGGGCGAAGAGGGGCGGTGCGACGGGTGGTACTCGAACCGCTTCATGTTTTACTACGCCGTCTCGCGCAACTTCCACGCGGGAGTCGGGGCTCTCGGCGCAGTCCGCGGCGAGTCGGTCGCGCTGGTCGTGGGGGGCGCGCGGCCGGACGGGTCAATCGGCGGCAGTGTCTTGAACACGGCGCTGGCCGCCTGCGCGCTGCTCTACTGGCGAAGCCATCCGCCGGAGCTGGAACGCGCCGTCCGTTTCCTGCTGGCCGAACAGCGCGCGGACGGCTCCTGGCCGCGCGCTGCCGTTTACTACAGCGGGCCGGATAAGCACTACGGCTTTGGCTCGGAGGAGTTGGTGACGGGCTTCTGCATCGAGGCCCTGCTGCACTACCGCCTGACGCGTTCGTGAGTTTTCCGCCCGGAGGTTTGTGCCGCCTAGGTTACGTGTAACCCGCTCTATGCCCCTTACACCGCGAAGTATTTGTGGGACGATTGACGCCGGCAGTTACCGACCCCTGATACGCATGACGACGAGCTTGAACGCCTCCATGAAAATCTTCATGTCTTTCACCGACTGCACGGCGCGCTTCGGGAAAAGAAGCAGGTGGGGGGCTATCAGGAGCGCGTCAAGTGGGTGGAGCCACGAGGACGAAATCAGGAACGCCAGGGGAAAGAAGACTTCGTAGTATTCCTGCATCAAGATGTAGGCCCTGGCCTCCGGAACGACGACGACGAGGTTCACACCCCAGATTCGTTTCCGCAAGGATATGAGCAGAGCGTAATAGCAGAGGAGGGCGATGGCGAGGTGGCTGCCCGCGCGCCAGAGCATGAGGCAGAACGCCGCCGCCTCGGCCGGGAAGATAACGAAGTGGCCGAGCCCGCGGAGCCATGCAACTTGATGCCGCCGCGCAAAGGTGTCCAGCCCGATCTTCTCGTCGTTGTGCAGGTCGCTCAGCTGGTGCCACAATATGCCGCGCAGGCCGAAGCTCAGCGACCACGCCGCCACCGAAGCGAACCAGACCATGTCCGCCGCCCCCGCGTGGCGGTACACGAGTGCGACCGCCAGGAGGCTCGGGAACAGGTGCGCCCCGGAAGCGTCCGCCAGCAGCCCAAAGACGCCACGGCTTTTGAGTCTGAACGGGGGCAGCGAGTAGAGTGTGAAGACGGCCCACGACGCAAGGTAGAGCGATAACAAGAGGGGCTCGCCGCGCCAGTGGAGCGCGACGATGCCCCCCGGCAGAATGCAACAGGCTAACGCCGCCGTGACGAACGCCCGCGACTTACCGACGAGACGGTTCGCTTTACCGCTCGCCAGGTCGTCATTAAAATCTGTGAGGTCGTTGATGACGCTCACGTAGGCCGCGCAGGCGGCCAGGGCAACGAGCGTCAAGAGCAACTGCGGCCACAAGGAGATGATCGACAGTTTTAATAGGTACGCGGTCGCGTAGGCGGTCGCGAGAATCGGCGAGAGCTTGAATTCCCACCATTCGGCGGCCCGCGCGATGCGGGACATTTCAAGCCAACGTCTTCGAGTCTGGGGAGAGTTGTTAGTGGCCCGCGATTCCAAGAGCAGTTTCCTTGGTGCCGTCGCCGAAGGGGTTGGCCGGCGGCGCTTCACCGTTATCAGCACGTGCCCGGAACCCTGGGGCGGAAGCGAAGAGCTGTGGTCGGGGGCGGCCCGCGTCCTTGCCGAGAGAGGGCACCGCGTCTCGGCCTTCAAAACGGCGCTGGACGAGGAGCACCCCGGAATTCGGCGACTGAAATCTCTATCATGTACGGTGCGGAATCTGCGGCGGCTTCCGCTCCCTCAACCCTTAGTCACGCGCTCTCACCTGTTTTCGCTGGCGGCGCATCTGATTGCACGCCGCCCCCATGTAGTAGTCGTCTCGCAGGGTGACAACCACGACGGTCTACATTTTGGCTATCTCTGCCGAAAACTCAGGATACCTTACGCGCTCTTAAGCCAGAAAGCTGCTGACTGTTTTTGGCCGCCGGACGAGTCTCGCCGGTACCGACGTGATGTCTTCGTGGGGGCAGCCCGGTGCTTTTTCGTCTCGGGGCACAACCGGCGGCTGACCGAAGACCAGATCGGGGCTGACCTGCCAAACGCGGCGGTCGTCAGGAACCCGTACCTCGTCCCCGCCGACGCCCCGCTCCCGTGGCCGGACGGCGGGGAGGACTGTTTGCGGCTCGCGTGCGTCGCGCGCCTCTACCTGCTCGACAAAGGGCAGGACATTCTGCTGAGAGTACTGGCGCGGGAGAAGTGGAAGGGGCGGAGCTTGCACGTCTCCTTCTTCGGCCGGGGCATCAACGCCGAGTCACTCGCGGACTTGGCTGCCAAGCTCGGCGTGCACAACGTCTCGTTCGAGGGGCAGACGGAAGACGTGCCGGGCATCTGGAAAGAGCATCACGCGTTGGTGCTCTCTTCCCGCGCCGAGGGGCTGCCGCTGGCGCTGGTCGAGGCGATGATGTGCGGCCGGCCGGCTATCGTGACGAAGGTCGGCGGCAACGCCGAGGTGGTCGAGGACGGCGTGACCGGCTTTCTGGCCGCCCCGGACGAAGACTCCATAGACGCGGCGCTCGAAGAGGCGTGGGCGCGGCGCGACGAGCTGCGCGAGATGGGGGAGCGCGCCGCGCTGAGGATACGCGAGCTGGTGCCGACGAACCCCTCTGAGGACTTCGCGGACGCCCTCTTAGACCTCGCTGGCGCGTCGGACTCGCGGGCGATCATCCGGCTGGGGGCCTCGGGTGCATGATTGAAGGGTTAGTGTCGGTCATCATTCCCACTTACAACCGGGCGGATTATGTCGTCGAGGCGGTGCGCAGCGCGCAGGCTCAGACCTATCCGCGCAAGCAGATCATCATCGTGGACGACGGATCGCGCGACGACACGGCGCGCCGCGTCGCCGCACTAGGTAACGTCGAATACCACTACCAGACCCGCCGCGGACAGGGGGCGGCACGTAACCACGGCCTCCGAGTCGCCGCGGGCGAATTTATCGCGTCGCTCGACTCGGACGACCTGTGGGACGCAGACTTCCTGAGTCGCAGCGTCGAATGCCTCGAAGAGTTTCAGCTCGATTTCGTCTACACTAACTGGGTGAAAGTCCGTGGCGAGCAAATCCTACCGAGCGAGTGGCTGCGCGACGGCAAGTGGAGGCCGTACCGGACGGATCGCCGCGGCGAGTGGTGTCTGCTCACGCCGCCGCAAGTCAGAAAGTTGTTCCTCGAAAGGTGCCCGGCACCTTCTTCGTCGCTGCTCCTGCGCCGTAACACAATCATGTCGGGCTGGGGAGAGCACATGCAGATCGCCGACGACTGGTATCTGCTCCTCGACATGGCGCTCCGCCGGCCCTGTCGCGCGGCTTTCACGCTGCGGCCCCGTTGGCGGAAACGCGTTGACGGGATGAACGTCTACGACGGGCGCCCCTTCGCCGAGATCGCCAGGGAACTCCACCAACACGACCACCGGATTTTCAGGCGCGAATTCAGAGCACTTCTCACGCGGCGAGAAAGGCTCGCGCTCGCGCTCCGCGAGGCGTCCTACCGCCTCCGCCTGCTCCTACACGAGTCGGCTAAGACCGATCTCGCCGCGCGCCTGAAAGTGCCGCCCGCCCTTGCCGGCCTCCGCCGCCTCAGGGGCGCTGTCGCCAAACACAGCGCGGGCGGTTTGACGACAGACGGCCAATCCGGCACGACGCGTCACCTATCATAACCCGGAGTACATCGCCGTCACCCAGGGCTCTTCAAGGCACTTTTAAGGCAAAGCCTCGAACCCTTACTTCCCTTTCGCCCTACCAATACCGACTTGCAAATCAGCACAAGCACGCTCCCGGCCTCTCCCCTGCTAAGAGAGGTGCGTCCTACTTTTCAACTCGCTCGCGTCTTGACATTCTCGGGAACCCCCAACGTGCGCGTCTCACACCGACGATCATCATCCCCAAGAGCATTTTTCGGGTAGTGTTGCAAAAAATATTTTAGCTACAATTTCTGGTAGCAAGAAGATCATTATGACCTCAATATCTGGTGTGGGTTGAAAGTTTTTGCAACACTACCGGATGCCTTGGGTCAGGGTTACCTGCGTCCGGGCTTCAGCCCACAGGGTCGCGGCGTCAGGTTCGAGCCGATGGAGCAGGCGGGTGAAAGCGTCGTGGGCTGGTGCCTGCTCCTCGTCGCCTTGTACTTTCGCCGCCTCGGTCGCGCTGAGAGAGCGCGGCGAGGCAATCACGAAGTTGATGTAGTTATCCTCAGAGCACTCGGGCGGATTCGCGCCCTTTTTCTACTACATTTTCTGCAACTGCGTAACTTCTCACGTCTTAAAAATAGGACGGATTACAACCTTTCGTATGCCTATTAACGCTCACGGCCGCATCCGGGCATCTCGCACCATCGTACAAGGAATCTATGGAGGAAATAGGGAACAGCGAGCTGGCCTCCTCTTCGCCCGCGCGCGGAGAGGAGTCGAGGGCGAAGGCGAAAGTCTTCACAGCGCTTTCATAGTTGCGTCGATTTTTCCCGCGCGCCTGATTTACGCAAGCGGCCGTATGGTCAACGACATGATTCAAATCATTGATCTCAGATGAACCGCTGGTAGTCTGAAAAGGGATGAACCACTCTGCAAACGGCGGAAGGTGGCGGCGCAGTCTTTGGGCGCGCGGGGCCTTCATCTTCGGCGTGTGGACGGTCATCGGTCTGGCCTTCGGAGCGCAGTCGTATCTCGCGGCCGCGCGGTCGCAGCAGCCCGTCCCGTGGAGGCGCGCCCTTTTCATCCAGATGAGTTGGAGCTACTGCTGGGCGCTCACCACGCCCTTGATACTCCGGCTCGTCCGACGCCTGTCCCTCGACCGGAGGCATTGGCCGCGCAACTCGGCGGCGCATCTGCTGTTCAGTTCGTTGTGCGCCTTCGTCGTCGGTGCCCTCGAACACTTCACCCTGTATCTCACTTACGTGCGCCCGGAAGGCAGTCCTTATAGGTTCCAGAACTCCTTGCAGTTCGTTCTCAATAACTGGACGGAGGGCGTGACCATGTACATGCTGATCGCGTTCCTCGCCTTCGCGCATGGCTATTATCAGAAGTATCAACAGGGCGAGCTGCGCGCCTCGAAGCTCGAAGCACAACTCTCGCAGGCACAGTTGCAGGCTTTGAAGATGCAATTGCACCCACACTTCCTCTTCAATACGCTCCACTCCATCTCGGCCCTGCTCAACAAGGACGCCGAAGCGGCCCGGACGATGATCGCGCGTCTCGGCGACTTCCTGCGCCTGACGCTGGAAAATTCCGGCACGCAGGAGGTCACGCTGAATCAGGAGATAGAGTTCCTGCATTGTTATCTGGAGATCGAGCGGATACGTTTTCAAGACCGCCTCACGACGCGCATCGAGGTTGATGCCGAAGCGCTCGACGTGAGCGTCCCGAACCTCATCCTGCAACCCATCGTCGAGAACGCCATCCGCCACGCCGTCGCCCCGCGCTCCGGCCCCAGCGAGATCGAAATTCGCGCGAGCTTGAGGGGCGAATTCCTCGTTATCAAGGTGCGGGACAACGGCCCCGGACTCGCCTCGAATCGAAACCCTGAAAGACTGTTTAGGAAGGGCCTGGGGCTGGCTAACACACAAACGCGCCTCAACCACCTGTACGGCACCCGGCATCATTTTGCCATCGCCGATGACCCGGCCGGCGGTTTGGCCGTGACCCTCGAAATACCTTTAACGACTGGGAACGACGCCCCCAACCTCAAGAGGACGGTAACGGGTTTTTAACCCTGGCGGGAGGACGAAAACGTGATGACCTCAGCTTCGCAAATTCGTGTACTGATCGTTGACGATGAGCCCCTGGCGCGCGGGATGATTCGGGAGATGCTGGGGGGCGACCCCGACGCGGAGATTGTGGGCGAATGCGAGAACGGGGGGGAGGCCGCCGCGGCCGTCAGGAAGCAGGCGCCGCACCTGATTTTTCTCGACGTTCAAATGCCGGAGGCGGGCGGCTTTGAACTCCTTGAGACTTTTCGGCAGGGGCGCGCGCCCCACGTCATCTTCGTCACCGCGTACGACCAGTACGCCGTGCGCGCCTTCGAGGTGCACGCGCTCGACTACCTCCTCAAGCCCTTCGACCGGGAGCGGTTCGAAGCTTCGTGGCGGCGCGCCAAGGAGCACATCCTGCTGGAGAGGCACGGCCGTCTGGACGAGCGCATCCTGGCGCTCCTCGAAGAGATTAAGGCCGGGCCGCAGTATTTGGAACGGGTAGTCATCAAGTCCGGCGGGCGCGTCTTCTTTCTTGAGACCGGCGAGATAGATTGGATCAAAGCCGAGGGCAACTACGTCTCCGTGCACAGCGGCGAAAAGACGTACCTGCTGCGGGAAACTATCGGCAGTTTGGAGACGCAGCTCGACCCGAAGAAGTTCCGGCGCGTCAACCGCTCCGCCATCGTTCAGATAGATAAGATCAAAGAGTTCCAGCCCTGGTTCCACGGCGAGTATCACATCGTCTTGCGGAGCGGCGACCAACTCCTGCTCTCGCGCAGCTACCGCGAGAACCTGAAGGAGGCGCTGGGCTCCGCGCTCTGAAGCACGCGCCGCTTTGCGGCCGAGCACCGCCGAATTCACCTCGCCATCGGCACAGGCCAGTTCGCTCAACTCCTCGGCCAGTTCATCACAAACTTATACACGGCAAGGCCGGGGGCAACTAGCTTGAGCCCGGAGCCCTCGTGTCACGGAAGACTGCGCCTGAGCAGAGCTGGTGCTTGTCGCGACTGAAGCGGGCTGTAAGTTTCGCCCGCCGCGTCTCGCCGAGGCGAGCTCGGCGCGCGCGCTCTTCCATCAACCGAAGCTAACCCGACCCTGAAAGGAGATTCACTATGCTGGCGAAGAAACTCGGTTTCCTGATCATGATGCTCTTGGTGCTGGTGGCGCTCTCGCAGCGGCCGGCCGCCGCGTGCGGCTGCTCGGGCGACGAGTGCGGCTGCGGCATCGCCGCGCAGGAGTGCGTCGCCGAATGTAACGGCAATTTCACGTGCATCGGCGCGTGCAGAAGAGAGAACATTGCGTGCTCGAAGGCGTGTTGCGGCTTCTGACGCCTCTGACGCCGTCGCGATAGCCATGAGGTCGGGGTGCCCGACCCGACAGTCTTCGCCGGGCGAGGGTTGTCGAGGAGACGGGGCCGCCACGTCGGCCTCAGGGCTATCTAACCGCCCGACCGCAACGACCCGTCTTTCGTCCGCCCGTTTAACTTTTGCGAGTGACCGGCCATGAGTAAGCTGAAACAGCACATAGAATTTCTCGCCAACGTCGCGATCATCGTCGTCGCCGTCGCGCTCTGCGCGGTGTTGGTCAAACAGTACTTCTTCGCCGGCCCGCCGCCGCCCGCGCAGCAACGGCCGGCCGTCGGCGCGAAGATAGCCCTCCCCGGCGTTGACTTAGCTGCACAGGATAAGACACTGCTGCTTGTCTTACAGAAGGGTTGCCACTACTGCTCCGAGAGCGCGCCGTTCTACCAGCGACTCGCGCGGGAGGCCGCCGACAAAGCCGGACAGGTGAAGGTCGTCGCCGTTCTGCCTCAGGCCGTTGACGAGGGTCGAAGTTATGTGAGCGAGCTCGGCGTGCCCGCGCTGGAGGTGCGGCAGGCGCAGCTCGGCGCGCTGAGCGTAGGGGGCACGCCGACCATCATCATGGTCAACCGGGGCACGGTGACGGACGTGTGGGTGGGTAAGCTGGACGCCGCCGGAGAGTCTCAAGTTCTGAACAAGCTCTGAACCGACAGGAGACTTCAGATGAGCATCGTCCTTGCCGTCCTCCTCCTCTTACCAACGTGCGGCGTGGCCCTCCCGCAACACGCGCACGATGCCCCCGAGGGCAACGCCGCGATCACCCTCATGAGCGGCCTCGGCGACCTGCACCACGAAGTCTCCACAAACTCGGAGGGCGCGCAGCGTTTCTTCGACCAGGGTTTGGCACTCGTCTACGCCTTGAACTACCCGGACGCCCGCCGCTCCTTTCAACGCGCGGCCGAACTCGACCCGCAGATGGCGATGGCGTACTGGGGGCTGGCGCTGGCGGGCGGGCCTAACATCAACCAGGACATTGACGCCGAAGGAGAGAGAGAGCCTTGCGAGGCCGTTCAACAAGCGTTGGCGCTTTCCGGCAGGGCTTCGGAGAGCGAACGGCTCTACATCAAGGCTTTGGCGAAGAGATATTCCACGGAGCCGCAGGCGGACTTGAAACAACTCGCGATTGACTACAAAGACGCGATGGGCGCGGCGGCCCAACTACTCCCCGACGACCCGGACGCGGCGACGCTGTACGCGGAGAGTTTGATGAACCTGCGGCCCTGGAAGCTCTGGACTGTGGACGGAAAGCCGGCCGAAGGGACGGAGGAGATCATGTCCGTGCTGGAGTCGGTTCTGCGCCGCCACCCGAACCACTTGGGGGCCAACCATGATTACATCCACGCCGTCGAGGCGTCGCCCCATCCGGAGTGGGGGCTCCCCAGTGCCGAACGACTGCGGGCGCTGAACCTCTGCGCCGCGGCGGCGCACCTCGTTCACATGCCTTCACACATCTACCTGCGCATCGGCGATTACGAAGCAGCCGCGCGGAGCAACGAGGCAGCGCTCGCTCTCCACCCGGGCAATCAAGCGTCAAGCGGCCACGCCAGACATTGCCTGAACTTTCTGGTGACAGCCTACAGTATGCAAGGGCGGTTCGGCGCGGCCAGGGCGGCGACCGCCCAACTGGAGTCTCTCGTCAACCCTTCGTTGAGAAGGCGTGCCGGGACGGGCGCAGTCGTCTCGGCTTCAGTCTGGCTCCTCGTCCGCTTCCGCCGTTGGGACGACATCCTGAAATCAACGGAACCGCATCGAGGTCTTCTCGACACAAACACGTTCTGGCGCTGGGCGCGCGCGATGGCTTACGCGTGGACGGGCAAGCCCGCGGAGGCGGAGGCCGAACGAACGCTTTTCATCAAAGAGGTGAACGCCATCCCCGCCGACGCGCTAATTGGTCTCAACAGCGAGCGCGAAGTGTTCCAGCTTGCGGACTATGTTTTAAGCGCCAGAATCGCGCACGCCGAAGGGGGCAGGAAAGCCGCCCTTGATACTTTGAGGAAAGCAGTAGCGACGGAAGATGCTCTCGCCTACAGCGAGCCGCCGGACTGGTGTATGCCGGCTAGAGAAACGCTCGGCGGTCTGCTTCTCCTGTACAGCGATTACGTCGAAGCGGAAAAAATCTTCCGCGCAGACCTGCTGAGAAACCCGCGCAATGGGCGCTCGCTGTTCGGCTTGGTTAAGAGCTTAGAAGGGCAGGGGAAGAATCACGCCGCCGCACTGGTGCGGATAGAGTTTGAGAGTGCATGGGGCGGCGCGGATACACAACTCAAGGTCGAAGAACTTTAAGCGCAACCCGCGCCGTCCCCTCGGCGCCGCAGGCGCGGCCCGTCTCACCAACGGTCGAAGCTCATGTTGAGCACCTGCTCGCTCCCGGAGAACCCTGTCCCCGGGTCGATGCTCCCGTGGACGTACAAGATTTTTTCGTCGCTGGTGCCACGGTAGATGATCGTCACCTTGCCGGCGTCGTCGAAGGCCGCCGCCGGAGTGTAGCCGCCGGGGGTCGTGAGCGAAAACTGTTTGCCGTCCACCGCCCCGTCGCCGCCGACAGTCCCGTAGACGTACGAGAGCCGCGCCCCCGTCTCCGTGCGGTAGACGATGAGGATCCGCCCGGCGGGGTCGAACGCGGCGAAGGGGGTGTAGCCTGTGCCCCATGTGAACTGGCGCTCATCCCCCACGATCTCGCCCTTGTCGTTAAGCGTGCCCGTCACGTACCAGATTTTTTGATCACTCCTCCCCTCGTAGATGACGATCACCTGCCCCGTCGCGCTGATGGCGACTGCCGGGTTCGTCCCCCGACGTTTATTGTCCTTCGTCGTCAGCCGGTACTCGTCGCCTTCGAGGATACCGCCGTTGAGCCGCCCCGTGAAGTACCAGAGTTGGCTGTCGGTCGTCCCCGTGTAGACGATGACCAGCCGCTCGTCCGGCTCGAGGGCGACCGACGGGTTAGTGCCGCGGCGCTTGTCGTCCGCGGTGGTCAGGCGGTGCTCCCCGCCCGCGAAGGTGAGGTAGCGGTCGTAGTGGCTGAACCCGCCGCTCATGTACCAGAGCCGGCTCTCCGCCGTCCCCTGATAGACCGTCAAGAGGGTGCCGTCCCGGTCGAAAGTCAGGGAAGGCGCGAAGCCCTCCGGCGTCTTCTCCAGCAGCCAAGTCATCAAGACCTGTCTCGTGAAGCGCGGCCCGTCTGCCTCCATCGTCCCGACAGAAGTGTAGATGTAATTCGATGCCTCCCCGCGCCACGCCACCGCGACCCGCGACCCGCGCACGGCCAGCGCAGGGTTGAGCCCGCGCGGGTTCTGGTTGAGGAGCATGGCCTTGCACTCGTCTATGCGGTCGAGATTACAGTTGACGCTGTCTGAGCCGCAGGCGAAAGAACGCTTCAGGTCGGACGCGCCGTAGATGCGTGTGTTGAAGCCATTCTCGTGCGACCGGTTGATCTCCCCCTTCGCGTTCTCGTCTTTGAAGTTCCGCCACTTGAAGGCGGAGCCCGACGCGGACAAGCCGACCACGTCCGGGTAGTCGCGCTCTTCGACGATGCAGAGCGTGGCCTTCTCGTCGGCGGGCAGGCGCTCGTAGAACTTGTCCTTGTAATCACCCGTGATGACGACGGTGATGCCGCGCGGCCCGCTGCCGGGGCTCGCGGACGTGCTCCAGTTGCCCGCGTACTCTTCGAGGATTTTGCGCACGTCGTCGAGGAGCACGTCCGAATCCTGTTTCGGCTCCAGGACGAGGAAGAACTGGTAGCCCGTATCGTAGAGCGTCTGGGAAGTGCCCTTCACCCCGAGCACGAGGTCGATGACCTCGATGAGGGTCGGGCTCTGGGCGCTCGCCGTGTCGTGGTTGCAGACCACCTGCTTGTCGGAACTGCGGTAGCGCAGGTCGAGCTCAATCGCGCTGACCTGCTTGTCGAGCGCCTCCTGCACGTACCCGAGGTGGAACTGGCCGGAGTCCGGGTGGTAGTGGACGATGAAGGCGGGGTGCGGGTACTCGTTGATGTAGCTCGTGGCGAGGGTGGTGTCGGTCGAACTCATGCAGGACCTCCTTCCGGCAAACGCGGCGGCCGGGCGCGCCCGGCGGGGGCGGCGGCGACGCGGTGCTGCTCGGGCTTAACCTGTGTCGTGAGGACACGACTTGAGAGAGGCTAACGACCGTGCGGTTCGGGGGCGCCCGATCCATCGCCGGGCGCCCCGCCCGGATTTACGAACGCGGGTCGGCGCGAGGTGTGCTACAGGTAGTCGATCTTCATGTACAGCCCCTTGTGATCCGAGGCGAACTTGACGCTACTTCCCGAGCCGACCTGGTAATTGACGACCTCCGGAGACCTCGCGGAGGCACTGCCCGACCCGTTGACCTGTATGTAGTCGATAATGCTCCAGGTGCCGGTGCTGTCCGGCGTCGTGTTCCACGCGTGCATGGTGATGTCGCTTTGGGTCGGGGTGTAGCCCGGCCCCCTTGAGAACCCGAACCGCTGCACCTTGCCGACGGTCTCTTCGAAGAGCTCCAGGTCGGGCGTCATGTCGTTGTAGGTGCCGGGGGTGGGGTCGGTCACGTTCAGATCGCCGCAGAAGATGATCGGCACGGTGGCGTCGTAGTTGACGAAGTGATTCAGGAGTGTCTTGATGGAGTCTTTCCGCTTCCCCCCTCCGCTGTCGTCGCCGCCCTTGATGAGGTGCGTCGTCACCACCCACACGTTTTTGCCGGGAGCAACTTCTGCTTTGACCGCCAGGGCGACCCTGCCGCCCGGTAAGCTGTAACGCTCCACCTTCGACAAGTCTCTGGTCGAAAACGTCGCCACGGCCTCGTCCCTTGAGGAGTCGGGCCGCGTGTTGGAGTGCTTCCACCACTCAACGCCCGTCCGCTTCTTCAGCTCGGCCTGCATGTCTTCCACCTGATTCTTACCGCCGTTGTCCCTCTCGATCTCCTGCACGCAGATGAACCACGCGCCGTCGGGCTCTTCTACGTACTGACCGCTGAAGTTGTGCGCGAAGGTGTTGAACGCATCCTGCTTGCTGGTGATGAGGTAAGGTTTCTTGTTTCTGTCGCTGACACCCATACCCATGTTGTAGGTGATTACTTTGACTAGCATGGTCTTTCCTTTCTCGCCTCTGTGGTCGGGGCGACGTGGTTGTCGAGGACGAGGCGACTCCGCGAGCAGCAACCGCTCCGCGCCTGCGGCGGCGCCTTTAGAGTCGTGTTCAATTCCGCGGCTCTCTTTTCACTTGTGCCCGAGCGTCAGTTTCAAGGCCAGGTGGCTCGTCCGGCTGACGACTACGGCCGGACGGGCCGTAGCGGCATTCGACGCCGTGAAGTCCTGTGGGGTGCCCCGACTCAAAAGGCCCATATCCGCGCCACCCTCTCACGGAACTTGTCTCGCGCGCTGACCTCCGGCTGGTCTGACGGCCCGGGTTCAGTGGACTGTGAGGATGCTTCGTTAAGGGCGTTCATGTACGCCTGGAGTAGCCGGTAGGCTTTGAGCTGGGCCGGTTGATAGGCAGGCGGAAGCGGAGCCTGCAACTCTTCAAGGACGGGGCTGGGGCCTGCGAGAGAGGCTCCCCAGTAGAGACTGATCGCCTCCTGAGCCTTCTGAGAGTCCGGCGTATTTTCCAGCTCCTTTGCCCCGCCCTCCGTTCCGTGGTCGTAATACTCTATCTCCGTGGAGTCGGCTGTAAGCCGGAGCATGGCCTGACTCGGCGCATCGTCCACCTCCCCCCAGGTGGTGTAGATGCCGAGCTTCTGCTTGTTGCCTTCCTGGTCGGTGAAGATCGTGCCGATCACATGCATCGGCGCGTCGAGGAAGTTCGCGGAGGCGGGGAGAAATTCATCGGTCGTGTGGAGGACTTGTCGTCTGCCGGGCGCGTCCGTGTCACGCAGGATGCGCAGCAGATCGCAGCGCGTGCGGTACATCTGCGAGTAATCTTCGCTCTCTCGCATCCACTCGTCGGCCCCCCCGTACCCCATCGAGACGAGCATCGGCAGGAGGTCTACGCTGGAGGTTAACTGAGTGCGATACTGCTCGGTGGAACCTGTAAAGCGCCCCGTCGGGTCGTAGACGACGAGAGGCACCCGGATGCCTTCCTCGTAGATGGTGCCGCCTTTGCCCTGCAACCCGTGCGAGCTGGCATATTCGCCGTGGTCGGAGGTGAAGACGAAGACGGAGTTGTCCCTCACCTCGTCGGGAAGGCGCTCCATGAACGTCCCGAACGCTTCGTCCACCATCTGCTGTACCTGGATGTAGGAGTCGAGCGCCTTCGACCAGTACTCGAACGCGGCGAGGGCCTTGTGCCTCCCCTCCTGCAACCGGGTGAAGGCCGTCCAGAAGGATTCCGGCTCAAGCTCGCGTACCGGCGTATAGTCCGCCGCCTCGTCCTCCTGATAAATCCCGCCCATCTGGTACTGGAAGACCTCCTTCACAAGAGTATGCGCTCCGGGTTTCCCGTCGAGCTGAGCCTGGCTCTCCCAGTTCAGGAACTCTCGGACATCTGCCGGATAGCCGTACGGCGGCGGGGCGCCCTGCGGCACGACCTCGTGCTCGTACGTTTGCGCGGGCTTTTCGGCAAGGGTTCTGTAAATCTTATTAAACTTTTCGACCTGCATCCCGCCCCAGAACCATTGCTTGTCGTGCGGGTTGACGAAGTTGACCGAGAGGAAGTAAGGCTTCGTGTTTCCGGACTCGGCGCGCTCGTTGACCCACGCCGCGGCGTCCTCGGCGATGTCGTTGTCACACTCCAACCCCTGACCGTAGAGGCCGATGAAGTCTTCGGCCTGCGCGTGGCTTTCGAAGCCGTATCGTTCGAGGTCGTCGGCCTCGTAAGACAAGTGCCATTTGCCGAAGTAAGGCGTGTCGTAGCCCGCGTGCCGCAGGAGGTGCCCGACGGTGGGGAAGGCCGACTGCAACTGCGGCTGTGGCAACCCCTGCTGCCCCGTATCCTGGCCGGAATCCGAGCCGGGCATCTCCGGGTAGGTGATCAGCGTCAGCATGAGGTAGGTCTGGTAGGCGTAGAGCCCCGTGTAGATGGTCGCGCGCCCGGCGGTGCAGTCGGACGCCGCGATGTAGTGGTTGGCGAACCTCACCCCCTTGCTCCAGATGAACTTGAAGAGGTTGGGCATGTACTTCTGTATGAACCCGTCGGCGTCGGGGATGCCGGGCGGGAGGTGCACGGGGAAGCGCATCTGGTCAACCATGATCATGATGATGTTGGGTTGTTTGACCGTCGCGTCATCGCCGTTGAGGTCGCTGGCCGCAGTCGGGTTTTGCATGATGATTCCTCCTTCGATGGGTGTGAGTGTTTCGGAAAGCCGCTTGTGACGGTTGCCGCTTCGGCGCTCCTTTGATTGACAGTGAACGGGCTTGCTGCTACGCCGTCTGTGTCCCGGCACAGAGGATTCGCCGCACGTCGAGCAGATTCTCTTTCAAGACGTACTCGCGTGCGCCGGCGCTGCGCGCAGCCTCGCGCAGCCCGGGGTCGTCGTAGTCGGTGACCATGATGATGTTGGCGTCGGGGAAGGCGGCCTTGATCTGCCGCGCGGCGCTGATGCCGTCCAACTCTTTCATCCTGATGTCCATCAGCACCCAGTCGGGGCGACACGCCGCGTAGGCGGCGAGGGCCTCCGCGCCGTCGCCGCATTCGCGCACGTCCCCCGCCAGATCGGCAATGATGCTCTTGATTAAATCGCGCATCGCCCGGTTATCTTCCACGACTAAGACTTTCAGCATTCGCCCTTTCCATTCCTGCGAGCGTGCGCACTATGAACCGGCGCGGGAACAAAAGGAAGAGAGGGCGCTACACGATTCGCCTATGTGGAGACACACATTTTTCTGTGCGTCCCCACACGGAAGGGCGGGTGGTTGAAGAGTCTTGGCGGCGGGGGATTAAGGAAGCTCGGACTTGTGTTCGAGCGCGAACTTGATGAGGGCGTTACTGCCGTGAACGCCGAGCTTGTGGCAGATGCTGGTGCGGTGATTCTCGACCGTGCGGTAGCTGATGAACAGCTCCGCGGCGATCTCCTTGCTGGTCTTATACTCGGCGATGAGTTTGAGGATGCGCAACTCGGTCGGCGTGAGGTCGCCGAGGCCCGGAGTCTGCTCGCTCAGCGCGGCGCCGCGGGCCGCGCGTTTGAAGAGGTAGCCGGAGATCGAGGGGCTGATGAAATGCCGCCCGGCGGCGACGGCCCTGATGCCGCCGACGATGTCGCTGATGGCGCTGTCTTTGAGCAGATAACCCAACGCGCCGACGTTGAGCGCCTCGTTGAACATGCGCTCGTCGTCATACATCGTCAGGAAAATAATGCGCACAGCCGGGCTCTGTTGCCGGATTTCCCGAGCGACGTCGAACCCTTTCAGCCGCGGCATGTTGATGTCCAGCACCGCGACGTCCGGCGCAAGCTCCTGAATCAGCCGCAGGGCTGAGGCGCCATCACCGGCCTCGCCGACGATCTTGATGCCGTGCTCCAGCTCGATGACCTGTCGGAGTCCCTGCCGGAAGACCGGGTGGTCGTCGGCAATCACGACGCGTGTCTCAGACATCATGGTGTCCATCCTGTACGGGAAGACGGAACCGCACGGTCGTCCCCCGGCCGGGCGCAGACTCGACGGTGAGCGTACCGCCGAGGATGCGGGCTCGTTCCGACAGTCCGGTCAATCCGAAACCGGCCTTCCGCTTCGTAGTCTCGCTTGCGGTGACGAACCCTTTGCCGTTGTCCTCAATCGTCACTTCGATCTCCCGGGTGTTTCGTCTGACGAGAAGTTTGGCCTCGCTCGCAGCCGAATGCTTGACGACATTGTTGAGGCCCTCCTGCACGATTCGGTAAAGATTTATGGCCGAATCCTTCGGACAGAGGTCATTGATATTATCAATGTCGCTCGCGAATCGGATGGGAGAGGCGTTGGCGACCCGTTCGACGAGTTCCTCCAGGGATTGGGTCAGCCCGATCTCGTCGAGGTGATACGGCCTGAGGTTATAAGCAATTTCCCTGACCTCCGTAATGGCCTGCGAAGCCGTCCCGGCAATCCGCTCCATCTGCTCTCTGGTGCGGTCGGCGTCGCCCAGCAGCTTGAGTCCGAGCGCGGCCCTGTTCTTTATGATGAGCAGGTCTTGCCCGAGGCTGTCGTGCAATTCGGCGGCAATCCTCTTCCGCTCGTTCTCCTGCGACTCGATGAGCTGTTTGGAAAACGCCTCTTGCGCCGCGCGCGCACGCTCAAGCCTTCCCACCCGCCGCCGGTATAAAAGGAACGCCCCGCCGGCGGCGGCAAAAACGCAGATAGAGACGAACCACCACGTGCGCCAGAATGGCGGAACGACGACAAGTCGGATGGTCGCATCCTGCGTGCTCCAGATGCCATCGTTGTTGGCGGCCATCACCCTGAACGAGTACGTGCCGGGTGGGATGTTGGTGTAATAGGCCACGCGCCGCTCGCGTGCGTCCACCCAATCTCGGTCATAGCCTTCGAGCTTGTACCTGAAACGCACCTTCTCCGGCGCGACCAAACTCAGGCCCGTGTAATGAATCTCAAGATCGCTCTGGCCGGGTCGCATCTCGACCGGCCCCTGTGGCGAGTCGGCCGGGGTCTTATCGACCAACGTCTGCTCGATGACCACGAGCGGCGGCAGCTCGTTGAAGTTGTCGGGGTCAATACGAACGACGCCCCTGATGGTCGGAAACCACAGCTTGCCTTCCGGGTCTTTCCACCCGGCGGGCTGCGAGCCGCCGTTTGTCTCGTTGCTCAGCATCCCGTCCGCCACGCCGTACGAGATGCAGGTGACCGTTCTAGTGCGCCCTTCGGCGAGATCGTTTAACTCTTTCCGGCTGGCGCGGTAGATGCCCCGGTTGCAGCTCATCCACAGATTACCGTGGTCGTCTTCGAGAATCCGCGAGACGATGTTATCGAACAGCCCGTCCTTCGTGGTGATCGGAGTGAAGTGGCCGTCTTTGAAGCGGTTCAGCCCGCCGCCGTAAGTACCTATCCAGCGCGTGCCGTCGGCGTCCTCGTAGATGTCGCGCACGTAGTTATTCGAGAGTCCCTGCTCGGTGGTGTAGTTGGTAAAGACGCCGTCCTTGAGGCGACTCATCCCGCTCGCGCCGCCGAGCCAGAGCGCCCCTTCCCTGTCTTCGGTAATCAAACGCACGTCGGTTAAGGTCAGCCCTTCGGCCGCACGGTACGGAATGAAGGCACCGTCCTTGAAGCGATAAAGTCCTCCCGGCTCTTGAGCGTTCCCGGTCCCGACCCAGAGGTTACCCGCGCGATCTTCGTAAAGGGCCGCGATGGGGTCGCCGGTCAGAACATTACTATCCTGGCGTCCATACACGCTCCAACGTCCGTCCTTGAAACGATGCAGTTCCCCATAACTACCTGCCCAGACGGTGCCCTCACGATCTTGCAGCACAGCCCAGTAGCCCGTCGTGCTGTCGGGAATGCCCGCGAACCTCGGGTCTTTCGTAAAACTCCCATTGCGGAAATGGAAGAGATGGTGGTCGCCTAACCACAGCCCGTCAGCGCCGTCTCCCGCGATTACTAAAAACTCGTCATCGGATAGTCCCTCACGGGCGGCGTAAGCCTCGACCTGTGCGGCTTTGTAGCGGTACAGGCCGTCGCTCCCGGAGCCGATCCAAAGGTTCCCCTCACGGTCTTCGATGATGGCCCTGGCTCCGGCCCACCCGGCCAGGCTCGGGTCGGTAATGACCCGCCCGCCCTCGAAGCCGGGCGGCTCGCTTCTCATCAAGAAGCGCAACGTTCCCCCCGGGCTGCTAAAGATTGAGGCGGGCGTCTGACTCGAAGCGCGGGGATAGAAAGTAAAAGTCTCATCGCGGAAGCGGGCGCAGAACCGCGTCCCGGCAATCCACACGCTACCATCCGGCCCTTCAAAGAGTGATCTGGCCTCCTCGAAACTGTTGTCTCCGGGAAGGAGACGGGCGCTGAACCGGCCCCCTTGCCAGCGCGTCAGACCGTTGTGGGAGACAAGCCACAGACTCTCATCACGTCCGGCTTTGACGAGAAAAATTCTGTTGTCAGCCAGTCCGTCGCGGGTTGTGTAAGTGGTAAAGCGCCGACCCGCGAGCCGGGCCAGACCGTTACCGGTGGCGACCCACAGACCGCCCTCCGCGTCCTCCGCGAGAGAATAAATGTAGTTGTCGGGCAACCCCTCTTTCGTCGTGTAGGTAGTAAATGTTCCACGGAAGTAGCGGCTCAGTCCGCCTTGCTCGGTGCCGATCCAGAGGACGCCCGCCCGGTCCTCGTACAGCGTGATAATCCGATTACTCTTCAAGCCCGGCGAATTGCCCGTGTCGAAGATAGTGAATTTCACCCCGTCGAAACGCGCCAGCCCGCCGAAAGTGCCCACCCACAGATAGCCGTCACGACTTTGAAGGATCGTGGTGACGGAGTTCTGTGGCAGGCCGTTCTCGGTGTTCCAGGCGTGATGCAGGTACCTGACGGGTTGCTCCTCCGCCGTTGCCGTCTGAACAGGGCAGAGGGTTACGATCAGGCAGGTCAGAGCCAAGAGCCGGATCATCGGTTGGTGTATCTTGGGGTAAGTACGGTTATGCTGTCTTCCATGATTTTCACCTTTCAACCAATGTAGCAGACCTTGAAATTATACAAATGATTCTAAGGGTGAAGCATAAAAATTGGCTCGCCGACCGAGCTTTATCAACCAGTAGCAGTCTAACGCTCGGCATCACCCGCCGCCCCACAAATCTGATGGAATTTAAGAGCCTGCGTGTCGGCGGTCGCGTGCATGCGCTTGTTAGGCTTCGCTCACACAGGGAAAGTTCCTCCTCGCTCCTTCTTCCTTTGCGACGACAGCGTCCCCTCGCCTTCGCCTCTCGTCATGCGGAAGCACTTCCAACGCATATTCAATAACCCCGCTGCCAAGAAGCCACCTATCGCAACGCAGGGCAACAACACATTGAAATCAAATTCTTCCCCAGCGGTTAGGAAGACGCCAGTTTCGCGTGGGCAACACAAAGATAAAATTAATCGTTGACTTAAAAAAACAAGCGGCGTATTTTGACCTCATCCCCTACGCTTGCTCCGGGAATCATCCTCGTTTGCACTTTTGCCGCAATCTACTGCTGCCCTTGAGTAGGCTTTACAGATTCCCGAGCGGTGCCCGATGCACCACTCTCTGAAGGGTCTCCGTTGACAACTATTACCTCGGCGCGGACGTCCTCTCGATGTATCTCGGTACGCTCGGCGACGCCGGGATTGTTTTTGCCCCGAATCAGAGCGACGGTTTCACTCTCGCACTTGACCAGGCGATGAGCCCTGGTTGCCCATTAATCTCACGACGAGCGGTTGGAGTCCGCCCGAATCGCAAGTTGTTTCGCAGCCGGGCGTCAAGCCATCATTAACCAACACCCCAGTGCCTGAGAGCGGCTTGTAGCCCGGCGCGAACCCTTCGGTCTTTCACCTTAGTTCCAAGACTGGTCTGCGTAAACTTTACGCAACTGCCGCCGCCCACTCGCGGGCCGGCGGCTATTGCCTTTCAGGACTTCCTTGATGTTCGAAAGCGCACCGACCGGTATGTACTGAATGCAAAAAAAGGGAGCCCCTGCCGCTCTACTCCTACATAGCGACGGCAAGGGCTCTGATGACGAGGACAACAACCACCCCGCGTACGCGCTAGGGCAGCCGTGCCTTCATCGGCAGGCATTATAGCGCATCGCGTGCGGCCACCCACAAACTGATACCCGAACGCTAGGAGATGCCTATCATGAAGAACGACCCAAAGGCTTCGCCCAAGCCGCCCCGCGAAAAGCGCGAACCCGCGCCTCCCGATGGCTTGGAACAACGCGACCCCGACGTAGCCAACGAGAACGAGGGCGGGCCGTCCGCCGTCTCGCGCAGCCGCCGCTCCTTCCTCGGCAAGGCCACGGCCGCCGCCGCGGCCGCCGCTATCCTCGGCATCCCGAAGGTGAGCACCAGCGGAGCAAAAGCCAGCGCCGCCGGCGCGCCCGTCATCGCCCCGCAGATCGCTCCCGGCGGCTGCCTGACCGGCTGCGACATCGAAATCCAGACGCCCGTGCAGCGCGCCGAGACCTCGAAGGCCCGGCGCATCAACGCCGCCAACCTGGAGCGCAACCGGGGCATCCCGCTGCACCCGTGCAACGGCGACGAGACGCTCTACAAGGATCAGAACTTCATCGGCAGCTTCACCAAGGGGCTGCCGAAGGTCAACAACTTCGGGGAGGTCGATCCGGCCGCCTACTGTGCCCTGACCAAGGCCGTGAGCACGGCGAGCCCGGCCGACTTCAACGCCATCCCGCTGGGCTGCGTCCCCTGCTCGTCCACCACGACGTTCCAGGCGGCGGCCATCGACACGACGGATACGACGTTGGTGTTCGACGGGGCGTACTACGACCAACAGTCGATCATCCCGACCACCACTTCCGACACCTCGACCGCTTCGACGACTACCCAGTCCGACCTGCAAGGGACGACGCTGACGGCCAGTGAGGAGACCTCCTTGCAGGCGGCCGCCGAGAGCGACAAGTCTTCGCAGGTGCCGCAGGAGGAGACGGCCCGCCTCAGCTCGCTCGGCACGCTGGCGGCGGTCGGCACCCAGCGCCGCCTGGTCAACCCGCAGTCTGGCGTCGCCTACGACCTCGAAGGCATCGACTCGCACCAACTGGCGGCGAACGCGGCGCCCACCCTCGCCAGCTTGGACGACGCGGCCGAGGCGGTCGAGCTTTACTGGATGGCGCTCGCGCGCGACGTGGCCTTCATCAACTACCCTTCGAACGGCACCATCGGCTCGGCCGTCAGCGACCTGAACGCGCGCTACAGGGGCTACGCCGGGCTGCCGCAGTACGAGGTCGTGCCGACGGGCGTGACGCCGCGCCAGCAGCCGCGCGGCTTCCCGACCTCCCCGATGACGCCGCTCGGCGTGATCCCCATTAACACGACCAACCAGGTCACGCGCGGCACCGTCTTCCGCGGCTTCACGCGGGGCGACCAGACGGGGCCGTATCTCTCGCAGTTCCTCGTCCGCGACATCCCGTACGGCCGGCAGACCATCTTCAACACCATCCAGCCGCTGGCCGCGCAGAACTACGTGACCAACCCGGCCGACTGGCTGTTCGTGCAGAGGGGCTGCATGCCGGGGCCGCCGGCGCTGCTCAACCTGCGCCGCCGCATCACGAACGGGCGCGACCTGGCGAGCTACGTCCAGGTTGACGCCATCACGCAAGCCTACTGGAACGCCCTGTGGCTCATCATGATGGTGCCGGACGCGGCGCGGCTCGACGGCGGCGGGCTCGGCATCCCGTTCGACGCGGCCAACCCGTACCGCAACAACTGCACGCAGGAGGGGTTCGTCACCTTCGGCCCGACGCACATCACGGGGCTCTTGAACAAGGTGGCCTACGCCGTGCACAAGCACGGCTGGTACGAGAAGTGGTTCGTCCACCGGCGGCTGCGCCCCGAGGAGTACGGGGGGCGCGTCCACTTCAAGCTGAAGAACCTCAAGACGTACCCGATCAGCACCGCGATCAACAACTCGACGGCGCTCCCGCTGATCGCGTCGGCCACGGGGGGCAACTACTTCCTGCCGCAGGCGTACCCCGAGGGCTCGCCCATCCACCCGTCCTACCTGGCCGGGCACGCGACACTGGCCGGCGCCGCCGTGACCGTCCTCAAGGCGTGGTTCAACGACCAGGCCGTCATCCCGACCCCGGTCTACCAGACGGACGCCAGCGGCAATCTCGTGGCCTACACCGGGTCGGGCTACAACCAACTGACCGTCGGGGGTGAGTTGGACAAGCTCGCCTCTAACATCGCGCTGGCGCGCAACTTCGCGGGCGTCCACTGGCGCAGTGACTACACCGCCTCGCTGCTCCGCGGCGAGGACGTGGCCGTCCGGATTCTGACGGACTACGGGTACAACTACAACGAGCCGTTCGCGGGGTTCTCCTTCACCGACTTCCGTGGCCAGAGGCGCACGGGCATCGGCGCGAAGCGAACCACGTAAAGCGACTAAAAACGTAAAGACGCTCGGCACGGCGGGCGCCCTTTCAACGTCAAGGGCGCCCGCCCGTCCCAAGGTGAAGAGACGGCGACGCTTACCCTGCGCGGCCGAGGCGGGCGCGTCGAAACAGCGGGAGGTGCAAGGCGTGGAACTGTGTTTCGCTCTGCGCGGAAAGGCCCTATTCCATTTATTAGTCTGCGCGGCCTGCTTTTCGGTCGGCGCCTTCGGGGGTGTGGGAAGTTCCGACCGGGCGGCGGTTCGGCCTCAGGCTCAGACACAATCGCGCGCGGGCGCTCGCCAGGTATCGAACTACGAGGCGGTCTTGTTGAACGCCCCGGCGCCGCTCGCCGATGCAGAAGGACGGGGAGCAGGGGCGGGGCAGGCCGCCGGCACGGGTCGCATCCCGGGCTCGGCTTACCCGACCGACACGCACGCCATCTTCTGGCCGAAGCTCGGCGGCGGCGTGGACTTGCACCCGCCCGACTTCCGCCACTCGGCAGCGCTCGGCACGGACGGGCTACGACAGGTCGGGTACGGTAACGGCCCGCCGACGCAGTTCGCACGACACGCCCTTTTGTGGCGGGGCAGTGCCAACGTTTACGTAGACCTGCACCCGGCAGGCGTTTGGAATGACTCGGTCGCGAGGGCCGTCGCGGGCGGTCAGCAGGTGGGCAACATCAACAACTATTTTTACACGACGTACGAACGCAGCATCACGGAGCACGCCGCCCTGTGGCGCGGCACGGCGGCCAGCGTCGTTGACCTGCACCCCCGCGGCGTCGGCTGCGAACGAAGCTACGCGAACGACACCGACGGCAGGCAACAGGTCGGCTACGGTTACTTCCCCTCAAACGCAAACGACGCCCCGTACCGCGCACTGCTCTGGTCGGGGATGGCCGAAAGCGCGGTCGTACTCCACCCGCCCGGCTACACGCATTCGTTCGCCCAAGGCGTCGGCGGCGACGTGCAGGTCGGCTACGCGTTCGACGCCCGAAGCGGCGGCCACGCCCGGGCCCTCCTGTGGCGCGGCACCGCTTCGAGCGTCGTCAGCCTGCACCCGGTCGGCTACGTCGAGACCTCGGCCTTGGCCACCAACGGGAAACTGCAAGTCGGGTTCGGGGGCAGCCCGGCCACCGGGTCGCGCTCGCATGCACTGCTCTGGTCGGGCACGGCTGAAAGCGTGGCAGACTTACATTCACTCCTCCCGGCCGAGTTCGCCGAGGGCAGCTCAGTCGCCCGAGACATAGACGCCGAAGGGAACGTCGTCGGCTTGGCGCAGCGACCGGACGGCACGACCGTCGCCGTGTTATGGCGCAGAGCCGGCCCCGACTCCGGCCTAACTCCGCTTCCTCGGCCCTAACGCGCGACGATGCCCTGCGCGCCGAACGGCAGACCGCCCACGACTTCAATCGGGGTCAGGCCGCCGCCCGTCTGAACAGCACCTCGCAAGGGACGAGGCAGATCACACGCCTGAACGAGAAGGAGAGGTCGTTATCTCTGAGAGGAAGCGCGTGCTCGTACTCTGCACGGGCAACTCTGCGCGGAGCCAGATGGCCGAGGGGCTGTTGCGGGAAATGGCCGGCGACAGATTCGAGGCGGAGAGCGCCGACGTACGTACAAATCGGGCGTCAGGCGGGGCGTGAATCGAGGGCATCTAGAAGCAGGCGTTTCAGATCGTCCATCGTCTCGCAGGCGTTTATCGAGTCTGCGCCAACCAACACTTCTATGTCCCTGTCCTCTCTCCTAAAAATCGCGGGCAGCGACAGACTCACTACGCCGTAGCGCTCCTCCAGCTCGTCGGCGTGCAGGAACTCCTGCGTGGCGTCGAGCCCGTTCAGGAACTCTCTCCACTCTTTACGCATGCCTACCGCCGAGTGCGTAAGCGCGCAGAGGTTGCAGCGGTACGTCCGCGGCGAAAAGATTTTATGCGCCGCGTCGGCCAGGGTATTGAACAGGCCGCTCTCCGCGTTGTAAACGAAGACGAGAGCCGGCCTCGGGTGCGTGATTCCCTTCCGCATTTGAAGGCTACTCGCGGAGCTTCTCGCCCTCGCTCTTCTTCGGCCTGAGGGTTAAGTCCTCGTTGAGACCGAGCTCCTCTTGCTTGGCAGGCGAGGAGCCTTCCGGCGGGTAGCCGATGCCCGTCCGGATTTCGCGGAACTTGGCCTTAATGTCGGCCGTGAGATGTCCCGGCGCTTCGTAGCCGTAAGCGCGATACTTGCCCGGCTCAACCTTTCCCTTCGCGCCGACGAAGGCGGCGAACTCTTCCGCCCACGCGTCGAAGTCTTGGAACACCTCTGTCTCCGTCGCCATCTCCTCGGCCTGTCACCCCATCAGAGCTTTCAAGCCACCGCGCCGCCGCAGCTTGAGCCCGCGCCCGCCGTGCAGCCGAAGCAGTGCGCGCCCGTCACGATCCGCCTCGCGGCGAAAGCCGCCGGGTCGAAGTCTGCAATGGTCTGAGGGAGCGCCGCGTCTACGCCGAGTTCGAGCATCTGGTTGAAGTCGCAGTCGTAGAGACGGCCCCTCCAGCCCACGCTGACGAGCGTGCGGCACATCAGCCCCTCGACGGTCGCGGGGTTGAACGCCTGGACGAGCTTGCGCATGTAGCGCTCCTCATTGCCGGAGCGGCGCAGGTATTCGAGGAAGCGTTTAATGGGCATGTTGGTGATGGTGTAGAGGCGGTCGAACGTCACGCCGTAGCGCGCGAGCAACTCGCGCTTGAAGTCGGCCTCGATTGAGCCTTGCGGCGGAGGGAGGAATGCGCCGACCGGGTTGTAGACGAGGTTGAGCGTGAGCCCGCTCCCCTCGATGCCGTAGCCGACGGTGTTCAGGCGCTTCATGGCCTCGATTGATTTGTCGAAGACGCCGGGGCCGCGCTGCGCGTCCGTCTGCTGGCCGAGGAAGTACGGGAGCGAGGAGACAACCTCGACCCCGTGTTGGCGAAAGAACTCGGGCAAGTCCTCCTGCCCCGGCTCGAACATGACGGTCAGGTTGTGCCGCACTAAGACGTGCGAGCCGAGGCGCCGCGACTCGGAGACGAGCCGACGAAAGTTCGGGTTCAACTCCGGTGCGCCGCCCGTGATATCCACGACGGGGAAACGGAAACGGCGCACGGCGTCCAAAACCTGTTCGACCACCTCGGCCGACATAATCTCCGTCCGACGCGGCGAGGCATCCACGTGGCAGTGCTTGCACGCCTGGTTACAGAGCTTGCCGACGTTGACCTGTAGCGTCTCGACCCGCGCAGCGCGCAGCTCCAGCCCGCGCTCGGCGAGCCTCTGCTCGAACGCCGCCGGCGCGCGTGGCGGCGAGTCTTCGACGACTGGGAGCGAAGGCCGGCTCACATCGAGACCTTGCCCACGGAGTTATGCGCCTGCACGCCGTGGACGAGTGAGGCGCCGCCGCGCAGGGCCGAAGCCATGTGGATGGCCTCGGTCATCTGCTCCATGTTCGACCCGGCTTCGAGGCACGACTGCGAGAAGGCGTCGATGCAGTAAGGGCACTGCAAGGCGTGCGCGACCGCGAGCCCGATCAGCGCCTTCTCGCGGCGGGAGAGGGCGCCGTCCTCCTGGCACGCCTGATACCACGCCATGAACTTCTCGAACAGGTCGGGCCGGTGTTTCCCCACGTCGCCGAAGCGCCCGAGGTCCTCTTCTTCGTAGTAGCTCATCTCCGTGCGATACTCCCCCGTCGATTGCAGATTATTGGATTGCGTAACGCGGATTGGAAAACATTACGCGCCGCGCCTCTAATCCGCAATCCGCAACCGTACCCCGCATGTCTAACCCCGCGATCATCGTCATGGCGAAGGCCCCGCGCCCGGGCGAGGCTAAGACGCGGCTCACTCCTCCGCTCACAAGCGAGGAGGCGGCGAGTCTCGCCGCGTGCCTCTTCGCCGACACCGTCGCGCTCGCTCTCAGCGCAGGCACCGCGGTGGTCGTCGCGTATGCGCCGGCAGACGGGCGCGCCCCGCTCGAAGAGAGTCTGTCCGCCGCCCCGGGCGAAGAGAGCCCGGGCCGAGTCCTCTGGCTTGAACAGCGCGGTGAAGGACTGGGCGAGCGGCTTGATGGCGTGGTCGCGCGCGCCTCCTCATGGGGCTTCTGCCCTCTGCTCCTCTTCGGCGCTGACAGCCCTACGCTCCCGCCGGCCTTCCTCGCGGCGGCGCTCGAAGGACTCACGCGGGGGCGCGCAGACGTGGCGCTCGGGCCGACGGAAGACGGCGGCTATTACGCCGTCGGGACGCGCCGTCCCGCGCCGGGGCTCTTCGACTCGGTCGATTGGAGCACGCCGCGCGCCTACGCGCAGACCGCGCGAAACGCCGCCTGCCTGAACTTACGCCTGTTGGAGCTGCCACCCTGGTACGACGTGGACACGCCCGCAGACCTCGCGCGCCTGCGCGCCGAACTCGACGCCGACGAAGCCGCCCGAGGCCGCGCCCCTTCGACCAGCGAATGGCTGTGCTCTCACTTCGTCTAGAGGACTTCACCTCGTGCGGCCGCGGACCGACGTATAGAGGCGCGCGAGCGTGTGCGGGCTGACGCCGAGCCAGTAGAGGCATTGCAGCAGCGACCAGCGCGCGAAGGTGAGGGCGAAGCTGCGCCCCTCGAAGCGGCGAGAGGAGGTGATGACGCAAGCCTCGGCCTGTACGAAGCGCCCCTGCCTCCACAGGGCCCGCAGCAAATCCAAGTCTTCAAAGATAGGAAACGGCTTGAATCCGCCCGCGCGCTCGTAGGCCACGCGCCGCACGAAGAGACCGGAGTCGCCATAGGCCAGCCCCAGCAGCCGCAGGCGCGGGTAAAGCCACGTCAGGAACCCCGCCGCCCCGCTGTCGCCATCGAAGCGTATTCGGAAGTTCCCGCCGACGGCGCGCGGGTCTGCGAGGGCGCGCGCGATGCAAGAGGCCGCGTCCGCGGGCGCGAGCGTGTCTGCATGCAGGAACCAGAGTACGTCGCCCCGCGCCGCGAGCGCTCCCGCGTGCATCTGCGCACCGCGACCCTTGGCCGACGTGACGACGCGCGCACCATGAGCGCGCGCCGCCTCGGCCGTCCCGTCCGTACTCCCTCCATCTACGACGATGACTTCGACCTCGTCGCCCAGGCGCGCCGCCGCGTCGAGCGTCTCACGGATGGCCTCGGCCTCGTTGAGCGCCGGGATAATGATGGAGATGTTCGTCAAGAGCCTGGAGGGAATTCACGCGGTCAGTTGCTGAGTATGTCCGGGCAGGAGTTCGCGGGCTGGCTCGGGCCCCGTGCCGTCGTGTCGCCAGGTCGGGCGCTCCTCGCCGAAGGGCAGCGCGAGCATGGAGACCAGGCCGACCTCGCTTGGGTCGCGGTAGGCGGGTACGCCAATGACAATCGCGTCCTGCGGCACGTCGAGCCGCAGCGTCCCATGCAGCCAGTCCCAGACGGTGAGCCCGCTCGACCAGTTCGAGTTCGTCTCTTCCTTCACCGTCGAGTGGTGGATGCCGTGCATCCGCGGCGTGACGACGAAGGCGTTCAGCCGCCTCTCGATTTCCATGGGGAACTTCACATTAGAGTGGTGGAACATGATCGAGAGAAAAAGGAAGGTCTGCCACGCCGACAGCGCGGGCGGCGAGACGCCGATGAGAAGTATCTGTGCGGCCCGCCAGGGGACGGAGAGCACGAGTTCCGCGAAGTGGAAGCGCAGCGCGGTCGAGGCGTCGAGGTCGAGGTCCACGTGGTGCACCACGTGGAAGCGCCAGAGGAACGGCACGCGGTGCGTGAGTACGTGCCAGAGGTAGAGGGTGTAGTCCAGCAGCACGACGGCGAGCGCGACTTCGAGCCACGCGGGCAGCCTGAACAGCTTGAGCAACCCCAGGCGGCGTCGCTCCACCAGCGACGTGAGCGCGTCGGCCAGGGGCTTCTCCGTCACGCGGAGAGCGGCGGCGCCCGCGGCTGCCACGGCGAGGTTGCGCGCCTCGCGCCTGAGCTTCGGCTCGACGGTGTGACGCAAGGGCCGCCGGCGCTCCAGCCACACGAGCAGCCCGAACGCCCCCAAGATGAGCGGCGCGCTCACCCAAGTTGGCACCTTTCGCTCCTTCACGGCAGCCGCCCTCCAGTGCGCACAGAGTATCACAGGGGAATCGGAGATTATGTGGTTAGCCTCCCACCTTCTTTTGTCCCCATCCCTATGCCGTGCGGGGTACGCCTTTCATCTTTGCGCCATGATACGTTCACCGATCCGCGCCGCGTCACAGCCGCCTGACTCACTCCTCGTCGTAGCCGAGGAAGTTGACCGCGTTCTGCTCTATGTTCTCGCGCCCGTGGTCGTAGCGTATGACGGTCTTCGGCTCCCGGTGCTCCGACATCATCCGCATAGATCGGGATAAGGGTTCACGTTCGGCTCCTTCGTGAACCCTCAGTCATGTCCCTCATCGCCGCCTAAACGGGGAGGAGGAAACGCGCGTGGAAGTCCACACCACGATAGAAGGCCATGGGTACCTCCTACGTGGTCTCATGCGCGAAATGAGTCTACCGCAGCTCGATCTTGAGCTGGAGGTGCCTGCTTCATCACGTCACCTCCGCGGGAATTACACCGAGGCGCGAAAGGGCTTGGTGACAGCTCTCGTCAAGCAGCAACCTCGAACAGGCTCACATAGCGTCACGTCCACTCCAGCCAGCGTAGGTATTCGAGCAAGGCGGGCTCAAAACCCGCCCTACCGTTTGGCTGACCCGCGCCCCTTTGTGCTCGACTTCGCGGCCTTGCGCGAGGTCGGGCTTTTGCGCGCGCGCTTCTTCGAGACGCCGCCCTTCCACACCGCACCGCCGGGCAGTGCCTCGCCCCTCGCATCTGGGTGGAGCAAGAAGTCGTTCGCGTTGCCATAGTGATGATACGCGCCCCAGGTCGAGCCGTTGTGGATGATGCGCTCGCGCGCGTGCCTGAGCGCCTGGCCGAGCGTGCGGTCTGAGGTGAAGCCCGGCGGCGGCGCTTCGCTGCCGCCGAGCCCGCCGCCCTCCTCCAGGTCGAGCCCCTTATTCACCACGTCGAGCGGCTGGCCCGTCAGCGCGTACTCGTAGAAGGTCGTCGCAAAGTTCACCGCGAGGTCGTCCTGCACGGGCCAGCCCGCGCCGATGTAGTTCTGCACGCCGCGCTCGAAGAACGCCTCGGCGATTCCGGCGAGGTGTCGGTTCATCCCGGCGGCGCTGAGTTGCTGACTCTTATTGACGACCGCCGAGAAGCACGCGTTAGCGAAGATGAGGCGCGGGACGCGGCGCGCGCGGAATATCTCGCGCGCCGTCAGGTAGCTGTTCGCGCCGAAGACCCACCCGCCGCGCGTAGGGTTCTTCTCGTCGAACGTGCCGTGGCCGGCGTAGTGAACTACATCGAACCCGCCTTCGAGGATGAGCCCGAGAATCCTGACGGGGTCGCACTCGGTGTAGCCGATGCGGTCTACCACGTCTATCTTCAGGTTCCACCTGTTCTTGATGTAGTTGAGCACGCGCACGACGGCCCGCCCCTCGGCCCGCGCGCCCGGCAACTGGTACTCGGGTTCAGGGGCCGGGTCTGCGATGACGAGGACGCGGAGTGTGTCGTTGAGCGGCGGAGGCACGCCCGGCGCGCCCGAAAGGAAGGTTCGGAACTGCCGGGTGAGGCTCAGGTTCGTGCCGAAGTAGGCGCTGCCGGATGGCGTCGCGAAGCAGGCCATCTCCCAAGGGAAGGAGGCCGTGTTGCCGTCGACGACGAGCGTCAGAGGCTCGGAGGTGTTGAGCACCTGGCTGAAGTCTTCGGGGAGGAGGACCGTGTTGAGCAGGCGCCCGTAGGTCTCCTGCTCGTCCTTGTTCGTCGAGAACATCAGGTCGCGCGCAATGCCGTCCGCGAAGAACGACTGCACGTCTACCTCGCGTACCGGGATGACTGCCGCCTGCGTCAGCGCGGAGAAGCGGAAGATGTCGCCCTCGCGCTCGACCGTGATGCGCGGCCCGAACCTGATCGGCACGGAGTCCTGACGCGGCCTCTCGGGCGCGCTGTCGTCGGCCGCCGGCAGCTCGCTCTTCTCCACGTCTATGTCGAGCTTCGCGGCCGAGTCCTCGCTCTTAATCAGTTCGAGCATCTTCGTGACCTGGTCGAAGCGCACGGGGTTGTGCTCGACGATGGTCACGCGCTTGAGCACCTGCTCCTCGGGGCTATCGTAGAGCGCGTGGAAGGCGTCGCAGATTCCGAAGAGCATGCCGCGCAGGGCCTTTTCGAGTGGGAGGCTGCCCAAGCCGGAGCCTATCAGGAGCGTGGCGAAGTTCTCCTCGCCGAGCGACGCGATGCCGTAGGTCACGTTGTGCATCAGGTAGCGCAGGTCGTCCTGACTGAACTTTCCGTCCTCGCCCATGCCGGCCAGCAGCACGGCCCTCACGGCCAGCTCGCTCCCGCGGACGGGTATGAAGAAGAGCTGCCCCAGTTCGCTGCCGACCATCGAGCGCTTGATGGCCCCGCTGATTAAGTAGTCGAGCTTCTCGTCGAGCCGTTGGACGCCGCCCGCAGGCGCGATGCCCTTGTACTGGCCCACGGCGATGACCGGGGCGACGACCTTCGTCACGTCCCCCTTCGCGACCGTGATCTTCAAGCGAAGGCGGGACTCATCGGGCGCGCCCTTCGCGCTCTCGGCCTCCTTGTGCAGCTCAAGCGGCCTCGCCGGTCTCTCTGCGCCGAGGAGCGCCCTCGTCAGCGTCTCCTCGACGACGCGCTTCTCTTCCGGGGTCAGCTCGTCGCGCGCGGCCTTGCGCGCGTACTGTTCGAGGTCGAAGCCGACGAGGTGCTCTCCGATGCCGCGCGACCAGCGCGCGCCTTCGGGCAGGAACCCGCGCGGCGCGATAGGCTGGCGCGGCAGCGCCGAGGTGACGCCCGAGTTCAACAACTGCTCGACCGCCGTCATCACCTTGTCGTTGCGCGGCAGGCTGCCGTGATCCTCCTCGACGTAGTAGGTCGTCACGCCGTCGAGTAGCCCGAGCCTGTGCGGGACGCGCCCGTCGCCGTTGAGCGTCTCGTCGTAGCCGAACTCGCCGGGGGCCTGGCTCGAAATGCCCGCGAGCGTGCGGCGGTTGCAGCCTGCGATGTAGGTCATGCGGTCGGGGTTGATGGTCGTGGGGTCGCGCAGGTCGTCATGGAACGCGCGGGCGCGGGCGAGGTGGGCCTGCGAGACGGGGAAGTCGCCCCACGTGTCGCTGCTGTAGAGGTCGGGCGTGCCGGCCGCAAGCTTCTCCTGGTCGGGCAACATCTGGTAGCTGCCGACGAAGGTGTTGATGATGTCGAGGAGCTGCGTCAGGCCGTGGCGCAGGTCGATGCGCCCGAGCCACTGCACGAGCTTCTCGGCCCCCGTCATCACCTGCGGGATGGTGAAGGAGCCGTAATTGGGCGTGCCCAACATGACGAGCCGGCCGCGCTGGCCCTGACCACCGCCGGGGAGTGCCTCCCAAGTATCCTTGTGAAGGTGTATGAAGTAGCGCGAGACGAGGCCGCCCATCGAGTGCGCGACGAGGTGGACAGGCCCGCCGTCGGGGGCGGCTAGAATGTCTTTAATGAACTTGTCGAGCGCGTCGGCTGCCGACTTGATGTCCTTGCGCCAGTCGAAGGGGAAGGGGCGCACGTTCCAGCGCGCGCTGAGTTTGAGCAGGAGGCGCGTGTACGTTCGCTTGTCTATCACGCTGGCGGTGACGCGGAAGGCCGAGTCGGCCTCCTGCGAGCCGCTATCGTTGAGCCGAAGGCGGCTGACGCGGCCGAGCGCGATCCTCAGCACGTTGACCCAGACTAAGTCCTCGTCGCCACCGCCATCGGTGGTGATGAGGTTCGAGCCCATGATGCCGGGCAGCACCACCACCGTGCCGACCTGCGGGCCGCGCGAGCGCGTCTTGCGCGCGTCCTCGGCGATCTTCTTCAGAGCCTCGAACTCTTCGTCGCCGAAGAACTCGCGCATCGCGCGCTCGTCGCCGGCCCCCCCTCTGCTCCTCGTCGCGGATTGAAGCCGGGCTTCGACTTCGTTCCAGTCCATCTTCGCTATTCTTTCCTGATCGTTTGTCGACATGAGGTTTCTCCCCGAGGATGTTTGCGTTTCGGCCGTGGTTGGGTAGCGCCGCCGCCCGGCTAAAGGGCCGGGTGCGGAGGGCCGGCTTCGGGTCGTGCGCGAAGCCGGTCGGCTAACAGTGAAAAGCCGGGCGCCTGTAACCCTAGGCGCGTGAAGTTGCTCCGACTAACGAGAGGCGTTCTCGCCAACCGGTACTGCCAAGATCGGCCCCGCCGAGCCTCTTCTTAACTCGAAGCAATTCCTGCGACACAATCATTCAGACAAAGCGGGGCGGGCGCTTTTAGTGTGACCGCCCTGAAACGGTCTCGCAGTACTTTTTAAAGTTGTCGCGGGCGACGCTCGTGCCGATTTTTGGATCAACCAACCCCTCGGCGCAGGGCTCCCAGATGCGCACCGTGTCGTCTTCGCCCGCGGTGATGAAGAATTTGCCGAGGGGGTTGTAGGCCCTGCTTTTGACGCGCCCGAGGTGCCCCTTCAGATCCAGGACGGCCGTTCCCGTCTTCAAGTCCCACACCTTGACCTTGCCGTCCTCGCTCGACGTGACCACGAACTTCGGCTTGGGGTCGCCATTCGTCCCCGAGATGAAGGCGGCACCCGTCATGACCGGGCGCTTGCGGCCGTGCCAGTCGAAGTCGAACGGGAAGGGGAAACGCTTATTCCTGATGGTGAACTCCCAGCGCTCATGCAGCGTGGCCTCTTTGCCGCCGTCCTTCAGGTTCCAGACGCGCGCCGCCCCCGAGTTGCGGGTCGGAGGCTCCGCCCTCACGCCCGCCGCCATCCCGCTTGCCCGGCCCTTGCAATGTGGCCGCCTTCTGCTCCGACACTTGATGCCGACTCAAGACAAGGCCGGCGCGCACCGTAGGTCTCTACGCTCTCGGAGCCGGACTGAGCTGACGGCTCACCCGCGTGGCGTCCAACCGGCAAGATTAGTTGACGAACATGATAAGAACACCTTCCATAGAGTTCGGGATGGCAAGTTTGTGGGAAGCCCACGTGATGACAAGAGAGCGTCTCATAAACTAATGGTGCCGCCCTGCGAAACGTTTCGGCTCGACCTGAGGCCCGGAGACCGTGGTCAGCCGCGCGCGACGTTCGCGGCAGAGGAGTAGGTTTATGAGACTGTTTCTAGTCGAAGACCGCGGCATACGTAAGGGTGAACCCACGTGCCGCAAAGCTGAAAGCTCCGGACGGTCTTATATCTCTCCCTTTGCTTGATGTCAATGTTTCTTCCGCCTGACCGCTTGTATGTTTGTCGTGAGTCGGGAGGGGGCAGTAAGCTTCCGGCTCCGTGAAAGCAACAGTCCGAGACCGCGCCGGTCTTCAAAGACCGCTGATAAGCAGGTGACGTTGCTTTCACTTCTGCTCTTCATCCCGAACACTTCGAACCTGGCGCGCCGCACGCAGAAGGTCTACAGCGACGTGCTGGGGCGGCCCTGGAAGGCCGAAGTGATCGACTGGAACGGGGCCGTCTACGCGACGACAACGACGAAGTACGACGCGCTTGACCGGCCGGTGCGGGTGCGGCAGTACGCGGGGGCGACGACGGCGCAGTCGCCGGAGCAGGAGCCGGCGGGCGAGGCCGCGGGCTACCAGACGGCGACGATGGCCTACGACAGGCACGGACGGCTGCAGTCGCGCCACACGCCCGAGCAGGAGGCAACCGCGTTCACGACCTACACCTACAACCCGGACGACACGCCGCTGACGGTGACGGACGGCCGCAACGCGGTGACCACCTACAGCTACGCCGGGTAGGACAATCTCACCAACAACCGGCGTCTCGTGACCGGCATCACCCACAAGCTTTCGGGCGCCACCCAGCTCAACGTCAGCTTCAAGTACGACGCCGCGGGCAACCGCAAGTGGATGGAGTACAACCGTCCCGAGGCGGGCTCCAGTAAGGACAACGTCACCTACGACTACGACGTGCTCTCGCGCCTGACGAAGGAGACCCACCACTTCGCCAACCTGACCGACCCCGACGACACGGTGGGCAGCTCGCCGCCGTCGACGCATCGCCTCTTCAGCCTCACATACTCCTACGACCACGTGGGGCGCGTGACCTCCGCCTGGGGGCCTTATGGGGACCCGTAAACCAAGTCGTACGGCTACGACGCCGAAGCGTCTACGCGCAGGTGGTTGTGAGGCCGGGTGAAAACCGGGCGCCTACAAAAACAACACCTTCGACAACCCAACCGACTTCGGCGCTTTCGTTCTCCTGCACGAACTGGGGCACCGGGACGGCAACACTTACGGCAATGACGATAAGGATGGCCACGACCTCAACAAGGTCGCGCGCAACAACGAGAAGCTCCTGAAAGCTTGCATCTTTAGCGAACCGGACTAACCGTGCCCGGGGGTGGCCCGGCCGCAGTGTGACCTATTAGCCATGCTTTGCAGCGGCCCGCCCGGAGTTTATGCTGACGTTGGGAGATTAGTGATGAACATTCTGCTGACCGCGTTCGTGCTGCTCTGGGCCGCCAGCTCAGCCGTCACTCAGAGTGGGCCGGGCGTGAACGACAGGGGCGCCACGGCGGGCGACGGTAGACTCGAACTCACCGCCAGTGTTAAGCGTCAAAGGTACTGTTCTGACGGCGACATGCTGCTGCTGCTGCGTCTGGGCTATAGGAACACCGGCAACGCCGACCTCGTGCTCTTCAAATACGCCATCACGCCCTACGAATACAGCGTCAGCCGCGGCCCCGGGGATACGGCGGCGAAGCGCTTTGAACAGGTCGTCAACCCCATGACGATGTCTACCGGTGGGGACATGAAGCTCGGCGACAAACCCCCGCCGGACTACTTCGTCACCCTCAAGCCCGGAGAGACATACTTACCGGACTTTGACACCATCCTCCCGATGTTCCTTCACAAGGGGGACGAGCCCAATTGCGAACCGACCGAGGGCGGAGATTGTGAGAGCGGCCTCGGGCCGGGGCGGCACGTCCTCCAACTCAGCGTCCGCACTTGGCCCCTGCTTAACGACCCGGACTCCGCGCTGCTTTCGCTCTGCCTGTGGGAGGGGCGAGCCCTGCTCACTTCGCGCGGGGGGAGAGCATAACCGTGTAGGAATTGTTCGGCTTAACCCAACTGACCAATCAAGGGACAATCATTCGCGAAGAGGCCCGCTAATCATGCGGGCCTCTTCACCTGTTGCGCGACGGAAATCCGACTGTAATGACCACTCGGCGCTCACCCGCAGGTCAACCCGTCGCTTTATAGTCAGCGTTGCACTTCAAACTTGATGTCAGGCTTCGCCGTGCCCTCATCTATCCTTCTTTACTTTGATCCGGCGCACCAGCGTCCTCTCCGGCAGAGTGGCCAGCGTGCCTTCGAGGAGGTCGCCTTGAACGGCGAATTCAAAGATGACGTGTACCCTCTCGTTCTTGAACTCGCTTGTGAGCGTTTGCCGGCGCGCGTCATAGACGAAATCAAACGTGCCCATTGGCTCTGGCTTGCCCTTAACAATTTTGTCCGCCGTAATGGTCACGGTGTCCGTTTTACCGGAGGCCACGACTACGTGGTAAACGACTTGCTCGTCGTTACAGGCCGGAAATTTCTCCTTGTTCACGCAGATTGATTCGCCAGACCAATCGCCGAACAGTTTAGAGATTTCACCACCCTGCGCCCCTTTGGGCTTCCCCTCTTGGGCGACTGTCGGGCATACGGCGAAGAACCCACACAAAATGAGACACCAACATAGCACGCCGATTCGCTTCATAATTGTTCTCCCAACTTTAGGACTGAATGGGAACTTCAGGTTGACGGCAGTCATTCCGGATAGTACGTAGAAGCATAACGCCCGGCATCACCCGCGCCCCAACTCAAGATGCATGAGAGGCAGCGTATCGCGGGTCGGGTGCATGCCGTTATAGGTGGAGGCGGTTCATCTCTCAGCACTGGTTCAGTAGAGTCTGCGGCTGAGGAAAGGACGTGCCGGGCGGGCGTGACGAACCTGCATGCAGCAGCGTACGCCAGACGCTTCCAACAACCAGTCCGCGCGCCCGCCCCGCCTTTAGCCCGACAACGAACGCTCAGATGCTGCCGCCGGGCGGCCCTACTATAACCAGCTCGCAGGGCTGAAGCCAGCACGTTCTTCGGACTACGACTTACCTTTCCGGAGGAAGACTGTGATGGCTCAGTACGCCGCGCTCATTGGCATCGACTGGCCGGACGCCGCCTTCCTCGCCGAACTGCTCATCCACCACCGCGAGCGGCTGCGCGCCTGGCGCCCGGACGACAAGCGGACGCGCACCCTGCGCCTGCTCGTCGAGCACCGCCGGAGGCTGGTCTCAGACCAGACACGCATCAGCAACCGGCTGACCTCGCTGCTCAAGTGCTACTTCTCTCAGGTCTGAGAGTTGTTCCCCGACCTGCGCACCACCCTGGTCTGCGACTTCCTGCTGCGCCGGCCGGAGCCCTCCGCGCTCAAGCGGGTCAGGCGTGCGACCCTCTTGCAGTTCTTTCATGCACACCACTCGGTCAGGCGCGAGACGCTGGAGCAGAGAGTCGGCGCGATCAAAGCGGCCTTGCCGCTGACGACCGACCGGGCGGTGCTGCGCTCGTCGGGCGTGATGGCTCGGGCGCTCTCCTTCAAGTGGGTGCGGATCATC